>JBHJNQ010000019.1:0-90890 GCA_050330635.1 Acidimicrobiales bacterium | reverse complement strand
TTCTGCACCATCCGCTCCTACATCCAAACCGGCCACAAACACCACCAGCCCAGCCTCCCCCTCCTCCAACAGCTCTACACCGCCACACCCTGGCTACCCACAGGCTGAGCAGTTACGGTCAATCGGATGACCAACGAAGAGCACAGCGGCACACTCGCGTTGGACCGTGCCGTCTTCGATGGTCTCCTTAAGGCGATTGGCGACCACGCTTGACATGGACCTCCCGTGCGGCCGTGTCGGAGCTATCGACGATGAACATCATCTGTGGCGGTCGGTCAAGGATGATCCTGATTGCCTAGAATGGGATAGCGATGACGCCCAATGGCTGCCGCGTGTCCAGGACCCGTCTAACTCTGTTCAGTTCAACCCGGATCTCTCGGTGTTCTGGGCTGAGCACGTCGAGAAGGTGCATGCCGCTGGAATCGAGGTAGCGCTCACTCCTTCCCAGGGGTATACGCTCGCCTATTCGCTTTCCGCTGCCACAGTTCGTGAGCTTCATCTTGGCGTTGTCCATTCGCCACAAGATGACATGCTTCCAGGTTGCGCTCACGGGTCGATTGAGTACCCTGTGCCCCGTCCCGCAAAGCATGAGCGGCGCGAGTTGCGGTATCGGTTAGCTCGCCAGATGCGTCTGGTTGCTGGAAGTCCGACTGTTAGGCCTCCTCCCAATGCCTAGGCCCGGCCCGAGCCCCTGATTCCACCCCTCTTTTATAGACCCAGCCTTGAGATGGCAGCGACCCAGGTCCCACGATGGCCGCAGATCTTCACTTGAGTTTGGGCGTCGTCACGATCGACATGAACACTGACCCCTCCGACGTCTACCGGGCCGAGGTGTCCGAGAAATCATCACCGGTGGCAGCGACGGCGACGGTTTCGTGCTCTGGGTCTCAGCTCAGACAGCGGCTGCGGCGCCACCTGGACCGGTCTTGTCGACGAGCGGACCAACAGCGCCCGGGCTCCGACGCAAGGAAGACACACACCACCATCCTTCCGCTGATCCGTGACGGTATCGGTTGGATAGCCGACACCGCGTCGACCAGGGCACCGGCCAACATGACCATCGACCATCGACCATCGACCATCGACCATTGCTCGGCGGGCTCGCCGACGATCGACGCAAAGAGCGGCCAAAGCGTTGAGATCACGCTCACCGCCGAGATCACCGGCCAGATGACCTTGGACCTGAGCGCCGGCGAGCAGCTGAAGATCCACTACCCCGGCCTCGGATCAGGCCACGAAGTTGGCGTTGACCCGCTGCTGGAGGAAGTCGCCGGCGGTGATCGGTTCGAACCGGCCCGTCGGGCTCTCGATCAGGGCCGGCTTGTTGGCTTGGGCGAAGAACGCCACGCTGTAGCGTGACCCGGCATCCTCGCCCTGGCGGGGCCCCCGCACCCGATGGAAGTTCGACCGCAGCTGGTCGTCGCTCCACCGCATCAGCATGTCGCCGATGTTGCAGGTGATGATGTCGTCGCGGGGATCCACGCTGGTCCACACCGCGTTGGCGGCGTCGGTGCCGGGGGAGACCTGGAGGCCCGACTGGCCGGTGCGCTGGAACAGCAGGGTCAGGCAGTTGTAGTCGGTGTGGGCTCCGGCCCGCCACTGACCACCCTTGAAGTCGTCGCCACTCATGGGGAAGTAGTGGAGGAGGCGCAGGGTGCTCTGGTAGCCCTCGCCCTCGGGGTCGTGGGCCCGGGTGAGGAACTCCCGGTCGTAGCCGAGACGCTCGGCGAAGCACGACAGCACGTCCATCGCCACCCGCCAGCAGCGGCGCTCCATGTCGAGCACCGTGGCCCGGAAGCCGGCCAGCTCCGCCTCGGTGGGCCACAGGCTGCCGACGTCGGGCAGGTCCATGTGGGGCCGGGTCATCTGGTACGACTCCTTCTGGTCGGCCACCCTGGTCGACGGTCGGACCTGCGTCTTCGACTCCCAGCCGGCGTTGAGGTTGCGCCGCCACGGGTACTGGCCCTTCACCTCGTCGGGAAGGGCGAAGAAGTCGGCGGCGGCGGCGAAGGCGCCGTCGATCACCGGTTGGGGGATGCCGTGATCGCTGAGCTGGAAGAAGCCGACCCGGGTGGCCGCCGCCCACAGCTCGTCGGTGATCTCGGCCCGGCGCCCCTCGAAGTCGGCGAGGCTGATGACGGGGATCGAGCGGTTCTCGTCCTCGACACCGAGCCCGCCGATCGTCGACTCGAGCCGCAGCTCGGCCAAGTCGTACTCGGCATCGCCGGGGGTGTCGGAACCGGGGTTGGAGGCAGTGGTGTCGGGCATGGAGGGCCGCCTTTCTCACGCTGGAGCGTCGGATGGCGGAGCAATGACCCGGCCGTGCCTGACTGCTTCTACTCCTCGGGTCCGACTCTAACGGCGCCCCGACCGACCCGTCGAGGGAGATCAGGCACCGTTTCATACCCGATTCACACGGGGCCGGACCCGTCGATCGCAGGCGGCGCCTCAGGCCGCCAGCCCGTGCGTCAGGCTGTCGGCCCGTGCCTCAGGCCGCCACCCGCATGATCAGGGCGTCGCCCTGGCCGCCGCCACCGCACAGGGCGGCCGCCGCCAACCCGCCACCGCGACGCCGCAGCTCGTGCATGGCGGCGAGGGTGATCCGGTTGCCCGACATGCCGAGGGGGTGGCCGACGGCGATGGCCCCGCCGTTGACGTTGACGATCTCGGTCGAGATGCCGAGGTGATCGACCGAGCCGAGGGCCACGGCGGCGAACGCCTCGTTGATCTCGAACAGGTCGATGTCCCCGACGCTCAGCCCGGCCTGTTCAAGGGCGGCGAGGATGGCGTTCGACGGCTGACGCAGGAGCGAACAGTTGTCGGGCCCCGCCACCTGCCCGTACGACACGAGCTCGGCCAGGGGGGTGACCCCGAGCCGCTCGACGGCGGCGGCCGACGCCACGACGAGGGCGGACGCCCCGTCGGAGAGCTGGGAGGCGTTGCCGGCGGTGACCGTGCCGTCGCCGACGAAGGCGGGGCGGAGGCCGGCCAGGGAGGCGACGTCGGTGCCGGGCCGGACCCCCTCGTCCTCGCTGAAGCTCAGCGGCTCGCCCTTGCGCTGGGGGACCGCCACGGGCACGATCTCGCTCTCGAGGACGCCGTCCTTGATGGCCCGGGCGGCCCGCTCGTGCGACTCGGCGGCGTAGGCGTCCTGGGCTTGCCTGGCGATGCCCTCGGTGTTGGCGTAGCGGTCGGTGCCCTCACCCATCAGCACCGACTCGATGGCACAGGTCAAGCCGTCGTGGAGGAGGGAGTCGAGCACCTGGCCGTGGCCGTAGCCGTAGCCCTGGCGGCCCTTGGGCAGGAGGTAGGGGGCGTTCGTCATCGATTCCATGCCCCCGGCCACCACGACGTCGGCCTGGCCGGTGGCGACCAGCATGGCGGCGTAGTTGACGGCCTGGATGCCCGACAGGCAGACCTTGTTGACCGTGACCGCCGGGACCTCCATCCCGACCCCGGCCTTCACGCTGGCGTTGCGGGCCCCCGACTGGCCCTCACCGGCGGTGAGGACATGGCCCATGACCACATGGTCGACGGCGTCGGCCGGCACCCCGGCCCGCTCCAGGGCACCGGCGATGGCCAGGCCCCCCAGGTCGGTGCCGGAGAAACCGGCCAGCGACCCGTTGAAGCGGCCGATCGGGGTCCGGGCCCCGTCGACGAGGTAGATCGGTTCGGTGGTGGGGCTCATGTCGGATCTCCGGCGTGGTCGACGAGTGTGATCAGCAGTTCGGCGCTGGCCTTGGTGGGCGGGATCAGCCCGCTCTCCGCCTCGCTCAGGATGGCTTGGCCGGCCGCCGACGACAGCACCGATTCTGTCATGGCCGCCAGCTCCTGTTCCATCCGGGCCTGGATCTCGGTCCGGATGCGGTGCTGGCGGCGGGTGGTGCGACCGCCCGTGGCCTCAAGATGGGCGAGGTGGGCCATGGCGGCGTCGAGGACGTCGTCGGCCCCCGTGCCGTCGAGGGCAGAGCTCATCACGATCGGGGGCCGGTACCCGTCGGCCGACTCCTGGCCGGTCAGGTGGCTCAGGTCGAGCATCAGCTCGAGATCCCGTCGCACGTCGTTGGCCCCCGGCCGGTCGGCCTTGTTGACGACGAACACGTCGGCCACCTCGAGCAGTCCGGCCTTGTTGGCCTGGACGGCGTCGCCCATGCCGGGGGTCATGACCACGATGGCGGTGTCGGCCGCCCCCACCACGTCGACCTCGACCTGGCCCACGCCGACCGTCTCGATGATCACCGGGTCGTAGCCGGCGGCGTCGAAGAGGCGCACGGCGAGGGGCACGGCCAGGGCCAGGCCCCCGGAATGGCCCCGGGTGGCCATGGAACGGATGAAGGCGGTCGAGGGCTCGGCCCCGGGTTCGACGACATCGTCCATGCGGATCCGATCGCCGAGGATGGCGCCCCCGGTCAGGGGCGACGAGGGGTCGACGGCGAGGATGGCGGGCTTGCGGCCCTGGGCCACGAGGAGCGCCACCAGCTGACCCGTCAGGGTCGACTTGCCGGCCCCGGGAGCGCCGGTGATACCGATGATGTGGGCGTTGCCGGCGTCGGAATGGGCCAGCTCGCTGATGGTGTCGGCGGCGTCACCGCCCCGCTCGACCCTGGTCAGCAGGCGCCCGAGCGACCGGCGGTGCCCGTCCCGGGCCGCCTTGTAGAGGGTCTCGATGTCGTCCGCCGACGCCGGGGGTGTCACCGGGCCGTGGCGGTCACCGCGTCGCGAACGGCGCGGGCCACCTCCTCGGCCGATGCCCCCGGGCCGAGCACCGCCGCCACCCCGGCGTCGTACAGGGGTTGGACGTCGTCGTCGGGGATGATCCCCCCCACGATGACGGGGATCGACAGCTCGGCCGCCGCCAACGCCTTCAGCATCTTGGGGGCGAGCGTCATGTGCCCGGCGTTGTGCATCGACAGGCCGATGGCGTCGGCATCCTCCTGTTCGGCGGCGGACACGATCGACTCGGCGGTCTGGCGGAGGCCGAGGTAGATGACCTCGAAGCCGGCGTCGCGCAGGATGCGGGCCACGACCTTGAGGCCCCGGTCGTGGCCGTCGAGGCCCAGCTTGGCCAGGATGATGCGCAGCTTGGCGTCGGCCGCGCCGTCGGAACCCGTCATATGATCGCCTTCTCCACGTAGGTGCCGAACTCGGCCTCCATGGCCATGACGATCTCCTCCAGCGTGGCGTAGGCCTTGACGGCGTCGATGATCGGCGGCATCAGGTTGCGGGTCGGGTCGGCGGCGGTGGCCCGGACCTCGGCCAGGGTGCGGTGCACGGCGTCGTCGTGGCGGCGGAGCTTCACGTCGGCCAACCGCTTGAGCTGGTAGTTCTCCGTCTCGGCGTCGATGCGCAACAACTCCTGGCGGCCGTCGCTTCCATCGGTGAACTGGTTGACGCCGACGATGACCCGCCGCCCGGCGTTGACCTCCCGCTCGAAGCGGTAGGCGGCGTCGGCGATCTCACCGACGAAGTAGCCGTTCTCGATGCCGGCGTAGACGCCCTCCAGGATCGAGCCGTTGCCCAGGTCGTCGAGGTGGGCGAAGACGGCCTCGGCCTGCCGCTCCATCTCGTCGGTCATCCACTCGACGAAGGGGGCGCCCCCGAGGGGGTCGGCCACGTTGACCACCCCGGTCTCGTGGGCCACGATCTGCTGGGTCCGCAGGGCGATGCGGGCCGCCTTCTCCGTCGGGAGGGCCAGGGCCTCGTCGAAGGAGTCGGTGTGGAGGCTCTGGGTCCCGCCCAGGGCGGCCGCCAGGGCCTGGATGGCCACCCGGGCGATGTTGATCTCCGGCTGCTGGGCAGTGAGCGACACCCCGGCGGTCTGGGAGTGGAAGCGGCACAGCAGCGACCGCTCCTCGGTGGCCCCGTAGCGCTCCTTCATCCACCGGGCCCAGATGCGACGGGCGGCCCGGAACTTGCCGATCTCCTCGAAGAAGTCGATGTGGCTGTTGAAGAAGAAGCTGAGCCGGCCGGCGAACTCGTCGACGTCGACCCCGGCGGCGATGGCCGCCTCCACGTAGGCGAACCCGTTGGCCAGGGTGAAGGCCAACTCGTGGGCCGCGGTGCTGCCCGCCTCCCGGATGTGGTAGCCGGAGATCGACACCGGGTGCCAACGGGGCATCTCGGCCGCGGTGAAGCGGATCATGTCGGTGACGATCCTGACCGACGGTCGGGGCGGATAGATGTACTCCTTCTGGGCCTGGTACTCCTTGAAGATGTCGTTCTGGATCGTGCCGGCCAGGTCGGCCCGGGCCACGTTGTTCTTCTCCGCCGCCGCCACGTACATGGCCAGGGCGATGGCGGCCGGCCCGTTGATCGTCATCGACGTCGACACCGTCGACTGGTCGATACCGGAGAACAGGTCCTCCATGTCGGCCAGGGTGTCGACGGCGACGCCGGCCCGGCCCACCTCCCCGGTCGACCAGTGGCTGTCGGAGTCGCGACCCATCAGGGTCGGCATGTCGAACGCCGTCGACAGCCCGGTGACGCCGTTGTTGAGCAGGTCGTGGAACCGGGCGTTGGTGTCCTCGGCCGTGCCGAACCCGGCGAACATCCGCATCGTCCACAGCCGCGACCGGTACATGGTGGGGTAGACACCCCTGGTGTACGGGTACTGGCCGGGGTACGGGGCGTCGCCGTAGACCGGCTCGACCGGTACCCCCGACATCGTTTCGAACGGCACGTCGCGCAGGGGCGACGCCTCGTAGGCGGCCCGATAGGCGTCGTACTCGGGACCGGCGGGGAGGTTGGGGGCGTCGTTGTCGTCGTTGGCCATGGGGTGCTCCGGGGTCGGCTGGTGACGTCGATCTCTACTCTTCGGCATCGATGGCGCCGGGGCAAAGTATCGCATGTCGCCGCCGCCACCTCTCAAGCGGAGCCGGCCAGCGCCTTGTCGACCAGGGTGATCACGGCCTCGATGTCGTCGCCGTCGACGTCGAGGTGGGTCACCATCCGGCACGTGCGGCCGTTGATGGCGAGGCGGACCCCGGCCTCTGCGGCGGCGGCGACGACCGGCGCCGGGTCGACGCCGAAGCGGGCGAACACCATGTTGGTGGCGCAGCCGGTGATCGCGACACCGTCGATGGCATCGAGCCCCTCGGCCAGCCGGGCGGCGTTGGCGTGGTCGTCGGCCAGGCGGTCGATGTTGTGCTCGAGGGCGTGGAGCCCGGCCGCGGCCAGGAGCCCCGACTGGCGCATCCCGCCGCCCAGCATCTTGCGCCACCGGCGGGCCGAGGCCACGAGGTCGGCGGGGCCGACGAGCACGGAGCCCACCGGTGCCCCCAGGCCCTTCGACAGGCAGACCGACACGGTGTCGAACGGGGCCGCCACCTCGGCCGGCGCCAACCCCTGGGCCACCGCGGCGTTCCACAGCCGGGCCCCGTCGAGGTGCAGGCCCAGGCCGCGGCGACGGGCCAGGGCGGCCGCCTCGGCCTGGAACTGCCCGGTCAGGACCCGACCGTCGGTCGTGTTCTCCAGGCACAGGAGTCGACTGCGGGCGAAGTGGGCGTCGTCCGGCTTGATCACCGCCTCGGCGTGGTCGAGGTCGAGCCGCCCGTCGTCGAGGGTGCGGACCGGCTGGGGTTGGATGCTGCCCAACACGGCGGCCCCGCCCGCCTCGTAGCGGTAGGTGTGGGCCCCCTCGCCCACCAGGTACTCGTCGCCCCGCTGGCAGTGGGCCATGAGCGCGCACAGGTTGCCCTGGGTGCCCGAGGGCACGAACAGCCCCGCCTCCTTGCCCAACAGCCCGGCCGTGGTCACCTCCAGTTCGGCCACGGTCGGATCGTCGCCCCACACGTCGTCGCCGACCACGGCGGCGGCGATGGCCGACCGCATGGCCGGCGACGGCTGGGTGACGGTGTCGGAGCGGAGGTCGATCATGGCTCCAGCGTGCCCGGGGCCGAACCCGACCCGTCGCCGCCGGGGCCGGGTTGTGGCCGGCGCCGGTCCCGCGCTAGACCACCGGCGGTGATCGCTCCCTGGTTCGATTCCGGTCCCGACGGTTTCCGTCCCCGTCCCGACGCCCGTGGGCCCTGGTCGCCCGACATGCTCCACGGCCGTTTCCTCGGTGGCCTGGCAGCCCGGGTCATCGAGGCCGACGTCGTCGAGGCCGGGTGGCGGGCCGCCCGCCTCACCGTCGACCTGTTCCGCCCGGCGGCCATGGCCCCCGTCCAGGTCACCGTCCGCCCGGTCCGCCACGGTCGACGCATCCGGGTGGTCGACGCCCACCTCACCTGCGACGGCCACGAGGTGGCCAGGGTCACCGCCGTGGTCCTGGCCACGGGGGAGGAGCCACCCGGTCGGATCTGGCGCCCGGACGCCGAGTCGTGGCCCGATCCGGACACCGTGCCGCCCGCCGCCGACGGACCCGACGGGCCGTGGCTGATCCGCACCGTGGCCGGCGGCTTCGGAACGGGGGAGCGGTCGCGGTTGTGGACCAACGACACCGCCCTCCTCGTCGACGACGAGCCCGTCAGCCCTCTCGTGCGGGCGGCCCTGACCGGTGATCTGGCCTGCCCGTTGGCCAACAGCGGCGACGAGGGCCTGCACTACATCAACGCCGATTACACACTGGCCCTGGCCCGCTATCCCCGCGGTCCGTGGATCGGGGTCGAGGTGTCCCAGCAGCTGGCCGCCGACGGCCTCTCGCTCGGTTCGGCCACCCTCGTCGACGCCGACGGCCCGTTCGCCACCAGCACCGGGGTCTCGCTCGCCACCGCCCCGCTCGACCCGGAGAGCTGAGGGCCGGCACGGCCCGACCCGGGTCACTGAGGGCCGGCACGGCCCGACCCGGGTCACTCAGGGCCGGCACGGCCCGACCCGGGTCACCCAAGGGCCGGTGTGGCCCGATCGGGGTCGGTCTCCTCGACGATCACGCCCCGCTGGAACAGTTCGTCGATGGCCTCGGCACCGAGGCCGAGGACGTCGCCGAGCACGGCCCGGTTGTCGGCCCCGAGATGCTTGATCCCGTGACGGGGGCCGACGTCGGTGCCGCCGATGCGCAACGCCCCCCGGTTGACGAGAACCGTGGCGTCGCCGCTCGGCACCTCGATGAAGGCGTTGCGGTCGACGGCCCAGTCGGTGTCGACCGTCTCGGCGATGCTGCGGACCCGGCCCACGGGGAGTCGGGCCCCGTTCGACAACACGTCCTCGAAGGTGTCGAAGTCGTCGAAGGTGGCGGCCCACGCCGCCAGGTGCTCGAGGCAGGTCGCCAGGTGGGCGCCCCGGCTGGCCAAGGTGGCGAACCGCTCGTCGTCGAGGAGCTCCGGCCGGCCCGAGAGCCGGGCGTAGGTCGGGAACACGGCGGCGGGGCTCCCGGGAATGGCCACCCACGTGCCGTCGGCATCGCCGATCTGGACGACGGCTGCCCTGGCCGGCCGGAACGGCGACCGGTCGTAGTCGGGGCCCCCGTTGACCTCCACCGCCGTCCACTCGTTCTGGGCGATCATGGCCTCGCACATCGAGGCGTCGATGTGGGCCCCCTGGCCGGTGCGTTCCCGTCGCCACAGGGCGGCCAGCACACCGTGGGCGCCGGCCATGCCGGCGGCGATGTCGCCGTGCGACACGGGTTCCGGTCGGGGCCCGCTGCCCCACTCCTTGGCCTTGTGGTGGAGGAGGCCGACCTCGGCGTGGACGACGGGCGCGTAGGCCCGACGAAGGGCCGAGCCCCCATCCTGCCCGTAGCCCGACACCGAGCAGTACACGATGTCGGCCCGTCGGGCCCGCACCGCGGCGTAGCCGATGCCGAGACGGTCGGCCACCCCCGGTCGGAAGTTCTCCACCACCACGTCGCACCGCTCGGCCAGGTCGAGGGCGAGGTCGACCGCTCCGGGCTGACCGAGGTCGAGCGAGGCGTAGCGCTTCCCTGCGTTCTGGCCGGCGAACAGCACGGCGATGTCGCCCCGCCGGGGCCATCCGGTACGGAGCAGGTCGCCCTCGGGCGGCTCGATCTTGATCACCTCGGCCCCGAGGTCGGCGAGGGCTCTGGTCAGGCATGGCCCCGCCACGACGCGGGTGAAGTCGAGGACCCGCAGTCCATCGAGGATCCCCGGTCCGATGTCGCCTGGGGTGATCATGTCGGCTGGGGCCCGATCGAGCTCATCGCCGAACGCTAGGTGTGCTGCTAGGAGCCCTCAAGTCGGGCGCCGGCAGCCGCTGGGGACCCACCCGCCGGGCTGCGGTCTTGCCTGTCGACGATGGGATACCAACGTGCGACCTGCGACGTTCGACAAGGAGCAGATCGAATCATGTCGCTCGGCGCTGGGCAATCTGGCGTACACGCCTGGGTAGCGTTCCCTGCACACGTGGAGAATTGGTTGTATTCGTTGGCGGAGTTGACTAGACAGGCCGTTGCGAGCGAGACCGTTTCCGCCAAACGGGAACGCTTGCACCTTGCAGCAGCCACCCCGCCAGGTGGCTGTCGCCGCCGCCCTGGTGGAGGCAGTCCAATCCGCATTCCGGGCTGCCTCCACAGGTCCTCGACGTCGGTCGCCGACCGGCCGACCGGCCGACCGGCCGATCGGTTCGATGGGGGCGGGGCGAAGGTGACCGGCCAGCACCGGGGTGGAGGTCAACTCGGTGTCGGGCTCTCGTCCATCCCCAACGGCTTCGACCCGGAGGCCGGCGTGCTCAGCGGCTACTTCGGCCCCTTGCCCCTGGGTGCTCGGCCCCGGCAGCCTGGCGCCCGTTCAGAGCAGGGCCCGGACCGCGTCGATCGTGTCGGCGTCGGCCGGTGAGCGGTCGGGCCGGTAGCCCTTGACCCGGGCGAAGCGGAGGGCTACCCCGCCCGGGTAGCGGGTGGACGTCTGGGCCCCGTCGAGGGCGATCTCGACCACGAGCCCGGGTTCGATCACCACGGTCCGGCCGCCGTCGCGCTCGCCGGCCTTGCGGGCCAGGAACTGGTCGGTCTGCCACGCCAGGAGCTCGTCGGTCAGCCCCTTGAAGGTCTTGCCCACCATCACCAGCTCGCCGGTGGCGGCGTCGCGGGCGCCGAGATGGAGATTGGACAGCCAGCCCCGCCGCCGCCCGCTGCCCCACTCGGCGGCCAGCACCACCAGGTCCAGCGTGTGCACCGGCTTGACCTTGCGCCACGACCTGCCCCGTCGCCCCGCCTCGTATCGCCCGTCGACCGCCTTGACCATCACCCCCTCGTGCCCCGCGGCCAGGGCGCCGTCGAGGTGGGCGGCGGCGACGTCGGGGTCGTCGGTGGTGATCCGGGGCACGACGCGGTCACCGACCAGGCCCTCGAGGGCCACCGATCGGGCCGACAGGGCCTCGTCGATGAGGCTTCTCCCGTCGAGGAACATCAGATCGAAGAAGAAGGGCTCCAAGCCCGAACCGTCGGCCCCGCCCTCGGTTCCGAACACCGACATGGTGTCCTGGAACGGTTGGGGTGTCCGCTCCTCGCCGAAGAAGCCGAGGACCTCCCCGTCGAGCACGGCGCTGCGGCAGGGCAGGTGGCGGGCCGCCGCCGCGATGTGACCGAGGCGGGCCGTGACGTCGTTGAGGTTGCGGGTGTAGATGCCGACCCGACCGTCGTCGACGTGGAGCTGGATGCGGGCCCCGTCGAGCTTCCAGTCGACCTGTACCAGGCCCAGGGCCTCTACGGCCGACGCCACGTCGGGCGACGACGAGGCCAGCATGGGTTGGATGGGTCGGCCGACCTCGAGGTCGATGGCGGCCAACCCGTCGGCGCCGGTGGTCAGGGCCACCGCCGCCGTCTCGGCCAGGTCGCCCCGCAGCATCACGGCCCGCCGCAGCTCGGCCGGGCGGACAGCGGCGGCGCGGGCCACAGCGTCGGTCACGACGCCGGCCAGGGCTCCCTGGCGCAGGTCGCCGACCAGGAGCCGGCGGACGAAGTCGAGCTCGACCCGGGTGGCCCGGCCCAGCGTGGCCGTGAGGAGCCGGGCCCGGGCCCCCACCGAGCCCGGGCCGGTGGTGGCAGCCACGGCGCTCAGCAGCTGGTCGAGGTCGGCCACGGTGAGCGTCGGCTCGGTGGCCGGGGCCAGGTCGAGCCCCGCCACCGTGGCCCAACCGATCCCGATCGATCCCTGGCGGAGTCGGCCGACGAGGAAGCCGACGCCCGGTACGATCTCCTCCGGGGAGAGCGCGGCGATCGTGGTGGCCAGCAGCTCGCCCTTGGATGTGCGACTGGTGGTGGCGGCGACGGCGGCCGAGGTCTCGGCGAGGGTGACGAGGAGCATCGGCCCCATTCCACCACGCCGCGGCATCGGCGGCTCCCGCCCGAGCGGCGGCCGTCGCACCGGCCTGGCCAGCGGCCGTCACATCGCCCCGACCGGTGGCCGTCACATCGCCCCGACCGGTGGCCGTCCCACCGTCTACGCTGGGCCCGATGGAGCTCCTGATCGTCTTCGCCCTCATGGTCGTGGCCACGGCCGTGTTGTTCTGGCGGCTCACCACCCAGCGGGGTTACCGGGTCAAGAACCGCGACGCCAAGCGTCTCCAGGACCGCCCCCCCTCTCGCATGGGCCCCGGCCCCAACCTGTCGGACATGCTCGACTGACTGTCTCGACTGACTGTCTCGACTGATTGTCTCGACTGGCTGTCGGGTCACCGGCACCGAACCCCGGTGCCCTCGACGGAATCGCCAGGATCTTGTATCAACGCCGTCGCCCCGGCATCACCATGCCGTGCGCCCCAACACCGTGTCGGTGACATCGCCGCCCGGTCGTCGTGGGCGCACCGTGGCGGAGAGCGGTGGGCCGGGAGGGAGGCCCGCCTCTCTTCCCGTTCTCCCACGGACAGGCCGTCGGTGGTGGTCGTTCGCCACCGACCGATCAGGCCCACGACACAGGTAATACAGTTGGCTTCGATGGATGACGTGGAGGGCGCGGTCCTGGCCGCCCGCAACGGCGACCCGGCCGCTTGGCGGCAACTGGTCGACGGCCACACCGGGCTGGTGTGGAGCGTGGTGCGCGGGTTCCGCTTCGACGACGAGACGGCCAAGGACGTCTTCCAGACGGTGTGGCTCCGCCTGGCCGAGCATCTCGACCGGATCCGGGAGCCGTCCAAGCTGGCGGGGTGGCTCGGCCAGACCGCCCGCAACGAATGTGTCGGCGTCGTCCGTCAGCGGGGGCGCACGATCCCCAGCGAGGAGCCGACCGATCTCGGGCACACCATCGATCTGGCCCTATCGAGCTTCCCCGAGCCCGGCGAGCGGCTGGAACGCGACGAGAACCGGGCGGCGGTGGCCGCCGCCTTCGCCCGGATGCCGGCCCGGTGCCAGCAACTCCTCCGACTCCTCGTGCTCGATCCCCCGCCCAGCTACGAGGACATCTCGCAGCTGTTGGAGATGCCGATCGGCAGCATCGGACCGACCCGGGCCCGCTGTCTCGACGGTCTGCGGTCGAGCCCGGAGATTTCCCGTATCACCGGAGGATTGCGCCCGTCATGACCTCACCTATGGACGATGACACCCTCCTCTCCCTCCTCGGTGACTCATTGGCCGACGACCGTCCCTCCGACGATGCCACCGAGGCCGCCTACGCCGCCTTCGGGTGGCGGACCCTCGACGCCGAGCTGGCCCGCCTCATCGACGACCACCACGTCGAGGTCATGGCGTTCTCCCAGACGACTGCCTTCTCCCGGGTCGTGACCTACGAGACCGGTCACGGGTCGATCGAGGTCGCCATCGGCGACGACACCGTCGAGCTCGTGGCCCGACCGGCCCCCGTCGGGGTCACCCTCCGTCGACCGGACGACCGCCTGGCCCTCGCCGTCGACGATGGCGGGCGGGCGTCGGCGTCGGGCCTGTCGGGCCCGATCCGGTTCGAGGTGACATGGTCGGGCGGGACGACGCTGACCCCCTGGCTCACGCTGTAGCCGCTGTAGACGCCGACGGCCTGGCCCCACCGCCTCCCCGGGTGCCGCCTTGCGATCAGGTGTCGGCGCCGTAGCTGGCGGCCTGCTGGCGCAGCATCTCGGCCGCGGTCGGGATGTCACCCAGGTGTTCGGCCAGCTCCCGGCGACCGATCGTGTCGACCCGGACCTCGGTCTCGGCCCGCACCCGGGCCGCCCGCCGACCGGGTGTCCCCGGCCGGGCCAGCACCGCCAGCTCACCGAAGCAGTCGCCGGGGCCGAGGTCGCCGATGTGGTCGTCGCCGATCCAGATGCTGGCCCGACCCTCCAGCAGTACGCCGATGGTGGCGCCGAAGTCGCCCTGACCGACGATGTCGGCCCCGGCCGACACCCGGAGGGGTACGGCCAAGGACCGCAGGACGTCCTTCTCGCTCGACGGGCACAGGGCGAACAGCTTGGCCTCGCCGACGTGGTTCACCTTGTCAGCCATCATGGGCGACATCGTGGCAGACATCGCCGGTGGCGGCCAGCGGTGTCGGCTCGACGGCCGGCGCCGTCGGCGGCAACACTGGGGTACGGGGTGCGCCGGCGTCCCGTTACGGGGGATCGGTCATCATGCAGGTGTTGGACGGGATCAGGGTCGTCGACTTCGGGCGTTACATCGCGGGGCCGTTCTGCGCCACCCTGCTCGGTGATCTCGGGGCCGACGTCATCCGGGTCGAACGGCGGGAAGGAGGCGAGGACCGGTTCGTGACGCCGGTGGCGGCGGACGGTACCGGTGCCATGTTCCTCCAGGTGGGTCGGAACAAGCGGAGCCTGACCCTCGACGTCACCAAGCCCGACGGGCGGGAGGTGGTGAAGCGGCTGGTGGCCACGGCCGACGTGGTGGTGGCGAACCTCCCGCCCCGGACGCTCGTCACGATGGGCCTCGACTACGACTCGTTGCGGGCGGTCAAGCCCGACATCATCCTCACCACCGCCAACGCCTTCGCCAGCGGGGGTCTGATCAGCGACAAGGTCGGCTTCGACGGCCTCGCTCAGGCCATGTCGGGCAACCTGCACATGACCGGGCCGGCCGACGTGCCCACCCGGGCCGCCGTCCCCTATGTCGACTTCAGCACCGCCGCCCTCTCCGCCTTCGCCACCATGGCCGCCCTCCGCCACCGCGATCAGACCGGGGAGGGTCAGCTCATCGAGGGTGCACTGCTGCGCTCGGCGCTCACCATCTCCAACGCCTTGCTCCTGGAGCAGGAGCTCCTCCACGTCGACCGGGTCGGCACCGTCAACCGTTCACAGACCGCCGGCCCGTCCGACGTGTTCGCCACCGCCGACGGCTGGATCCTGTGCAGCGTGATCGGTGGCTACCAGTTCTCCCGGTGGTGCGAGCTGATCGGTGAGCCACAGCTGGCCGGCGACGAGCGGTTCAAGGACGACCAGAGCCGGGGCGACAACGGCGAGTACCTGTCGGCCCGGATGGCGGCTTGGTGCGCCGAGCGGACCTCGGCCGAGGCCCTCGCCGCCATGGAGGCGGCGAAGATCCCCGGAGGACCGGTGTACTCGCCCCAGCAGGCGCTCGACGACGACCACATCGAGGCCATCGGCGCCCTCACCCCGGTCGACTATCCGACCCTCGACGGTCCGGCCCGGGTGGCCGACTTCCCGGTGGTGATGTCGAAGACCCCCGGTGGCGTCCAGCGTCGGGCCCCGCTCCTCGGCGAGCACACCGACGAGGTGCTGCAGGAGCTGGGTTACGACGCCGATCAGATCGCCGAACTCCGCTCCAATGCCGTGATCTGATTCCCTCTGGGGATTGGAGGAGCTGGGCGGCACGACCGGCGGGAGCGCCCCACCGACCGGGGCGGCGCCGCCGGCGGTACCCCGCCCGGTAGTTCCAGCCCGACAGTCCGACCCTCACCCATCCCACGTCAGCGGCCCACGTCAGCGGCCCGGGTCGGCGTCCGTCGCGGGCCGGTACCCCCAGCCGGCCCGGTCGGCGGTGGGTGGCAGGTCGGCCAGGCGGTGGAGATCACGTTCGGCGTGGTCCTGGCGAAGATAGAGGTGGGTGTCGGCGAAGCGCTGGTCGGTCTCGGGCATCCCCACGAACGGGCGGGGGCCCAGCGCCCGACCGAACCGGTCGAGGATGTCGGCGCAGTGCCGCTCGATCACATGGCGGGCCGCCAGGGCCCGGTAGCGGGCGGCCTCGCCGTCGTCGGGCCAGCGGTCGATCTCCCGCCCGGCGGCGTCGAGGACGGCTCCCGCCGCCCAGGTGGCGGCCCGGAGGGCGCCGAGGTGGGCCCGCCGGTGGGGGTCGTCGTCGATCAGTTCCTCGGCCACGTCGACGAGACCGGCGGCGGCCCCGGCCCAGCACGCCGCCGGACCGCACGCCCCGTGCCAGAACCCGGGTCGGTCCAGGTACCAACCGGGCCCGCCGATCGGTCGTCCGTCCCCGGTGGGATGCCGGTCGAAGACCACGGTGCCCGTCCGGGCCGCGGCCAGGGTCGAGGTCCGCCAGCCGCTGCGGTCGAGGCGCAGGCCCGGTCGGTCGGGGCCGACGTCGAGATCGAGCAGGAGTGGACCGGTACCGCCGTCGGTGGTGACGAGCGCCCGGTCGACGATCCCCAGCCCGGAGCAGAACGGCTTGGTGCCCGACACGGTGGCCGAGGCCGGGTCGAACGACAGATCGCCGCCGGACGCCCACACGCCGTAGAGAGTTCCCGGCCCGACCGGGCGCCGGCCCGCCTCGGCCAGGATGGCCAGCGCATCGGTGTGGGCCTCGGCACACCGGGCCACCGCCACCGGCCACCGGCGGGCCACGTCGAACAGCGCTCGATGGCGGTGCGGCGTGTCGCCCCGGCCCGGTGGGGCCAGGTCGAGGCCACCGCTGCGCACCAGGTGCGCAAGAACGGACCGGACGTCGCCGTTCTCCGGTGCCGACCTCGTCATCGACCCGGCCGGCCCCATCTCATCGCCTCCCCGGAACGGGCACGGCGGGCGCAGGATACCGCCGACCGGTGAAACCGGCAGGGGAACCGGCGGTGATGATGACGTGGTACTCGGCCTCCCAGAGGATCGGCTCGAGCTCGGCCGCCCCCAGGATGGGACGGAGGCACCCCTCGGTCGTCTGGCTCCGGTGCTCGGCCATGGCCCGCCGCCGGCGGGCGCCCCCGTCGGCCAGCGGGAGCCGGCCCAAGGGGGCGGCGGCGGACCGGTCGGGACCGGTGTGGTGCCAGGTCCAGAACAGCCCGTAGACCAGGTCGACACCGGTCCGGGCCGCTGCCGTGGCCACGGCCCGGCCGGTGGCCTCGTGGTCGCAGTGGTGATCGCCGAGCCAGGGGGCGGCGAGGAGCCCTCCGGGCGGGGTCAGATCGGCCACGGCGTCGGTCACCGCGGCGTGGTGGGACGCCACCTCGCCGTCGGGCAGGCCGAGGCGCACCACCGCCCCGGGCTCGACGCCGAGTACCGCCAGCGCCGCCTCCTGCTCGCCCCGGCGGCGGAGGGCCAGGGCCGACGGGTCGACGTCGGGATAGGCGGCCTCGCCGTCGGTGACGGCGACCACGGTGACGGGCACGCCGCCATCCCGCTGGTGGCCGATGAGCCCGCCGAACATCAGGGACTCGTCGTCGGGGTGGGGGACCACGACCACCGTCGGCACCGGCGGGGGCCGCCATTCGGCCACCCGGACGAGGAGACGACGCCACCGTCGGGCGGTGCCGCCGTCTCCCGCACCGGCCTCGCCCTCTCGAGGGCCCGACGCCACGGTCGTTGCGGTCACCGGGCCCCTTCCTCGTTGCGCCGCCACACGCCGATCTCGAAGTCGCGGTCGCGCATGGCGGACAGCCGGCTGAGGAAGGGTACGGAGTCGAGCCAGGGGGCCACGGCCGCCCCGGGACGGGGATGGTCGGTGACCCCGGTGTAGTGGACCGTCACCAGGGTCCCGCCCGGCTCGAGCCAGCTCCTCAGTCCCCGGAGGGCGGCCCCCTCGCCGGGGGCGGTCAGGTAGTAGGCCACCTCCGACCACACGACGAGGTCGCCGGTGCCCTCGGGCCAATAGGCCGGGAACGACTCGGTCAGAACTCGCACGTGGCGCTGGGAGGCGAGTCGCCGGCCGGCCCGGGCGGCGGCCGCAGCCACGAGATCGAAGGCGATGAGCTCGTCGCAGCGGGCCGCCAGCCGTTCGGTCAGGGCGCCGTTCCCGCAGCCCGGTTCCACCCCTCGGCGGTAGCGGGGGCGGGGCAGCATCGCCATCGTCAGCTGGCGTTTTCGTTCCTCGTACCACCGGGCGTCGATGTGCCAGGGATCGGGGGACCGGGCGTAGCGCTCGTCGAAGTAGCGGCGGTCGTGGTGAAGGGCGATCACGACGCCACCCGCTGCTCCGCCGTCCCGTAGCGTCGATCGAGGGTGTGGGCGAAGCCGTGGCGGGCCCGGCCCACCAGCCGGGCACTGGTGGCTACCGTGATGGCGGCGTCGGCCACGGGGGCCAGGCCGGCGGCCCGCAGCATCCGCCACAGCTCGGTGTCCTCGGCGTGGTCGATCCGGCGAAACCCCCCGACGGCCAGGTAGGCGTCGAGTCTGAAACCGAGGTTGGCCCCGTGCACGTGGGGATGGGTGCCGTCGGGGGCGATGGTCGGCCCGTAGTCACGCTGCCACGCCGACCCGATGCGGCGCCCGTCGGCATCGTCGAGGAGGGACACGACGCCGGCTACGGCGGGCGCGCCAGCCTCGGCGTGGACCAGTTGACGCCCGATCCACGACGGGGGCACCACACAATCGGCGTCGGTGCACAGGATCCAGGTCCGCGACGGGTGGGCCGTTCGGCGGACCACGTGACCGAGGCCGACGATCCGGGCCGCTCCGGCCTGCCGGGCGTCGGCCCGCAGGATCACGGACTCCGTGGTCGTCCCGGCCAGGGTGGCGGCGGCGACGGCGGCGGTCTCGTCCTCGCTTGCGTCGTCGACCACGATGATCTCGACCCGTCGCCCCCCGGCGCCATCGAGGGCGTCGAGGACCGAGCGGAGACAGGCCCCGATCCGATCCGCCTCGTCGCGGGCCGGGACGACGATGGCCACGGCGTCGATCGACCGTCCGACCGGCTCAGCTCCCATCTCGGCTCGTTCCCAGCCCGGCCGGCGTGACGGTGTTGACCCGCAGCGCACCCTCCTCGTGACGCCGCAGGTGGAGCCGACCGTCGATCACCCGGGTCTCGTAGCTGGGCTGGGCTCGCGTCGCCGGTCCCTCAACCACGTCGCCGTCGGTCAGGGCGAAGGCACTGCCGTGCCACGGGCACCGGATGCATGCGTCGTCGACGGTGCCCTCGTGGAGCGGACCGCCCCGGTGGGTGCACCGGTCCTCGAGCACCGAGAACCGGTCGCCTTGGCGTACCACCACGAGGGCCACCGCGCCGGCCGTGATCACGGCGGGGCCGCCGATGGCCAAATCCTCGACCGAGGCCACGTCGGTCCACTCGGTGGGGCCGGCCTCGAACGCCGTGGTGTTGACGCCGACACCCCGGGCGTAGGTGAGGTGGCCGCCGAGATAGGCGGCCGTCCCACCGATGGCAGCACCGGCCAGTGCCCACAGCACCCCGACGGCGTGACGCCCCCGGTGTCGGGCTCGCCACGACAGCCCGAAGCAGCCGACGGCGGCATTGTTGAGCAGGGCATGGGCCGTCCCCACCCGCTGCTCGGCACCCGAGGTGTGGAGCCAGTCGGCCGCCCCCGACGCCGCCGCCGGCACCGCGGTCAGCACGCCGAGACCGACCAGCCGTCGGGCCCCCGGGCGGGCCCCCCGGCCTCCGACGAGGTCGAGGAGGAGGGCGCCCGACCAGCACGAGAGGGGGGCGAAGACGATCATCGGATGGGCGGGATGACCGAGCCACCGTCCGGTGAGCAGGTCGCGTCGCCCGCCCGATCCGACGGCACGCTCGACGAGTGGGCGCACCCGCTCACCCCAGTCGGTGAGGGTCCGGCTTCGTTCGACTCGGGACAGGGGGCCCTCGCTGGGCGTCGGCATCACGTCACCTCCGTGGCTATCGGTGGTGAGCCGATGCCCACATCAGACCCCCGTCAAACCCTGATCGGGCCGTGGCGTCACCGCGCCGGCGGGCGCCGGCCTCCAACCGCGAGCTGGTTGCCCGGTTCGCCTCCGTCACGGCGTCGTGACCAGGGCGAGGTGACCGGTCGCGCCGTCGGCCGGTTGTACGCCGCGATCCACGACCCGCGGGCCGAGGTTTGGCCCATCGGGTCACGGGTAGGGGAGTTGGGGTCGTCACGCGTGTCCCCGCCGGGCGACAAGTCGAGACGGGACCAAATCGAGACGAGGAGTTGGATGATGGCAAACGATCGACGCGACAGCGTGGACCACGGCGACGGCACCTACGAGCGGGGTCAGGGGGGCGAGACCCACCAGACCGCCAACGGGCGGCCGACCCTGACCACCCAGCAAGGTGTGCCGGTGGCCGACGACCAGAACACCCTGACGGTGGGGGACCGCGGGCCCCAGCTCCTCGAGGACTTCCACTTCCGGGAGAAGATCTTCCACTTCGACCACGAGCGGATCCCTGAGCGGGTCGTCCACGCCCGGGGCTACGGGGCTCACGGCTTCTTCGAGAACTACGAGTCGCTGGCCGATGTGACGCGCGCCGACCTGTTCCAGCGGGCCGGCGAGCGGACGCCGGCGTTCGTGCGGTTCTCGACCGTGGCCGGCAACAAGGGTTCCGCCGACCTCGCCCGCGACGTGCGCGGCTTCGCAGTGAAGCTCTACACGCAGGAGGGCAACTGGGATCTGGTCGGGAACAACATGCCCGTCTTCTTCATCCAGGACGCCATCAAGTTCCCCGACCTCATCCACGCCGCCAAGCCGGCACCCGACCGTGGCTTCCCCCAGGCGCAGACGGCGCACGACAACTTCTGGGACTTCGTCTCCCTCATGCCGGAGTCGACACACATGCTGATGTGGATCATGTCCGACCGGGCCATCCCCCGGTCGTTTCGCTTCATGGAGGGCTTCGGGGTCCACACCTTCCGTCTCGTCGACGCCGAGGGCCGCTCCACCTACGTCAAGTTCCACTGGAAGCCGAAGGCCGGCATGCAGTCGGTCGTGTGGAACGAGGCGCTCAAGATCAATGGTGCCGATCCCGACTTCCACCGTCGCGATCTGTGGGATGCCATCCAGTCGGGCAACCCGCCCGAGTGGGAGCTGGGGCTCCAGCTCTTCGACGACGAGTTCGCCGACCGCTTCGACTTCGACATTCTCGACGCCACCAAGATCATCCCCGAGGAGCTGGTGCCCGTCCGGCGGGTCGGTCGCCTCGTTCTCGACCGGATGGTCGACAACTTCTTCGCCGAGACCGAGCAGGTGGCGTTCTGCACCCAGAACGTCGTGCCCGGCATCGACTTCACCAACGACCCGCTGCTCCAGGGACGCAATTTCTCCTACCTCGACACCCAGCTCAAGCGCCTCGGCAGCCCCAACTTCATGCACCTGCCGGTCAACGCCCCGAAGTGTCCGTTCGCCACGTTCCAGCAGGACGGCCACATGGCCACGGTCAACCCGACGTCGAGGGCGAACTACGAGCCGAACTCGTGGAGCCGGGAGGAGGGCGGCCCCCGCGAGGACCCACAGCGCGGCTACACACCCTTCCCCTCCGTGGAGCAGGGCGAGAAGCGCCAGATCCGGTCGGAGAGCTTCGCCGATCACTACAGCCAGGCCCGACAGTTCTTCCGGAGCCAGACCGAGGTCGAGCAGCACCACATCGTCGACGCCTTCGTCTTCGAGCTGAGCAAGGTCGAGCGGCTCGACATCCGGGTTCGGATGGTGGCCAACCTCTGCAACGTCGACGACGACCTGGCAAGCAAGGTGGCGGACGGGCTCGGCCTCGCCGAGCTCCCCCCCCGCAGCGACCCGGCCCGGGAACCCGTTACCGACCTCCCGGAGTCGCCCGCCCTCAGCATCCTCCTCAACGGCCCCGAGACGTTCTCCGGCCGCAAGGTGGGAGCCCTGGTGAGCGACGGCGCCGACGGGGGCGTGCTCGACGGGCTGCGAACGGCGCTGGGCGACGAGGGCGCCCTGCTCGAGTACGTCGCCCCCACCGTGGGGGGGTTCACCCCCGACGGTGGCGAACGGACACCGGCCCACCAGAGGGTCGACGGTGGCCCGTCGGTGCTCTACGACGCCGTCGCCCTCGTCGTGTCCGAGGAGGGGGCGGCCACCCTGGCCGGAACGGCGGCGGCGCTCGACTTCGTCAACGACGCCGTCGCCCACGCCAAGTTCGTGGGCTACGTGGCGGCGGCCGAGCCGCTGCTGGAGGCCGCAGGGGTCACCGCAGACAAGCGCGACGGCGGTTTCGTCCGCCTCGACAACGACGGCGGCCCCGACCGGTTCGTCGAGGCCTGTCGCCGGCTCCGGTACTGGGACCGCCAGTCGAAGGGCACGGTCCATGCCGGGACATGAGGCACCAGATGGCGGACGGCGAAGGTCGTCGTCACCGGTGCGACCGGTAGTGTCGGAATCAGCGTGCTCGATCAGCTGGGCCGGTGCGACGACATCGTACCGGTTCCGGTGAGCGCCCTTCACAACGTCGCCACCGTTACGTAACGAAGTGTTCGGTATCGGATGTCGAAGGATCTACTGTCAGGGGATGGTTCGAGACTTCTTCTGCGCCTTGAGCGATCGCGATCAACGCGAGCTACGTAGCACGATGGTTCGACGGCGTTTCGACAGGAACGAGGTGGTCTTCCATCAGGGGGATCCCGGCAACACGTTCCACGTGATCGAGTCGGGGTGGTTCCTGGTCCATGTGCTGACCCCGGACGGCGACCGCGTCGGCATGACGATCGAGGGTCCGGGTGACGTCTTCGGCGAGCTCGCCCTCCTCCAGCCCGGCGGGGTCCGTTCGGCAACGGTCAAGGCGCTACGGGCCGCCGTGACCCTCTCGCTCGACGTCGACCAGTTCGCCCAGCTCCGCAGCCGCCAGCCGGAGATCGACCGATTCCTCGTGGCCCTCCTGGCCAGCAGGGTCGACCGGCTCACCAACCAGCTGGCCGAGACGGCGTGGATGGCGGCCGACAAGCGGGTGTGCCGGCAGCTGCAGCGCCTGTCCGCCGTGTTCGACGGGGGCCCGATCCTCCTCCGTCAGGCCGAGATCGCCTCCCTCGTGCAGACCACCCGGCCCACGGTGAGCAGCGTCCTCGGGCAGCTGAAGGACGATGGCATCGTGGAGACCGGCCGGGGCTATGTCGTCGTCGTCGACCCGGACGGGCTCCGCCGGCGGGCCCAGTGAAGCCGGGTGGTCAGGTCAGGGTCGGCGACCAGGCGACCCGGTGCACGACCTGTTGGCCGATGCCCTTGAGGTCGACGGTCCGGCCGAGGTCGAAGTGGAGGTCGACCTTGCCCGTCGTGAGCTCCCGCACGAGTGCCGACACGAGGATCTCTCCGCCCGACGCCTGATCGGCGATGCGGGAGGCGATGATCACATGGCGCCCGAACAGGTCGCCGTCGGGTGTGCGCACCGCCTCGCCGGTGTGGACCCCGATGCGGATCCGTAGGTCCCACGAGGGGTCCTGGCGTCGTCGGGCGGTCACGTCGATCTGGGCGTCGATGGCGAACGACACGGCCCGCCGGGCACTGTCGAAGCTCATCATGAACCCGTCGCCCTGGGCCTTGATCTCCCGGCCCCCGTGACGGCGGAGCTGGTTGCGCAGCAGCTCGTTGTGCACGTCCAGGGCCCGCAACCAGGCCGTGTCGCCCATCGCCGTCGCCTTGAGGGTGGAGCTCTCGATATCGCTGAAGACGATCGTGAACGTACCCTCGGCGCCGGCGCTGGCCGCCAGGTCCCGTGCGACCTCGTGGGTCGCCTCCAGATCCGATGTCGCCACCATCTCGGTCAGGCGCACGATCGAGGAGCGGGGCCGCTCGGCCGACGCCAGGTCGGTGGTCAGGTCCTTGGTCACGTCGGACGCCCCCCGATGGCTGGCCCTCGCCATCACCGCGGTGCCGATCACGATCTCCGAGTTGCCGATGCCGATCACGTCGCCGATCCCGACCCGTCGTTCCCCCCGGACCGGTTGCCCGTTGCAGGTCGTGCCGTTCGAGCTGCCGAGGTCGGCGACGTAGACGTCGCCACCGTCGAGGCGGAACTCGGCGTGGCGGCGCGAGGCTCGGGTGTCGGCCAGGAGGAAGCCGTCGCAGTCACGGCCGAACGCCACCCGCTCCCGCAGCAGGACGTGGATGGGGCGGCGGGCCAGTTGACGAACCGTGAGCACCACGGGTGCTGCCCCGGACTCGAGCTCGCTCATTCCCCCGTTCTACCAGTATCGGGGTCACTCACCTGCAGGCGATCGGGTCGGCGGTGGCGAACAGGTCCTCGGCGATCGCCGGATCGAGCCGTTCGGCGGCCACAGCGCAGGCCCGGTCGACCACCAGGATGTCCCACACGGCCACCACCCCGTCGGTGCCGGTGGTGACGAACCGTTCGCCGTCGGGGGCGAAGGCCAGTTCGAAGATGTCGGCGTCCGGACCGTGGGCCGGTATCGGCCGGCCGGCCAAGTCGATGCCCTGCCGCCAGGCGATCAGGTGCAGTTCGCCGGTCCTGGTGGCGGCGGCGATCGTCTCACCCGACCGATCGAAGCCGACGCCAGTGGCCCCGTGGGTGCCGAGCCCTCCGGTGGAGCGGCCGATCTGCTCGCCACTGCGGGGGTCCCACACCCGGAGGTTCTCCGACGAGTCGACCGAGGCCAGCAGACCTTCGGGGCCGAAGGCCAGGCCCCACACGGGATTGACCTGCTCGGTGCTTCTCCAGCGGGCGATCTCCGACAGGTCACCACCCGACCAGACCGCGACCTCACCACGACCGTCGGCGGTGGCCAACAGATCCCCGTCGTCCGACCAGGCGGTGGTCCGCACCCCCTGGATGTGGGAGGGCAGCTCGGCCGCCAGGGATTGGCCGGCCACGTTCCACACCAAGACGCTCGCGCCCTCGCCGTTCTCGTCGCCCTGGTCGGAGGAGACGAGGCGAGCCCCATCGGGGGAGAACGTCACGGACCGGCCGGCCCCTCGATGCCGCCCCAAGGTGGCGACGGGTGCGGCGTCGGCCGGGTTCCACAAGACGACCATCCCGTCGTCGCCGATCGAGGCCACGGTCGTACCATCGGGCGACCAGGCGACGTCGAACACCGCCCCCTCGTGGCCCCGTACCGATGTCACCTCGGCTGCACGTTCACCGGCCGCCCAGCCGTCGGCCGGCAGGTCGAAGAGGTGGAGTGATCCTGCGCCGTCACCGACGGCGAGACGCCGGCCATCCGGGGCGAAGGCGGCGCCAAAGGCACCGCCGGGAAGGTCGCCGATCCTGCTCGCCACGGGCACCGACGCCGTTCGCCACGCCCGGAGCCCCTTGTCGTCACCCACGGTGACATAGACGGTGCCGTCGGCGCTCAGGTCTCCGTGGCGGACCCGGCCACCGTGGCCGGCCGCGGTTCCCGTCGGTTCGGCCGAGAGATCCGACAGGTCCCAGACCCGGACCTTGCCGGCGCCGTCACCGCCGAGCAACCCGGAACCGTCGGGAAGGAAGGCGACGCCGATGATCCGGGTCACATCGGAGCCCGTGCCGGGGCGGTCACCCAGCTCGCCGCCGGGCACCAGCCGGCCGGTGGCGGCGTCGTGGAGGACGACCACGTCACCGTCGCCGGCGACGGCCAGCCAGTCCCCGCTGGGGCTGAACCGGATCTCCTTCACATAGGGTCCGGGTGCCGTGGGTCCCTCCCAGATGGGCTGGTCGGTGGCTCGAGCCCAGCCCAGGAGACGGCCCTCGCGGTTGGCGGCGACCAGCGTCGACCCGTCGGGGGAGTAGGCGACGGTGGTGACGCCGAACTCGTCGTCCCACACCATGGGCTCACCCTCGGCCCCCGTTGCCAGGTCGAAGCGGTGGATGATGCCGCGGTCGTCGGCCACCGCCACCTCCCGGTCGTCGGGGGAGAGGGCCAGCCCCCAGTTACGACCGGTTTCGGCCAGGACCCGGGGTGGGGGTACGGCAGCGGGATCGGTCAGATCCCACACGAGGACGAGGCCATCGATGGCGGCGGTGATGAGGGTGTTGCCGTCGGCGGTGAAGGCCATGCTGCGGGCGCCCCGCTCATGGCGGACGAGGTCGTCGCCCATCTGCTCGCCGGTGGCGATGTCGTACAGGCGGACGGGGCCGGTCTGGTCGGCGACGGCGGCCAGAGCGCCATCGGGTCGTAGGGCCACCTGGAAGCTGCCGGGGGTAGCGATCGGCGGGCCGAGGGGAACCACGCCGGACGTGGCCAGGGCCAGCCGGGCCCGGATCAGACCCGACCGGGCGTCGACCCCTGGGGTGGGGGAGCGTTCGATGCTCTCGACCGCCAGCAGCAGGGCCTGGGCCGGGTCGACGTCGGCCCGACCGAAGGCCGAGGTGCCGAGAGCGTTGGCGAACTGCCGTTCCGCCACTTCGGCGTTGGACTGGGCCCGCTGGAAGGCGAGCAGGGCACCGATCGAGGCGACGATCGAGGCTGTCGTCAGCAGGGACAGAGCGGCGGTGGCGAGGCGCCGCAACCGCTGGGCCCGGGCCCGGCTCCTCGCCTCCTCGGCCCGCGCCGCGATGCGGGCCGACTCAGCGCGTTCGATGAACTCCCGCTCCGTCACATCGAGGTCATCGCCGTGTTCGGCCGCCCACTCCACCGCGGTGGCCAGCGGGGTGCCCCGCCACAGCAGGTCGGGATCCCGGCCGGCGGCCATCCACTCGGTGGTCGCCCTACCCACCCGCTGGCGGTAGCGCAGGTTCTCCCGCTCGGCGTCGACCCAGTCGCGCAGCCGGGGCCAGCCGGCGATGAGCGCCTCGTGGGCGATCTCGACGGAGCGCTCGTCGACGGTGAGGAGGCGGGCGGCGACGAACTCGTCGACCACGTTGGTGATGGCCTCGACATCACTGTCGTCGCCGAGGGCGGCCAGGCTCAGGATGCGCCGGGTGTCGGCCGTCCCCTCGCCCGGGGTGATCAGGCGAAGGAGGAGCCGCCGGGCCGCCCGCTGGTGGCGTTCGTCGAACTTCTCGTCGACCAGGTCGTCGGCACTGCGCGAGATCGCCCCGGCCACCCCGCCGGCGGCCCGGAAGCCCTCGAGGGTTAGTACGTTGCCGTCACGCCTGGCCCACGTCTCCATCAGGGCGTGGGAGATGAGGGGAAGGGATGCCACCCGGCGGCCTCCCTCGTCGAGCACGGTCTCGACCAGGCCCGGCTCCAGCCGGAGGCCCCGACGCCGGGCCGGTTCCTCGATGGCACGGCGCATGCTGGCGTTCGACATGGGGCCGACGAGGACCTGGTTCTCGGTGATCCGGGTTGCCAGCCACGGGATGTGGGCGCAACGGCCGTAGAAGTCGGCCCGCACCGCCAGCACGACCCGGAGCCGGCTGTCGGCCGGATCGACCATGGCCGACAGGGCGTCGACGAACAGCTGGGCCGTCGCCCCATCCCCGGACAGCGTGAACAGCTCCTCGAACTGGTCGACGTAGAGCACCCAGCCGTCGTCGTGGTCGGCATCGTCGAGCAGTCGGCGGGCCAGTCGGGGGTCCCTCGCCAGTTCTGCCGACGTGGCCGCCGGGGTCGCCCGTCCCGACCCCCGGGTCAACCGGTAGTGGAGCTCGTCGATCGGGTCGGGCCCGGGGGTGAACATCTCGACCCGCCACCGGTTGCTCCCGGGGAGGGCACCGGCGCGGAGGGAGGGTAGTAGTCCCGCTCGCACGACCGAGCTCTTCCCGCTCCCCGACGGTCCGGCCACCACCAGCACCCTGGCCATCTGGAGCCGTCGAAGCAGCTCGTCGACCAGATCCTCACGGCCGAAGAAGAGGTCGGCGTCCTCCGGCTGGAACGAGGCCAGGCCCTTGTAGGGGCAGGCCCGGTCGTACACCATCGAGCTCGTGTCATCAGCCAGCGCACGGGGCTCGGCCGCCAGCCGGTCGAGCACGGCCGATCGCCATGCCACCGCCGAGCCGACCCGCGCCGCCGGGTTCATATCCATGGCGGGAGCGAACAAGCCCTGCCAGCCGGCGGTGAACATGATCAGTTCCGACGACACGTCGTGGGGCTCGGGGGCGAGGCGTCCGGACAGCAGCAGCCACAGCACGGCCGAGGCAGCGTACACGTCGGTGGCCGGGCCGAGCTCCCCGTCGACTCGCAGCTGCTCGGGGGCCTGGTAGCGGGCCGACCCGCCGATGACGCTGGGAAGGGCACCGCGGCTCGACAGGTCCTTGGCCAGGCCCAGATCGCCGATGAGGAGCCGCTCGCCCGGGTCGAGCACACCGCCGCTGAGCACCGTGTCGGCGTCGGCGTCGGCCCTGGTCGTCGTGGTGTCGATCAGCAGGTTCTCGGGTTTGATGTCGCGGTGGACGATCCCGGCCCGGTGGAGGGCCTCCATCCCTGCAGCCAGCGCCTCGACGATGCGGGACGCGGTCTCTGCGTCGACGACCTGACCCCCGTGCGCTTGCAGTCGATCGGCGAGGGTGCCGCCGTCGGCGAAGTCGAGCACCAGGTAGGGGCGACCATCGTCGAGCACGCCGAGGTCGTGGACTCCGACGACGTTGTCGGAGCGGACCCGGCGGAGCAGCTGCCCCTCCTCCACGAAGCGACGACGGATCAGCTCATCGGCTGCCGCTTCCTCGTTGAGGACCTTGACGGCGACATGGGCGGCGAGGGCATCATCCCACGCTCGGGCGACGTCGGCGAAGGACCCGCGACCGATCAGTCCGAGGACCTCATAGCGCCCGAAACGGCTCGGCAGGGCGCCGAGGTCGCCTGTCATCCCACGAGGTCGCCGACGTCCATGCAGTCGACGATGGAGGCGTCGATGACGGTGTGGTCGGAGTTGGCGGCGGTGACGCACAACGTGGTCGAGCCCTGACGGAAGGCCGATGCCACCGAGGTCTCGGCCTGGGTCAGGTAGCGGGGGTACGAGTCGGTCGGGTCCCAGCGACCCTGCTCGTCGTAGCCGTTGTTCTGGAAGTCGGCACTGACAGCGCCAGCTTCGTAGACGTCCCAGTACACGTGGATATGGTTGCGCTCGAAGTCGGGGGTGTAGTTGGCGTCGAGGGTCAGCTGGATCTCGCCACCGTCGCCGGCCTTGGCCCCCTCTATCGTGATCACGCAACCCCCGGCCGGGCAGTCGTTCGGTAGCTCGTCGGCCCCGTCGGGAGCCTCATCGACGACGCCGGCATCGCCTTCGCCGCCGGCGCTCACGCCCTCGGCATCATCGCCTCCGCAGGCGGCTGCCGACACGATGATGGCCACCAGCAGGGCCGGCAGGCCCCCAGAGCGGGCTCGGTCCGGTCGGTGCATGGTTCCCTCCGTCGCATCTCCCCCATCGTGGCGCCGCAGTCGTCGTCGACGGCGCCAAGTGGGTGGTTCGGTTGCCCCTCCGTGCCTCGGACGGCGAGGTCAGCAACCAGTTAACACCATCGACAGCGGCTGGCGTCGACCGGTATCGACCGACTCACCCCGGGGTTGCGGCCCTGGCCGCCTCGAGGATCGTGGTGTAGAGCCGGCGTTGAGCGTGGCTGCCCCCGAGGCGCCAGACCTCGTCGGCGACGGGCTCGAGGGCGCGCACCGCCTCCCCGGGGCGACCCTCGCCGTAGGCCAGCATCCCCTCGGCCACGGCGAGGCCGACGGCGCGCAGCACCCGGGCCGCGTGGTCGTCGCGATCCGACCAGCGGCGCATGCCGGCGATCAGGTCCCGGGCCCGGTCACCCTCACCGGCCCGGGCCAGGGCCAGCACGAAGTGGGTGTCGTTGAACGGGTGGGAGTGCTGACCCTGATGCACGATCGACGGTTCGACGAGGCGGGCCCAGCGCTGCCCGACGTGCATACCGGCCACCTCCAGGCGGGCCAGGAGGGACGCCGCATTGCTGAGATCGAGACCTTCCTCGCTGGCCCCTGGATAGACCTGACGGTCGTGGACGGCCAGGGCCTCGTCGAGGCGTCCGAGGGCGACCAGCTGGAGCCCACGGTGCCACCACAGGTGTCCGGCGAAACTCCCGCCGGACGCCAGGGTCCGTTCCCGTCCCTCCAGCCAGGCGACGCCCTCCTCCCGCCGGGCCTGCATCTCCAGCACGTGGGCCACGGCGTGGATCGCCCAGAGATCGGTCTCGTCGCTCGCCACCCCCCGGCGGCCGAGGTCCTCCGCTTCGGGATAGCGGCCGAGCTCCTCCAGGGCGAAGGCGGCCATCCCGTCGAGAAGGCTGGCCAGCGGTGCCTCCGGGTCGAGCCGGGGGCCGGCCCGCTGCACCGTCGCCAGCATCTCGTCGAGGGCCCCGGCGTTGAAGAGCAGCAGGTAGCGGGCCCGGAGAGCCAGGAGGTCGGTCGGGTACTCGTCGAGGATCTGGCCGAAGGCCTCGATCGTGGTGTCGAGGTCGCCCCGGGCCCACGCCCAGGCCGCGCTGACGTGGCCCCGCTCGCGCCGGTTGAGGCCGTCGCTCTCGGCCCGGGCCCGCTCGGTCAACGCCGCCGCCCGATCGGTCAGATCGCGCCGGTGAGCCTGGACCAGGAGCTGGGCCAGGACGGCACGGGCCATGGGGCCGCCCCGCTCGAGAGCGGGAAACCGTCGCTCGATGCCGGGGCTCATGGCGACGTAGGCCTTGACGGTGGCGCCGATGACGTGGGCGTCGTCGGCCGCGCTGAGCGGGCAGCCCCAGGGGTCGGTCGTCGTCATCGTTTCACCTCCGGAGCTCGCGACACCAGGGAGTCGATGCTGGCACAAGCGCAGCCCGCGGCGCAGGTTCGTTCGCCGGACGACCGTGCTGCCGCTCGCCCGTCGAACTGGGGCCGGCGGTGACGGTTGCGTAGGCTCGGCGGCCATGAACGTCACCGACGCGGTCATGGGCCGCACCTCGATCCGTGCTTTCCTCGACACCCCTGTTGACGACGAGGTCATCGCCGAGCTGCTACGCAAGGCCGCCCGGGCACCGTCGGGAGGCAACGTCCAGCCCTGGCGGGTGTACGTGATCGGCTCCGGCGCCATGGGCCGTTTCCGGGAGCACCTGTCGGGTCGGGACGTGGAGAAGGCGGGCTACGAGGTCTACCCGGCCGACCTGTGGGAGCCCTATCGCACCAACCGCTACGTGCTGGGTGAGCAGATGTACGCCCTGCTCGGCATCGGCCGTGACGACCGGGCCGGACGCCTCCGCCGGCTGGCCGAGAACTACGATTTCTTCGGAGCCCCTGCCGCCATCTTCTGCTTCATCGACCGGGGCATGGGTCCCCCCCAGTGGTCGGATCTCGGCATGTTCCTTCAGACGTTCATGCTGCTGGCCCAGGAGGCGGGACTGTCCACCTGCCCCCAGGAGGCGTGGGCCAACCGGTCACAGGCGGTGGCCGAGTTCGTCGGCGCCCCCGACGCCGAGATGCTGTTCTCGGCGGTGGCCATCGGTCACGCCGACCCCGACGCTCCCGTCAACGCGCTGTACTCGGAACGGATGCCGCTCGAGGAGTGGGCCAGGTTCGTCGAACCGTAGTTGTGAGGCTTCGTCTCCGGCCGGAACCGCCCGAGGAGAGGGCGTTCCTCGCCTGGTCGGCTCGCACCGGAGTCGAGACCCGGCTGCTCGCGTTGTTCGGGCGACTCAGATCGCCGTCCAGCCCCCGTCGACGTAGAGGACCTGGCCGGTGACGTAGGTGGAGGCGTCGGAGGCGAGGAACAGAAGGGCCCCGTCGAGCTCGCCCTCGACCCCGGGCCGGCCCATCGGCGTGTTGTCTACGATGTAGCGCATCCCCCCGTCGGTGCCGAACATGTCGGTGTTCATCTCCGTCTCGAACCATCCGGGGGCGATGGCGTTGACCCGCACGTTGCGCCGGGCCCACTGCGAGGCCAGCTCCCGGGTGAGGTTGTGGAGTCCGCCCTTGGCCGCGGCGTAGCCGGGCACCTTGAGCCGGCCCCCACCCCCGTGGCCGAGGACCGAGCCGATGTTGATGATCGAGCCCGGACGGTCCGCCTCCAGCATCCAGCGGGCGGCCAGGCGGGCCAGCTCGTAGGGGGCGATGAGGTTGATCTCGAGCTCCCGGCGGAACTCGTCGATGTCGTCGTCGATGGCGGGCAGAACCCGGGAGATGCCGGCGTTGTTGACCACGATGTCGACCTGGCCGAGGCGGTCGATCGTCTCCGCCAGCAGCTGGGCCGGGGCGCCGGCGGCGGTGAGATCGCACGGGACGGCGACGGTGTTGGGAACATCGGCCACCAGCTCCTCGAGCCGGTCGACCCGCCGGGCGGCCAACATCACGGTGGCCCCGGCGTCACCCAGCAACCGGGCGAATCGATGACCCAGTCCCGAGCTGGCGCCGGTGAGGATCGCCACCTTGCCGGCGAGTGAGAACGACGGGAACGGAGTGGGCGTGGCCTCGGTCATGGCCAGCCATGCTGCCAGCCGCCCCGGTCCGGGGCGAGTCGACCGCGATCGTCGGACCACCCGGCCGGCAGCGGGACATCGAGCAGCGGGACATCGAGCAGCGGGAAATCGATCGGTCACGTCGTCCGTCCGGCCTGGTCCGGGGTGACCACGTGGTCGGAGGGCACCTTGGTCAACTGGCCGCTGGATGCCGCCCAGCGCCGCCCGGCGGACGATCCCGGCCCGTCGTGCGGTGGCCATGCCGATTCGGGCCGCCGTTTTGCCCCCCAGACGACCGAGGGATGAGGCTGTCGCCGATGATCCGCGCTTCGCCCCGCGAGTCGGCGCCGATGCCGTGCGTTCCCAGCCATGACCGGAGCGCAGCCATGACCGGAGTTCGGGCCCGGACGCGGGCCGGCGGCGATTCGCTGTTCGCCGTGCCCGGGTTCGCCGCCGTCTATTCGGTCGGCGTGGTGTGGAGCCTGTGCCGGTGGGCCATCGGATTCCTCGGAGCCTATGTCGTGGCCGAGGCCACCGGCTCCCCCCGGCTCGTTCAGCTGACCGGGGCGATGCTGTGGGCCCCGCTCCTGGTGGCCGGCGTGGTCGGGGGTGCCCTGTCCGATCGGGCGCCCCGTCGACTCCTGCTCCTAATCCAGTTCGGGGTCCTGGGCCCCCTGACCGTGGTGGTCGGTCTGGCCTCGTTGGCCGACCGGCTCCCCCTGTGGGCCCTCTATGGCTACATGCTGACCGCCGGGATGGGCTGGGTGATCGACATGACGGTCCGCCGGGCCCTCGTCTACGACCTGGTCGGCGACCACCACGTCAATCGGGCCATGGCCTTCGAGGGGCTGGCGTCGTCGGTGGGCCTGGCCGGCGGAGCCCTGGCCGGGGGGACCCTGATCGGCACGATCGGTGCCCCCGGCGCCTATCTGGTGGTGGCGGCCGCCATCGGCGTGGCCGCCGCGCTCCTCATCCTCGTCCCGTCTGGACCCCCGACGCCGGCGACCACGATCACCGCGCCGGTCCAGGCGTCATCCGGTCGCCCGTCACCTCGCCCGTCACCCGAGGCGGTGGCCGAATCGCCGCCGGCGACCGAGGGGCGAGGGTCACTGGCGACGGAGGTCCGGGCCGGGCTGTCCCTCGTCGGCCGGTGGCCGGTGCTGGCCTCGGTGTTGGGGGTCACGGCGCTGACCAACTTCTTCCACTTCTCCTACTTCCCCATCGTGCCCGTCATCGCCGATCTCCTGGCCGCCTCGCCCCAGGCCACCGGTGCCCTGGCTGCCGCCACCGGCCTGGGGATGGCGGTGGGATCCACCGTCGTGCTGCGCTTCCCCGGCCGTCGTGGGGTGGCCTACATCGTCGGGTCGGCCGGGGCCTTCGTATTCCTCCTCGGGTTCGCCGCCTTCGACAGCTACTGGCCGGTCTTCGCCTCCCTGTTCGTGGCGTCGAGCTTCGTCGGGATGTTCGGCGCCACCCAGAGTGCCCTCGTCATGACATCGGTCGGTCCCGAGGTCCGTGGTCGGGCCATGGGGCTGCTCTCCATGGCGATCGGGATGCTCCCGTTGGGCATGGCGGCTCTCGGCGAGATGGCCGAAGTGTTCGGACCCCGCCCCGCCCTCATCGTCTCCAACGTCGTCGGCCTGATCGGTCTGGCCCTGTTCCTGTGGCGCCGACCCGAGGCCCTGCGGGTCCGGTAGCGGCGGGCTCGCGGTGCGCCCCCCCGGCCATCGGGCGCTGCCACACGCCGGACAGAAGCGTGCTCCCGGCGGCACCAGCTCGGAGCACCGATGTAGACTCGATGTATGACCGATCACTCTACGACCATCCGGGTGAGTAGAGCCCAGCGGGACCGGCTTCGCCGCCTCGCCGAGGACCGCAACACGACCATGGCCGAGACGTTGGACGCTGCGCTCGAGTCGCTGCGTCGCGAGCGGTTCTACGAGAAGATGGCAACAGCACAGCACCGCCTGCAGACCGACTCTGTTGCGTGGGAAACCTACGTTCGGGAGCGCGATGTGTGGCTCGATCCCGACGCCACGGCGTCATGAACTTCGGTGACTTGGTCACCGTCGACCTCGGCACGCCACTTGGGTCGGAGGCCGGGTTCATCCGCCCTGCCATCATCACGACAGCCGACGGATTCCTGCGGTTCCGCCCGTCAACGGTGTTCGCCGTTCCCCTCACCACCACGCCACGGACGTTTCCGAGTCACATAGGTATCGAGCCCGACGACCTGAACGGGCTGACGGTCCCCAGCTACGCCCTCGTCGAACAGATGCGGGCGGTGGCCGTCGAGCGCTGTTCCGGGGTCCACGGCAACGTCGGGCCCTCCGTATCGCATCAGATCCTCGATGTGCTGGCGATGATCACGGGCATGCCGTAGCAGCTCGTTCTCTGGTCGCCCGGGGCGCGCTTCGACCCTGGCAGACGCTCGCCGATCACGAGCCTTCGCCGACCGGCGGATGCGTCGACCGACGCCCGGTGTTGCGATCCAGTTGGCGCGATGGCGTGGTCGGGACGCCCCAGGGCCGGGGTGGCGTGCGTCTCAGCGAGAAGTGGGCCACTCGGTTCGACACCTACCTCGGCATGGCGATCTCGGGCTTCCCCAACCTGTTCGGCCGGCGCCGGCCGTGCTCTGACCACGACCGGCCGAGCCCGTGCCCGGCTACAGGCGGCGGGCCGTCGGTTGCCGGCCGGTCGTGCCGTGGGTCATCCCGACCATGCGGTTCACGTTGCGGGTGTTCTTGAGCCGGCCGAAGACGCGGGGACCGGCGGCCAGCAGGCCGCCGTCGACGGTGATGGCCTGGCCGCTCACGAAACCGCTGTCGTCGCCGGCGAGCCACAGGGCGGCCCCGGCGATGTCCGACCCCTCGCCCCGGCGGGGTAGGGGTTGGAGCTCGGCCACCATCTCCTCGGCGTCGGCCTCGTCGCCGGAGTGCATCAGGGGGGTGAAGATCACGCCGGGGCAGATGGCGTTGACCCGGATCGACTGGGGCGCCAGCTCGAGGGCCGTGGTCGTCGTCAGGTTCACCACCGCCGCCTTGGCCGCCGAGTAGGCCTGGGGTCCGGCCCCGCCGCCGAGGCCGGCGACGGAGGCGGTGTTGATGATCGAGCCCCCCGTGCCCTGGTCGATCATGACCCGGGCGGCGTGCTTGGTCCCGAGGAACGGCCCCCGGACCAGCACGGCGAACGTGGCGTCCCAGTCGTCGACCTCGATCTCGGTGATCGGTCCGAACGCCCCGCCGATCCCGGCGTTGTTGAACACGATGTCGAGTCGGCCGAAGGCATCGGTGGCGAGGGCGACGGCCGCCGCCACATCGTCCTCGACGGAGACGTCGCAGCGGGTGAACCGGGCCGCCGGACCCAGCTCGGCCACGGCCGCCTCCCCGGCCTCGGCATTGAAGTCGGCGATGATCACGCTGGCCCCCTCGGCCACGAAGCGGCGGGCGGTGGCCAACCCCATGCCGCTGGCGGCGCCCGTGATCACGGCCACCCGGCCGTCCAGTTGTCCCGACATCGATGCGCTCCTCGCTCAGTGCGGCGACGGCCGTTCCGTCGGCGTCGCCGATCTTGTCATCCCCGGCCGGCCGTGGCCCAACGCCGACGGTCTCCCCCCGGGCCGTCGGCGGTGCCACCATGGAGCCGGTGCACTCCCGGATCGATCCCCCCTCCATCGCCCCGCCGGCCGCCAACTACGCCCACGCCGTGCTGTCGGCGTCACCCAGTCGGTGGCTTCACACCAGCGGGGTCGTGCCGGTGGCGCCCGACGGCACCGTGCCCGACGATCTCGCCGCCCAGGCCGAGACCGTGTGGGCCAACATCGCCGCCATGCTCGACGAGGCGGCGATGACGGTCGACGATCTGGTGTCGGTCACCACCTACGCCGTTGCCGGGGCCGACCTGGCCACGATCATGTCGGCCCGCGACCGGACCCTCGGCGATCACTTGTGCGCCTCCACCCTCGTCGTCGTCCCCGAGCTGGCCCAGCCGGGGTGGCGGATGGAGATCGCAGTGGTGGCGTGCGCATGACGGCGCCCGGGCCCATGACACTGCACGAGGTCCAACGACCGGCGACGAGGGTCGCCCGCTACGAGACCCCGACCGACCTCGACGCCGCACTGACCCTCCTGGCCGACGGCGGCGACCGGGCTCGCCCCATCGCCGGGGGGACCGATCTGCTCGTCGAGCTCGACCGCGGCGGGCGTCCCGGCGTCGACGTGCTGGTCGACCTCGGACGCATCCCGGGCCTCGACATCATCGACGTCGACGGTGACCACCTCCGGCTCGGCCCCCTCGTCACCCACAATCAGGTGGTGTCGTCGTCGGCGTGCCGCCGGGAGGCGGCGCCGCTGGCCCAGGCGTGCTGGGAGGTCGGCTCGGCCCAGCTGCGCAACCGGGCCACGGTCGTCGGCAACGTCGTCACCGCCAGCCCCGCCAACGACACCCTGTCGGCCCTGACGGCCCTGGGGGCGTCGGCCGAGATCGCCTCGCTCGACGGGCGCCGGGTCGTCTCCCTCGACGAGCTGGTGATCGGCTTCCGGACCACCAGCCTGGCCCCCGGGGAACTGGTCACCGCACTGCTCGTACCCCGGCTCGACGACCGGTCGCGGGGCGTCTTCGTCAAGCTCGGCCTCCGCCGGGCCCAGGCCATCTCCGTCCTCCACCTGGCCGCCGTGGTCGCCTTCGACCGGCCGGTCAGCGGCCCGACGGGCGACGCCGTCGTCACCGGTGCCCGGATCGCCGTCGGCAGCGCCGCTCCCACCGTGCTGACCGTCGTCGCCGCCGGCGATGCCCTGGTCGGCCGCCCGTTCGACGATGCCGCAGCGTCGGCCGCGGCCACGGCCACGGCCCACGCCGTCTCACCGATCGACGACCTGCGGGCCACCGCCGAGTACCGGCGCGACCTCGTCACCACGATGGTCGAACGGGCCCTCGGCGCCCTGATGGCCGGCGCCCAGCCGTCCACACCGCCCCCGTCGCCGCCCCGACTCTGGCGCCCGGGTTTCGAGGGACGGTTCCCTACCGGCCCCGACCACGCCCGCTCGATCACCGACGCCGACGTCGTGGCCGCCACCGTGAACGGTGCCCCGGTGGCGACCGACGGGGCGGCGTCGGTCACCCTCCTCGACTGGTTGCGCCGGGCCGGCGTCGTCGGGGTCAAGGAGGGCTGCGCCGAGGGGGAGTGCGGCGCCTGCACGGTGATCCTCGACGGCGCCGCCGTCATGTCGTGCCTCGTGCCGGCGGGCCGAGCCGCCGGGGCCGACGTGATCACGGCCGAGGGCCTGTCCGGCCCTGGCGGCGAGCTCCATCCGGTGCAGCGGGCCTTCGTCGACTGCGACGCCGTCCAGTGCGGGTTCTGCACCCCGGGTTTCGTGGTCGCCGTCGTCGTCCTGCTCGACGAGCACCCGGCGCCCACGCCCGACCAGGTCGGGGCCGGCCTGGCCGGCAACCTGTGCCGTTGCACCGGCTACGCCGCCATACGCCGGGCCGTCGAGCGGGCCGCAACCGACCCGGCGACCGCCACCGACACGGCGACCGCCGGCGACACGGAGACCGCCGGCGACCCGGAGACCGCCGGCGACACGGCGACCGCCAACGACGAGGGCAACGGGGCATGACCGTCGGCCGATCACGCCTGCGCATCGATGCCGAGGCCAAGGTCACCGGAGCGGCCCGCTACCCGGCCGACGTGATTCCCGCCGACGCCCTGGTGGCCCGGGTGGTGTTCACCGACCAGCCCCACGCCCGCCTCCTGGCCCTCGACGTCGACAGCTCCCGGGCCACTCCGGGGGTGGTGGCCGTGTTCACTGCGGCCGACGTTCCCGTCAACGCCTACGGTCTCACCCTCCCCGACCAACCGGTGCTGATCGGACCGGCCGACCCGGCGGCGGGTCCCCCGCCCCATCCCGGCCCCCGGCCCGACGCCGGCCCGGCGGACTCCGAGCCCGTCGCCCACACCGAGGCCGACCATCCCCCGCCCCCGGCCGACGTCAGCCGGTGGGAGGCCGACCATCTGGCCCTGGTGGTGGCCGAGACGGAGGCGGCGGCGGCCGCCGGCGCCTCCGCCATCGTGGTCGAGTGGGAGCTGTTGCCCGTCGTCGCCGACATCGACGCCGCGCTGGCCCCCGACGCCCCCCTCGTCCATCCCGAGAACGGCCTGGCGACCAACGCCTACCACCGCTACCGGATCCGCAAGGGCGACATCGATGCCGGTTGGGCGCGCGCCGCCGTGATCGTGGAGGGCACCTACGACCTGCCCTATCAGGAGCACGCCTACCTCCAGCCCGAGGCCGGCCTGGGCTACGTCGACGACGAGGGGCGGGTCACGGTCGAGATCGCCGGCCAGTGGACGCACGAGGACCGGGAGCAGATCGCCATCGCCCTCGGTCTCCCTCTCGACCGGGTGCGCGTCATCTATCCCGCCATCGGCGGGGCGTTCGGCGGACGGGAGGACACGTCCCTCCAGATCGTGCTGGCGTTGGCCGCCTGGCGCCTCCACGCCGCCGGAGAGCGGCGCCCCGTCGGGGCCCGCTGGTCGAGGGAGGAGTCGATCGTCGGTCACCACAAACGACACCGGGGGCGCATCCACGCCCGCTGGGGGGCCGACGCCGAGGGCCGGATCGTGGCCGTCGAAAGCGACGCCTGGCTCGACGCCGGAGCCTACAACTACACGTCGAACAAGGTCCTGGGCAACTGCCACCTCGGACAGGCCGGACCCTACGAGGTGCCGAACGCCCGGATCGACAGCCACGCCGTCTACACCAACGCCGTCCCCGGCGGTGCCTTCCGCGGCTTCGGTGGGCCCCAGGCCGCCTTCGCCGCCGAGTGCCAGATGAACAAGCTGGCCGAGGCCCTCGCCCTCGACCCGGTCGAGATCCGCCGCCGCAACACCCTGCGGGACGGGTCGATCGGCATCACCCAGACCCCGATGCCCGACGGGGTCACCTTGCCCCAGGTGATCGACCGTTGCGCCGCCGAGGCCGCGGCCGGGTCGGCGCCGGCGGCCGACTTCAGCCCCTTCGCCTCGCTGGGGCCTCGACCGGGTTCGCTGCGCCGGGGCCGGGGTTTCGCCTGCGCCTTCAAGAACGTCGGCTTCTCCTTCGGCTTCCCCGAGCGGTGCGAGGCCGAGATCGTGCTCCACGGCCCCGAAGGTGACGACGGACACGGCCCCGCCGATCCTCCGGTCAGGGCCGAGCTCCGCCACGCCGGAGCCGACGTGGGCCAGGGCGCCCACACGGTGTTCCTCCAGATGGCGGCCGAGGCCACGGGGCTCGATCCCGACCGTATCCGAGGGTTCTTCTCCGACACCGCCACCGCCGGGGACTCCGGTTCGGCGTCGGCCTCCCGCCTGACGTGGATGGCCGGCAACGCCATCCGGGGGGCGGCCGAGGAGGCCGACAAGGGGTGGCGCAACGGCGACCGGCCGGCCCGGGGCCGATTCCGGTTCGTGCCCCCACCAACCGAGCCGCTCGATCCGGAGACCGGGATCTGCGTTCCCAACTTCAGCTATGGCTACGTGGCTCAGGCCGTCGAGCTGACCGTCGACGTCGACACCGGCCACATCGTGGTCGACCGGGTGGTGAGCGCCCACGACGTCGGTCGGGCCATCAACCCCACGCTCGTCGTGGGTCAGATCGAGGGAGGGGTCGTCCAGGCCCACGGCTACGCCCTGACCGAGCGCCTCGTCGTCGAGGACGGTCGGGTCGTCACTCCGCGGCTCAGCACCTACCTGATCCCCGGCATCGACGACGTCCCCCGCACGATCGAGTCGGTCGTGCTGGAGCTGGCCGACCCCCTCGGTCCCTGGGGCGCCAGGGGGATGGCGGAGATGCCGATGATGACCTACGCCCCCGCCGTGGTGGCCGCCCTCCACGACGCCACCGGCGTGTGGTTCGACGGGTTCCCGCTGACGCCTCCCGCGGTCAGGGCCGTCCTGCGCCGCGTTCTCTGAGATCTGGAGGCGACGACAGGCACGAGACAGGGTGTCGTCAGCCGATCGTCACCGGCCGGCGCTTTTCACCGAGCGGCCGTTGACGTACTGTCACCGGAGCCACACTGGGTGGTCATTGTGGTTGGGTGGGGTCGAAGGAGGGTGTTGCTGACGGGTGGCTATGCTGTGCGCTTCGTCCGAGCAGCGACACACGTCACGCGCCGCTGGGACGGAGTCGAGGTCGAGCACCATCCGCCGGTTGAGACCTCCGACGATGAGGAGACAGCTGATGACCAGCACAAGCGTGCCGCCGCGGGCGACCGAGGAAGAGCTGGTCGCGCCGTTGGGTCCCAACCGGGTCAGCCGTTGGCTGATCGGTCTCGCTGTCCCTCTCGGTGCCGTCATCGCCGCCTACGCCATCGGCGCCATCATGCTCCTCGCCCTCGGCACCAACCCGCTCGACGGCTATGGTGCCATGATCGGGGGCGCCGTGGGAGGGTGGGACGCCCTGGCCGACACCGCCATCAAGGCCATGCCGCTCCTGCTCGTCGGTGTGGGGATCTGCATCGCCTTCCGCACCGGGGTCGTCAACATCGGGGGCGAGGGACAGATCATCGCCGGTGCCATCACCTCGACCGTCGTCGCCCTCGCCGTGCCGGGCCTGCCGTCGATCCTGCTGGTACCGGCCGTGCTGGTTGCCGGCGCCGTCGGCGGCGGGATCTGGGGCGCCATCCCCGGCGCCCTGAAGGCCTACGCCGGTGTCAACGAGATCCTGAGCACGATCATGATGAACATCGTCGCCGCCCAGTTGCTCAGCTTCCTCCTCCAGGACCTGCTGATCGAGGAGGGGGCCATCAAGATCCAACAGACCGAGCGGCTGTCGCCCAACGCCGACCTGCCCCTCCTGCCCGGCGGTACCCGTCTCCACCTCGGTTTCGTCATCGCCATCCTGGTGGCGATCCTCGGGTACGTGCTGCTGTTCCGCAGCTCGGTCGGGGTCAGGCTTCGGGCCGTCGGGCACAACCCCGACGCCTCCCGCTACGCCGGCATGCCGGTCAAGGCCAGCGTGGTCCAGGCCCTGGCCATCTCCGGGGCGTGCGCCGGGGTGGCCGGTGCGGTCCTCGTCTTCGGCAGCACCTCCCACCGGCTCATCGCCGAAGGCGGCGCCGCCGCCTTCACCCAGAGCGCCGGCTTCAACGGCATCGTGGCCGCCCTGTTCGGTGGCCTCCACCCCCTCTTCACGATCCCGGCCTCGTTCCTGTTCGGCGGGATGATGACGGGCGGGATCGATCTCCAGCGCGAGCTCCAGGTCCCCTCGGCCCTCGTCGTGGCCCTCAACGGCCTCGTCGTCGTCTTCGTCGTCGGCAGCCTGCGCCTGAGAACCCGTCTCCAACGGGCCCTCGACCGGAGCGCCGACCGGGTCAGGGCCGAGCGGGCGTGAGCGACTTCTTCACCTCCGCCGTCATCGTCGCCACCCTGGCGTCGGGCATCCGCCTCGCCGCACCCTTCCTCCTGGCCGCACTCGGTGAGACGATCGGTCAGCGGAGCGGGGTGCTCAACCTCGGCGTCGAGGGCGTGATGCTCCTCGGTGCCTTCGCCGCCTACTACACGGCCCTCGAGACCGACCGGGCCCTGCTGGGGGTGCTCGCTGCCCTCGGGGTGGGGCTCGTCATGGGTCTCGTGTACTCCTTCATCACCGTCGTCATGCACGCCCAGCAGGGCATCAGCGGCATCGGCATCTTCCTGTTCGGTCTGGGGTTCACCGACCTGCTGTTCCAGAAGCAGGTCGGCACTCCACAGCCGATCGCCGGTCTCAGCAGGATCGAGATCCCCGGCCTCTCCTCCATCCCCTGGCTCGGCGATATCTTCTTCCGCCACAATGCCCTCGTCTACGTGGCGTTCGTGCTCGTGCCCGTCGTGTCGTTCGTGATCAACCGGACCACCTTCGGGCTCAACGTGCGGGCCGTTGGCGAGACTCCGGAGGCGGCCGACACCCTCGGGGTCAGCGTCAACGGCACCCGCGTGGTCGCCATCTGCGTCGCCAACGCCCTGGCCGGCCTGGCCGGCGCTGCGTTGTCCCTCGAACTCGGTATCTTCCAACAGAACCTCACCAACGGTCAGGGCTTCATCGCCATCGCCCTCGTCTACTTCGGTGCCTGGCGGCCCACCGGCGTCATGGCCGGCGCTCTCCTGTTCGGCATCGTCTCGGCCACCGTCGTCCAGTGGCGGACCCTCGGCATCGTGTCGGGCGCCGTCTCGAGCCTGACCGCCCTGGCCCCCGCCGTCCTCACCATCCTCGTCCTCGTCCTCGTCAGTCGCCGCATCGGTACCCCGGCCGCCCTGACGAAACCCTTCGATCGGACGGCATGACCCTGCGCAGCCGCCCGTTCGGCAAACCAAGCCAACCATCCACAACACCCACAACGACCGAACCTAAGAAACCACGGTCATCCCAAAGGAGGGACTCCATGACCCGACGAAAGCCCCTGACCCTGCTCCTGGCGCTGCTGGCGGTCTTCGCCCTGGTCGCCGCCGCATGCGGCAGCGACGACGACGGTGACGACACCGGCAGCGACGACACCTCGGAGACCACGGCCGCCGACGACGACGCCGAGACCTCGGAGACCACGGCCGCCGAGGACGACGACGAGGCCGCCGGCAGCGGCGAGACGTTCCGCATCGCCGTCGTCGCCCCCAGCGCCAGCAACGACCTGGCCTTCACCCAGAGCATGGTCGACGCCCTGGACGCCGTCGCCGAGACCCGCGACATCGAGGTCGACATCACCGACGGTGTCTTCGTCGTCGAGGATGCGGCGGCGGCCCTGCGGGGGTACGCCGAGGACGACTACGACCTCATCATCGCCCACGGCTCCCAGTACGGCGCTCCGCTCGAGGAGATCGCCGCCGACTTCCCCGACGTCGCCTTCACGTGGGGCACCTCGATCGATACCTTCGACCTTCCCAACGTGTCGGCCTACACGACCCGGTCCGATGAGGGCGGCTACGTCATGGGCGTCATGGCCGGTGCCATCACCGAGTCGGGTGTCATCGGCGTGGTCGGCCCGATCGAGGTCGGCGATGCCGCACTCTACGTGAGCGGCTTCGAGAACGGGGTGGCGGCGCAGAGCGCCGATGTCACCGTCAACACCAACTGGATCGAATCGTTCAGCGACGTGGCCCTCGCCGCCGAGGCGGCGACGGCCCACGTCGGCGCCGGCGCCGACATCCTGACCGGCACGGCCCAGATGGTGACGGGTGCCACCGGTGTGGCCAGCGAGGAGGGGGTGCTGTGGTTCGGCACCCAGGCCAACCAGACCTCGCTCGGCGAGGACAACGTGGTGGCCTCGCAGGTCTACCACTGGGAGGTCATCCTCGAGGACATCATCGCCGACATCGAGGCCGGCACCCTCGGGGGCAACACCTACACCCTCAACCTCGAGAACGGTGGCCTGATCATCGAGTACAACGATGGCTACACCCTCGATCCGGCGGTCCAGACGCTGGCCGAGGAGACCATCGAGGGCATCATCGACGGCTCGATCACGACCGGCGTCAGCTGATCTGATCCCGACCTGAATCCGGGCCACCGGCCCGGAGCGGACACACCATGACACCCGACCCGGCACCACCGACCACGATCGACGACCACGGCACGGTCCCCATGCTGAGGATGCGCAACATCACCAAGCGCTTCCCCGGTGTGGTGGCCAACCAGGCGGTCGATCTGACGGTGTTGCCGGGCCGGGTGCACACCCTGCTCGGTGAGAACGGGGCGGGCAAGAGCACGCTCATGAAGATCCTCTACGGCCTCTACCGGCCCGATGAGGGCACGATCGAGCTCGACGGGGCGGCGGTGGAGATCACCTCCCCGTCCGATGCCATCGCCCGCGGCATCGGCATGATCCATCAGCACTTCATGCTCGTCCCCACCCTCACCGTGGCCGAGAACGTCGCCCTCGGTCTGCGGGGGCGGGCCGGTCTGGCCGACCTCGGTCAGGTCAGACGCCGCTTGGGGGAGGTGGCCGATCGCTACGGCCTCCACGTCGACCCCGACACCCAGGTGTGGCAGCTCGCCGTGGGCGAGCGCCAACGGGCCGAGATCCTCAAGGCCCTCTACCGCGACGCCCGCCTCCTCGTCCTCGACGAGCCGACGGCCGTCCTCACCCCACCCGAGGTCGACGACCTGTTCGTCACCCTGCGCCAGATGCGCGACGACGGCTGCGGACTCATCTTCATCTCCCATAAGCTCCACGAGGTCATGGACCTCTCCGACGAGATCACGGTGCTGCGCGACGGTCGGGTGTCCGGGTACACCACGCCGGCCGAGGCCACCCGGGAGTCGTTGGCCCACCTCATGGTTGGCCGCCCCGTCGAGCTGAGCCGCCACATCGTCCCCGTCGAGCAGGGCGAGGTGCAGCTCCGGGCCGATGACGTCTCGGTCCGGGGTGATCGGGGCACCATCGCCGTCGACGGGGTCTCCGTGGCCGTCCGGGAGGGCGAGATCGTCGGTATCGCCGGCGTGTCCGGCAACGGCCAACGGGAGCTGGCCGAGGCCCTCGTCGGTCTCCGCCCCATGGAGCGGGGCACGGTCACCGTGGCCGGCAGGGCCGTCACCAGCCCCGATCCGGCGGCCGTCCGATCCCACGGGCTGGCCTACGTGCCGGAGGAGCGCATGCGTGACGGCGCCATCGGTGAGTTCACCGTGGCCGAGAACCTCATGCTGCTCGACTACCACAAGCCCCCCTACACCCGCCGCGGCCTGCTCGACTTCTCCGCCATCGGGGAACGGTGCCGCGACCTAGTCTCCCGCTACTCGGTGAAGACGCCCGACCTCGACACGCCGACCAGACACCTCTCGGGTGGCAACATCCAGAAGCTCGTCATCGCCCGAGAGTTCAGCTCCGGGGCCCGGGTGTTCGTCGTGGCCCAACCGACCCGGGGGGTCGACATCGGGGCCGCCGAGTACATCCACGAACGCCTCCTGGAGCAGCGCAGCGACGGCGCCGCCATCCTCCTCATCTCCGAGGACCTCGACGAGATACTCGAGCTGGCCGACCGGGTGGTCGTCCTCTACGAGGGGCGGATCATGGGCGACGTGCCCCGGGGTCTCGCCGACAAGAACACGATCGGGCTGCTGATGTCGGGCGTCGCCGCCGACGAACGGCCGCCGGCCGAGACAGGAGCGACCACACCGTGACCCGACTGGCCCTCTACCTCCAGGACGCCCACCCGATGGCGGACGCCATCGACCACACCCGCTACGCCGAGGAGCGGGGGTTCGAGGCGGTGTGGCAGGCCGACTCCCGGCTCGTCCGGGAGGCCGGGGTGGCCATGGCCGCCTTCGGCGCCACCACCGACCGGATCAGGATCGGCTCCGGCGTCATCGACGTGTGGACCCGCAACCCGGCCCGGCTGGCCTCCCTGTTCGCCACCCTCGACGACCTCGCCCCCGGTCGGATCATCTGCGGGCTGGGGGCGTGGTGGGATCCCCTGGCATCGAGGGTCGGCATCGACCGGGCCCGCCCCCTGACCGTCATGAGGGAGGTGGTGACGGCCGTCCGGGCCCTCCTGGCCAACGAGACGGTCACCATGGACGGCTACTTCGTCCACCTCGACGCGGTCGAGCTCGACTACGTCCACCAGGAGCGCCGACCGAAGGACGTCCCGATCTACATCGGGGCCACCGGGATGCAGATGATGGAGCTGACCGGCCAGATCGCCGACGGCGTCGTCCTGAACTACCTCGTGTCACCCGACTACAACCGGCAGGCCCTCGAGCACCTGGCGATCGGGGCGGCCAAGGCCGGGCGCAGCGTCGACCACATCGACCGGCCCCAGCTGGTGGTGTGCTCGGTCGACGAGGACCGCCAGGCCGCCCTCGACGGGGCCCGGCTCCTCGTGACCCAGTACCTCGGCCAGCAGCCCCACATCATGAAGGCCAGCGGGGTGCCGGCCTCGATCCTCGACGCCGTCGGCGAGGTGCTGACCTGGCCCGCCACCCACGAGCAGGTGGTGGCGGCGGCCACGCGGGTCCCCGACGAGATCGTCCAGATGATCTGCGCCGCCGGTACCCCCGACGAGTGCCGGGCCAAGGTGGCCGAGTACATCGACAACGGGTGCACGTGCCCCATCCTCTACCCGCTGGGGCCCGACGTCCGCTACATGATCGACACGTTCGCCGACTGGACGCCCTGACCAGTCCCTCAGGTTCAGGGCCGCCATGACCGATGGACCGCAGGACGGACCGGTCATCCCTGCGCGATGACGCCCGTCGGCCTGTAGTCGAGCAGCGGAGCGTCCCGTGACCAAGAAACTGTTCACCCTGGTGACCGTACTGACGTTGTGCGTCGCCGCCTGCGGGAGCGGCGGCACCGACGAGGGGACGGCGACGGTCGAGAACGGCGGCGAGACGGCCGGCGACGTCGCCGCCAGGGAGACGCCGGTCGACGGTGAGCCCCCAGGGTCGAGCGGGGACGGCGATGCCCTCGGCACCGTCACCGGCGACCTCGGGACGGCGCCGGGTGCCCTGTCGACCGGAGGCCCGCTCGGCGCCCTCCTGTTCGCCGACGGCGAGGATCCCGGCGCCTACGAGAGCGTCCGCTTCGAGGCCCGCCTCTCGGCCGCCGGTGAGACGGCCGCCGAGGGCCCGATCGCCTTCGACGTGGTGATCGACGGCGATCTCGACCTGGCCAACGAGGCGATGGCGTTGAGGATCGACCTGAGCGGCCTGGGGGCGGTCATGGCGGCCGCCGGCGAGTCGAGCCAGATCCCCCCCGGCTTCGACAGCTACCTGGCCGACCCGATCGAGGTCCGGGTCGCCGGCCGCGAGGGCTGGCTCCGGTGGAGCCTGCTCGGCATGCTGACCGGCCGCGAAGACGCCTGGCTGGCCCTCGGGGCCGAGGAGCTCGGCGGCGCCTCGGATCAGTTCGGCCTCGGCACCGTCGGTACCGACCCGCTCGGTCTCCTCGTCGGCATCGGTACGGCCCGAGCCGCACTCGACGAGGTCGGCCCCGACACGGTGCGGGGGGTGGCCACCACCCACTACCGGTCCACGATCGATCTGGCGGCCGTCGCCGCCGCCGATCCGGCCACCCGGGCCGAGTTGGAGGGCGAGCTGGGATCACTCGACGGGGCGGTGCTCCCGGTGGAACTGTGGATCGACGGCGACGGCCTGGTCCGCCGGTACTCGATCGAGCTGGCCAGCACCGGGTTGATCGAGTCGTTCGGTGCCGTGCCCACCCCCGGCGAGTCGTTCACCGCCACGCTCGTCGTCGAGCTCTACGACCACGGCGCCGACCTGGGCATCGAGCCCCCACCCGCCGACGAGGTGGTCGACGCCGAGAGCATGTTCGGCGGCTGAGTCCGGAACGGCGGGCGCCGATGGGGCGGTGACCGTAGTGTTGGATTCCGATGAGCGTCGAGATCACCGAACACACCGTCCGCACCGAACGCCACACCACCGGCTACCTGGCCGCCGGTCCCGAGGACGGGCCCCTCGTCGTCTTCGTCCACGGCTGGCCCGAGCTGTCGATCAGCTGGCGCCACCAGCTGCCCGTCCTGGCCGGCCTGGGATTCCGAGCGGTGGCCCCCGACATGCGGGGCTACGGCCGCTCGTCGACCTACGACACCACCGACGCCTTCGCCCAGGAGCACATCGTGGGCGACATGCTCGAGCTGCTCCACCATCTCGGACGTGACCGGGCCGTCTGGGTGGGCCACGACTGGGGGAGCCCGGTGGTGTGGAACCTGGCCAGCCATCATCCCGACCGGTGCCGGGCGGTGGCCAACCTGTGCGTGCCGTACCGGACGATCGAGGTCGGCTGGGATGCCCTCGTGGCGCTGGTCGACCGTGACGTGTACCCCGCCGACCGCTACCCGGTGGGCCAATGGGACTACCAGCTCTTCTATCAGGAGAACCTGGAGCGGGCGGTCGAGGTCTTCGAGGCCGACGCCTACCGGGTGGTCAAGGCCCTGTTCCGAAAGGGCAATCCGGACAACGCCGGTCAGCCCGCCGTCACCGCCGGGATCCGGGCGGCCGGCGGCTGGTTCGGCGGGGCCGACGTCGCCCCCGATCTCCCCCGCGACCCCGACGTCGTCACCGAGGTCGACCTGCGGACCTACGCCGCCGCCCTCGACCGCAACGGATTCTTCGGTCCCGACAGCTGGTACCTCAACCACGAGGCCAACGCCCGCTACGCCACCACCGCCGTCGGCGACGGCGTGCTCGACCTCCCGGTGCTGTTCCTGGCCGCCCGCTACGACTACACCTGCGATTGCACCGGGTCCCGGCTGGCCGACCCGATGCGGGAGCACTGCCGAGACCTGACCTACCAGACCCTCGATACCGGCCACTGGATGGCCCAGGAACGACCGGCTGAGGTCAACGCCGCCCTCGTGGCCTGGCTGCGGGACCGGGTGCCCGACCACTGGCCGAGCACGGGTCGGACGGTGGCGCCGAGGCCCTAACCTCGGAGGGATGAGCGATGCCGAGGTGATCGTGGTCGGAGGCGGTCACAACGGCCTGATCTGTGCCGCCTACCTGGCCCGGGCCGGCGTCGACACCCTCCTGCTCGAGGCCCGGACCGACGTCGGCGGTTGCGCCTCCACCGTGGCCGACCTCGGGGCCCGGTTCAACATCTGCCACTGCGACCACACGATGATCCGTGCCCTGCCCATCGTCGACGAGCTCGACCTCGGCCACCACGGCCTCGAGTACCTCGAACCGTCGGCCGCCGCCATCTACGCCTTCCACGACCGCAGCGACCCGTGGGTCCTGTTCCACGACCCCGATCGCACGGTCGACGCCCTCGCCGCCAGCCATCCCGGTCAGGTGGCGGCCTACCGCCGCTACCTGGCCGATGCCCTCCCGGTGGCCGAGCTGGTGCTGGACCTGGTCCGGACCCGACCCACCGGCCCCCGGCTGGTGGCCTCCGTCCTCCGCCGTCGGGCCGCGGGGGCAAACCGGTTGTGGGGGTGGGGGCGGCGGAGCGCCGCCGAGGTGCTGGGCCGGTACTTCGACGACTGGCATCTCGTCATGCCCGCCGTCAGCACGGGCCCCACCGTGTGGGGCCTGCCGGCCGACACTCCCGGCACCGGGCTGGCCGCCCTCTCCTACGCCACCCGCCATCTCGTGCGGGGGGGTCGGCCCCGGGGCGGCAGTGGACTCCTGACCGACGCCACCCGGGCCAGCTTCGAGGCGGCCGGGGGGGTGGTCCGCTGCGGGGCCACCGTCACCTCCCTCGTCGTCGACGACGGGGCCGTGCGGGGCGTCCGGCTCGACGACGGCACGGAGATGCGGGCCGCCACGGTGGTGGCGGCGTGTGACCCTCAGCGGGTCCTCGTCGACTGGATCGACGAGCCGCCGGCGGCCGCCCGGGCCCTGGTCGAGCGGTGGCGGCAGACCCCCGTCCGCCAGGGCTACGAGAGCAAGGTCGACGCCGTGGTCACCGGCGCTCCGGCCCGGCTGGCGGGCCTCGACGCCGTCGAGGCCCGCCTCGGCGGGATCGACCTGTCGGAGCCCACCACCTTCGTGAGCCCGTCGCCGACCGAGGTGGCCGAGGCCCACCGGCTGCGGCCCGAGGGTCGGGTGGCCGATCGGCCGACCCTCCTCGTCAACTCGCCGTCCGCCCTCGACCCCACGATGCGGCCGGGCCTCGACCGTCACGTGGTCAGCCTCGAGGCCCTCTTCACCCCCTACTCCCTCACCGGCGGATGGCCCGGTTCGGGCGAGCCGGCGCGTTGGCTCTCGGTGTGGGGTGAGCTGGCGGAGCCCGGATTCGAGGCCTCGATCGAGCGGTGGCGGGTCATGACCCCCGATCGGTACGAGCGCGAGTTCGCCATGCACCGCGGCCACACCCCGTCCTACGGCGGGTCCCCCCTCGCCACCCTCGTCGGCCGCCGGCCGGAGCTGTCCCGCTACCGCACCCCGATCGACGGTCTCCACCTGACCGGGGCCGGGACGTTCCCCGGGGCCGGCATCTTCGGAGCATCGGGCCGCAACGCCGCCGCCGTCGTCATCGAGCGGGTCCGGGGATCCTCCCGGCGCCGCTGGTCCGGGGGGCGCTAGCGGCCTCGGCGCGGAGCGCCTCGCTTCGAGTTTCGCATGCGGCGAAACTCGCCGCTGTCACAAAATCCCGTATCCACGCCTCCAAGCGCCTAGCGTGCCGGGATGAGCGGTTGGTCGGTGGTCGGCACGGGTGAGCGGGTGGTGTTGCGCGACGCTCTGCTGCCGGGTGGTCGTCGGGTCGACGTCCACATCGTGGACGGGCGCATCGCCGACGTGGTGCCGACCGGCACGGCGCCGGCCCCGCCCCCCGAGCCCCCGGTCACCGGCGACACCAGCGAGGACTTCGGCCGTGGTGACACCAGCGACCCGTGGCACGGCGCCGTCGTCCACGATCTGGCCGGGTGGCTCCTGCTGCCGGCCATGGCCGAACCTCACGCCCATCTCGACAAGGCCCTGACGGCCGAGCTCGTGCCCAATCCCAGCGGCGACCTGCTCGGGGCCATCGAGGCGTGGACGACGGCCTCGGCCGGTGGGGTGCTGACCCCGGAGGGGGTGGAGGCCCGGACCGTGGCGGCGCTCGAACTGCTCCTCGTGCGGGGGGTGACGGCGGTGCGGTCCCACGTGAACGTGACCGGGGTGGCCGGGGTCACCAACCTGCTGGCGGTGCGACGGGCCGCCGATCGCCTTGCCGGGCTGATCGACGTGGAGCTCGTGGCCCTGACCGACGTGCCGACCACCGGTCCCGACGGTGCCGCCACCCGTCGGGCCCTCGATCAGGCGGTCGAGCACGGCGTCGACGTCGTTGGCGGGTGCCCCCACCTCGACCCCGACCCCGCAGCACTCATCGCCCACGCCCTCGCCGTGGCCGAGCAGGCCGGCCTGGCCGTCGATCTCCACGTCGACGAGCAGCTCGACCCGGCGGTGATGACGTTGCGGGAGCTGGCCCGACAGGTGGTGGCGGGCGAGGTGGCGGTCTCGGTGACGGCCAGCCACTGCGTGAGCCTGGGCATGCAGACCCCGAGCGAGCAGGCCCGCATCGCCGAGGAGGTGGCGGCGGCCGGCGTGGCGGTCGTGACACTGCCCCAGACCAACCTCTTCCTCCAGGGTCGCGATCACCCCACCGCCACCCCCCGGGGCCTGACCGCCATCGCCGCCCTGCTCGAGGCGGGGGCGTCGGTGGCCGCCGGGGGCGACAACGTGCAGGATCCGTTCAACCTGGTCGGTCGCAGCGATCCGTTGGAGACGGCGGCGCTCATGGTGATGGCCGGTCACCGCCTCCCCGACGAGGCCTACCACCTGGTGAGCAACGGACCGCGGGCGATCATGGGCCTCGAGCCGGTCCGGATAGAACCGGGCGACCCGGCCGACCTCGTCGCCATCGCCGCCCCCTCGATCCGGGCCGCGGTGGCCGATGCCCCCATGGCCCGTCGGGTGTTCCGCCAGGGTCGGCTCGTGGCGTCGTGTGACGAGCAGCGCACGATCCACCGTTGACGGCGGGCCAGCCGTCGCCCGACGGACCGGGTGGCGGGGCGACGATCCGGTCGCTGGCGGCGTCGGTCTACCTGCCGTCGCTGCTGTTCGGGTTGGGCCAGGGCGCCATCATCCCGGTGGTCCCCCTGGCGGCCCGGGGCCTCGGGGCCTCGGTGGCCGTCGCCGGCTTCGTCGTCGGGCTGCGGGGCCTCGGGACCCTCGGCTTCGACCTCCCGGCCGGGTGGCTGGTCGAGCGGATCGGCGAGCGGCGGGCCATGATGGCGGCCACCGTGGTGTTGGCCGTCGCCCTCACGGGGTGCGTGGTGGCCGACGGCCTCCTCCTGTTCGGCATCTGCACCCTGGTCATCGGGTGCGCCTGGTCGGTGTGGCTCCTGGCCCGCCTGGCCTACGTCACCGAGGTGGTGCCGGTCGAACGTCGGGGGCGAGCGCTCGCCGCGCTGGGGGGCAGCAACCGTATCGGTACGTTCATCGGGCCGTTCTGCGGCGCCCTCGCCGTTCGGTCCATCGGGCTCGACGGCGCCTTCTGGATTCACATCGCCGCTTCGGTGCTCGGTCTGGCCGTGCTGGTCTGGGCCACCGATCACGAGCCGGCGGCCCCGGCCGGCGATCCAGCCCCGGCCCGGCCCCGCCCGGTGGGGATCCGTCGGGCCTTGGCGACGGGCCGCGACGGGGCCTGGACTGCGGCCGGAGCGACGGTAGCCGTCGGACTGTTGCGGACGTCCCGCCAGGTGCTGTGCTGGCCATCGGATCGCAACCGACCCTCCTCGTGGCGGCCGCCGTGCTCCTCGGGCTCGGCAACGGCTTCGGCAGCGGGATCGTGATGACGTTGGGGGCCGACTTCTCGCCCGACGTGGGCCGGGCCACGTTCCTCGGCGGCTTCCGCTTCCTCGGCGACGTCGGCACCTCGGCCGGTCCGCTGCTGGTTGCGTTGCTCACCGCCGCTCTCTCGCTGAGCGCCGCCAGCCTGGCCGTGGGGGCCATCGGCCTGGCGGCGTCGGTGATGGTGTGGCGCCGGTTGCCGGAGACCGCCCACCCCGCTACCGGCGGTCGTCCGCCTCGTCCGCTCACCCGCCGTCGGCGGGGGTGAAGAACCGCCGCACGATGCGGTCCGCCCCCGGGATGCCGCACGAGAGGATGGCCTCGACCGCCTGCTCCTTCTCATAGGGGACGTCGCGGTAGTCGATCCGGTGTCCGTCCCCGTCGAGGCGCACGATGCAGTAGCGGGCGTCGTGGTCGGGGCGGGGATGGTTGCTGACGCTGCCCGGGTTGACGTAGCGGACGCCGTCGTAGGTGACGTCGGTCGTCTCGTGGGTGTGGCCGCCGAAGACCAGCGAGGCGGACGGGGCCGGGAAAAGCAGGCCCAACTCGCCGCCGTCGACGTCGGGGGCGATCCCCCGACCCTCGTCGGCCACCTGGGAGGCGTGAACGGCGAGCACGTCGGTGCCGTCGGGAAAGGCGAGGCGGGCCGTGGCCCGGAACGACCGCAGCGTGTCCAGGTGTCCGAGGGCCGCCAGGTAGCCCCTTGTCCAGGCGAACGAGCCGGCCAGCTCCACGAGGAGGGCGAGGAGGGACGGATCGGCCGCCACGTCGGTCAGCGACGGCGGTGGGCGGTCGTCGGTGAGCACGTACCGGTCGGTGTTGCCCCCGACGACGGCCACGAGGTCCACACCGTCGAGTTGGTCCATGACCTCGCCCGGTGCCGGGCCCATGGCCACGATGTCGCCGAGGACGAGCCAGCGGTCGACGCCCTCGTCGGCCCCGTCGGCCAGGACGGCGCCGAGGGCGAAGGGGTTGCCGTGGATGTCGGAGGCCACGCCGAGGGTGCCGACCTCGACGGCGAGCGGGTCGTCATCGGTCACGAACGGCGAGCCGTCGAGGAAGCTCATGGTGTCCGAACCGGGGCCCAGCGACTCACGTGGCCGGTCCGACGATGTAGTTTCCGGCGATCAGCTCGACCAGGGCGTCGTCGGGATCGAACGCCACCCCGACAGGGTCGCCACCCACGGCCACCACCGCCACCGTGGGTGGTGGATCTCGAGCCGGGGAAGCCAGCCGTGGTACGGGCAGCGGATGCCATCGTCCTCCACCCGCCCGTAGTAGAGCGGCGGAGCAACTCACCCGATGGTGTGCCGGGGCCGGTCTGGACCAGATCGGGGTCCCAGGTGCCCACCGGGCGGCCGTAGGCCCGGCCCTCGCCGAGGTCATCGCTCGCCGTGGGCCGTCCATCCCCGGTGTCTCCGCTGGCCATGGCCAAAGTGTCGACGGGGCGGCGGCCCGACGCAAGCGTGGCCCCGTCGGGCCGCGTCACCGGGAGGGAGCCCCGCCCGGGGCGGGGCTCCCTCGTGACCTCAGAAGCCGATGCTGTCGTCGATGAACTCGTTGGTGATCAGGTCCGCCACCGTCAGATCGGCAGGCACGTCCATCTCGGCCGCCGTCATGGCGTCGAGGACGGTCTGGACCCGGGCCTCGTCCATGTTGCCCACCGTCGAGTCGTCACCGTTGCCGGCGAAGCCCTCGTCGATCTGGATCTGGGCCGAGAACTCGGCCAGCTCCGCCGGGTACGTCCAGAACGTGTCGTAGGCCTCGACGGTCTCCACGATCAGGGCGTTGGTCGCGGCCGGGTCGGCGTAGTAGTCGACGGTGGCCTGCTGGATCACCGGCACCAGCTCCTCGAGGCACGGCCGCAGGGTCTCCAGATCGTCGGGGCGGATGGCCACCGTCTGGCTGTAGACCTGGAAGCCGGCGTCGTTCAGGGTCTCGTAGGCCAGCTCCCGACCGAAGTCCTCGATCTGGTTCTGGTAGAGCCACGGCTCGGCCGAGGCGAAGCCCTGCTGGGCGATGTTGCCCTCGGCCACGAACCGGCCGGGCGAGCCGTCGTACGACGGGTCGATCTGGTCCTCGTTCCAGATGCCCTGGGCCACGAACACGTCGGCGAAGGTGCCACCGGGGAAGACGTTGATCGTCACCCCCGCCTCACCGAGGTCGGCCAGGGTCTCGATCTCGGGATAGGTCTCCGGATCCCAGTAGATGATCTGGGGGTTGGTCTCGAGGGGGGCGACGACCGACAGCAGCGGCGTCTCCTCGTAGCGGAGCACCTGCCCGTCGGTGGTGGCGTAGCCGAGGGTGATCTCGTCGTCGACGTACATCTCGGCCCCCACCGAGCCGGTGCCGATGGCAGGACCGCCGGCCCGGATCTCGAACGTGACCCCGAGCTCCTCGCCGCCGAGCACCATGTTGCCCGACACCCGCTTGGCGTCGGCGTCGATGGTGTAGTCGTCGCCGATCAGCTCGTACAGCGCACCGTGCTCGGCCTCGGGAAACCAGTCGGTCTGGATCACGATCGACGCCGGGCAGACTGCCGCAAGGTCGGGAGCGGCGGCCTCGCCATCGCCCTCGGTGGTGTCGGTCGTCTCGTCGGTGTCCTCGGTGGTGTCGGTCGTCTCGTCGGTCTCCGAGCTCTCCGTCGTGGTCGTGTCATCGTCGGCTTCGGTGCTCGTATCATCCCCGTCGTCGCCGCAGGCGGAGGCGACGAGGCCGAGAGCCAGGAACAATCCCAGCAGCTTGCGCCAATGCTCGTTCATCGTGTTCTTCTCTCCCAATGGTTTGTGATTCGTTGCGCGGCGCGCAGCGAGCTCGAGGCGACCCATCCATGGTGCCGCCGATCGATGGCGTCAGCGCCCACCCCCACCGGCGGCGTCGTGCCATTTGCCGATGAAGCGGGTCTGGAGCCAGCCGAAGATCAGGAACACCGTGACCCCCAGCACCGACGACATGATCACCGACGCCAGGAGGGCTTCGCCGCTCAGATCGTTGGCGAACTTGCGGAGGAGCTGACCGATGCCCTTGTCGCCCTTTCCGAAGAAGAAGTCGCCGACGATGGCCCCGATCACCGACAGCCCGGCCGAGATCCGCAGACCGGCGAAGATGGCGGGCAGGGCGGCGGGGAACATGAGCTTTCGGAGCCGTGTCACCCGGCTGGCTCCGTGGAGGGTGAACAGGTCGTGGAGGCCCTTGTCGGCCGAGAGGAGCCCGAACAGGGTGTTCACGATGATGGGGAACACCGAGATGATGATGCACACCACCACCCGCGACGTCTGACCGGTGCCCCACCAGAACTGGATCAGGGGGACCAGGGCGAGGATAGGGATGGCCTGGAGTGTCACCATGTAGGGGAAGATCGCCCGCTCCGCCACCTTGGCCTGACTCATGACGATGGCCAGGGCGAAGCCGAGCAGGATGGAGATCACGAGGCCGATCATGGCCACCTTGGTGCTCGACCACAGGGCCAGGAGGATCTCGGAGAAGGTGTCCCATTCGAGGAACCCCTCCAGCACCACACGGTGGGGGGCCTCGAGCAGGAAGCGGCGGCGCTCGTCGAGCACGAGGTAGGTGACGGCGTACCACAGGCCGACCAGGACGGAACCGAGTAACAGCGGTGGGAGGACCATCTCGCCGAACCAGCGCCCACGGGGCATGGCTCGGCCACGTCGGGGGGCGTCGTCGGGCAGGATCACGGCCCCCTCGGCGCCGATGGCGACGAGGTCGGGATCGGCGAGGGTGTCGGTGGCGCCGCCGGTGGCACCACGGGCGCCCTCGGTCGTCGTGTCGTCGTCGATGCGGCTCATGCGTGGGCTCCTCGGAGTGCGTGGGAGATCTCGCCGCTGAGGGTGGCGAACGCCGGATCGAAGCGGAGGTCCGGGCTCCGGGGATAGTGGAACGGCACCTCGTACTCGGCCACCAGGCGCCCCGGCCGGGCCGACATGACGAACACGCGGGTGCTCATGAACACCGCCTCGCCGATCGAGTGGGTGATGAACAACCCGGCGAAACCCTCCGATCGGAACAGCTGTTGGGTCTCCTCGTTGAGGTGTTCCCGGGTTATCTCGTCGACGGCGCCGAACGGCTCGTCGAACAAGAACACCGGTGGCTTGAGGGTGAGGGTGCGGGCCAGCGATGCCCGCATCCTCATGCCCCCCGACAGAGAGCGGGGGTAGTGGTTCTCGAATCCCGAGAGGCCGACCATGTCGATGGCGTCCTGGGCCAGGCGGACCCGGTCCTCGCGGGAGAAGCCGTGGAGCTCGGCGAGGAGCTCCACGTTCTGGCGGACGGTGCGCCAGCTGAGCAGGGTGGCGTCCTGGAACACGTAGCCCAGGCGGTCGCGGTCGACGGTGACGGTGCCGCTCGTGGGGTCGAGCAACCCCGAGGCGATCTTCAGCAGCGTCGACTTGCCGCACCCCGACGGCCCGACCACGGTGACGAACTCACCCGGATCGACGGTGAACGATATGTCGGTCAGCGCTTCGGTCCCGTCGGGGAAAACCATCCCGATCCGATCGAAGGACAACGCCGGCCCTGTTGCGTTCGCACCCACTGCACCTACTCAACTGCGCCGTCATACCGGTCCGTCCGGGCCCGGTCGTACGACGCGATCCACCTCGACAAGCTACCGGGGGGCGGGGGCCGACGTATAGCCGCGTGCCGTCGGGGTCACCAGAGTTAGCATTGTCGTGACGAACTATTAACACGATCTCCCGACGGCGACCGTTGTGTAGCGTCACAGTCATGGTGGTCGAGTTCCTCACCTTCGAGGTCGGCGCCGCCCTCCGTGATCACTGGATCGAGCGGGACGAGGCGGTCTGGACCACGTTCCTGGAGGACCAACCGGGGTTCGTCCACAAGGAGGTGTGGACAACCGACGACGAGCCGGACACGGTACGGCTGGTGATCTGGTGGGCCTCCCCCGAGCACTGGGAGGCCGTCGATCCGGCCCGGGTGGCCGCCGTCGATGCCGGGCTGGGCTCCCTAGCGGTAGCCCCGGCGGGCCCGGCCCAGGCCTTCACCGTGGCCCGTTCGACGCCCGCTTGATCACGGCGGTGGGCCGGGCCCGCCGGCGCCCCGATTACAGTGGCCGAATGCGAGTTGGAGTGTTCCTCTTCGGCGGTGTCGAGATGGACGATGCCGGCGCCGGCCCCCCGGCCCCCACCGACCGACGGTACGACGCCAAGGTGGCCTGGGAGGCCACGGAGAAGATCCTCGACATCGGGGTCCTGGCCGATCGGCTCGGGTTCGACAGCTTCTGGCTGACCGAGCACCACTTCCAGCACGAGGGCTACGAGGTCGTCCCCAACGGGCTGATGACCGGGGTGGCGTTGGCCGAGCGGACCGAGCGGCTCCGCATCGGGACCATGTTCAACGTGGTCGGCCAGTGGCACCCGCTGCGTCTGGCCGAGGACTTCGCCACCCTCCACAACCTGTCGAAGGGGCGGGGCGTGCTCGGCATCGGACGGGGCACGGTGCCCCGGGAGGCCGAGACATTGGGCACGATGATCGGGAGCTTCGACAACCCCGAGGGGGCCGAGGCCGACGAGTTCAACCGTCGCCAGTTCGCCGAGGCGGTCGAGGTCATCCATCTCGCCCTCGACAACGAGTCGTTCTCCTATCAGGGCGAGGTCTACCAGTTCCCCCCGCCCGGGATCCCCGACCGCGGTGGCTACGTCTCCGAGCTGAGCCTCCTGCCCCGACCCCTCCACCCCTACGAGACGTGGCAGGCCATCACGTCGCCCCCCACCCTCGAAGCCGTACCCCGCAGCGGCTGGGGTGGGGTGATGTGGCTCAAGCACCACGCCTTCATGAAGTCGTTCTGGGATCGCTACGCCGAGATCTACGAGGAGGCCCACGGTCGGTCGTTGGCCCCGGGCGAGAATCGGATGCTGGTGGTCAACACCTGCGTTGCCGACTCCTACGAGGAGGCGGTGCTGGCCGTGCGTCACAGCCACGACGAGTTCTGGAAGTTTCTCGGGCCCTACGGCTGGAGTCGGGGCTACATGGGGGCCGACGGGGCTCCGGCGGCGCCCGGCCTCATCCCCACGCTCGAGGAGTCGCTCGACAACAAGGTCTGGCTGATCGGCACCGCCGACCAGGTGGCCGAAGGGATCGACTGGTACCGCCACCACCTCGGCGGCCTCCGCGACCTGATCGTGTTCCCCCTCGGGGTCGGCGACCGCTACTCCGTCGTGGCCGACCAGCTCGAGCGGCTGGCGGCCGGGGTCCTACCCCAACTGGGGTGACAACCGTCGTTGTCCAGGCCCACCCCCTGGAGGAGAGCTACAGCGCCGCCCTCCGGTCGCGCCTGGTCGACGCCCTGGCCTCGGCCGGGGTCGAGGTGGCCACGTTCCGCCTCGGTCAGGGTGAGGAACCCGATGCCGAGACGTTGGCCGCGGCCCGGCGCCTGGTGCTGGTCTACCCGACCTGGTCGGGCGGACTGCCCGCCCTGCTGCTCGGCTGGGTGCACCGCCTGCTCGGCGGTCCGCCCGTCCTCGACCGGGTCGAGGAGCTGGTCGTGGTCACCACCTGCGGGTCGTCGAAGCTGATCAACCTGGTCCAGGGGGAATGGGGACGGCGCTACCTGAAGACGGTGGTGCTCGGCCGCTGCGCTCCCGGAGCCCGCTTCCGCTGGGTGCCGCTGTACAAGATCGACCGCCGGACGCCGGCGGAGACGGCGGCCCACCTCGACCGGGTGGCCGACGCCGTGGGTGCTACCAGTGGCCCAGGGCGGCTGCGATGGACGCGGAGCCGGCTCCGGTCACCGTGACATAGCGCGACCGGCACCGCCGGTTGGAGCTGAGATGGAACGACCGGGCCAGGCACGGCCCGAAGGAGTTGCGGTGGCGCCAACGGCGGTCGTCGTCCGGGTCGAGGGCGATGACGCAGGCCCTGGTGAGGTGATCGAGGGCCCCGGTGATCCGTCCCGAAGGGAGGAACCGGAACCCGACGTCGAGGACGAAGACCCGCTCCTGCCAGCTCTTGACGCGGGTCGGGGCCGTGCCGGCGATGACCCGGTAGCAGACGACGATCCCCTCGACGGCGCCCACCAGCTCGGCCCCCCGTCGGGCCTCGGCGGTCACCAGGGGGGCGTCGGTCAGGTAGGCCGCCCGCTCCTCGGCCGTCATGGTCCGGTCGAAACCCTCGGCCGCCAGGTCCGTGGCCACCGGCTCGTGGCCCCCGGCCTGCAGCGCCTGGGCGGCACGGTCGACGAGGGCGGCGCCGGGATCGCCGGGGTCGAACCCGCCGACCACCAGTACCTTCACCGACGATGTCCGGGGTCATGCCCCGCTGGGGTCAGTGGTCGCGGCCGAACACGGCGGCCGAGCCGGCGATCACGCCGAACCCGCCGCCGAGCCAGAAGGTGAATGCTCGACCGGGCGGATGATCCCGGCCAGGGACCTTTGGTCCTCTTCTGCCTCATCCGGGCGGAGCGTAGTCGGCCCATGTGAACAGTTGACGACGCCGGGTGAAGGTTGTGGTGCGAGCCGGCAGCGGAGGCTAGCCTGCGGGGCTGATCTGGGGCAACGAGGCCTGGGGCGGAGGATCGGAACATGAGCGAGGCGACGATGTCGGGGGATGCCACGCATCCGTATGGGGCGGGTTCCCATGCGGTGTTGGATGACGTGCGGGAGATGCCGGCGTGTTACCCGATCAAGGGGAATGTTCGTGATGATGGTCGATTGATCTATCACCGGCCGGATTCCCGCAACTACGGGGTGACGCGCCCCGAGGTGTGGTTCGATTCGCCGTCGGCGGCGGAGGCGGCGGGGTTCGAGTTGTCGCCGACGCATCCTGCTGACTCGGATGGTGGGCTGTTCGAGCCCGGAGGGGCCCAGCACCCGTGTTCGGTCGACGACGTCGAGGCCAACCGCCTGGCGGCCCGGAGCCTCGCCGTGGCCCACACCGACGTCGCTGACGCCGACACCGCCGGTGACACGGTCGCCGATGACGAGATCACGGCCGAGGCCGATGACGACGAGACCCTGCCCGTGGCCGCGCTGGCGACGGGGGCCTTCGCTCTGGGGGCCATGGCCCACGATGCCGACCTCCACCCGTATGGTGTGGGCTCTCGGGCCCCGTTGGCTGATCCCGGCGAGATGCCCCAGCACTATCCGATCAAGGGCAACGTCCGCAAGGACGGATCGCGGCGCTACCACCGACCCGATAGCAGCGCCTACCGGCGCACGAGGGCGGCGGTGTGGTTCGACTCGCCGTCGGCGGCCGAGGCTGCCGGATTCCGGCTCTCGCCCACCCACCCCGCTGGTGCCAGCGGCGACGACTTCGAACCCGGGGGGAGCGAGCACGGCTGGTCGCGACCCGACATCGAATCCGCCCGGCTCGTCGCCTTCTACGGCCCGGGCAACGTGCCCGACGACGCCGGAGCGGCCGCCGCCCACCCCGACGACGAGGGTGCTCCGCTCGCAACGGTGGCCGCCGTCGGCGCCGTCGCCGCCGGGGGGACGGCGCTGGCCGCCGGGCTCGTCAACGGCGACGGCTCGTCGGACGATGACGTCACCGCCGACCTGGCGACTGGCGATGTCGAGTCCGGCCATATCGAGCCCGGCCATCTCGAGTCCGGCCATCTCGAGTCCGGCGATGTCGACCCCGGGGATCTGGACGCCGTCACCGTGGCCGGGAGCGCCGACGACGCCGGTGGCCTCGATGCGGCCGATCTCGCCGCCGCCGGGCTGGTGGCGGGTGCCGGTGGGGTGGCCGCCGGTGCGCTCATGGACGGTGACGGTGACAGCGGCGAGGTGCCCTCGGGGGCGGAGATCACGGCTCCGGTGGCCGCTGGTGCCGTCCCCGACGACGAGGTGTCGGGGACCAGGTTGGTCGGAGGTGACGTCGACACCGACGTCGGTGCGGCCACCGTCGCCGTCGGATCCGGCGTCACCGCGGCAACGGCGGGGATGGCCAACGAGACCCGCAAGGTGGCGGCTGCGGCTCCCGAGACGACGTCGGTCGCTGCCTCCCGTGGTGGCGGCGTCGCCACTGCGGCGAGGGAGCGGGCCACCGCCGTAGTCGGGCAAGGTGGAGGCCGGCTGTGGTGGTGGGTGCTCGGTGCGGTGGCGCTCGTCGTCGTACTCGGCCTGATCCTGTCCCGGTGTGGCGGCGACGAGGACACCGCCGCCACCGGAGACGACGAGGCCGCTGCCGTCTCGACGACCAGCGCCCTGGCCGCCGCCCCGACGACGGCGTCCACCGATCTCCAGGCGCTGGCCTCGGGTATCCTGGCCGAGGCCGGGTTCGAGGGCGTCGACGTCGAGGTCGACGGCGACGTGGTCCGTCTCACCGGTCTCGTCTCCTCCGCCGAGGAGATGGCGGCGGTCGAGGCCGCCTTGGTCGATCTCCAGGGCATGGCCTCGCTCGAGAACCAGGTCGAGGTCATGACCGAGGCCGCCGCCGACGAGGCCGCCGACGACGCCGCTGGTGACGACGCCGCCGCCGGTGACGCTGCCGACGACGGCGGTGACGCTGCCGACGACGGCGGAGACGACGGCGCTACGGCCGCTGCCACCGGCGGCGACGACGACGATGGTGATGGTGATGGCGACGACGGCGAGACCCCGGTGGCCGAAGCCGTCGACGACGATCCGCCCTACACGGGCTGAGGGCCGCCGCCTGCCGGCGGCGGCCACCCCCGTCCGATCAGCCGATCGAGACGGGGGTGCCGAGCGGCAGGAACGCCGTCATCTCGGTGATGACGGCGTTGTCGACCCGGATGCAGCCATGGCTCACGCTCGTCCCGAGCAGCTCCGGCTGATCGGTGCCGTGGATGCCGATGACCCCCTCGCCCCCGTTGAAGCTGGTGAGCGTGTCGCTGAAGCCGGACAGGCCGTAGGCGTACGGTCCGTACACCCCGTTCGGGTCGGGTGCCCGGAGGAGTTCGATCAGGTAGAACTCGCCGAGTGGGGTCGGTGTCGAGCCGTTGCCCAGGGCCACGGTGGTCCGCAGCACCTCCTCGTCGAGCCGGTGGATCGTCAGCTCGAAGGTGGCGACGTCCAGGTTGATCCGGTACGGGTTGCGGGTCAGCTCGACGGCGTCGAGCGGTAGCCAGCCCGTGGTGCCGTTGGGTCGAACGGGGAGCTGCACCTCGATCCACCCGTCGACCGCCCGGCTGCTCACGACCCGGAACACGGTGGGACCACCCCGCTCCGTGACGGCCCCGAACGACCCGACAACCGGGGCGTCGGCCGCCGGTCCCTGCCTGGCCTCGACCGGTCTGAGCACGTGGGCCACCAGCGTGGCCGACGACGCCTCGGCGTCGAAGGCCATCCCCGGCACCAGATCGATCCGGTCGGAACCGGAGGCGCCGAGCACGGCCGTGACCCCGGTGGCCAGGAGGTAGGCCTCGGCCGGGGGCGACCACGCCTCGGACCCCAGGGGCGGCACGGCCGGAGGCACGTGGAGTCGGGAACCGAGGATCGGACGGCCCGTCCCCTCCACCGCCAGCGATCGCAGCGGCGGCCGTCCCTCGGCGAGAACCGTCGGCGTGTCGGCCACCCCGCCCTGGACGGCCGACCCGGTCGACAGGACGGCGAGGACGACGGCGGCCATCGCCGGGCCCCGTCGCGCTGTTCGGCCTTCGACGGTCATGTCTCCTCATCCCGTCGACGGCTCGGAGCCGCCGACCTGCGGGCCAGAGTGTAGCGGTGGGCCCCACACCCGTCACTGCGGCCCCCCGCTACAGTCGGCTGGTCGACGTGGTCGGATCAGCGGGGTGGAACGTGGTGTGCGAGGTCTCTGACGGTCCGGTCCCGGTCGACGGTTTGGCCGCCGCGCTCGCGCTCGGTCGTCACGAGCACGTGGCCGTGGTCGGGGGTGGGGGCAAGACGACGATCGTCCACGCCCTGGCCCAGCAGCTCAGGGGTTCGAGGATCGTGACGACGACCACCAAGATGGGCTACGACCAGCAGCGCGCCCTCCTTGTGGTGCTCGCCCCGACCGGCGACGACGGGGCGGATGAGCGGGTGGTGGCGGCGGCCGTTCCCGACGGGGCGGTGATGGCCTGGCGGTCGATCGAGGGTACGAGGGCCATCGGGGTGGCCCCCGAGGCGTGCGATCGCTGGTTCGAACGGGTCGATCATGTCCTGGTCGAGGCCGACGGGTCGCGCCGTCGCCCGTTCAAGGCACCCGGGCCCAACGAGCCCGTCGTGCCGTCGACCACCACCGTCATGGTCTCGGTCATCGGTGCCGACGCCCTCGGTGCTGTCATCGCCGACGGGTGCCACCGGCCTCTGGTCGTGGCCGAGCTGGCCGGGTGTGACCCCGACGACCGCCTGACTCCGGAGCGAGCGGCCCGGGTCCTGCTCCACGAGCGGGGCCAGCGGCGGGCCTGCCCCGATGGCGCCCGCCTGGTGGTGGCGATGACGAAGGTGGGCCCGACCAACATCGACCTCGTGGCCGCAGTGGTGGCCGCCGTCGACGGCGCGGTGCCGGTGCTGATGATCGCCCTCGAGCGGGCGTGACTCAGCCCGGGGTGGCCGGGACGACGTCGTCGACCATGGCCACGTGCATGGCCGTTACCGGGCTCTCGAACCCGTCGAAGGCGGCGGCCCGCTCGGGTGAGATCGAATACTCGGCCTCGGCGGCGGCGAAGTCGCCGGGATGGGAGACCGCCCACACGAACTGGTTGGTGTCACGATCGGCGTAGGCGAACACGATCGTGAAGCCGTAGCGCCGCCGGGCCGGGATGAGGGAAGGGAACCAGTCGATCAGTCGATCGAGCTCCCCGGGGGCGACCTCGTAGCGGCGCAGTTGTGTCGGCATGGGCGCCAACGGTACTCGGGCCGGGCCCTACCCGCCGGACAGGGTGGGAAGGAAGTGGACCTCGGCCCCGTCGGGAAGCTCCTCGTAGAGCGCGTCGGGAATGATCTGTCCGTCGACCGAGACCGACGTGCCCTCGACGAGCCGTTCCCCGATGCCGGGGAACCGCTCGTCGAGGCTGGTGATGAGTCGTCGGACGGTGGCCGCCTCGACCTCGACGTCGGCCACGCCACCGGTCAGGTCGCGCAGGGCAGCGCCGAAGTGGACCCGGACCATGACGTCAGCCGGCGTCGCCGCTGGCGTGGCGACGATTGATGGCGTCGAGGATACGGATGGGCGACAGGGGCAGGTCGGTGATCCGACATCCGGTGGCGGCGGCCACGGCGTTGGCCACGGCCGCCAGGGGAGGCACGATGCCGACCTCACCCACACCCCGGACCCCGTACGGGTGGAGGGGGTTGGGGACCTCGACCACGATGGTGTCGATCATGGGCAGATCGGACGCCACCGGGATCCGGTAGTCGAGGAAGCCGGGGTTCTCCATCCGCCCCTCGGCATCGTGGACGTACTCCTCGTTGAGGGCCCAGCCGATGCCCTGCACCACGCCCCCCTGCATCTGCCCTTCGACGTAGCTGGGGTGGATGGCGGTGCCGGCGTCCTGGGCGGTGGTGCAGCGCAGCACGGTGACGGCGCCCGTCTCGGCGTCGACCTCCAGGTCGACGACCTGGGTGGAGAAGGCCGACCCGACGCCCCGGGCGTTGAGTGACGCGCTGGCCGACACCGGGCCCCCGGTGCGGGCCCACTTGCCAGCCAGGTCGGCCAGCGACAGGGGCTGTTCGCTGCCCTGGGTGTGCTGGGCCTGACCGTCGACCCACTCGACCAGCTCGATGTCGACGTCCCACGTCATGGCGGCCCGGGACCGGAGCTCGTCCTTGACCTTGCGGCAGGCCTCGACGACGGCGGCCCCGGTGGCCAGGGTGACCCGGCTCCCGCCGGTGACGTCGTTGAAGCCGACGGCCTCGGTGTCGGCCACCAGGGCCCGGACCCGGTCGACGTCGATGCCGAACTCCTCGGCGGCGAACAGGCACATCGAGGCCCGGCTCCCGCCGATGTCGGGGGAACCGACGACCACGGTGATCGAGCCGTCCTCGTTGACGTGGACGGTGGCGCTCGAGTTCATGCCGGCGTTGAACCAGAACCCGGCGGCGACACCGCGACCCTGGTTGGGGCCGAGCGGTCCGGAGCGGTAGTGATCGGAGTCGCGGATGGCTTCGAGGGTCTCGACGAAGCCGATGCGGGGGAACTTGGGCCCGTAGGTGGCCTGGGTCCCCTCGACGGCGGCGTTCTTGAGTCGGAGCTCGATCGGGTCCATCCCGATCGACGTGGCCAGCTCGTCGATGACGCTCTCGACACCGAAGGCGGTGATCGGGGCACCCGGAGCCCGGTAGGCGGCGACCCGGGGCTTGTTGACCACCACGTCGAAGCCCTCGATCAGAAAGTCGTCGAGGACGTAGGGGGCGAGCATCGTCATGGCCCCGGCGCCGACGGGGGAGCCGGCGTAGGCCCCGGCTTCGAAGGCCATCCAGCACTCGGCCGCAGTGAGCTTGCCGTCGTTGGTGACGCCCATCTTGATCCGCATGCGGGAACCGGAGGTGGGGCCGGTGGCCCGGAAGACCTCGTCGCGGTCCATCACGATCCGCACCGGACGACCCGACTGGCGCGACAGAGCGACCGCCAGCGGTTCGAGATAGATGACGGTCTTACCGCCGAACCCACCGCCGATCTCGGCCGGCGTGAACTTCAGTTGCGCCGGGGCCCAGCCGAGCACGGTGGCGGTGTAGGTCCGCATGGCGAAGTGACCCTGCGACGAGCACCACACGTTGGCCCGGTCGTCCTGGCCGGCGTCGGCCACCGCGGCGTGGGGTTCGATGTAGCCCTGGTGCACGGGCTTGGTGGTGAACTCCCGCTCGACGACGACGTCGGCGGCGGCGAAGCCCTTGTCGAGGTCGCCCCGTTCGAACACGACCCGGCTGGCCACGTTCGAGTCCTCTTCGGGGGCGGGCTCGACGCCGCGCGTTCGCATGCCGGCGTGGAGGACGGGAGCGCCGTCGGCCATGGCCTCGTCGACGGTGAGGACGTGGGGGAGCACCTCGTAGTCGACGTGGATGGCGGCGGCCGCCGCCTTGGCCTGCTTGCGGGTGGTGGCCGCCACCGCCGCCACGGGATGACCCTCGTAGAGGACCTTGTCGCGGGCGATGGCGTTGGTGGCGATGTCGACGTCGGCCGGCTTGGCCCCGGCGGCGGCCAGATCGGGGAAGTCGGCGCCGGTGACGATCGCCTTCACCCCGGGCATGCTCAGGGCCGCCGTCGTGTCGATGGCCCGGATGCGGGCGTGGGCGTGGGGCGAGCGGAGGACGGCGCCCTCGAGCATGCCGGGCAGCACCAGGTCGGCCCCGAAGCGGGCCTTGCCGGTGACCTTGTCGAGGCCGTCGGGACGGATGGGCCGGGTACCGACCGACTTGTAGCCGGGCCGGGAGGTCGGGTCTTCGGTAACGGTCATGGTTCGGTTACCCCTTGCTGGCGCGGGCGGCGCCGTTGGTGCTGGCGTTCATGAGCTCGGCCGCCTCGAGGACGGCTCGGATGATCTTGTCGTAGCCCGTGCACCGGCAGAGGTTGCCGGCCAGGCCGTAGCGGACCTCGGTCTCGGTCGGGTTCGGATTACGGTCGAGGAGTGACTTGGCCGCCACCAGGAACCCGGGGGTGCAGATCCCGCATTGGAGGGCGGCCCCCTCGAGGAAGGCCTGCTGGAGGGGGTGGAGCTGGTCGGCGCTGGCGAGGCCTTCGACCGTGACGACGGTGGCGCCGTCGGCCTCCGGGGCGAACACCAGGCAGGCGCACGTGAGCCGACCGTCGAGGATGACCGAGCAGGCACCGCAGTCACCGGTGCCGCACCCTTCCTTGACGCCGGTGAGCCCGACCTCGTCGCGCAGGGTGTTGAGGAGCGACTCGTCGGAGTCGCACAACAGTTCGGCGTGGTCGCCGTTGATCGTGCAGGAGATGTGGGTTCTGCTCATCGTTGTCCTCCGTGGGCGGGGCCGTCGCTGGTCGTGGGGTTGCCGGCGGCACGCTGGGCTGCGGCGGTGACGGCCCGCCGGGCCAGGACGCCCGCCACCTGCTGGCGGTAGCCGATCGTGCCTCGTTTGTCGTCGATCGGATTGCAGGCGGCGCTGGCGGCGGCGGCCACCGCGGCCATGGTGTCGTCGTCGAGCTGGGAGCCGACGAGGGCGGCTTCGGCGTCGGGGACCCGCACCGCGGTGGGGGCGACGGCGCCGAGGGCGACGGTGGCGGCGGTGACCGTGCCGTTGTCGTCGAGGGTGATCCGGGCCCCGACACCGACGACGGCGATGTCCATCTCGGTGCGGGGAGTGAGCCGGAGGTAGGCGTCGCCGGTGTTGGCCGGTGGCTTGTCGACCTCGATCTCGACGAGGAACTCGCCGGACTGGAGCGAGGTCTGGCCGGGTCCGGTGGGTACCTCCTCGACCAGGACGGTCCGAGTACCGGCGGGACCGGCGATCACGGCCCGGGCCCCGTTCACGATCATGGCAGGAACGGAATCGGCGGCCGGTGAGGCGTTGCACAGGTTGCCGCCGAGGCTGGACCGGTTCTGGACCTGGTCGGAGCCGATGAGGCCGACCGCCTCCACGAGGCCCGGGAGCTGTTGGCGCAGCTCGACGTGCTCGGTGAGTCGGGAGGTCGGGGTGGCGGCCCCGATGGTCCAGTGGTCGCCGTCGTCGGTGATCGAGACGAGCCGGTCGATCTTCTTGAGGTCGACCAGGGCCTCGGGTTCGGGACGACCGCCCCGTAGTTGCGGGATGACGTCGGTGGCTCCGGCGAAGACCTTCGCCGCGGGCGTGGAGGCGAGCATCGCTGCCGCTTCCTCCACCGTCGTGGGTGCCAGATAGTTCACACCGTCTCCTTGTTCGAGCGATTCGTCGCAGCGTCCCCGTCGGTGACCCGTCGATCGGGTCGGGCGCATCTCGGCCAAACGTATCCCGAATCGCCCGGCCCGATCGAGGTGAACGGCGGGCAAGCCGCTCCGGGGCGTCGGCCCACGCCGTCGATACCCGCTCGTCGGCCTCAGGCGGGACGGGGCGGCAGGGGAGTGGCTTCGCTCCAGTGGTCGGGGCGGATGCCGAACGTTTCGATCATCCGCTGCCACCCCGACGCCACCGACAGGGCGGCGGCCAGCTCGAGGATCTGACCTTGGTCGAAGTGCTCGAGCAGCTCGTCCATCAGGGCCTGGTCGATCGGGGTGACGTCGGGCTCGGTCAGCAGGTCGGCCAGCTTCAGTGCCGCGATCTGGTCCGGGGGCAGCGACGCCTCGGCCAGGTCGCCGCTGGCGGCCGTCGCCTCGTCCTCGGTGAGTCCCTTGCGCACCAACGATGCGCTCCGAGCGAGGCTTCAATGGACGCACTGGTTGCGCACCGCCAGGCGGATGCGGCACAGCTCGACCAGCTTGGGGTCGAGGCTCGAGGCCTCGGTGTAGATGAAGCCGACCCAGCCGAGGAACAGGTTGAGGACCTCCGGCTTGGCCGCCAGGGTGAGGAACAGGTTGTCGTCGGTGTAGGCCTTGTCGTACCAGACCTCGAGCCGCCGCCGCGCCGTGTCGTCGAGCTGGGACGGGTCGGCCTTGGGCAGCCTCCCGTGCTCGTTCGCCATGAGGAACCTCCTGGGATGTGGACGCTGGTTCGAACTTAGATGACCCCTCGGCCCGTGGTCACGACAGGTCGATGACGCAGCGGCCCCGGGTGCCCCCGGCCTCGAGCCGGGCGTGGGCCGCCGCCGCTTCGGTCGCCGGGTACACGTCGGCCACCCGGAGGGTCAGCTGCCCGCCCTCGGCCTGCTGGCGGAGGTGGTCGAGCCTGGCCCAGTCGAGCTGGTAGTCGCGCACCATGGTCACCGTGAAGGCGATTCCCCGGGTGAGGGCCGGGTCGGCGTCGGGGCGAAAGCCCCGGATCGACGTGAACGCCCCGCCATCGGCCACGGCCGGGATGACCAGCTCGTTCTGCACGGCCCCGTCGGCGAGCCCGTCGACACCGTTCGGGGCGAGCTGGCGGATGCGCTCGGCCACGTCGTCGCCCCGGGCCACGACGAAGTCGGCCCCCAGCGAGCGCACCAGTTCGGTGTCGGCCTCGGAGGCGTCGGCGATCACGGTCAACCCGTCGGCCTTGGCCAGTTGGACGACGTAGCCGCCGTAGGCCCCGGCGGCCCCGGTCACCGCCAGCGTCTGGCCCGGCGTCAGGCCGAGCAGATCGAGCGACAGGCGGGCCGTCAGGCCGTTCATCGGCAGGGTGCTGGCCTCGGCGTGGGTCGTGCCCGCCGGGGCGAGGGTGACCGATTCGGCCGGGAGGACGAGGCTCTGGCGGTAGGCGCCGTGGGCCCCGTGGGGGACGACGATGGCCATGGCCCGATCGCCGACGGCCAGGCCGGTGGTTACTCCGTCGCCGACCTCGTCGACGATGCCGGCGGCGTCCATCCCCGGCACGTAGGGCGGCGGGAGGTCGCGCTGCATCTCGGCCCGGGCCCCGTTGCGGACATAGGTGTCGGTGGGGTTGACGGCGGCGGCGTGGACCCGCAGCCGAACCTGGCCCGGCCCGGCGTGCTCCTCCGGCACCTCGACGATCTCCAGGGCCTCGGGCCCGCCGTAGTTCATGACGCCGACTGCTCGCATGGACGCGACCCTACCGGCCGTCGCCCCGGGGGTGGTCATTCGCCGTTGCCAGCCCGAGCTCGACCCGTTGTCCGGCAGAGTGGCGGGGTAGCCGAGTGGCACGCCGCACACCGGTTCGGTTCACGCCCTATCTCCAGTGGAGTCGGTCCGACATCGCTCTGGCATCGATCGCCGAGCTGCGGCGGCGATTGCACGACGCCGCCCGTGGGTCCGACCCTCGAGGTCTCCTCTGGAAGGATGCTTTGGCCGACCCCGCGGGCGGCACCCTGGTGTGCCAGAACGACGCGGAGTGTTCGCATCACCATGACGACTTCGCCGCAGCCCTTCGCTGAGCCGGCCCGGTCTCGGCGTCGGCCCCGGGTCCCTGTGGGCGATCGCATGGTGGTCAACGCGTCCTCGGACGTGTTGATTTCGGACAAGCACTGAAAAGATCAACAATCAATTCTGGAACCCTGTCGTATGGGTTCCTTGACTGTCACACCATCTAAGTACGGTGATCGTGGATGCCTGGATCATGCGGCACCGGCCCGAGCGGGAACCCGACGGCAGCTGGCCTACGCTCGCCCACCAGGGCGCCGACGCCGTCACTTCCCTGTTCACCTCGGGCGGGGCTGGCACCCTGACCGAGGTCATCCTCCACGTCCGCGGCGACGGCTGCACCCTCGACGACGGCACCCCGATCCCCAGCAGCGTGGTCGAACGGATCGCCCCCACCAGCTTCCTCCGAGCCCTCATCCACGACGCTGCGGGCCGCCCCGTCAACGCCTCGACCCGCCGTCGGCATCCCACCAACCGCCAGAAGCGGGTCGTCCACGAACGTCATCGGGGCGCCTGCGTCGACTGTGGCGGCCGGCGCCTCCTGGAGTACGACCACACCCCCGCCTACGCCATCACCGGCCGCACCACCACCGACGAGCTCACCCTGCGCTGCGCCCCCTGCCACCGGGCCCGGCACGGTCACGGATCCTGACAATCCGCGGAACACGAGCGGCCCGAGGCCCAGCCGGTGGCCCGTCGTGGCACACTGGCCGCCGTGCACGAACGACCACGCCCACCCGGCTCCGCCCGGGCGACGAGATCGGCCCGCCTGGCCGCGGTGCTGCTGGCCGTTGCCTTCGGGGCAGCCGCCTGTGGCGGGGACGAGGACACATCAGCGGCCGCCGCCGAGCGCGACGGTCCCCGGTTGGAGACCAGCGTCCTCGAGGGCCAGGCCACCACCGTCGGCGGTGACCCGTTCGATCTGGGCACCCTGGCCAACGCCGACCTGGTCGTGTGGTTCTGGGCGCCGTGGTGAACGTCGTGCAAAGTGGAAGGCCCTGCGGTCGCAGCGGCCCACGACACCTACGGCGATCGGGTCACGTTCGTCGGCATCGCCGGCCTCGCCCCGGGCGGTGACTTCCAGGGGTTCATCGACGACACCGGCACCGGCGGCCTCACCCACCTGAACGACGAGACGGGTGACCTGTGGGAGCGGTTCGGTACCGGCGGGCGCTCGACGTTCATGTTCGTCGACGACGACGGCAGCTACGTCCTGACCGAGTACGGAACGGTCGACGCATCCCGGCTCGAATCCGAGATCGATCGCCTCCTCGCCTCCTGACGACGGTTCCGGCGGCGAGCCGTATCGTTGGCGGGATGAGCCGACGCTACGAAGACCTGACCGGCCCCGAGGTGGTCGACCGCATCTCGCCTTCGTCTATCCTGTTGCTGCCGATCGGGGCGACGGAACAGCACGGCCCCCACCTGCCGATGTCGGTTGACACGGTGATCGCCTCCGAGACGGCGGCCGCCCTCGTCGACGAGTGCGGCGACGACCTCGACGTCTGGCTGCTACCGACGATGAGCGTGTCGAAGTCGAACGAGCACGCCTGGTGCCCCGGCACCCTCTACCTGTCGCCGGAAACGATGCTGGCGGTGCTGCGCGACATCGGGCGGGCGGTGGCGTCGACCGGGGCCGAACGGCTGGTCCTGCTCAACGGCCACGGCGGCAACACCACCCATCTCGGCACCGTGCTGCGGGAGCTGCGCCTCGAGCTGGGCCTGAAGACGTTCCTGATGCACCCGTCGCTCCCGCCCGCCTACGGGGGGTCGTCGACCGCCGAGGAGCTGGGTATGGGCATCCACGGCGGCCTCGACGAGACGTCGGTGTTCATGCACCTGCGGCCCGACCAGGTCGACCTCTCGGCGGCCGAGCGCCGGGTCCCCGAGGCCCTGGCCGGCAACACGCACGTCCGCTTCGGCGGTTCGGTGTCGTTCGGATGGTTGTCCAACGACTTCCACCCGGACGGCTACATCGGCGACCCGACCGGTGCCTCCGCCGAGTTGGGGCGCAAGCTGTTCGACCACAACGTGGCCACCCTGGCCGAGGCCATGGCCGAGGTGAAGACGTTCGACTTCGGCCGCTGATTCCCTAGAGCTTGGGTCTCACGTCCCTCGGCGAACCGGGTGACCTTGTTGGGGGTCGCCTGTTCCGGCGTCCGGCATGGGGACGGCACTGAACAAGAACACACCGATCTGCACCACAGCCTCCTGGCCAACCTCGGCCGACGGTAGAGGCGCCGTCCGCCGCCGTCAACGGTCGGGCGCGGGCAGGGCTCCGACGGTCGTCGGCGACTACGCTGCCGGCGATGGCGAACCGCTATTCGGATCTGCTGAGCGATACCGACCTGCAGGTGCTGGGGCGGGTCAGCGGTCACCTCCAGGGTGGTGACGCCGCCGCCTGGTTCCGGGCCGACCCCGAGCGGATCGCCGCCGCCCTCGACGTGCCGGCCACGCTCGACCAGCTCTTCGCCGACGACACCGCCGAGCCGGTGGCCACCGTCTCCCCCCTGTTCTTGTTCGCCGTCATCGTCCACCGGGGCGCCACCGAGATCGGCGCCACGACCCATCTCCCCGAACGGCTCCCCGGGCGTCTCGTCGTCCCCGTGTTCGACGGGGAGGTCCTCGCCCGTTTCGCCGCGTCGCCCGCGGCCCGCCTGTTCCTCGTGGAGTTGCTCGGCTCGTACACCAGGGTGACGAGCGGTCCCCGGTGGGAGCGGAGCCGGGGCAAGCTGCGGCGGCGGCGGTTCAGCGAGATGAACCCGGCCCAGCTGGCCGAGCTGGCCGCCAGCCTCCCGCCCCAGGACCGGGCGGGGGCGTACCGCCGCCTGGGCGACCTGGCGCTGTTCCTCAACGGGGTGTTCCCCGACAGCGCGTCGCGCCAGAGCCTCACACCCATCGAGCTCGACCGGATCGTCCGCTCACTGCCCGCCCGGTCGCGGGTCGAGCTGGGCGGCCTCCTCCAGGCCCAGCGGGTCGACGCCACCGGCCCTGTGCTCGCCGCCCTCGGGCCCACCTGGTACCGGTTGGCCGGCGAGCTCGTGCCGATCCCGTCGATGGCGACCCAGCTCGGGGAGATGGCCGATCGGTTCGATCAGGCTCGACGCTTCCTCAACTTCGTCACCGACCGCTACCTGTGGCGGCGACGCGACGGTCTCTTCCCCGTGCGGTGAGCCGGTGCCTCCGGGATCCCGCCGTTAGCGTGGGCACCAATGACCGAGACGACGACCGTACGAGGGGCCGAGATCGGCCATCAGACCACCGGCGACGGCCCCGACCTGGTGTGGGGCCACGGCCTGACCCAGAGCCGAGCACTCGAGGACGTCGACCCCCTCGTCGACTGGTTGCGGGTGCCGGTGAGGGTCACCCGCTACGACGCCCGGGGCCACGGCGTCTCCACCACCACGCCCGATCCCGACGACTACTCGTGGTCGGCTCTGGCCCTCGACCAGCTGGAGCTCGCCTCCGCCCTCGGCATCGACCGCTACGTCGCCGCCGGGGCATCGATGGGATGCGCCACCGCCCTCCACGCCGCCATAGCCGCCCCCGACCGGATCACCGGGTTGGTTCTCGTCATCCCCCCGACGGGGTGGGAGACCCGGGCCGCCCAGATCGACCAGTACGGGGCCACCGCCCACGTGCTCGCCACCAGGGGCGTCGAGCCGGTGCTGGCGGCTCGGGCCGGGCTGCCGGTGCCCGATCCCTTCGTGGGCGACGAACGCCGAGCGGCCCGCCAGGAGGCCGGGCTCCGCTCGTGGGACCCGGAACGGCTGGCCCAGGTCTTCCGGGGCGCCACCAGGGCCGATCTCCCGGCCCGGAACGCCATCGCCACCGTGACGGTCCCCGCCCTCATCCTGGCGTGGACCGGCGACCCCGCCCATCCGGCATCGTCGGCCGAGGAGCTGGCGGCGCTCCTGCCGACGAACCAGTGCCACCTCGCCGCCACCGCGGCCGAGGTCGAGGGGTGGACCGACCTCGTCGCCGGGTTCGTGCGCCGGCTTGTCACCACCTAATCGGGTCGGGCGATAGCGTCGCCGTCGCGATGTTGAACGAACCTCAGCTGATCACCTACGTCGACCGGCTGGGCGGCGACCTGGCCGGTCTGCGCTCCCTGCTCGAGGGCCCGCTGGCCGACGCCTTCGGCGGGGTGCACGTCCTACCGTTCTTCCATCCCATCGACGGGGCCGACGCCGGGTTCGACCCGATCGATCACACGATGGTCGACCCCCGCCTCGGCACATGGGCCGACCTGGCGGCCCTGGGCGCCGGCCGTGATCTGATGGCCGACCTGATCGTGAACCATGTGTCGGCCCGCTCAACCCAGTTCGTCGACTGGGCGGCCGGCGGGCCGGCATCCGCCTACGACGGCATGTTCCTCACCTACGACGCCGTGTTCCCCGGCGGCGCCACCGAGGCCGATCTGCTGGCGATCTACCGGCCCCGGCCCGGTCTGTGCTTCACGATCAAGGGCATCGCCGGCCACAGCCGGCTGGTGTGGACGACGTTCACGTCGGAGCAGATCGACGTCGACGTCGATCACCCGGCGACGGGCGACTACTTCGCCTCCATCCTCGACCGGTTCCAGGAGGCCGGGGTCAACCTGGTCCGCCTCGACGCCGTCGGCTACGCCATCAAGCGCCCCGGCACGTCGTCGTTCATGGTGCCCGAGACGTTCGAATTCATCGGCCGGCTGGCCGCCGACTGCCGGTCGCGGGGGATCGAGATGCTCGTCGAGATCCACAGCTACCACCGGACCCAGATCGAGATCGCAGCCCAGGTCGACTGGGTCTACGACTTCGCCCTCCCGCCCCTCGTCCTCGACGCCCTGTTCCGGGGAACCAACGAGGGCCTCCTCCGCTGGCTCGAGATCAGGCCGACGAACGCCGTGACCGTGCTCGACACCCACGACGGGATCGGGGTCATCGATGTCGGCCGCGACCAGACCGACCTCGGCCGCCCCGGGATCCTGACCCAGGACCAGATCGACGATCTGGTCGAGGGCATCCACCGGCGCAGCGGTGGCGGCAGCCGGACGGCCACCGGAGCCGCCGCCAACAACCTCGACCTGTACCAGGTCAACTGCACGTACTACGACGCCCTCGGCGGCGACGACGACCGGTACCTGGCGGCCAGACTGATCCAGATGCTAGTCCCCGGCGTGCCCCAGATCTACTACGTGGGAGCCCTGGCCGGGACCAACGACCTGGCCCTCCTGGAGCGGACCGGGGTGGGCCGTGACATCAACCGCCACCACTACACCCGGGCCGAGATCGACGAGGCGCTCGAGCGTCCGGTGGTGCAACGGCTCCTGGCCCTGCTCCGGTGGCGACGGAGGGCCAGCGCCCTCTTCGACGGGACCTTCTCGGTGGAACCGAGCGAACCGGATCGTCTGGTGCTGGCGTGGCGGGGTGCCGACTCGGTGGTCGCCACCATCGACCTGACCTCGGCCGCCACCACGATCGAGCTGAGGGAGGCAGGGACGTCGCGCACCGTCGCCGATCTCGCCGATCTCTGATCACCCACCCGGCTGGGCGCTAGCGGCGACGGATCGTCGGGGCCTCCGTCGCCCGACAGGTTTCGGTCAGATCCTCGACCGGCTCGCCGCCCGGGCCGGCGCCGCTCGTCGACCTGCCCGCCGGCGCCGGTTCGAGCAGGCGGCGCACCTCGGCCCGTACCTGGCGCAGGGGCAACGGACGCTGCGGGAACTCGGGTGGGGTGAAGGTGACGGTCCGTATCCGGTCGGGTTCGAGCCGGTCGGCGATGTCGAGCAGTTCGGCGAGCCGGTCGAGCGGGAGGTCGGTGCGAACGTGATCCCGCACGATCGACATCAGTTCCCGGTAGTGCCGCGTGACCTCGCCGGCGCTGACCTGATCGACCACGGCGCCGAGCACGCAACGCTGGCGGGACATGCGCTCGTAGTCGGAGCCCTGGGCCCGGGACCGGGCGTAGGCCAGTGTGGTCATGCCATCGAAGTGATGACGGCCCGGTTCCACGTCGATCTCCAATGGTGGCCCGCCCCGTTCGATGGGTCCGATCCCGTCCCGTATCGGCTCGGTCACCGTCAGCTCGAGACCACCGAACAGGTCGACGGTGTCGACGACGGCCCGCATGTCGACGAGGACGTAGTAGTTGATGGGGATGCCCAGGAGTTGGGCCATGGCCTGCTTGATGGCCGTGCCCGCTGGGTCGTCGCTGCGGGGGAACAGCTCGGGGTGTCGCCCCCCGTAGCCGTAGATGGCGTTGGCCAGATCATCGAAGCCGTCGGGATGAGCGGCCGCCGCCCTGGTCCCCCGGGGGAACGGTACGTCCCGCCAGTTGCGGGGCACGGAGAAGGCGATGGCGTCGCCGCTCTCGACGTCGATCGACAACACGATGATCGTGTCGGTCCTCACCCCGATGCGGTCATAGCCACCGTCGCCGCCGAGGAGGAGGATCGACAGCCGCTCCTCGCCATCCCAGGTGGCCCGGTCGTCGGAGCCGGGTGTCGGTGGCTCTAGGGCCGCCAGTGGCGACGGCTGGGCCGGCACCAGGGTGGACGACCGCCGGTCGGTGGTCGGTTGCGTCTCCGACGACGGGGAATCGAGGGTGGGCCCGGGGCCGGCGAGCCCGTCGCCTCCGATGTCGGATCCGGACTCGCCGGGGAGCGGCGGCTCCCCGGGAAGCGGCGTGGGGCGGGCGGTGTCACCGGCCACGAAGATGGTGTCGACGACATCGAGCTGCTGGCCGGCCGCCACGGCCACCGCCAGATGGGGGGCGGCGACGACCACGCCGACCAGGCCCAGCCCGACGGCGGCCGTCCACCGACTGCGGTCGACGGCCGGTCTGGTGCGGCGGACGGCGTCGATGGCCACCGCCGCCCGTGCCGCCAGCGTGGCCAGGCTCACGACGATGCCGACGGCCAGCCAGCGGGGATGGACGGTCAGGGCCATGAGCTCGTTTCTGCTCCTGGTGGTGAGCCACCCGACGACCACCAGCCCGACGGCGATCGACACGAGCACGAGGTGCCGGCCCCGCTTCGGCGCCGTCCGCAGGTGCCCGAGGCCGGGCAGGAGGGCCGAGAGCGCAGCGGCCCGCAGCGGCGTCGTCCGGCCTCGGGGGGCCGCCCGGGACTCGGGCCTCACTGTCGCACTCAAGTCTGCCCATGCATGAACGGCGTCGCCTCCTCGTGCTCGGACATGCTGCTACCCGGGTCGCCACCAGCGCAAACGCTTCCGGGCGGTCAGCCCCGGCGGCAGTGGAGGGCGTTATCAGCCCCCGTTGGCGGTGGCCGGCGCCTTCTTCGGCGTCTCGTAGATCTCGGCCGTGCGGACCGAGGCCCCCACGACGGGGATCTCCTCGTCGGCCAGGGCCGGCATGACGTTCTTGCGGGCCATGGCCGCCTCGATGAACGGGGCCAGTCGCTCGGCCTTCGCCGCCTCCCGGGCCTCGAGGGTGTCGGCGAACTCCGGCAACACCTCGTCACCGAAGAGCTGCAGGCTCTCGCAGATGTGGTCGTGCTGGTTCATGCCTCCCTGCTGGAGGAAGATGACCTGGTCGACCCCGGCCCCCTGGTACTCGCGAACCATGTCGCCGAACTCGGCCGGCGTTCCGATGCCGGGGGCCCGGCGGCTCAGCTTCTTGTCGGTGGCCTGGGCCATGTAGTCGGCCCACAGGGTGGTCCGACCGGGAACGTTGTCCTTCGTCACCAGGGCGCCCATGGCGTAGTTGAAGAACCGGAAGCCGTGGATGCCCCGCTCCACCGCGGTGTCGCGGTCGTGGTGGAGGGAGAACGGGGCCACCATGGCGATGTTGGCGTTGACGACGTGGCTGATCGGCACGCACTCCTCGCTGGTGATGATGTCGTAGTACGCCTGGGCCCAGTGCCGGGCCTCGTCGGGGTCGACGAAGCTGAAGGCCAGCGCCCCCAACCCGTTGCGGGCGGCCACCTCGATCGTCTGGCGGTTGGTGCAGGCCATCCACATCGGCGGGTGGGGTTTCTGGAACGGCTTGGGCAGCACGTTGCGGGCCGGCATCGAGAACCCCTCACCCTCGTAACCCGGGTACGGGTCCATCACCATCATGTTGGCGATCTGCTCCGCCGCCTCCAGGGCGAGGTCGCGCTTGTGGCGGGCCGAGATCCCGAAGCCCCGCAGCTCCATGCGGGTGGCGCTCTCGCCGATGCCGAACTCGACCCGACCCGATGAGATCAGGTCGAGCATCGCCACCGTCTCGGCCGTCCGGGCCGGTGGGTTGTAGTGGGGGATGACCTGGCGGATCCCGAACCCGACCCGGATCCGCTGGGTGCGGGCGGCGAGGGCGGTCAGGAACACGTCCGATGCCGAGCAGTGTGAGTACTCGTCGAGGAAGTGGTGCTCGACGGCCCACGCGTGTTGTATGCCTAGGCGATCGGCCAGCTCGACCTGCTCGATGGCCTCCTGTACCAGCTGGTGCTCCGCTCCCTCGCCCCAGGGCTTCGGGAGCTGCAACTCGTAGAACACGCCGAACCGCATGTCGTCTTCCCCTTCTGCCACCCGCTCGTCGGGGCGCCGGCTACCAGTCTGGCCCCCGACCGGGGGTTCCGGAAAATGCGGCGGGGGGCGGCCATACTTGGCGACATGGTGAAGTCGCAGCCCGACAACTACCGGACCATCACCGCCACCCTCGCCGTCGACGGCGCAGCCGGTGCCATCGAGTTCTACCGCAACGTGTTCGGTGCCACCGAGCGTTTGCGGATGTCGGCACCGGGCGACAAGGTGGCCCACGCCGAGCTCGAGATCGGCGACTCGGTGCTCATGCTGGCCGACGAGTTCCCCGAGGCCGACTTCTTCGGCCCGTCCCGGTTCGGCGGGACACCGATCGCCCTGTCGGTCTACGTCGACGACGTCGATGCCACCTTCGCCCGGGCCCTGGCGGCCGGCGCCGTCGCCATCCGCCCGCCGGAGGATCAGTTCTACGGCGATCGTGCGGGCCAGTTCCTCGACCCGTGGGGCTACCGGTGGGGGGTGGCGACCCATGTGGAGGACGTCGACCCCGCCGAGCTGGCCCGACGTCAGGCCGAGTTGTTCGGCGACGACTGACAACTCAGTGTTCGTCACGTCGGGCCGGTTCCTCGCCCATCCCATCGTGTGCGGGGCGGGGTGAGGCTCAGCCCTTGGCCCGGGTGGCGTAGCGGTGAACGCTCAGGGGGGCGAAGACGGCGACGATGGCCACCACCCAGGCCAGGGTGTAGAGCACCGGGTGCTGGAGCGGCCAGGCGGTCGGCTCCGGGGTGCCGGGAGGGATGTTGCCGAACAGGTCGCGGGCGGCCTGGGTCACGGCCGACACCGGGTTCCACTCGGCGAACACCCGCAGCGGGCCGGGCAGGGCGTCGGAGGGAACGAACGTGTTGGCCACGAACGTCACGGGGAAGATGACCATGAACGAGGCGTTGTTGATGACCTCGACGCTGGGCACGAGGAGGGCGATGAAGGCCATGATCCAGCTCACGGCGTAGGCGAAGAGCAGGAGGAGGGCGAAGCCGGCGATGGCGTCGATGACGGACCCCCGGATGCGCCAGCCGACCGCCAGCCCCGTGGCCGACATGATGGCGATCGACAGGACGTTGTACACCACGTCGCTCAGGGTGCGCCCCGCCAGGACGGCCGATCGTGACATCGGGAGGGACCGGAAGCGGTCGATGATGCCCTTCTGCATGTCGTCGGCGATGCCGGCCCCGGTGAACGTGGCCCCGAACATGACCGTCTGGGCGAAGATGCCGGCGATGAGGAACTCCCGATAGCTGGTGCCCTCGATCTGGATCGAGTTGCCGAACACGTAGGCGAACAACAGGATGAACATGATCGGCGAGAGCAGGACGAACACGAGCACCTCGGGCACCCGCGTGATCTTGATGACGTTGCGACGAGCCACCACCATGATGTCGCTGACGGTGTGACGGAACGAGCTGGTCATGCCGATGCCTCCGTTTGGCCGGTGGGGGTGCCGTCGGGTGCGGTGCCGTCGGCGTGGGTGTCGTGGCCGGTGAGGGTGAGGAAGACGTCGTCGAGGGTGGGCCGGCGCAGGCCGACGTCGGTGACGGCGATCTCCTGGTGCCGCAGCTCCCCGGCGATCCGGCCCAGCGAGCCGACCCCGTCGTCGACCCCGACGAGCAAGGTTCGGGCCGCCGGCCTGACCTCCACCTCGCCGTGCCCGTCGCCGTTGGCCGCCAGCACGTTCCGGGCCCGCTCGATGTCGGCGGCGTCGGCCACCACCAGCTCCACCCGGGCTCCGCCGACCTGGGCCTTCAGCTCGTCGGCGGTGCCGTGGGCGATGGCCCGGCCATGGTCGATGACGACGATGTCGTCGGCCAGCTGATCGGCCTCCTCGAGGTACTGGGTGGTGAGCAGCACCGTCGATCCGCCGGTCACGAGCTCACGGATCACCGCCCACAGCTCGATCCGGGATCGGGGATCGAGACCGGTCGTCGGTTCGTCGAGGAACAGCACGGGTGGTTCGGCCACGAGGGCCCCCGCCAGGTCGAGGCGGCGCCGCATGCCACCCGAGTAGCCCTTGACCGAGCGGTCGGCGGCATCGGCCAGGTCGAACCGTTCGAGCAGTTGACCGGCCCGCTCCCGGGCCCGGGCCCGGCCCAGATGATACAGACGGCCGATCATCACCAGGTTCTCCCGGCCCGTCAGGACCTCGTCGACGGCGGCGAACTGGCCCGACAGCCCGATGCGCTGGCGCACCAGCTCAGGTTCGGACGCCAGGTCGGCCCCGGCGACGGTGGCGGTGCCGGCATCGGGGATGATCAGGGTGGTGAGGATCGACACCGCCGTCGTCTTGCCCGCCCCGTTCGGGCCGAGCAGGCCGAGCACCGTGCCGTCGGGCACCTTCAGGTCGAGGCCGTCGAGCGCGACGACCGACCCGTAGCGCTTGTGCAGGTTGGAGGCCACGATGGCGTGGTCGTTCATGTCACGGTCGTTGGTGTCACGGTAGTTGATGTCTGGGGAGGAGGGCACGGGAGTCACCGGAGGAAGGGAGGTTCGACGCCCCGACTCTAGGGACCGCCGGTGACAACGAACGAGGGTTTTTCGCCGTCACGCCTCCGGCGGGGCGGCTCAGTCGATGATGAGTGGCACGTCGTCGCTGGGCGGGTTTCCGGAGTCGGCACTCCGGGCCAGCTTGGAGTGGGCCCGCCAGTCGACGTCATCGTCCAGCATGATCGAGGCGGCCCGCACCCGGTCGAAGCTCACGTCGTCGACGTTGACCGGGAGGGTGCCGTTGTCCCGCAACCGCTTGGCCGCCGCCAGGAGCTGGGCCCGCACGGCGATGACCATGGCGTCGGTGGAGCCGAGGTGTTCCTGGGTCCGGTCGTAGAGCGGTTCGCCGTCGGCCCCGCACATCAGCTCGGTCATGGCCCGGTCCTGGAGGTTGAGCACGAACGGGATACCGCAGTGCATGAGTGTCCGCTCCACCTCGAGGTCGCGGCGGTAGTCGTTGGTCTTGTTGGCCTTCGTCATGAAGTACGAGCGGGGATCGTTGGTCCGCTCGATGTAGCCCCCGACCTCGCCGAAGGGGTCGTCGGCCCGATACGCCAGGTCGTCGGGCATGGGGCCGGTCGGATTGCCGGAATGGCTGATCAGCATGGTGTGGTGGTCGTCGAGGGGCACGAACGACCGGAGGTTGATGATCGAGCCGACGCTGATCATCGTGTGGAAGGGAAAGATGAACTGGTTGATCCGGTGCCAGATCCGGTCGTCGCTCCACCGTCGCTGGCTCGAGTAGTAGCACCCGTACTCGGTGCGTTCCACGTCGAGCTCCGGGGGCTCGGGGTCGGGGCTCCAGAAGCCGCGGACCCCGAGGGGCGGGGCCGGCGAGTCGGCCGTGAGGCGACGGTGGAGCCAGTTGAGATGCACCGAGTCGAGATCGCCCTCCATGTTCTGGACCCAGTTGGCCTGCTCCATCATGATCGCCGGTGCCTGCACGTTGGCCTCGGGCAGCGTGTTGATCTCGAAGGTGGGGAACGGCGGTGGTTCGGGTCGGGTCCCCATGTAGACCCAGATCATGTGGTTGACCTCGTGGCACGGGTAGGCCCGGATGCTGACCGTGTCGGTGAAGTGCTGCTGGGCCCGGCTCCCCACCCGCTCGGTCGGCAGGTCGACGAGCGTGCCGTCACGGTCGAACTTCCAGCCGTGGTACTGGCAGCGGATCCCGCACTCCTCAACCCGGCCGAAGTACATGCTCGCCCCCCGGTGGGGGCAGGCCTCGGCCACCGCTCCCATCCGCCCGTCGGTGTCGCGGAACACGACGAAACTCTCGCCCAGCAGCATCATCCGCTTGGCCGGCCCGTCGGGTTCCGGGAACTCCGACGACGGCAGGCACGGGATCCAGTACTGGCGCATCAGCTCGCCCATCGGCGTGCCCGGACCGACCCGGCACAGCAGCTCGTTGTCCTCGGCGGTCAGCATCCCGGTTCCTCCCGATCCGATCCGATCCGGCCGATCGGATGGCTCCTGCCGCCAAGTCTGATCGCACCACCCGGCGATGGCCAGCCGGACGGCCGGTCGGACAGCGGCCCGGGGCGGTGCCGGGTAGGCCACGCCGGTCGGAGGGATGTCGACCGGGAACGGAGCGAACCCCCCGATAGGCTCCGTTCCCGGTCGATCGGGTGCGCCGTAGCGGCGGATCAGGCGCTTGTTTGTCGCCACCCCCGGGGTGCGTTCGAGGCGGTTCCGCCGGTCGGCGACGCCTTCTCAACTTAGGCGAATAGGGCAGGTTTGCCCAAACGCAGGGGCAAGGAATCGAGCAGGGCGCCGGTTTGGCGTCGGGCCTCGGCGATCAGTGAGGGTGCGGCGGAGAAGTCGAACGAGCTGGAGCCGACCGGGGTCGACGGCGGCAGCCGGAGTACCGGAACGGGACCGTCGAGCGGATCGAGGTCCCTGGCCTGTTGGGCCCGCAACGCCATGCCGGAGGCGTTGATGAGGGCGCTCACGATCGAGGTCGGCACCGGGGGCGGCGGCGCCGGCGGGACGGCGTCGAGCACGATCAACGCCCGGGCACCGAGGCCGACGGCCTGACGGACCGGGACGTTGGCCGTGACGCCTCCGTCGATGTACCACTGGCCGTCGATGGACACCGGGGGGAAGACGCCGGGGATGGCGGTGGTGGCGAGGAGAGCGGGCTGCAGCGGCCCGTCGTGGAGCACGGTGGGGGCTCCCGTCGTGGCGTCGGTGACCACGAGAGCGAACGGCACGGCGAGCTCGTCGAAGCACCGGGCGGTCGTCCACGTCTCGATCACGGCGACCAGCCGGTGCGGAGGGCAGAGGCTGCGACGCCACCGGAGGAAGTCGATCATCGCCCGCCACCGGCCCGCCCCGAACGGCGACCCCATGTCGGGGTGGGTCCAGATCTCGGCCAGGCGGGCCGCCGCCCCCGCCGGATCGTCGGCCACCACCGCGCCGTTGAGGGCACCGACGGACGTGCCGACCACGAGGTCGGGAGCGATGCCGTGATCGGTGAGGGCGGCCAACATGCCGACCTGGGTGGCACCGAAGGCACCTCCGCCGGAGAGGACGAAGGCCAGGGGCCGGGGCCACGGTACGTCGTCGGTCGCGGCCGGTGGAGCCGGTTCGGATCGCTCGGTTCGTTCCAGATCGGGGGGATGCATGGCCGTCATCGACGGTAACAAACCCCGACCCTCGATGGCGGCACGGGGCGTCGCCCGGCGGCGCCGGTCAGGCCCGGATGACTCGCCCGACGAGCGGGCCCTGGTGTTCGCCGTCGGCCATGAAGACCTCGCCGTTGACGATGGTGACGTCGTAGCCGGAGGCCTTCTGGATGTAGCGGCCGGCGCCGTTCGGGAAGTCGTAGACATACTCGGGAGCGTGGAGGGCGAGGTTGTCGAAGTCGATCACGTTGACGTCGGCGAACGCTCCTTCGACGAGACGACCCCGGTCGGTGATACCGAACAGGTCGGCTCCCACCGACGTCATCATCCTGATCGCGTCCTCGACCGTCCACGCTCCGCCCTCACGGACCCACCGGGTGAGCACGTACGTCGTCTGGCTGGCGTCCTGGATCTGGCCGACGTGGGCGCCGGCGTCGGCGATCCCGAGCACGACGTCGGGATGCTTGAGCTTGGCCTCGATGGCGTCGAAGTCGAAGTTGAGGAAGGGGTAGTTCCACAGGCCCCGCCCCGCCGATTCGAGGGCCATGTCGATGAAGGCCTCGGCCGGCGCCACCCCCCGCCGCTCGGCGTGGGCGGTGAGGGTCTCGGCCGGATCGCGCTCGTAGTCGACCCGATCGGGATCGAGACGGTAGATGGCCGACAGGTCGAGCTTGGACGGGGTGGCCTCGACGGCCGCCACCAGGGCGGCCCGGATCGACGGGTCGGCGAGGCGCACCAGCTTCTCCTGCCACCGCAGCTGCCGAAGCTCCTTCCACTCCCGTGAGCAGTTGTCGAACGGGGTGCGGTTGGCGATCCCGAACAGGACCCCGATGCCCCGGCTCGTCGTCTGGGGATGGATACGGGCCCCCTCGGCGTTGGCCGCCTCGACCAGCTCCAGCCAGTAGCGCCACGCCGTGGGATCGGACCGGTTCTGCACGAACCCGAACGTGACCGGCCGTCCGCTGCGGATCGACAGCTCCTTCATCCACGCCACCTCCCGCTCGATGACGGTCCGGTCGGGGGTGCCGACCATGCCATGGAGCTGGCGGTCGTTGTCGACGGCGCACTCGAAGATGCCGGTGCCCAGTCGCCCCATCACCTCACCGATGGCCAGCAGCTCCTCCGGTGCGGCCCACGTGCCGGGAACCTCACGCCCGTCGGGTGTCTGGTGGAGGTAGGTGCGGGATGTCGAGAACCCGAGGGCTCCGCCCCGCAGGCTCTCCTCGACCAGTTCGCACATGGCGGCGATGTCGTCGGCGTCGGCGTGATGCTGATCGATGGCCCGGTCACCCATGGCCGCCACCCTGACCGAACAGTGCCCGACCATGCCGCCGACGTTGATGCCCTTGGGCAAGGTCTCGTAGGCGTCGAGGTACTGGCCGTACGTCTCCCAGTCCCACGACAGGCCCTCGAGGATGGCGGCGGCAGGGATGTCCTCGACCGATTCCATCATCTCGGCCAGCATCGTGCGGTCGTCGGGCCGGCACGGGGCGAAGGTGACCCCGCAGTTGCCCATGATGGCGGTGGTGACGCCGTGCCAGCACGACACGGTGCCGATCGGATCCCACGCCAGTTGGGCGTCGAGATGGGTGTGGATGTCGACGAAGCCGGGGGTGACGAGTTTGCCGGTGGCGTCGATCGTGCGCAACCCCTCCCCCAGGTCGGTGCCGATGGCGACGATCCGGTCGCCGGCGATGGCGACGTCGGCCAACCGCCCGGGAGCCCCGGTGCCGTCGACGACCGTGCCCCCTTCGATGACGATGTCGTACGATGCGGCGCCCGTGCGCCCGCTGTTGGTGCTGTTCATGGCCGTCCCCCGAGGAAGTGGCGTGCGTTCTGGTGCGAATGCTACGACCGGGCCCGCCCGGAGGCGAACGCGCCCTGGCGGAGGGGGAGCCCGGGGATGACGATCGAGGGCTCAATGAGGGCCCCGCTTGTGCCGATGGACGCGACGTGTCGACCCATCTCACCGCCACGATCTCAATCACCGGTCGGCTCCAGGCCCTGGCCCGCCGTAGCGGCGATCTCGACGCGGCATCGACGGAGATCGAGCTGTTCGACACGGTGTCGACCCTGGGCGACGAGGTTCTGCTGGCCGACCGGGTCGAGATCACGCTGTGGGCCGGGCCGACCTCCGAGGTCCGGGTGGTTCGCCTCGGGCGGGCCGACGACGGCCCCGAACGCCACCACGCAGCGCTGGTCCCGTCGGCGGGCCGGGCCGCCACCGATGTGGCCCTCGCCCGCCTCTACCGCCACGAGCCCGATCCGGCGGCGGCCGGGGAAACCGATCTGAGGGAGCTGGCGGTCGAGGGGCTGACCGCCGTCGCCGTCGTTCCGCTGTGCAGCGCCGAACGGGCGGTTGGTGCCCTGACCGTGGCCCGGCGGGGCGTCGCCTTCGACGAGGATGACCGGCTCGTCCTGTGGCAGGCCGGCGCCCTCGTGGCCTCCGCCTTCGAGCGCATCCGATCGGCGGCCGCGGTGGAGGAGGCCGAGACCGACCACCACAAGGCCCGGATGATCATGGCCCGCCGATCGAACGAGCTCGAGATCCTCGCTCGCATCATGGTCGGCATCGAGCAGCACGATCTCGCCACCGCCCTCGTCATGGTGACCACTGAGGTGGCGGGGCTGCGGGGCGTCGAGCTGTGTCGTGTCGCCGCGGTCGACAGCGACGGCTCCCTCGTCGTCGTCGCCTCCGGGGCGAGACACGGCGCCCGGTTCCAGGACGGGGACTCGGTCCTGCGACACGGTTCCCCCGACCACCGGGCGGTGACGACGATGGCCCCGGTCGTGTGGCGTCGGCCCGGCGCCGACGAGCACGCCATCGCCGTCGCCCTGCGCGACATGGGGGCCACCTCCCTCTTCTCGGTCCCGATCCTGCGGGGCGACGAGGCCATCGGCGCCATCACCGCCGGCTCGACCGGCGGTCACCGCCTCATCGGCGATGAGCACATCGTGCTGGCCGAGCTGGTGGCCCGCCAGCTGGCGGTGGCCGCCACCTCGGTCGCCCGCGGCCTTCTCGCCGCCGGGATCTGAACCGATCGTCCGGAGGCCGGTCTTCGGCAGTTGCTGTGCAACTCTGTTCGGTGACGCCGTTGCCAGCGCTCCAATCGGCCGCATGTCTTGACGGCAACCACCACCTGCGGAGGTCGCTGCACTAGGGTGCGTCCGGCGCGAGCTGGAGGGAGAGGTCGTGGCCGACCTTCGGGCCGCGCTGCCGGAGTACGAGCTGCTGGGTGAGCTGGGGCGGGGCGCCATGGGTGTCGTCTACCTGGCCCGCCACCGAACGCTCGGCCGTCAGGTCGCCATCAAGGAGCTGCCGTCGGCCGTGGCCGCCGACGACACCATGCGTCGCCGCTTCGTGCAGGAGGCCCAAACCGTGGCCTCACTCGATCACCCCCATGTGGTGGTGGTCCACGATTTCGTCGACCGCGACGGACGGCTGGCCCTGATCATGGAGCGACTGCCCGGCGGCACCGTGTGGGACCGGTTCGTCAACCAGGGCTTCACCCCGCCCACGGCCTGCGCGCTGCTGCTGGCGGCCGCCGCCGGGCTCGACCACGCCCACCATCACGGCGTGCTCCACCGCGACGTGAAGCCGGAGAACCTGCTGTTCACCGCCGATGGCCAGGTCAAGGTCACCGACTTCGGCATGGCGAAGGTCCTCGGCGGGAACAGGACCCTGGCCACGGCCGATGGGGCCATACTCGGCACCCCGGCATACATGGCCCCGGAGCAGGCGGAGGGGGAGGAGGTCGGCCCGGCGGCCGACGTCTACGCCTGTGCCACGATGCTCTACGAGATGCTGGCGGGCCGCCTCCCGTTCGCCGAGGCCACCACCCCGATGGCGATGCTGGTGGCGAGGATCACCGGCGACCCCCCGCAACTGAGCGAGCGGGCCCCCACCGTGCCGTCGCCACTGGCTGCGGTGGCCATGCGGGGTCTGTCGCGCCGGCTCGACGAGCGCCACGGCGACGTGGCGACGTTCGCCGTCGACCTGGCCGGGGCCGCCACCGCCTGCTGGGGCGGGGGCTGGCTGACCGAGACCGGCGTTCGGGTGACCGCCTCGGCCGTGATCGACGACGCCGTTCACGCCCCCCACGCCGCGGTCCGGGAGCGGACGCCACGGCTGCGGGGTCGGCGTGGTCTCCGGGCCCCCGCCACGGTGCTCGATGACGCCGGCGCCGACCGTGGCACACGCCGGTCCACCCTCGTCCCGGGCCCGGACCCCGGGGTCGGCGTGCTCGACCTGAGGGACGATGGGTACCACGATGGGCGCCGCCGGCCGGCCGATACCCGCCGGCCTCCGCCTCCCGACCTCGACCGGTTGTCGCCGCCCGACCTGATCGGGGTCGGCGACGTCCTCGTCCGCTTCGGCTACGCCCCCGCCGCCCAACCGGCGCCGGAGCCCACGAGAGGCCCGCTCCTCCCGCTGATGGCCGCCGGCGTCCTCGCCATCGCCGCCGCCCTCGCCGTCTCGGTGGCAGCCGCAGCGTCCACCCCGGCCGTGGCCGCCCCGCCACCCGTGTCGATCGGCGACGGCGGGAACCCGCCGACGGTGGATTTCGGCCGCCCGGTGACGATCGACGGGCTCGACGGGGCGGGCCGGGTGGCCACGCTGCGGGCCACGCTCCTCGGCGTGCCGGTCGGCTGGGCCGAGGGGCCGGTGGTGGCCGGGCACGCCGCCATGGACCCCGGCTACCTCCGCTGGACGACGGCGGGCATCGTCGACGTCTCCATCGCCGTCGATGACCGGGTGGTGGTCGAATCGGTGCCGGTGACGACGACCCACCTGTGGTGGTCGACCGTCCCCGCAACCGCGCTCGGCTTCGTTCTCCTGGTAGCGCTGGCCACCCTCCAGTCCCACCTCCGCGGTCTCCGGCCGGGTCGGATCCGGGTGACCTCCTTCGTCGGGCTCGGCGTCGCCGGTGGCCTCATCGGGCTGACGGCCACCGCTCTCGCCGCCCTCGCCGCTGCCGCCGTGCTCCCGACCCTGCTCATGGTGTTCACCGCCGGGCTGAGCGGGGCAGCGGCGGCGGCGCTCGGTGAGGGCTACCGGCGGGTCCGGCGCCGTCGACGGCCCGCCAGTCGAGGGGGTGAACGGTCTGCGTACCTGTCATTCCCCTAAGGGTCACGATGCGCGGGTCGCCGTAGGGGAGGTCGCCCCGGGGGGACGTGATGTCGTGGGCGATGGACGATACGAGCACCTCGTCGCCGGCGGCCAGATCGGCGACCCGGGCGGCGATGATGACGTGGCGCCCGAACAGGTCGCCGTCGTCGTCGGTGATGACCTCGCCGGTGTGGCAGCCGATCCGGATCCGTAGACGCTGGCCCTCGTTGCCGAGCGGGTGGCGGGTCAGGTCCTGCTGGATCCGGGCCGCAGTGAGCACCGCCCGGCGGGCGCTGGGGAACGTGGCCAGGTGGCCATCGCCCTGCTGTTTCACCACCCGCCCGCCTCCGGCCCCGATCGCCGTCGACACCCGCCGGTTGTGCGATCGCAACAGCTCGTACCATCGTTCGTCGCCGAGCGACACCGCCCGTTCGGTCGAGCCCTCGATGTCGCTGAACAGGATGGTGACCGTATCGTCGCCGTCGTCGCCCATCCGTTCCAGCAGCGCCCGCTCTCGGGCCACGGCACTGGCCACGACGTCGATGCCGGTCCGCCACCCCCCGGCCTCGACCGGCCGGAGTGGGGGCCGCCGGCCGTCGGCGGTGCCCACCAGCGTGAGCCGCGACGGCTCGGCATGGTTGGGGGGATGGCCGTTGGTGGCCAGCCGGATCGACGTCGATCCGAGGCAGATCGTCGACCCGGGGCTGAGCACCGACGGGGCGTCGAGTCGGGTCCCGTCGAGGAAGGTGCCATTGCTACTGCCGAGATCGCTGACCACGATCCGTTCGTCGACGACGTCGAGCCGGAGATGGAGGCGCGACACCCGTTCGTCGGCCAGGAGCAGACCGTCGCACTCTCGGCCGACATCGAGGCGGCCGTCGACGACGACCCGAAGGGGGCGCCGACCCTCCTGGGCGACAACGACCGTGGCCGTTCCGCCGCTCACCGCCTCGTCACCGGGCCGGCCCGACGAGCCAGCACGGCTCGGCGACGCTCGTCGACAAATGGGACGACGAGGGGGGCGAGCGACGGCACGGTGACGAGGCCGACGCCGCCGGCCAGAGCCAGGCCGGCGATGGTGACGATGCTGTTGGCTCCACCCCGCTGCGCCCCATTCTGGCGGTAGACGAAGAGCTTGGCGGCGGCCGTCGTCTCCCCGCAGTCGAACGACACGAGATAGGTGCCGAGATCGAGGACGCCGGTATCGATGGTGAAGGTGTCGGGATCCTGATCCACATCGAGGAGAGGCCCGTCGGCTCCGTCGGCGGTAGCGAGGCCGACGCCGGCGCATTGGGGCAGGAGGTCGAAGGTGGCGGGGCGGCCCTGCTGCCCGGCCCGTGGCGACAGGGGACCGGATCCCGCCTCGACCAGGGCCAGAGGTGGCCTCGTCGGCCCGGCCGGGGGCGCGTCGCCGGGCACCCCTGCGGCCCCGGCACCGGTCCCGTCGGCGGGGGTCGTGTCGCCCGAGGAGCCGATGGTGGTGGGGGTGGTCGGGACGGTCGATGCCGTCGCCCGGCCGCCGGTCCTCGCCCGGGTCGTGGCGACGGACCCGGATGAGGTTCCGGGCGGCCCGGGCTCGTCCGATGGCGCCGCGCTCCCGGCCGTCCCCGACGTCGGACCGATCCCGGTCGATGTGGGACGCACCGTCGATGTGCTTAGACGCGCCGCCGGCGCCGGCCCGACGCCACCCCCGTCGGTGGGAGCCGGCCGTTCGGCCGTGGTCGATCGGCCGGTGCTCGGGGGTGGCCTGAAGGCGGTGGTGGGGCGCGGGCTGGTCGTGGGGGGCGGAGCGGTCGTGACGGTCCGGCGGGTGGTCGGGGTCTGACGGGTGGTCGTCGGGCGGATCGTGGTGGTGGTGGTGGTGGTCGCCGTCGCCGTCGCCGTCGTCGGAGGAGGAGGAGGAGGAG
>JBHJNQ010000018.1:0-44405 GCA_050330635.1 Acidimicrobiales bacterium | reverse complement strand
CCCCCGCCGCACCTCCCACCGCAACGCGTCCGAGATCACCTTCGACGCTCGACCCGCCACGTCGAACCCCGCCCCCACCACCACCTGCACCAACTCGGCCACCGTCGCCTCGCCCCGAGCCATCAGCTCCGCCACCAACACGAACCGCAGCCCGCGGCCCCGCAGCGCCACATCACCACCGGACGACGGCTGCCCCGACGCAGCAGCTCGACCACCGGCGGCGCCACCACCGGGAGCGCCACCGCCCAGGCTGCCACGAGGGGGACGATCACCGCCCAGGCCGCCACCACGGGAGCGATCATCGGCCACCGCTGGTCGATCGCCCGTCAGCAGCTGGGCCGGCAGGTGACGAGCCGACGGGTGACGAGCCGAGGCGAGCTGGACCGACGGGGTGAGGGCGGGTGTACGGGTGATTGCCATGGATCGAACGTTAGTTCGAGTCTGTGACATCGGGCCGGCGCGCCGGCGCCAACCAGGGCGAGGACGAACCAACCGTTCAGCTGGCTCCGCCGACACCACTGGAACCACCGCACCCAGCCACGCCGCTGTCGCTCCAACGCGACCCAACCATCCGGAGCCCACCCCATCGCACCCACCCACGCCGCTGTCGCTCCAACGCGACCCCAACCATCCGGGGCCGACCGATCGGGGCCGACCGACCGGGGTGGGGGTGGGGGTGGGGCCAGTCAGGGGCTGGTCACACCCGTTCGACGACCACCACGGGGATCGTCCGATCGGTCATCTCCACGTACTCGCCGAAGCGCGGCATGAGGGCCACCCGGGCGCCGAGCAACCGGCTCCGCTCCGGCTCGGCCGCCACCGTGGCCCGGGCCGGGAACCGCTCCGTTCCCAGCTCCACCACCACATCGGGATTGGCCACCAGGTTGTGGTACCAGGCCGGATTGCGGTCGTCACCCGCTCGCGACGCGATCAGGACCAGCCGGTCGCCGTCGGTGGTGTAGGTCAGCGGCGACGTCCGCTCCCGGCCGGTGCGGGCACCGGTCGTGGTCAGCAGAACCATCGGGTTGCCTTCCCACCGTCCTCCGCATCGACCCCCGTTGGCCCGGAACTCCGCGATGACACCGTCGTTCAGCGACAGCCACTGCTCGTCGGTCAGCGTCCGGGGACGGGCACGGTCGCTGGTGGGACGGTCACGAGTTTCGTCGGCCATCGTCGTCCTCCCGCAGCCTCGGCGGTCAGCGCTCGAGGTAGGGCGCCTCGCCCTGGGTCGTCACCCGGAAACCGCTCCGCGTGGCCGGGTAGTAGTCCCAGCTGGCGTGGTGCTGGACGCAGCGGTTGTCCCACAGGGCGACCGACTGCGGCTCCCACCCGAAACGGACCTGGAACCGCACCCCGTAGGCGATGTGGTCATACAGGAGGTCGAGGAGGGCATCGCTCTCGCGGGGCGTGAGTTCCTTGATGCGGACGGTGAAGCCGCTGTTGACGTAGAGGGCCTTCCTCCCCGTTACGGGATGGGTCCGGATGACCGGATGGACGCTGACCGGGTAGTCGGTCGGCTCGGCCCGCTTGGCGTATCGACCGATGTAGGCCTTGTCGCCCGAGTGGATGGCCGTGAGGCCGAGGAGGAACTCCTGCATCGCCGGCGACAGGGTCTCGTAGGCCTCGTACATCGAGGCCCACAGCGTGTCACCGCCCGCCGGGGGTGTCTCCTCCAGGCGGAGCATCGACAGCGCCGGCGGGCGCTGCTCGCACGAGACGTCGGTGTGCCAGCCGTTGCCGGCGGTGTACGTGCTTTCGGCGTCGGTGTGGACCACCAGCACCTCGGGGAAGCCGGCGGGAGCCTTGGCCGCCGGATGGACCATCAGCTCACCGAAGCGGCGACCGACGGCGACCTGCTCGTCCAGCGTCATCGGCTGGTCGCGGAAGAACAGCACCCCCCGCTCGGCCACGAGCCGGGTGATGGCAGCGATCCCCTCGTCGTCGAGCTGGCGGAGCTGGATTCCCCTGACCTCCGTGCCGAGCGGTGTCGTCAGATCCACGGTGTCGAGATCATTCAGTACGGACATGGTGCTCGTCCCCCTTCGGCGGCACGGCCTGGTCGATGGCCACGGCCCCGCCTTCCGAGGATAGCCACTCACGACGTCGCGGTCGAAGCCAACCCCACCCCCGAGCGGTGATATCGCCCAACCGGTGGTACCGCCCGACCGGTGCGACCGGCGCCCTACTCGAGGGCCTGGGCCATGGCCAGCTCGGCGATCCGGTCGCCGTCGTAACCCAGGATCCCCTCCAGCACCTCCATCGAGTGCTGACCGTAGGTGGGACCGGCCCAATCGAAACCGCCGGGTGACCGTGACAGGGTGTAGGGCATGGCGTCGACCACCACCCGGCCCGCCTCGGGGTGTGGCACCCACCGGAAGTGACGCCGGTGCACGAGCTGGGGGTCGGTCATGCACTCCCCGGAGTTCTGGACCTCGTGGGCCGGAATTCCCTTGGCTTGCAGCCGGAGCTGGAGACCGGCCCCGATCTGGCGGGCCGTCCACCCCCCGATGAGCTCGTCGAGCTCGGCGCTGCGGCCCCGCCGCTCGTCGACGCCGAGGTCGGCCAGATCGGGTCGTCGCAGCTCGAGCGCCAGCCGGCGCCACTGATCGTCGGTCTCACAGACGATGGCGATCCACCGGTCGTGGCCGTGGGCCGGATAGACCCCGTGGGGGCAGGCCGTTGCGTCGACGTTGCCGACGCGCGACGCCCGATGCCCCGTCCGCTGGAGCTCGAGCAACGCCGGGGTGAGGAAATGGGTCGACGCCTCCATCTGGGAGAAATCGAGGTACTGACCCTCACCGGTCCGGCGCCGGTGGTCGACGGCGGCCAGGAGGGCGGCGGCGGTGAAGCGGGGCGAGGTGTAGTCGGTGTAGGCCATGTACGGCCCCGCCGGGAGCCGGTCGGGCCATCCGGTTATGTCGAAGAAACCCGCCACCGACGCCGACATGTTCCCGAAGCCGGTGAAGTCGCGGTAGGGACCGGACTGGCCCATGACACAGCTCGAGGCCATGATCAGGTCGGGGTTCACCTCGACCAGATCGTCGTAGGCCAGGCCCCACTTCGCCATCGTGCCCGGGGTGAACGACTCGAACACGATGTCGGCCCAGCCCGCCAGGTCACGCACCACATCGCGACCCTCCGGCGTCGACAGATCGAGGGCGAGGCCAAGCTTGTTGGCGTTGACGGAGTGCCACGTGATGGCGTTCTCCTGCTCGGGGATGTCGTCGCGGTGACCGAGGGCCTGGCGGAGCAGGCACGGCCGGTTGACCGACTCGACCCGAACCACCGTCGCCCCCCAGTGGGCCAGGATCTTCGTCGTCAGCGGGGCCGCCGCCACCCACGACAGGTCGCACACCTTCAACCCCGCCAGCGGGCGCCGCTCGCCATGGGCCGGGCTCGTCGCCGCCGGCGCCGGCACCGGCCGCGTCTCGGCCGCCAGCTCGGCCCGATGGGCGCCCGGAGCCGGCGCGGGAGCGAGCACCGGGAGGGGTGACGCCGATGCCGTGATCATGGGACCGGGATGACGCTCGCCCCCGACGTCCTGCCAGTAGTGGCGGGCCGCCAGCTGGGGGCTGGCGAGGACGTCGTCGAGATCGTTGACGGGGGCGATGAGCAGGCCCTCGGCCAGGGCCCGATCGAGGAGCTCGGCCTTGGTCTTGGTGGCGGCGAAAGCGGCGAAGATGTCGATGATCCGCTGCAGCTCGCTGAGGGGTTCCTCGCCCTGCGACAGGCGGAGGGCGAAGTCGACGTAGTCCTTGTCGCGCGTGGCCTCGTCGCAGAAGCCCTCCTCGTGGACCCAGCGCATGAACCGGGACACCATGGGACCGATCATCTCGCCGAAGGCGAGGGTGATGATCGTCCACCCGTCGGCGCAGCGGTACACCCACTTCAGCAGCTGGTCGCCGAACTTGGCGCCGCCCGCCACCCGCTCCACCGGGGGGAGGCCGGCGGCAGCATGGAGGATGGCGGGCACCCCGGTCTCGGCCGCCGCCTGCTGGGCCGAGACGTCGACGTGCTGGCCGAAGCCGCTGTCGACCCGGTCGCTGAGCGCCACCAGCGCCCCCACCGCGGCCTGGGCCCCGGCGTGGCACCACGTCTGGGGCACCGAGATCCGCACCGGCGGCCGGTCGCCGTCACCGGTGGCGATCATCTGGCCGCTCGACGCCACCAGGGTCAGGTCGGTGGCCAACCAGTCGGCCTTCGGGCCGTCGGAACCGAAGGGGGTGATCGACACGGTGACCAGGGCCGGGTTGGCCTCCCGGAGGGCGTCGAGATCGACGGCGAAGGGCAGCGACCGGTCGTCGATCAGCACGTCGGCGGTGGCGGCCAGGGCCTCGACGTCGGCCGGCGAGGCGACGATCGTCGACCGCTTGCCCCGGTTGTAGGCGTCGAAGCGGGCATCGCGGGGCCGACCGCCCTCCGGTTCCCCCAACACGACATCGGCCCCGAAGTGGGCCAGCATGAACCCGGCGAACGCTCCCCGCTCACCGGTCAGATCGACCACCCGATACGGTCCGAGCACGGCCCGACCCCTCAGCGACCGTCGAACGACGGCTGCCGCTTCTCGACGAAGGCCTTGGCCGCCTCTTTGTGATCGGAGGTCTGCCCGGTCCGGGTCATGGCCACCGCCTCAGCCGCCAGGCACTCCTTGAGCTCGTGGTGCAGGGCCCGGTTGAGGTTCTCCTTCATCAGGCGGAGGGCGATGGGCGGCCCCGCCGCCAGCTCGGAGGCGAAGTCGAGGGCGGCCTCGGCGAACCCGGCCGACGGAGCGACCCGGTTGGTGAGCCCCAGGGCCAGGGCCTCGGCCGCCGGCACCCGCCGGGCGGTGAAGTACAGCTCGCGGGCGACGGCGGTGCCGACGAGCTGGCTGAGGAACCAGCTGCCCCCGAAATCGCCGCTGAAACCAACCCTGGCGAAGGCGGTGGTGAGGAAGGCGTCGTCGGCCATGATCCGCACGTCGCACGACAGGGCGATCGACAGCCCGGCCCCGGCGGCCGGGCCGGGGATGGCGCCGACCACCGGCTTGGGGAACTCGTGGAGGGCCAGCGACACCGACTCCTGACGGCGGCGGAGATCGTCGACCCGGTCCTCGACCGAGGGCCCACCGGCCGATCCCGGCGCCTGGCGGGTCGCCATCGACTTCACGTCCCCGCCGGCACAGAACGCCCCGCCGGCCCCGGTCAGCAGCACCGACCGGATCGAGGGGTCGGCGGCGATGACGGGCAGCACGGTGGCGAACCCGTCGTACATCGACGGGGTGAGGGCGTTGCGGGCCTCGGGGCGGTTGAAGGTGAGCACGGCCACCGCCCCCTCCCGACGGGCCAACAGGTGCTCGGTTCCGGTCTCCAACGCTGCCATCTCGCAGCCCCCTTCAGTCGTGTCGGCGCCCAGTCTGGCCCTCGGCGCACGGGTTGGCCAGACGATCTATCGGCGGGCCCGGCGGTGGACTCGCCTGCGGCGGCCCCAGCGATCCATGCTGGTTCGGACCCGAACGACCAGGAGACCACGATGAGCGCCCACGACCTCGTCATCCGCAACGGCACCGTGAGCGCCTCGGCTACCGCCACACGTTCGTGGCCGGCACGGAGATCGCCGTCGACGGCGAATCGACCGGTGCCGTCCCCGGTGGTGTGGTCCGGGGCCAGCGGCCCGGACCGATCACCGCCGGCTGAGCGTTGACCACCGCTCGCCTCGACGGCGTCGACTCGGGCCGGGGGTGGTTGGTGGTGGCGGCCACCTTCCTCTCGACGGCCACCATCTTCGGCATCACGTACAGCTTCACCACCTTCCTCGATGCCATGGCCACCGAGTTCGGGGCCGGCAACGGGGCGACGGCCCTGCTGTTCGGGCTGACGATCTTCTTCCTCTTCGTGCTGGGCTTGCCGGCCGGGCGAGCATCCGACCGGTGGGGTCCCCGACCGGTGGTCCTGGTCGGCTGCGTCGTCATGGTGGCCGGTTTGCTGTCGACCTCGATCGTCGATCGGATCTGGCTCGGCTACGTGACCTACGGCTTCGGGATCGGCGTGGGAACCGCCTGCTGCTATGTGCCGCTCGTGTCCCAGGTGTCGGCCTGGTTCGACCGGCGGCGGGCCATGGCCATCGGGGTGGCGGTGTCGGGCATCGGCGTCGGCACTCTGCTCGGCCCTCCCCTGGCGGCGTCGCTGATCGAGGCCAACGGCTGGCGGTGGACCTACCGCTTCTTCGCCGCCGTGGCCCTCGTCGGCCTGCTGGGGGCGGCGGCCCTCGTGCGTCGGGCCCCGGCGACGGTGTCGACCGGGCCGCTCACCCTGGCCTCGCTCGCCGCCTCACCGGTGTTCCGCTCGATGTACCTCGCCGGGCTGCTGATGACGCTCGCCCTGTTCGTGCCCTTCGTGTTCCTCGCCCCCTACGCCGAGGAGCGGGGCGTCTCGAGCGGGGCGGCCGCCGCCCTGTTGAGCTTCCTCGGCGTCGGATCGCTGGTGGGACGCCTGGCCCTCGGTGCCCTGGTCGGCCGGGTGGGCCTGCTCCGCCTCTACCAGGGATGCTTCGCCGTGCTCGGCGGCTCGTTCCTCATCTGGCTGGTTGGGGGGTCGAGCTATGCGGCGCTGGCCACGTTCGCCTTCGTCCTCGGCACGTCCTACGGGGGCTACGTGGCCCTCAGCCCGGCGGCCGCCGCCGAGCTGTTCGGCCTGTCGGGGCTGGGATCCGTCCTCGGGGCGCTCTACACCGCCGGCGGGATCGGCGGCCTGGCCGGTCCGCCCCTGGCCGGCTGGCTGATCGACACCACCGGCGGCTACACGGCGTCGATCGTGACGGCCCTGGTCCTCGGCGTCGTCTCGGTGGCGGTGTTGCGGCGGGCGGTGAACGGGGCGGAGCCGTTGCCGCCGCCGGGGAGCGTCGTCGCCGACCGGTTGACCCGGTGACGCTGCCGGGGGGGTACGGAGGGCTGGTGCTCGTGATGCGACTGTGACAAGAGTCACTTATCGCCAGTGGATGTGGGGGGCGCGATGGTTTGTGGGGTCGTTCTGCACCAAACTCATCAGGTGACCGATGCCTCGACTGCGCGCCCCATCGTCGGTGGGCGCTACGAGCTCGAACGGCGGCTGGCCCGGGGCGGCATGGCCGACATCCACCTCGCCCGCGACCGCGTCCTCGATCGGGAGGTTGCGGTCAAGGTCCTGTTCCCCCAGTACGCCGACGATCCGGCCTTCGTCGAGCGCTTCCGCCGGGAGGCCCTGTCGGCGGGCAAGCTGAACCATCCCAACGTCGTCTCCGTCTACGACTGGGGCGCCCACGACGACACCTACTTCATCGTCATGGAGTTCGTCGACGGCCAGAGCCTGGCCGAGCTGCTGGCCAGCCGGGGCCGGCTCCCGACCGAGGAGGCGCTGGAGATCACGGCCCGGACCGCCGCCGCCCTCGGCTTCGCCCACGACAACGGGATGGTCCACCGCGACGTCAAGCCCGGTAACATCATCCTGACCAGTACCGGCCAGGTGAAGGTGGCCGATTTCGGCATCGCCCGGGCCCTCGAGAGCGGCGACCAGCTGACCCAGACCGGCAAGGTCCTGGGCACGGCCGCCTACTTCTCCCCCGAGCAGGCCCAGGGCCACACCGTCGATCACCGGAGCGACCTCTACTCCCTCGGTGTCGTGCTGTTCGAGATGGTCACCGGCGAGCGGCCCTTCACCGGTGGATCGCCGGTGTCGATCGCCTACAAGCACGTCGAGACGGCACCACCGACGGCCCGCTCGCTCCACCCCGGTGTGCCCCCGGTCGTCGACGACATCATCGCCCGGCTGCTGGCCAAGTCGCCCGACGACCGCTACCCCGACGCCGTGTCGTTGGTCAGCGACCTCCGCCGTGCCGCCCGGGGGGAACCGGTGCAGGCGCGACCGGCCCCCGCCACCATGATCACCCCCGAGGCCAACGGGTTCCACGACGGGGAGGCCACCCGCATCCTCGCTACCGAGGTCGAGCCCCGACACACCGTGCTCGACTCGGGCCACACCCGGGCCCACGCCTCGGCCGCCGCCCCCGTCTCCGACCGCGGCTTCGACCCTGGCTTCGAGCCCGGCCTCGACCGGCGGCGGGTGCCGGCCGCCGCCTACGACGACCCACCCAGCCGAACCGGCCTGTTCCTCGTGGTGCTGGCTGCCCTGCTGGCCGTGGCCGTCGGTCTCATCCTGGCCATCGTCAACCTCATCTCCCAGCCCACCGACGAGCCCGGAGCCGTGATGGTCGACGTGCCGGCCGTCATCGGCGAGACGCAGGCCAGCGCCACCAACATCCTCGTCCGGGCCGGGCTGGACCCCGTGGTCGACTTCCAGGAGACCGACGAGCGGGCCGCCGGACTGGTCTTCGCTCAGGATCCGGGCCCCGGCAACGAGGTCGAGGAGGGCAGCGAGGTCAGGATCATCGTGTCGGAGAGCGAGGAGATGGTCCCCGTCCCCGACGTGACCGGCCAGCTCGTTTCCGACGCCAACGCCGCCCTCGCCGAGGCCGGCTTCCGTGTCGCCATCGAACGCCGGGAGAACGACACGGTCGAACCGGACCGGGTCATCAGCCAGTCGGTGCTCGGGGGCGACGAGGCCAACGCCGGGTCCGACATCCTGCTCCTCGTCTCGTCGGGTCCGCCGGCGTCGCCCACCACGGTCGAGAGCTCGACCACGACCGAGTCGACGACCACCACGACCGTGACGACCACACCGTCGGCGGCGCCGACGACGTCGACCACGCCGACGACCCGGTCGACCACCACGACCACCCGCCCCTCGTCGACCGTCACCTCGACCACGACGACCACGACGACGACCGAGCCGTCGACCACTGTGACGTCGTCCACCCCCGAGTCGACGACGACGACCGAAGACACCACCTCCACCGACGAGTAGCAGCTCACCTGCCGATGCCGATCGGCAAGTCGCCGGGGGGGCCGGCGGGGATCTAGTGTCCCAGGCGACCACGGCCCGAGGAGCTGTCACCGTGTCGGACAAGAAGAAGATCGTGGCCCCCCTGCCGGCGACCCTGCGGCCGGGCGACGTCGAGGACCGCTACCGGCGCCAGCTCACCGTGTTCGGCGACCTGGCCGATCTCCACGAGGTCCAGGCCACCACCGCCGAGGCCCTGATCGAGGGGGCGAGGGACGCCGACGCCATCATGACCACCTGGGGGGTGCGGATCACCCGAGAGGTGATCGAGGGCCTGGAGCGCTGCGTCACCATCGGCCTGGCCAGCGTGGGCGTGGACATGGTCGACGTCGAGGCCGCCACCGAGCACGGGATCATCGTGACCAACGCCCCGGACGCCTTCATCGAGGAGGTGGCCGACCACACCCTCCTGCTCGTCCTGGCCGCATGGCGCCGATTCCGCCGCATCGACGCCATGGCCAGGACCGAGGGCGAGTGGCACCGGAGCCGACCGCTCCTCAACCGGTTCCCGCCCCTGCGGGGCCAGACCCTGGGACTGGTCGCCTTCGGCAACGTGGCCACACTCGTGGCCCGGCGGGCCCGGGCCTTCGGGATACGGGTCATCGCCCACGACCCCTACGTCAGCTCCCTGCGGATGGTGGCCGAGGACGTGGAGCCCATCCTCACCCTCGACGAGCTGCTCGAGCGGTCCGACATCGTCAGCGTCCACTCCGCCCTCAACGCCGAGACCCGCCACCTGATCGGGGCCGAACAGCTCGACCGGATGAAGGAGACCGCCATCCTGGTCAACACCAGCCGGGGCGGCACGGTCGACGGCACCGCACTGGCCACCGCCATCGCCACCGGCTCGATCGCCGGGGCCGCCCTCGACGTGCTGGAGGAGGAACCCCCCGACCTCGACGACGCCCTCTTCGCCCTCGAGGACGTGATCATCACCTCTCACGTCGCCTCCGCCTCGTCGATGATGCGGGCGGCGTCGGAGACCAGGGCCGCCAGGGAGATCGCCCTCGTGCTGCGGGGCCGATGGCCGATGGCCTGCGTCAATCCGACGGTCCTGCCCCGGGTGGCCCTCGAACGGTGGCAGCCCGTCTCCATGGACCGCGGCCCCAACCGCTAGCTGGCGGCGGCGGACCTCACCGCAGGTCGAAGCCCTGGGCGGCGAGGAAGGAGCGCATGTGAGGTCGGCGCTCACCGCCGACCAGGCGGGCCATCTCGTGGCTCCACGAGCTCTCCTTTGAGCACGGTGGCCAGCGGGAGGCGGGGTTTGACCTCCGGGTCCTGATCGGGGTGACCGAGGCACAGCCCGAACACGGGGTAGACCTGTTCGGGCAGCCGCAGCAGGTCGGACACGGTCCGGGGATTGTTGCGGATGCCACCGATGAGCAGATCCCCAGACCCATCGACTCCGCCGCCACCACTGGGTTCTGGGCGGCGAGGGCGGCTCGGGGCCGGCGCACGGCGGCCCGCTCACCGGCGGGAACTCCCGGTCCGGCTGTGGAAGGCTGAGCTGATGGTGACGATCGACGCCCAAGTCCACGCCTACGAACGCGACCATCCGGGACGACCGTGGGCGGCCGTGCTCCACGGCCCGCCCGAGGTCACCGGCGACGCCATGGTGGCGGCCATGGATGCCGTGGGGGTGGACGGCGCCATCCTCGTCTCACCGTGGACGATGTACCGCTTCGACCCCAGCTACGCCCTCGAGGTCCGGGCCGCTCATCCCGACCGCTTTGCCGTGGTCAAGCCCGTCGACGTGAACGACGACACCGTGGCCGACACCATCGCCGACTGGGCGGCCACCGAGGGGGCGGTCGGCATAAGGATCATGATGGTGCGGGGGGTGTCGACCGATCCCGACGACCCCGGGATCGCCCGGGTCCTGGGGGCCGCCGCCGATCACGACCTCCCGGTCAACCTGCTGTGCTGGGGACGGCTCGACCAGACCCGGGCCCTGGCCGAACGGCACCCCGGCACGACCCTCGTCGTCGACCATCTCGGCCTGCAGCAGCCGTTCGAGCCCCCGGTCCCCGACGAGCCGTTCGCCGACCTCCCGGACCTGCTGGCCCTCGCCCCCCACGACAACGTGGTGGTGAAGATCACCGGGGCCTGCACCCTGTCGCGCCAGGGTGACCCCTACGACGACCTGTGGGAGCCGCTGGGCCGGATCTTCGACGCCTTCGGCATCGACCGCTGCCTGTGGGGCACCGACTGGACCCGAGCCACCGGGCTGTTGACCTACGAGCAGGGGGTGGCGCCGTTCCGCTCCACCGACCGTCTGACCGACGACGAACGCCACGCCCTCATGGGCGGGAACGCGGCCCGGGTCTACGGCTGGCGTCCCGGCCCCTGACGAAACGGTCCCTCGCCTGCCCTACCGGCCGGTGAAGTTGGGGTCGCGCTTCTCCTGGAAGGCCTTGGCCGCCTCGCGGGCGTCGTCGCTGCGCATGGTGGCGCCCTCCATCGCCAGCGACAGGGGCAGGACCTGGGCCGACACCGTCCGCAACCAGTTGTTGATCGGCACCTTGGAGGCGGCGATGGCGAGCGCCGGCCCGGCGGCCAGGCGGTCGGCGATCTCGAGGGCCCGGTCCATGAGCTCGTCGTCGGGCACGACGAAGTTGACCAGCCCCATCCGCTCGGCCTCGGCGGCGTCGACCCGGTCGCCGGTCATCAGGAAGTACTTGGCCCGGTTGACGCCCATCAGGAAGGGCCAGATGACCTGGCCCCCGTCGCCGGCCCCGATGCCCATCTTCACGTGGGTGTCGGCGAACACGGCGCTCTCCGCCGCCACCACCACGTCGCACAGGAGGGCGACGGTGGCGCCCAGCCCCATGGCGTAGCCGTTGACAGCGGAGATGATGGGGATGTGGGCCTCCAGGAGATGGTCGACGATCATCCGGGCGTCCTCCAACGTGACCTTGTGGGTCGTGTCGGACCCGGCGCCGAAGTCGCCGCCGGCGGAGAACGCCCGGCCGGCACCGGTGAAGACGAGCACCTTGACGTCACGGTCCTCGTCGGCGTCGCGGCAGATGCGGGCCAGCTCGTAGTGCATGTCGCCGTTGACGGCGTTGAGCCGATCGGGCCGGTTGAGCGTGGCCACCGCCACCCCGTTTGGCCGTTTCTCGATCGAGATCGTGGTGTAGTTGGCAGCGTCCAAGGACATCGCGGTTCCCCCGTTGCGTCGGTCCCGTGGCGGCCCGACGCCGCCACAACCGCCGATCCTAGGACCCCACCACGTCCGGAGTCAGAAGCGGTGTCGGATGGTCCCCGACCTACGGGGCTCCGCCCCCGTCCGCCTCACCGCCCGGGAAGGCGGGGGGTGGCGGCCAGCTCCGAGGTGAAGGCCTCGATCCCCAGCGGGGCGCCGAGGTGTCGGTCGAAGCCGGCGTCGAGCCAGGCCTGGCGGGCCTCGTCCCCCCCGTCGCCACCCATCACCACCAGGCGGGGTTGGCGCCTCGGCTCGATCTCGGACCGGATGCGCCGACCGAGCTCGGTGGCCGTCGGGTGGGGCGGGTCGGAGACCACCACCACCAGGTCGTAGCGGTAGCGGGCCACGGCGTCGAAGCCGGACCGGGCGTCCGCCTGCTCCTCGGGGCGGTAGCCGAGTTGGCTCAGCACCGCCACGGTCGCCCCCCGCCGCTCGTCGTCGCCGTCGACCACGAGGATGCGGAGCGGATGACGGTCGCCGAGGCTGGCTCGGGCCTCGGCCGAGGTGACCGGGCCCGGGCTGGCCCCCCGCACCCGGTGGAGGACCCGGCACAGTTCGGCCGGCTTCACCGGTTTGGTCACCACCGCCCCGACCGCAGGATCGGACCCGACCGTAGGAACAGACCCGACCGTAGGATCGGACCCGGCGCCGGGGGTCGTCCGGTTCACGTCGCCGCCGGCCACGAGCGGCGGGCGGATGACGACCAGGGCTCCGGCGAAACGTCGCTGGCGGAGTCCGTCGACGATCGGGGGCCGCTCGTCGTGGATCCGGTGATCGGTGAGCACGACGTCGAAGTCGAGGTGATCGGCCAGGGACAGCGCCTCGAGGGAGGTGGCGGCGGCCACCGGCTCCATGCCCCACCGCCGGAGTCGGCGGGTCACGACGTCCCGACCGGCGGGGTTGCCGTCGACCACCAGGACCCGGCACCCCACCAGGGTCGGCTGCCGCCCGGCCACCGGGTCGATCGTCTGTTCCGACGCCACGGGCAGGTCGATCACGCAGTGGAAGGTGGAACCGACCCCCTCCTCGCTCTCGGCCCACAGGCGACCGCCGAGATGGACGGCCAGGTCGTTGGCGATGGTCAGGCCGAGGGTGGAGCGGCGGGCGTCGTCATCGTCGTTCGATGGCAGGGGTGGGAACAGGGCGTCGAGCCCGTCGGGGTCGATACCGCAACCGGTGTCGGAGACGGCGAGATGGACGCGGCACCGGGGATGACCGACGGCACCACCGGCACCACCCACTCCGACACCGACGCCGATGCCCTCGGCGCCACCAGCGCCGTACGCGGGTACGGGCTCGGCCGGTTCAACCTCGACGACCACCGAGCCATCGTGGGTGAAACGAACGGCGTTGGCCACCAGGTTGACCAGGATCTGGCGGATGCGGGCGGGGTCGCCGACGAAGCGTACGGGCAGGGAGGGATCCATCTCGTAGACGAGGTCGACGCCACGGCAGCCGGCCTGGGCCGCCACCACATCGAGGGCGTCCTCGACCACGGATCGCAGCTCGAACGACCGAAGGGCCAGCTCCATCCCGCCGGCCTCGACCCGGCCGACGTCGGCCATGTCGTCGACCACGGAGAGAAGGCCGTCGGCACTGGCCCGGATGGTGTCGACACACGACGCCTGCACGTCGTCCAGCGCAGTGGTGGCCAGCACGGTGGTCATGCCGATGACCGTGTTGAGCGGCGGTCGCAGACGGCTGGTGGCCGACAGGAGGAAATCGGTCTTGGCCCGATCGGCGGCATCGGCCTGCTCGGCCGAACGGCGGGCATCGGCCAGGAGGTCGCTCCGCTCGGCGGCCCGGCCCAGCTGAGCCGCCACCGCCTCCACGACGGCGACCAGCTCATCGGCCACGAGCCGGTTGCGCTTCGTCGAGGCCACCGAGAGGAGGCCGACAGCCTGGTCGTCGACCACCACCGGGGTGACGAGGAGCGACGTGAGGCCGGCGTCGGCCGGCCGGAAGCCGCCGACCTCGGCGTCGCCGTTGCGGACGAGGATCGAACGGCGGCCGGCCATGGCCTTGTGATGGAGGGGAGAGGTGGCGGGCAGGGCGATGCCGGCCCGGGTGAGTTGGCGGGTGCGCGCCGCGGCGGCCACCGGCCGCAGGTCGTCGGCGTCGCCGACGGCGATGGCGGCCAGGTCGACGCCGTGGAGTCCGACGAGCTCATCGACCACCAGGGCGGCCGCCTCCTCGGGGGATGCCACCGCCCCGAGGGCGGCGATGATCCGGTGCAGGACCTCCATCTCGTGGGCCCGCCTGGCCGCCACCTGCTGGGCCCGGGCCGCAGCCCGGGCGGCGTGGCGGGCGGCGAGGGTGGCCCGGGTGGCGGTGGCGGCCACCCCGATCAGCTCGCCCAGGTGGCGGGCCACGGCCACGTCGGCGACGGTGAAGGCGTCGGAGGGGGCCCGGGACAGGGCCAGCCCACCGATCGGTCCGGCCGCCGTCGACAGGGGGGTGACGACGGCGCTGCCCGATCCAGCGAGCGCCAGACGACCCAGCGTTGCCAGGTCCGGGCGGCCGCGGTCGACCGGATGCAGCGCACCGAGCTCGTCGAGGCGGCCGAGAGCGCCGGCACCGGTCGCCACCCGCCATCCGGCGGTGGTCCCGTCGCCGTCGTCGAGGTGGACGATCGAGAGCTCGCCGCCCGACTCCTCGAACAGGAGGAGGGTGGCGTGGGACCGGGGCAGGACGTCGCCCACGTGGGTGGCGATGACGGCGTAGAGCTCGTCCTCGTCCCTGGCCGTCGCCATGGCCGACGTCATCGCCGCCAGGGCCTCGAGGCGGCCGGCGAGACCGGCGGGATCGGGGTCGTCGACCGCGACGGGGGCGGCGGCGGGATCGGGGTCGTCGGTGGGACCGGGGACGTCGGCGGCGGGAAGTGACGACATCCGTCGCCGGTCGGCACCGGGGCGCCGTCGTTGAGGGATCCGACGGAATCCTCATGTCCGGCCCGGCCCGGCCGACGGGCGATGGATGGATCGAGGGAACCGGACGTGCTGAACCTTCTGTTCGTCGGCGTCGAGCCGACGGCCATCGATGCCGGCGGCGACCGCTGGGACCTCCATCTGGTGCGCGGCGTCGACGACGCCCTCCGCTATCTCGACGAGTTCGAACCCGACGCCGTGGTGACCGCCCTCGACCTCGCCGACGGCGACGCCATCGCCCTCCTCGGCACCCTGGTTGTCGAGCGACCGGGCACGGTCCGTCTCCTGGTGGCGGCCGAGCACGACATTGGCCGGGACCGGGCGGGCCGGGCCATCGGGCTCACCGCCTCCCGGGTGGCCCATCAGGTCCTGATGACGGAGAACGCCCGCCTCGTCCCGGCCCGGCGGGTGGAGGAGGCCGTGGCCCTGGTGGCCGCAGCCCGGGGCGCCGTCACCCCCGACCGGATCCGCGACCTCGTCGGCCAGATCGACGAGCTCCCGACCCTGGGCTCGGTCTACGTCGAGCTGACCGAGGCCATGGAAAAGGCGTCGGCCTCCAACGCCACTCTCGGCGAGATCGTGGCCCAGGACACCGCCCTCACCGCCGAGCTCCTCCGAGTCGTCAACTCGGCCTTCTTCGGCCTGTCGCGCCAGGTCGACACCACGGCCCAGGCCGTCGGTTTCCTCGGTCTCGACGTGGTGCGGGCGGTGGTCGCCGCCCACTCGCTGTTCGACGTCGACCGTTCGGGCGTGGTCGACGTCCGGGCCGTCGTCCACCACAGCCAATCGGTGGCCGCCCTGGCCCGCCGCATTCAGCTCCATCGCGGGGCCAGCCACGCCGAGGGGGCCCGGGCCTTCCTCGCCGGCATGCTGCACGAGGTCGGGGTGCTGGTCCTGGCCGAACTGCCCCACCGCTCATCCGGTGAGCTGGCCGCCCTGCTGGCCCGGCGCGACGTCACCGCCGAGCGGCTCGCCTGCAGCGCCGACCGTTATTCGGTCGGCGGCTACCTCCTGGCCCTGTGGGCCTTTCCCCCCGACGTCGTCGAGGCCGTCACTCTCCTCGGGGCGCCGCTCGACCCGGAGGGACGCGGCCTGGCGTGGTCGCTGCGGCTGGCCCAGGAGATCGCCCTGGCCGACGGCCTCGTCCGCGACGGCACGCTCGACGGCAACGAGGAGGCCAGCCGCATCGACGACCTCGACGCCACCCTCCGCAGCCGGGGCTACCTACCGGCCGGGCAACAGGAGTCGCTACACCTCATGTAGGAGCGGGTGGGACGGAGGAGGGGCTAGAACACCTCGAGATACCGGATCACGGCCGGCCCGAGGATGACGACGAAGAGGGCCGGCAGGATGCACAGGCCGAGGGGGAACATCATCTTGATCGGCAGCTGGTTGGCCCGCTCCTCGGCCCGGAAGCGGCGCTTCTCCCGCATCTCCGTCGCCAGGAGCCGGAGGGTGCGGGCCAGCGGGGTGCCGAGCGACTCGGACTGGCGGAGCGTCACCACCACGGCGTTCAGGTCGCCGACCTGCGAGCGCTGGGCCAGGTCGGCGAGGGCGTCCATCCGCCACGCCCCGAGCAGGATGTCCTGCAGGGTCCGCCCGATCTCCTGGGCCAGGGCCCCGTCGTCGGTGCGGACGATCCGGGTGAGGGCGGCCTCGAAGCCGAGCCCGGCCTCGACCGACATGGTGAGCTGGTCGAGGAGGTCGGGCAGGGCCCGGGTGATCTCGTCGACCCGCCGGTCGGCCCGGGCCCGGAGGAGGAGGTCGGGGGCGAGGAACGCCGTCACGGTGGCGGCCACGGTCACCACCGCCGAGCCCGGCGACGGGTTGTTGCTCAGACGGATGACGAGGAGGCAACCCACCACCAGGGTGGCCAGGATCTTGGCCCCGAGGACCTGCTCGGCCGTGATCCGCCCGGTCAGCCCGGCCTTGGCCACGGTGGCGCTCTTGGCCGCCGCCCACCCGACGGGGGTGTAGCGCAGGGCCCGACGGCCCAGGCTCCGGGCCAGGGGCAGCGTGATGCGTTCGAGGGCCGACCGGTCGAGGTCGGCGGCCCGCAGTGTCAGCTCCTGGTTGGCCAGGTTGCTGACGACCCGGCGGTTGACCCGGTCGCCCCCCGACAGGGCCCACCAGGCCACCGGGGCGGAGCTGGCGAGGGCCAGCGCCCCCAACCACACCACTATCGGCATCGGATCCGTACCTCCTGGTGTCGTCGGGTGGCCATCAGTACCGCAGATCGACGAGCTTGCGGATCCACACGAATCCGGCGACCATGCCGACGACGGAGAGCCCGAGCATGGCCAATCCGACACCGGTCCCGGTCAGCAGGGCGACGCTGTCGGGGGTGCGCCACGCCAGCATCCCGAACATCGCCACCGGCATCGCCAGCAGGACCCAGGCCGACGCCCTCCCCTCGGCCGACAGGGCCGACACGTGGCGGGCGATGCGACGGCGCTCGCGGATGGTGGCGGCGAGGCCCTCGAGCAGCTCGGTGAGATCGCCGCCGAGCTCGCGATTGATGTCGACGGCACGGGTCAGCCACGCCAGGTCGGGGCTGTCCATCCGCTCGGCCGCCGCCAGGAGGGCGGCGGCCGGGTCGCGGCCCATCCGGATCTCGAACACGACCCGGCGGAACTGCTCGGCCGTGGGCGAGGGCGACTCGGTGGCCACCAGCTCGATGGCCTGCACGAGCCCCCGCCCCACCCGGAGACCACCGGACATGATGCCGATCGAATCGGTCAGCTGATCGGCGAAGGCGTTCCGGCGGCGGCCGGCCCGCACGCTCAGGAGGAGGCGCATGCCGACCGCGCCGGCGGCGAGGGCGGCCACGCCGACCAGGGGGCCGCCGACCACCGACGCCACCATGGCCAGCACGGCGATCACCACCGCCGAAAAGAGCAAGAACTCCCCCGGCCGCAGCCGCACGCCGGCGGCGTCGAGGGCCCGGTCGAGCCGCCCCTCCTGGTCGTGGCTGGCGACGAACCGGTTGGCGGCCGAGCCCAGCCGATCGCCGACGCCGGCCACCCGATCCCGGTCGGCGACGGCCGCCAGGCGGACCTGGGTGGCGGGCACGGCGATCAGCAGCCCGAGCACGAGCAGGGCGGCGAAGATGGCCGCAGCCCCGACGGGCAACAGGGTCGACGCTGCCAGCGGGCCCGGATCGATCGCCATCTCGACCGCCGCCGGCCCCGCCGGGCCGGGCCCGGCCGGTGCCGGCTCGGCGGGGGTGGGCTGGGCGTCGATAGGGTCGACCGGAGCCACCGGTGCGGCGCCCCGGGCCACGAGCTCGGTCCGGGCGGTGGCGACGGCGCCGCCCACATCCACCGACACGACGATGGAGCGGGGACCGTCGCTCAGCGACGGGTAGCGGAGCTCGTAGCGGTTGGCCAGCCGGTGGGCGATGTCGACGTAGAGGGAGGCCAGCTCGCCCGTCCCGTCGGTCGACATGAACTCGCCCCCCACCAGGGCCACGGCCTCGTCGAGGGCGGCCATGTCGGCGTCAGGGCTCTCGATGGCGATGGCGTAGAGCCCGCCATCGACCTGCCGGAGCCGTTCGACGGCGGTGGCCAGGTCAACGTCGCTCACCGTGTCGTCGCCATCGGACAGCACGACGACGTACGGCCGATCCGAACCGGCCTCGGTGGCCACGTCGGCGGCGACCACGAGGGCGTCCCACAGGGCCGTCTCACCCCCGGCCGCCAGGCCGTCGAGGGCGGCCAGCGACGCCTGGTGGTCGGTGCCGAGCGCCGTCTCTACCGCGGCCTCCTCGCCGAAGCCGACGACCCCGACCCTGGCGTCGGCGGGGAGGCGGCGGATGAACCCGGCGGCGGCGGCCCGGGCCTCGGCCAGGGCGGGGCCATCCATGCTGCCCGACGTGTCGAGGACCACGATGACGTCGGCCGACATCGTCACCGGCGCCACCGCGAACTCGACCAGGCGACTGTTCTCGGTGATACCGAAGTTGGCGGTCACCGGCGCCAACTCGCCGATCGAGGACGGCAGGGCCAGCTCCAGCACCACCTGGCCGTCGTCGCTCTCCTCCGCCCCCAGCACCTGGATCCGATCGTCATCGACCTGGGCGGCGACCGGGGTGCCCCTCACGAGGGTGGCGACGACCACGGCGAACAGGAGGAGCGCGGCGCGGGCTGTGCGAACGGACCCGTGCCGGGCTGAGCCACCGGACCCGTCCCGGGCTGAGCCACCGGACCCGTGCCGGGCTGAGCCACCGGACCCGTGCCGGGCTGAGCCACCGGACCCGTGCCGGGCTGAGCCACCGGACCCGTGCCGGGTCATGGCAACGCCTCTGGTGGGGCGGCGGGCGGGGTGGGCGGCCGGGCGGGCGTCGCCGAGGTGAGGGCCGGGCCGTTCGGGCCTCGTGCGATCGGGAGCTCGACGCCTAGGTGGCGGAGCTCCTCGGTGAACCCGGGGGTGATCCCCGTCGGTTCCAACCCTCCGGCGTAGCGGCCTTCGGCCCCGAACCCGGCCTCGTAGTCGAAGGCGTAGAGCGTCGACAGGCCGATGGCCTCGCCCTCCATACCGGTGACCTCGGCGATCGCCGTGACCCGGCGGGTCCCGTCCCGCAGGCGGGACAGGTGCACCACCACGTCGATGGCGGAGGCGATCTGGTCACGGATGACCCGGACGGGCAGGTCGAACCCGGCCATGAGGACCATCGTCTCGAGCCGGGACAGGGCGTCGCGGGGGGTGTTGGCGTGGAGGGTCGACAGCGACCCCTCGTGGCCGGTGTTCATGGCCTGCAGCATGTCGAGGGCCTCGCCGCCCCGGACCTCACCGATCACGATGCGATCGGGCCGCATGCGCAGGGCGTTGCGAACCAGGTCGCGGATGACGACCTCGCCCCGCCCCTCCACGTTGGCGGGCCGGGCCTCGAGGCGGATCACGTGGCGCTGACCCAGCCGGAGCTCGACGGCGTCCTCGATGGTGACGATGCGCTCGTCGCTGGGGATGAACGACGACACGACGTTGAGCAGGGTCGTCTTGCCGGTACCCGTGCCCCCGCTGATCAGGAGGTTGCGCTTGCCCTCGACACAGGCGGCGAGGAAGTCGACGGCCGGGTCGCTCAGCGTGCCCAGCTCCACCAGGTCGGCGGCCCGGAAGGCGGTGGCGGCGAACTTGCGGATCGTGAGCATCGGCCCGTCGACGGCCAACGGGGGGATGACGGCGTTGACCCGGCTGCCGTCGGGGAGGCGGGCGTCGACCATGGGTGACGACTCGTCGATGCGGCGGCCGATGGCGACCACGATCTTCTCGATCACCTGGCGCAGGTGACGTTGGGTGGCGAACCGGTGATCGGTGAGCTGCAGGCGACCGTTGCGCTCCACGAAGATGGCGTCGTCGCCGTTGACCATGATCTCGGTGACGGTGGGGTCGGCCAGGTAGGGCTCGATGGGGCCGAGGCCCATGATGTCAGCCGCGATCGACTCGACCAGGTGCTGCCGCTCGGCCGGGGTGAGCTGGCGGACCTCCGACGCCAGGATCAGGTCGAGCTCGGTCATCACGTGGGTCCGGAGGTGATCCTCGCCCAGGTCGGGGTCGAACAGGCGGGCCCCCAACCGCTCGAGGAGGGCCTCCCGGGCCCGCGTCCGGAGGCCGCCGAGGGGGTCCTCGGTCGGCACCACGGTGATGCCATCACCGAAGATCTCCGCCGATCCCGAGGTCCGGGCCGACTGGCGCAGGAGCTCCCCGATCGTCACGGCCGGTCCTTGCGCTGGGCTCGCCGGCCCCGACGGGTCGGCTCGTCGTAGCGGGGGGCGAAGTGCTCGGCGATGAGCTCGAAGCGGCGGGCCAGGCCACCCCGGTCACGCTCCGACACCGGCACCCCCTCGTTGGTGGCGACGGCGATGGCCCGGTTGCTGGGGATCTCGAAGTCGACGGGTAGCCCCACCGCGGTCTCGATGTCGTCGATGGAGAGACCGACCTTGGCGGTGGCCCGGTTGAGGACGAACGTCCGGCGGGGCGACACGAAGCCCACCTGGTCGAGCACGTCGACGAGGCGGCGAAGGGCCCGGATCGAGGGCACGTCGGTGCTGGCCACGAACAGGAAATCGGTCGACTGCTCGAGGGCGGCCAGCGACCGGCTGTCCACCCCGCTGGCGGTGTCGACGACCACGAACGGGAACTCCTCGGCCAGGGCCCCGATGAGCGGCTTGAGCGACTCGGTCTGGATCTCCTCGGCCGCCGCCAGGTCGTCGGGGGGCGCCAGCAGGGCCAGCCCCGTGGGGTGGGTGGCGAGGAAGACCTTGAGGGTGCTCCGCTCGTGGTTCACGGCCCGCAGGGCCTCGACGATGGAGTGCTGGGGTCGGAGCCCGAGGGCGCTGGCGCAGTCGCCGAACTGGGTGTCGAGGTCGAGGAGGAGGGCCTTGTTGGGATGGTGGCGGGCCAGGGCCAGGGCCACGTTGGTGGCCACCGTGGTCTTGCCCGACCCACCCTTGGGGCTGAGCACCGTGACGACCCGGCGGCGGGGGGTGGCGGCGGTCTGGGCCGCGTGATGGCGGCGGGCCCTGGCGGTGTCGAGGTGGCGGTCGAGCTCGGCCCGCAGAGCCCGGGCGTCCATCGACTCGTGGAGGACGTCGCGGGCCCCGAACCGGAGCAGGTCGAGGGCGAGGCCCGGGTCGTCGCCCCGCACCAGCACCACCACGCTGGTGGCGGGGAAGCGGCGGTCGATCTCGGGCACGAGGACCCTGGCCCCGTTGCGGCCCACGTCGCTGCCGACGACCAGCAGCTCGGGGTCGGCGGCGCAGCAGTCCATCGCCGCCTCCGCCGGGTCGTGCCAGTGCGGTGACCACACCCGACGCACGGGGAGGCTCTGCCCGTACAGGCCGACGATGGCCGTCTCCAACGCCGGGCTGCCCGAGACGAGGGTGATGCCGCTCACTGCACGGGTTCTGTGTCGAGGTAGATGGAGCCCCGGGTCTGGGCCGGGTCGTCCTGTTCGGGCACCGTGTCTCGTTCGATGGCCAGCCACAGGGTGCCGAACTCGGCCGTGAACACGACGCGCTCGGCGTCGACGGGGCTCACGGCGAGGGTGACGAACACCGATCCGCCGGGGGCGGTGGAAAGCCGGTCGTCGCCCGCTTCGCCGGCTCCGGCCCCCGGGCCGCTCCGACCGGCCCCCTGCACGGCGGTGATCAGCACCTTGTTGAGGATGATGTCGGTGGTGTTGGGGGTGGAGCCCCCGACCCCGTCGGTCGTGGCCGACGGGAGGGGGACGGTCTCGCCGTCGACCTCGACGACGCTGCCGTCGTCGAGGTCCGCCGGGGGGAACGAGGCGAACACGGCGACGGTCTGACCCGTCTCGATCAGCCCGCCGACCGCCCGCTGGGGCTCGAGCTCGATCGTCACCTCCACCATCTCCTCCGGCACCTGCACCCCGTCACCCCGATGGTCGAGGTCAGCCGGCTGGACGAAGCGGCCGTCGACGAGCTGCTCGCCGGGCAGGAGGTCGACGGCGCTGACCCGGCCCGAAAGGCCGGCCAGGTCGACGACGGCGTCGCCGGGCCGGACCTTGACCGGAACCTGTTGCACCGTCACCCGGTCGGCGATGGTCGAGCCGGGCGTCCCGGCCGGGATGGGGGCCGCGACCACGTAGACCTCGGCCAGCCGCTCGCCGGCCAGGGCCCGGTTCTCGGCTCCCCGCACGTAGGCCACGAGGGCCAGCGTGCCGAAGGCGGCGAACGCCATCGCCACCATGACTCCGATCAGCTTTCTGTTCATCGCTCCCCCGTCTCGTGGCCGGGCCCCGTCTCATGGCCGTACTCGGTCTCGGTCATCGTCACGATCCCCCGGTGGCGCAGGCCGACAGATCGTCGGGGTCGACGGCACACAAGCCGACGACCCGGTTGCCGCCGGCACCGGCGCCGTCGCCGCAGCAGGTGCCGGTCACGACCCCCGGTTTGATGTCGAGCAGCAGGTAGGGCCGGTCGTCCCAGCTGCCCAGACGGAAATCGACGATCCGGGCCCGCACCACACCAACCAGGTGGAACAGGGTGACGTCGTCGACCTCGTCGGCGCGGTCGAAGACCGGCAGGGTCACGTAGTGGCCGCTGTCCCGCAGGTGGTCGAGCTCGTGGCCCAGCCACCACAGGGAGCTGAGCTCGCCGTGGTAGCAGTGGAGGTCACCGCCGCAGTCGGTGATGGCGTGGGGGGAGAAGGCGACCGGCTCGGGATAGCCGTTGAGGGCCCAGGCCTCGATCTCGTCGCGGACGAACGAACCGCCGTCGAAGTCGAGGGCGGCCCAGTTGACGTACGTCCCCTCGCAGGCGCTCCCCTCCTCCGGGGCCATCCACACCACGACCCGGTCGCTGGTAGGGGTGGGGTCGTCGATGAAGCGGCGGAGGTCGGCGGAGGCGTGGTAGCAGAGGCCGATGGGCCGGATCCCGGTGACGGCGGCCGGGGGGGCCCACAGGGCCGCCGAGGTCGACCCGACCGTCAGCTCGTCCTGGCCGAGGACGGCGGCGAACCCGGGGTCGAGACTGTGGGAGGCGGTGACGAGGACCCGACCGTGGACGGCGTCGTAGGTGTGGGGGACACACGAGTCGAGCACGGCGTCGTCGTCGTTGGCCGCCAGGTAGGCGGCGGCCGTGGCGGCACACCCGTCGCCCCCGGCGGCGAGGTCCTGGGCCGCGGCGAGGGCGGCGGCGTCGGTGGCGGCCACCAGGACCTGCCGGGTCAACCAGCCGTGGCCGAGGTCGACCACGAGCGAGACCACACCCAGGAGAACCACGAGAGCGACGGCCACCAGGGGGATGACCGCCCCCCGCTCGTGCTCGCCGGTCATGCCTCGCATCGGAACACCGCCCGCCCCTGGAGGGGCACGTCGGTCTCGAACAGGAGGGGGATGGTGAGGTTGTGGTTCACCGTGACCGTCACGGTGACCGACTGGCCCGAACGCCCGGCGCAGCCGGCGGGGCTGACGTCGACCACGGGGGTCTGGTCGAACGCCAGGCCGGCCAGGGAGTCGTCGACCCGGGCATCGATCTCGGCCGCCGTGGTCGTGGACAGCGAGGCCAACCGGGCCGCCTCCCGGGCCGAGGCGGCCACGGCCTGCGACCGGTGGAAGGCGACGCCGAACTCGATGATGCCGAACACGAGGATCAGGAGCAGGGGTGCGACGAGGGCGAACTCGACCAGGGCCGCCCCCCGCTCCGACCGGCGCCCGGCGGCACCGTCGGGGGCCACGGTCGCTCTCGCGCCGGGAGGCCCGCCATCGGCCCCCGTCGTCTGTCCGTCCATCTCGCTCCGCCCTGTTCGCCCGGCGCCGGTCCGCCCTGATGGGGCGGGTGCCGGGCCTCTCACGTCGGTACACCGCCGTCGTTGTCGCACGACGAGGTTACCGAGTTCGATCGTTATCGCTCTATACATCTCCGGTCAACATCGCCAAGGATTGGGCAAGGAGCCCCCCGATCGTGTCGGCGATCACTTCCAAGAAGGTCACCGTCACCAATACGATCAGTGCCATGAGCATGGCGTACTCGACCATCCCGGCGCCCCGCTCAATCCGGGGCGATAGACGTGCAATCATGGCCACGATTGTCGCTGAATATAGCTTCATGTCGCTGCTTGTCGATTCGTCGAGATTCCAGCGGTCGTGTCGCCCTCGGACGGCAGCATCGGGGCCGGGGCTAAAATCCCCGACCCCGATTTTGCCGACGTGGATTGGTCCGTCGGCTACTGTGTCGGCTCCTCCGGCACCACCTCTTGGCCGCCGAGTATGACGTTCGACTCGCTGAACAGACCCTGGATCGTGCCTCCCATGGCGGTCAGAGTGGTCACCGCCACGAGGGCGACGAGGAAGAGGACGAGGGCGTACTCGGCCAGGCCCGCTCCCCGCTCGGCGTCCCGTCGGAGGTCGGGTGACTCCTGGATCGGCTGCTGGTCGAGGTCGTGATCGATGTGGCGCATTGGTGGGCTCCTTGTTGAAGATCGTCTGCGTCGATGGCATCGTGGAGGTCCGTGGCCCACATCCACGTCCCCCATATTGGGTATTTGCTTCTTTGCCCCGTAGCACGATGGGCGTAGTTGCCTGTTGAGACAGGGAACACCACCCCGGTAGCGTCAGCGCCGATCCGCCCGCCTCGCACGGCCTTTGGCGGATAGGGCGTGGATTGTAAACGGATGCATGGAGGTGGATGTCGTGATGTCGTTGCCGACAGGTTTCGAACGGCGATCGGATGCGGGGCCCCCGTTCGGGCTGGCCTTCATAGGATTGGCCACCGCCGTCGGCCTGCTGGCCCTCGTGGCCCTGGCCGAGATCCGCCAGCCCGGAACGATCGACGGTGCCGCCTCCCGCAAGCTGGGGGCGATGGCGGCCACCATGTTCGGCGTCGCCACCGTCCTCAGCGCCCACCGGGGCCTCACCGGCAACGACCGGACGCCGTGGGCACTCACGGCGGTGCTGTTGGTGCCCGGGGTCGGCTGGTCGATGGCGGCCTTCTCCGGTAGCGCCGGGGCGATGGAGACGGCGTGGAGCCCCCAGGTGCTGGCGGTCGTAGCCGCCGGCAACGGCGTGCTGGCCGCCGTGCTGTTGTGGCGGGGCGTCGACAGCGGCCGCTGGAGCGAGGTCTACGGAGGACTCGGCTCGCTCACCCTCGCCCTGGTGACGGCGGCCGGCCTGCTGGCCCCCGCCCCCGTCCCCTCGGCGGCCCTGGCCGTCCTGTCGGCCCTGGCCGCCATGATCTGCCTCTACGGGCTGCTCGTCGAGATCGAGATCGGCGAACCCCGGGCCAGCGGCAAGGTCGACCTGGCCCACTGGCGGCGTCGCCTCGCCGTCGAGATCGACCAGGCCGAGCAGCACCTGCGCCACCTGCGCTCCACCCTGGAGGCGACGGGCCCCACCGGGGGACCCGACGTCGACGAGCCCGAGCGTACCCGGTCGCCGGTGAACCGGTCCCGGTCGGTGACCGCACGAGCGACGGGGGAACGGGTATGAGCGCCCTGGCCACCGCCGACCTGATCGACCGACCGTTGCTCGGGGTCGTCCATGCCGGCCCCGCCCCGTATCGGGTGCTGGTGATCGACGCCCAACCCCTGCTGGCCATCGGGTTGGCCCACGCCCTGACCGAGGCCGGCTTCGACCCGGTCGTGGCCGAGCTGACCCCGGTCGACGACCTGGTGGCGGCGGCCGTGGCCCTCCGCCCCGACGGGGTCGTGCTCGACCTCGATCTCCCGTTCCCCGGCGGGGGTCTGGGGCTCCTCGGGCGCCTGCGGGCCGCCGGCCTACGGTCGGCGGTGCTCACCGACGAGACCGACGTCGAACGCTGCGCCAGCTGTTTCGAGCGGGGGGCGGCGGCGGTGATGACGAGGCGGGAACCGGTGCCCGACGTCGTCGACGGGGTGCGTCGGCTGTGCGACGGGGGCGAGGTCCGACCCCAGCAACGGGCCCTCCTCACCGCCCTGGCCCAGCGCCGGGCCCGGGAACGGGCCCAGCGGCTCGGCCCCTTCGATGCCCTCACCCCCCGGGAGGAGACCGTCCTCGCCGGCCTGCTCGCCGGGCGGGGACCGGCCGAACAGGCGGCCCGCGACTATGTCTCGGTCGAGACCGTGCGGACCCAGATCAAGAACGTGTTGCGCAAGCTCGGTGTCGGCTCCCAACTCGAGGCCGTGGCCCGGGCCCACGACGCCGGCTGGGAGCCCCCGGCAGCGTCCGATGACGACGCCCCGGCCGGCCAGGCCCGCCCGGCCTGAGGGCCGGGGGCTGTGGCCTCCGCCGACCGGTTGGGTCGAGCGTCGATGATGGCGGCGACGGACCCGGAGGGTAGTACCATCGCCTTCCGAGGTTCGGCAATGGTCACTGACTCCCTACAGCTAGGTCTCGAGCTCACGGCACTGGCCATCTTCGTCTGTGCCTTCGCCCTGTTCCTCACCGGTGGCTCCGACGCCGTCGGCCAACCCTTCCGCCTCGCCATCGAGCCCCTCCTGGCCGACCTGCGGGCCCGGACCGCCCGATCGCGGGCCGAGCTGGCCGACACGTCGATCCTGGTCTCGATCGGCTTCGCCGTGCTCGCCGCCCTCGCCGGTCAGGCGATCGGTGGTGCGGCCGTGGCCCTGATGTTGTGGTGGGGCCGCCCGGTGTTCCAGCGACTGACCAGGGAGGACAACCGGCTCATGGCCTCCATGAGCCTGTTCTCGATCGACATGGTGATCGGCCTGTTCGTCCCGATCGCCCTGGCCCAGCTCCTGCTGTCCAGCTACTTCCTCGCCTTCAGCACGGTGCTGGTGGTGGTGGCCCTCAGCTGGCCCGCCGGCACGGGCGGTGGTGGCCACGGTCGGCCCTGGAAGCTCACCCCCGTCCGACCCGACTGACCTCCACCCGTCACGTGACCACGCCGGGTGGCGCCGCCCGCCGACGGCGGACGGGCCGGTCATCAGCCGTCGAGCGGTGAGGCCAGGCCGTCGACCACGTCGACCCGGGGGTGGCCGAGCACGGTGGCCGGGGGAACCAGCAGCTTGCGATCGCGCCCTCCCCCGCCGAGGATCACCCGCTCGCACCCGAGCACCTGCGGGTCGACCCACAGCGGTAGGGGCGTGACGGTGCCGAACGGGGTGACGCCGCCGATCTCCATCCCGGTCAGCTCGATCGTCTCCTCGGCGGAGGCGAACGACGCCTTGCGCACCCCGAACCGCTTGCGCACCGTGCGGTTCACGTCGAGTCGGGTGCCCGCCAGCACCAGGCACAGCGCGTGCTGGGGTGGGTTCGACTTGCCGATGACCACGATGGCGTTGGCCGATTCCCGCTCCGAGAACCCGTAGGCAGCGCAGAACTCGGCGGTGTCGGCCAGCGCCGGGTCGCACTCGACGACCTCGTGGTCGAGGCCGAGGGCCACCAGCTCGTCGAGGACGGGATCGGACATGGACGAAAAGGCTACCGGGGCCACACTCGGGCCGTCCCGCTTTGGGCCACCGCCCCGGCCGGGACGTAAGGTCGGGGCCATGCGAACCGCCATCGGTATCGGAGGCGCCGCCTCGGGCAGGGAAGACTGGCAACAGCAGGTCGACCTGGTCCGCGAGGCCGAGGCGCTCGGCGTGGATCAGGTGTGGTCGGCCGAGGCCTGGGGCCAGGACTGCCTGACCACGCTGGCCTACCTGGCCGCCCTCACCGAACGGATCCGTCTCGGCACCGGCATCATGCAGGTCAGCGCCCGGGCCCCGTCGATGGCCGCCATGAGCGCCATGACCCTCTCCACCATCTCCGACGGCCGGTTCATCCTCGGCCTCGGCGTCAGCGGACCCCAGGTCGTCGAGGGCCTCATCGGCCAGCCGTTCGCCCGGCCCCTCGAGCGGCTCCGGGAGTACGTCGACGTACTCCGCCTCGCCTTCGCCGGCGAGAAGCTGGTGTACAACGGCAACCAGTACGTGCTGCCCCGCCCCGGCGGCGAGGGCAAGGCCCTGCGGCTGGCCCAACCCCCCGATGACCGCATCCCGATCTACCTGGCCACCCTCGGGCCCAAGGCCCTGGAGCTGACCGGGGCTCGGGCCGACGGCTGGGTCGGCACCTCGTTCGTGCCCGAGGCGGGGGATGCCCTCCTGGCCCCCATCGCCGCCGGCGCCGCCTCGGCCGGCCGCTCGATCGCCGACCTCGACATCCAGGCCGGCGGTGCGGTCCGCTTCGGCGACGACCTCGACGAGCTGCTCACCCCCCATCGGGCCGGCACGGCCTTCTCGCTGGGGGCCATGGGCTCGCCATCGACCAACTTCTACAACGACGCCTACCGCCGGGCCGGGTTCGAAGAGGCCGCCATCGAGGTCCAGCGCCTCTGGGTCGAGCACCGGCGCGACGAGGCGATAGCCGCCGTGCCGGACGAGCTCGTCCTGCAGACCAACTTCCTCGGCGATGACGAGCAGGTCAGGGCCCGCATCCGGGCCTACCGCGACGCCGGGGTGACCACCCTGCGCCTCGCCCCCACCGGCCGCACCCTCGACGAGCGGGTGGCGACGCTGGGGCGGGTCATGGACCTGGTGCGCCAGGTCGACGGCGAAACCACCTCCGACACCAGCCCCAGCGCCGACGCCGACGCCACCAAAGGAGCCGCATCGTGACCGACCGACCGACCGCCGACACGTCCCCGGTGGCACCGCTGGCCGGGATTCGCGTCCTGGAGCTGGCCAACTTCGCCGCCGCCCCCAGCGGGGTGGCGATCATGGCCGACATGGGGGCCGAGGTCATCAAGGTCGAGCCCATCACCGGCGACCCGATGTGGGGGGCGATCCGCCAGGCCAAGCTGCCCGAGGGCCAGGCCAACCCCGACCATCCCATGCAGTTCGTCAACCGGGGCAAGGAGTCGGTGGCGATCGCCATCGACACCGACGCCGGCATCGAGCTGATCCGTAGGCTCATCACCCGATGCGACGTGGTCGTCACCAACCTGCTCCCGTCGCGCCGGGAGCGCTACGGCCTCGACGTGGCGTCGCTCCACGCCATCAAGCCCGACCTGGTCATCGGGGTCCTCACCGGCTACGGCGAGGAGGGCGAGGAGATCGACCGCCCCGGTTTCGACATCACCGCCTTCTTCTCCCGCTCGGGTCTGGCCGGCCTGCCGTCCGAGCCGGAGTTCGGGCCGAGCCGGTTCCGCCCCGCCCAGGGCGATCACACCACCGGCCTGGCGTTGTTCGCCGGTCTCATGGCCGGCCTCCGGGCCCGCGACGTGAGCGGCCAGGGCCAGGTGGTCGAAGCGTCCCTGCTCCGCACCGCCACCTGGACCGGGGCCTTCGATCTCATCACCGCCCTCGTCGACGGCCAGTCGGCCCGACCCCGGGGCCGGACCGATGCCATCACCCCCCTGCTCGAGGCCTTCCTGTGCGCCGACGGTCGGTGGATCCAGTTGGCCATGGCCAACCCCAACCGTGACTGGCCCCGCCTGTGCACGGCCCTCGACCGGCCCGATCTCGTGGACCACGAGCTCTACGGCACGGCCCGGGCCCGGTACCAGAACATCAAGTCGATGATGGCGCTTCTCGACGAGGTGTTCGCCGCCCGCTCCCGCCACGAGTGGGGCCGACTCCTCGACGAGCACGGCTGCATCTGGGCCCCGGTCAACACGCCGGCCGAGGCCGCCGTCGACCCCCAGGTCCGAGCCACCGGGGCCTTCGAGCCCGTGGCCCACCCCGACGGCACGTTCGAGACGGTGGCGGCCCCGTTCCGCCTCCCGCTGGCCGACGCCCGGGTCCGGGGTCCCTACCTCGGACACGGGGCCGACACCGACGACGCCCTGCGCCGCCTCCTCGACCTCGACGACGACGACCTGGCCCGCCTCCGCAACGAGGGAGCCATCGGCGGCCCCTGAAACCCGGGCGGCTGCGCCGCCTCAGGTAGGGGGCTCAGAGGTGCACGCCGTCGACGTAGTGCCACACGCCGTGGCGACGCTGGAACCGGCTCCGCTCGTGGATCCCGCCCGGGACATCGTCGCGGGTGAACAGGGCCCGGAACTCGACGATCCCGTCATCGTCGTCGGGACCACCGGCGACGATGTCGACGATCTCGAGCGAGTTCCAGGTCATGGCCGGGTCGAGCTGTATGTCGGGCGGCCGGGTGCCGGGATCCCAGGACGCACGCAGGAACGTGGCATCGCCCGTGGCGAACGCGGCGTAGCGGGCCCGCATCAGCTGCTCGGCCCGAACGGCCGACGCCGGGTCGGCCAGCACCGGCCCGCAGCAGCCCGCCAGCGGCGTCCCCGACCCGCAGGGACACCCGAGCCCGGGCAGCATCATCTCGGCCAACGCCTCAGCCTCCTCGTCGATCACACCACTCGGCCGCAGACTACCCGGACACCGGCCGACGCCGCCGGCGCCCGAACCGGCGTCGGGTGCGCTCCGGGGCGCCCGACCAGCGAGGAGGCACGGTCAACCGCCGACCGGTTCGGGCTCGGCGGCCACGCCGCCGTCGGGGGCGCCGGTTGCGCCGTCGGCAGAGCTCGGGTCGAGCCCGAAGAGGGGGCGGCAGGCATCGAAGCCGGTGACGGTGACCGCCACCGCCCCCAGTTGCTCGAAGGCGAGGTGCAGCATCGCCGCCCGCATCTCCCGGCCGAGGCCCCGCCCCTGGTGTTCGAGACCGAGCCACGACCCGGTCTCCGCCGTACGCAACCTCGGGAACCCCGTGGCGGCCAGTCCCTGGACCCCGACGGGTCGCCCGTCGACCACGACCGCCAGGTCGAGTCGCCAGTCGTCCGGCGACCACCCGGCCCGATTCCCCCACCAGTACCGCAGGGCCTCCCGCTCGAAGGCCGGCGACGGGGTGTCGGTCCACGGGGTGGTGAACGGCATGAACCCCGGATCGTGGACGCCCCGACGGGCCACGTCGAGGAGGTGGTCGAGATCGTCGTCGGTGGGTGAACGGAGCTCGAGCCGGGGGGTGGTCACGCGGAGGCCGAACAGGGGCCAGTGGTCGACGAGGGCCATGACCCCATCATCGCCGCACCGGGCGACGGGCGACGGGCGATTTCCCGACGACGGTCGGCCCACACCGCGCCAACCACCGACGGTCCTGGGGTGCCGGCGGCCGTGGCGCGGCAAACGGCGGTCAGCCGAGGAGCACGGGTACGGCCCGGGGGCCGCGCACGTTGCCGGCCGAATAGGCGACGTCGCTGCCCTCGACCAGGGTGAACTCGGGGAATCGTTCGAGCAGCATCTCGATGGCCACGTTCATCTCCAGCCGGGCCAGGTTCGACCCGAGGCAGCGGTGCACCCCCAACCCGAAGGCGGCGTGGCGGTTCTTCTGCCGATCGATGTGGACCTCGTCGGGTTCGTCGAACACCGCCGGGTCGCGGTTGGCGGCGGGCAGGGAGAGCAGCACCCACTCCCCCTCGGCCACCGGACAGCCGCCGATCTCGGTGTCGTCGGTGGCGACCCGTGCCACGTAGACGGGGGCGTAGGCCCGGAGGAACTCCTCGGTGGCGGTGGGGATGAGGCCGGGATCGGCGACGAGTCGCCGCCGGTCGTCGGCGTGGGTGGCGAGATGGAGGAACGACGAGCCCAACGCCGACCACGTCGTGTCGATCCCGGCGATGAGCAGGAGGAACAGCATCTTCGCCATCGTCTTGTCGTCGATCGGCTCCCCGTCGATCGACTGGTCGAACATGTACGTGACCACGTCGTCGCCGCCGTTGAACCGCCGGTCGGCCATCAGCCCGTACATGTAGTCGATGATGGCGTGGGTCGCCGCCCGCTCGACCTCGACGTCGGTGGGCCCGACCTCGATCAGCTGGTGGACCCACTCACGGAACTGGTCGGCCTCGCTCGACGGCACACCGAACATCGTGGCGGTCAGGTCGCCGGGGATGTGACGACCGTAGTCGGCGGCCAGATCGCAGGTGGTCCGGCCCTCGATGGCGTCGAGGCGGCGGGCGCAGATGTCACGGATCGTCGGCTCCCACCGCTTGGTGGCGGCCGGGTTGAAGAACGGCAGCATCGCCCGGCGGGGCTCGGTGTGGGCCGGCGGGTCGAGGTTGATGGGCGGGATGGTCGCCCCCGGATACGACGTGGGGATCTCGCTGACCACGATCCGCCGGCTGGTGAACGTCTCGGTGTCGTGGGCCGCGGCGGCGATGTCGGCGTAGGTCGTCAGCACGTTGACCCCGCCGTAGCGGTCGCTGTGGGCCACCGGACACCGGTCCTGGAGGTCCTTGTACACCGGGTACGGATCGGCCACGAACGATGGGTCGAAATGGTCGAAGTCGGTCGTCCAGTCGGACACCGGTTCCCGGGATGCTGCGTCTGCCATGGGGTCCCCTGCGCGCTCGTCGTCTCGGTGGGCCGGCGGTGCGGCCCGTCCCCCGATCGTAGTTAGGGGACGGCCCCGGCTCGAAGTCGGTGCCCGGTGGGCGATCGTCCGGGGCGGTGTGGCATGCCATACTGCGGGCGATGACGACCACACCGCCGACGGGGCCACGCGGCCCCCGGGGAGCGGAGCCGGGGGGCGACATCCTGACCAGCGTGGCCGCCCGCGACGGGATCGCCGGCACCGTGATCGACGGGGTGTGCCGAGACGTGGGCCGGGCCCTGGAGCTCGGCTACCCGATCTTCGCCCGGGCCACCACGATGCGGACCGGCAAGGACCGGGTGGCGGCCGAGGCCTGCCAGGAGCCGGTGCAGCTGGCCGGGGTGCGGGTGGAACCCGGTGACTGGCTGCGGGGCGACGCCGACGGGATCGTGGTGGTGCCGGCCGTGGCGGTCGACGAGGTGGTGGCGGCGGCGGAGGAGATCGACGCCGTCGAGGACCGTATCCGGTCGGCCGTCGACGACGGTCATCCCCTGCTCGAGGCCCGTCGGCAGCTCGGCTACCACCAGCTCCAGTCGCGCCCCACCGCCGACTGACCCGGCACCGACGGAGGGTGTCCCGGGGCGGCCCCGATCTCTGTCGTCCCGGCTCGTTCCCGTCCCGGCTCGTTCCCGTCCGGCCGCGGCCTCAGGGGCGCCACAGGGCGAAGCCGAGCCCGGCGCCGGTGCCGGCCGGGGTGCGGTAGGCGGGCACGTAGTCGACGAGCTCGAAGCGGAAGCCGTCGCAGGCGGCCGCCGTCGTGATCCAGTTCTTGATCTCCGAGGTACCGGCCACGTACGTCGCCTCGGGGACCTCGCACACCGCGTCGAGGTCGCCCCGCCCGAAGGCGTCGAGCACCTCCCGGTCGAGGTCCTCCAACACGATGAAGTGGCTGAGTCCGCCGGAGGCCACGACCGCCACCCGCTCGCCGCCGGGGTAGGTCTCGATGGCGTGCCGCAGCACCGCTCCGAGCGCACGACAGCGCCGGGCCCGGGGTTGGCTCGGCGGGTTGTAGGTGTTGACCATCACGGGCACGATGGCCGCCCCCTCGGGGACCAGCCGCCGCACCGGGAACCCGAAGGCGTGGCCCATGCCCCGGCCGCTGCGGGGCAGGGCGTTGCTGGTGGCAACATCGACGTCGCCGTCGGCGGCGGTGGCGATCAGGTGGCGGGCCAGCGCCGTCGCCACCGGATAGGTGCGGGCCCCGCCCGGCTCGTAGTAGCCGGGACCGAAGCGGGCGAACAGGGCCGACCGGTCGTCGTGGTCGGCCAGGGCGTCGTTGGTGATGGCGTCGCCCCAGTACACGAGGAACGGGGGCAGGTTGTCGCCGAGGAGGTGTTCGCTCTGGTCGTCACCGACGATCACGACGACGTCGGGCCGGGCCTCGGCCAGGGCCCGGCGGAGCTGCGACACCGCGGCGTCGACGCGGGCCGCTCCCTCGGCACAGCGCTCCGCCGTCACCTCCGCTACCAGGGTGTCACCAACGGCGGCCAGCTGCTCCTCGTAGCTGACATGGCGACCGTCGCGAGTGTGGAGCATGGGGTGGCTCAGATCGCGTTCACCCCAGGCCAGCCAGTCGTCGCCGCCCATCGTGACCATCGGGCTGTGGGACGACCCGACACCGAGCACCAGTTCAGCCACGGAATCCTCCGAGTCACAGGCCTGCAGTAGGGTCACCCTAGCCGCGGTCCGGGCGATGGGCCGGGGCCGCCGACGGCCCGCCACGCCCTTCGGAGGAGCGCATGTACCACGACACCAAGGTCTTCGACGTCCACGGGCACGTCAGCCACCCGATGGGCGGCATGGGGCGGACGCTGATGTTCATGCAGGCCATGAACTCGCCGCTCCCCAGCCCCATCGGCACCGACGGCGCCGACGCCGCCGGGCTGGGCGACGCCGACTTCGAGGAGTCCGTCGGCCGCCACGTCGGCCAGCTCGACGACCGGGGTATCGACCGTCAGGTCATCGGGCCCCGGCCGTTCCTCATGCAGGGCTTCATGGAACCACATCTGCTGCCGGCGTGGACACGCCTCGTCAACGACGCCATCCACAAGCAGAGCGAGATGCACCCCGACCGTTTCCTCGGGGCGTGCCAGCTCCCTCAGGACGCCAACGCCGACGACACCACCCACGTGCTCGACGAGCTGCGCCGCACGGTCGACGAGTACGGCTTCGTCGGGGCCTACGTGAGTCCCGATCCGGAGGGTCGGCGCAACAGCCCCGGCATGGCCGAGCCCTACTGGTACCCGCTCTACGAGGCGTGCCAGGCCGGGGGCCTCCCCCTCATCGTCCACGGCACCAACTGCCAGGATCCCCGCTTCGCCCCGGTACCGCACAGCTACCAGCTCGGCTTCGTGTCCGAGCAGTACTGGGCCAACCAGATCCTGTCGCACTCGGACGTTTTCGAGCGGTTCCCCGAGCTGCGGGTCATCATCTGCCACTGCGGGGGTGCCCTCGACCGGTGGATCCCCAACGACCCCCACCTGTCGCAGAAGGACCTGTCGGCCAACCTGTTCTACGACACGTGCGCCCACGACGAGGACTACCTGGCGTGCGCCATCCGGCAGCGGACACCGCAGCGGATGCTGTTCGGGTCGGAGGTCCCCGGTTCGGGTGGGGCGCTCCGACTCGACAGCGGCCGCCCGGCCGATGATCTCGTGCCCATCATCGGGGGCTACGACTTCCTCTCCGAGGAGGACAAGCACCTGATCTTCACCTCCAACCCCGCCCGCCTGTTCCCCGCCTTCGAGAGCTGAGCGGGCGTGGGCGACGAGCGATCGAGCGAACCCGGCGGCGACCGGACCGGGGCCGAGGGCGACCAGAACGGGGCCGTGGCCCGGCTCCGCCGGCTCGACGCCTGCGCCGTGTCCGACGCCTGCGACCGGCTCGGCCTCGGCGACCGGGTCTCGGTGGCCGCCCGGCCCCTGACCGGGCCGATCCGGATAGCCGGCCGGGTGATGACCGTGCTGCTCGGGCCGCCCGGGGAGCCCCGAGAATCCCAGGAACCCGGGGCATCCGGGGAACCCGGGGCATCCGGGGAGCCCGGGGGGCGTCGCCACCTGTGCGCCGCCGCCACCGACGCCGCCACGGCCGACGACGTTCTCGTCGTTGCCCATCAGGGCCGGGGCGACTGCGCCGGCTGGGGCGGCAACCTGTCGCGGGCGGCGCGGGCCAGGGGCGCGGCGGGCACGATCGTCGACGGGTCGGTACGAGACGTCGACGAGGCGATCGCCATCGGCTACCCGGTGTTCGCCACCGGTGCCACCCCCCGCACCGCCCGCGGTCGGGCCGAGGAGAAGGCGTGGGGCGAGCCGGTCTCCTTCGACGGGATCACGGTCGCCTCCGGCGACTATGTGGTGGCCGACTCGACCGGGGTGGTGTTCGTGGCCGCCGCCGATCTCGACGCCGTCGTCGAGGCGGCCCAGGTCATCGCCGCCACCGAGGCGGCCATGGCCGCCGACCTCGACGCCGGATCGGCGGTCAGCGAGGTCATGGGCGCCGACTACGAGACGATGCTCGAGCGCTGATCGGCCCGTGCCGTGAGCGGAGGGCCCGAGGTGCCACGATCGTCACGCAATCCGAGGCACCATTCCCACTCCTGGCGGATGTGGTCGGGCTGCCCCTCCAGGAGGAAGAAGTGGTCGTCGGGCCGGCTGCCCGGCATCACCTTCTTGAGCCCCGCCAGGCGACGCTCGACGGCCTCTGGGGCGGGGGCGGCGAGGAAGCCCTGGCGGATGTCGTTGGGGAACCGGATGCACTCGTTCTCGGCCGGGTCGCGCACCAGACCCGAAGGGTCGTCGCCCCGTTCGACCGCCGCCAGGTCGGCCTCCAACCGTCGCCGGAACATCTGCACGCCCCGGTCGCTGCGACCGAGGTGCTCCCTGGTCCGGTCGGTGATCGGGCCCTGCCCCGTCCAGCTGGCCACGTCCTGGCCCAGCACGTGGGTGGTGAGCGGGTTGCCGTCGTCGTCGGCGTGGCGGCCCCACCAGTGGGGGATGACCTCCTGCACGTAGGGCTCTCGGTCCGCCGTCACCCGGTCGGTGTGCCAGATCACGCTGAGGGTGGTGACGTCATCGACGGGTACCCGCCACTCGAAGTGGAGGGGGGCGAACAGGTTGGGCATCATCGACAACCGCCCGGTGCGCCAGGCGTCGGACTCGTGGTCCTCGCCCTCGTGGCGGCGCCGGTACATGAACCCGTACTCCCACTCCTCGAAGCCGAGCTCGACGTGGCGGGGGGCGTAGCGTTCCGGCTGACCGGCCCGGCCGGCGTGCCAGTTGTTGTGGAGCCACTCGAAGTGGACGGGGTCGATCGAGTTCTCCTGGGCCTGGAGCCAATTGCACCCCACCAGGTGGAACACGACCTGGGTGAAGCAGTTCTCGAACGTGAACGGCTCCCAGGTGGGGATGAGGGGGGCAGGGGCGGGGCCGAGATAGGCCCACACGAGACCGAATCGGGCCTCGGCCCGGTAGGTGAGGGCGCGGATGCTGTCGCGGAACCGGGTGCCCTCGGACACTGCGTCCTCGAACGGCTGCTCGAGGCACCGGCCGGCCAGATCGAACTTCCATCCGTGGTAGCTGCAGCGGATCCCGTCGGCCTCGGCGTAGCCGTGGACCAGTCCGGCCCGCCGGTGGGGACAGTGGGGCTCGATCAGACCGAACGAGCCGTCGGTCGTGCGGTACAGGACGAGGTCCTCGCCCATGAACCGGACGGCCTTGGTTGCGGTGGCGGTGAACTCCGACTCGGCCGCCACCGGGTGCCAGTACCGTCGCAGGAGCTCGCCCATGGGCGTGCCGCGCCCCACCTCGGTGAGGCGGCGATTCTGTTCAGCGGTCACCACCATCGTCGACCTCCCGGGTTCCGGCGCGTGCGTCGCCCACGGCAGCGGAGGCGAGCCCGGGGCGAACCGGAGTCTAGGCAGGCACCACGCGGGCGTGCCCGCCGGCTGGAGGGGGAAGCCGGCGGGCACGCCCGACATCTCGCCGACCGGGTCGGCGAACAGGTGAACTCAGGCCGGCTCGGCCACCAGTTCGGTCCAGGCCGAGTAGCCTCCGATGATGTCGGACACATCGGCGAAACCGGCCTGGCGCAGGACGCTGGCGCCCACCGACGAGCGGTAGCCCCCGGCGCAGAACACCACTGTCGGACGATCCGGGTCGAGTTCGCCGACCCGCTTGGGGAGCTGTCCGACCGGGATGGGCGTGGCGCCGTCGATCGTGCCGATGGCGAACTCGCCGGGGTTGCGGATGTCGACGAGCTGGAGTCCCTCGATCTCGCCCTTGCGGTCCTCGAACTCCCTGGCGGTGAGGCGGGACGCCCGCTGCACGTTGTCGGGGTTGGCGGCCATGGCCGCCAGCGGATGCTCGAGGTAGCCGACCACCCGGTCGAAGCCGATACGGCCGAGCCGGTTCTTGGCCTCGAGCTCGAAGCCCTCGTCGACGACGAGCACGATGTCGACGTCGCTGGGGATGACGGAGCCGGCGAACTCGGCGTAGCGGCCGTTGAGGCCCACGTTGACCGAGCCCGCGAGATGGCCGAGGGCGAAGTCCTCGGGGTCACGACCGTCGAGCAGGATGGCGCCGTCGGCCACCCGCCGCTCGACCTCGTCGTGGTCGAGCGCCGGCGGTAGGGCCGTCTCGTCGAGCAGTTCCCGGTCCTTGCGGTTGAGGATGGCGTCGTACACGAAGTAGTCGGGGGCGGGGGGTTGTCCCTCGGTGACGAGCTCCACGAAGGTGGCCTTGTCGGGGGCGAGGAGGGCGTAATTGTTCCGCTTCTGCTCCCCCATGGTCGACACCGTGTCGGTCGACAGGTTCTTGCCGCAGGCCGAGCCGGCCCCGTGGGCGGGGTAGACCCTCGTCTCGTCGGGCAGCGGCATCAGCTTGTCGTGGATGCTGTGGTAGAGGTTGTCGGCCAGCTCGTCGCGGGAGAATCCGATCGAGGCCAGGAGGTCGGGGCGACCGACGTCACCGATGAACAGGGTGTCCCCGGTCAGCACCCCGTAGGGCACCTCGTCGCCGGCGTGCTCGTAGACCACGACCGAGATCGACTCGGGGGTGTGACCCGGCGTGTGGAGTATCTCCAGCTCCACCTCGCCGAGGGTGATCCGTTCGCCGTCGGCCAGTTTGCGGGCCTCGAACTCGGTTTCGGCCACCGAGGAGAAGCCGATCTCGGCCCCGGTGGCGGCCGCCAGTTCCAGGTGGCCGGACAGGAAGTCGGCATGGAAATGGGTCTCGATCACGAGCTCGATCGTCAGACCGTCGGCCGCAGCATCGCGCACGTACTCGTCGATGTCGCGCTTGGGATCGACCACCACGGCCCGGCCCGTGGTCTCGTCGCCCACGAGGTAGGAGGCATGAGAGAGGCAGTCGAGGTAGTACTGCGTGAACTTCATGGCAGTTCCTTTCAAATTTCCGTATGTACGGACAATAATACCCCCACGGGTATGATGTCAAGGGCCGTGCTCGAAGGGTGGCCAGGCCCGACCCCACCGGCGAGGGTGTGCCGGGGTCGGCTCAGGCGGCGGGAGCGTTCATCCGCTCGAGAACACCGGCGACATCGCAGCGGTCCGTCCGGTTGTAGGGCAGCTTGGACAGGACTTGGGCCATGGCGCACGTGTTGCTCACGGCCGAGAACACGAGCCCACCGCCGACGAAGCCCGACAGCCACTTGGCCCTCGGGGCCAGCAGGCTTCCCAGGATCCCCACCAGCACGAGCGTGCCGGCGGTGAGCCGCACCTGGCGGTCCATGGCCCAACGGGCCGTGTCGCCGCGGACGACGTCGCCTCCGGCGGCCAGCCAGGACGACATGCCGCCCTCGAGGATGTGGAGGGACTTCTTGCCCGCCCCCGTCAACTTGCCGTGGGCCTGGGTGGCCCGACCGCCCGACTGGCAAACCAGCACGACGGGATGCTCGACGGCGGCGAGATCGCGCACGTGTTCGCCGAGGGTGTCGAGGGGCACGTTGTACGACCCGGGGATGTGGACGGTCTCGAACTCACCGCCGGTGCGGACGTCGAGGATGCGGATATCGGGATCGGCGGCCATCAGACGTCGGAGCTCGACGGTGTCGATGGTGTCGGCGGCCACGGTCTTCGTCGCGGTCATGGTGGGTCTCCTCCAGGAGGGATGGGGTTGGGGTTTCAAGGGATCGGGTGGGTCGGGACGAGGGAGTGCACGGTGTCGGATGCGAGATCGTAGACGGCGCCCTGCAACGCCACCCGACCGCTCCTGATGCCGTCACCGACGGGCGACGGGGCGGCCGCCAGGAGGGCGAGGGTGGCCTCGACGTTGCGCTCCGTCAGCTCGTCACGGTCGACGCCGTCGGCCACCAGTCCGCAGATCTGGTTGGTGATCGGAGCGAGGTAGCCGTCGCACCGTCCCTCGGCCGCAGCCGCCACTGCGCCACAGTGGGTGTGGCCGAGGACGACGACGAGGTGAACCCCCAGCTCGGCCACCGCATAGTCCAGGCTGGCGACGGCGGCCGGGCTGGCCGTGTTGCCTGCCTCCCGGACGACGAACAGGCTTCCGGCCGGCTGGTCGAAGATCAGCGACGGCGGGACACGGGCGTCGGAACAGGCGACGATGGCGGCACGGGGAGCGTGGCGGGGCACGGTCGTCCGCTCGGCGACGGCCCGGGCGTGGTGGGCGGCCAGCAGCCCGTCCCACCGCACCGCCCCGACCGGGACGGATTGGTGGTCAGCCGACGACTCGGGAGATGCGGCAGCGGTGTCGTCCCGGTCGACCGACTCGTCAGACATGGGTGGTCTCCTCGATCTCCGCTCCGTCGTCGGCCCGGTGCTCGTCGATGCCGAAGCGGCGCTGGTCGCTGGGGCCGGGACGGCTGGCGATGATGGCGACGACGGCGTCGTTGGTCGTGGTGTGGATCCGGGAGTCGAGCCGATCCCAGATGCCGGCCCGGCGCAGCACGTCCCGCACCGGCCCCTTGACGTCGGTCAGATGGAGGGCCACGCCCCGCTCCTCGATCTCGACGAGCACCTCGCTGAACATCTCCGCCCCGGTGGCGTCGATGTCGTTGATGCCCGAGGCGTCGAGCACGAGAGCCCGGGGCTGGTCGACCACGGCGTCGGCGTGGGCCAGGAGCAGCTTCTTGACGAACGTGGCGTTGACGAACGAGAGGGCGGCGTCGACCCGGATGATGGCGATGCCGTCGATCGTCTCCGCCTCGGGGAACCGCTCGACGTTGCGGTAGCTCGTCGTCCCCTCGACATGGCCCAGGACCGCCGAGTGCGGCGTCGACATCCGGGCGAACACCACCAGCATCGAGGCCACGACGGCCACGACGATCCCGATCTCGATGCCGAGCCCGAGGGTGGCGGCGAAGGCCACGCCCAGACCGATCAGGTCGGATCGCTTCACGATGGCGATGTGGCGCATCTCGCTCACGTCGACCAGGCCGATGACGGCCATCACGATGATCGCCCCCAGTGCGGCGTTCGGCAGTGAGGAAAGGAGTGGGGTGAGGAACACGATCGTGGCCAGCACCACGGCGGCGGTCAGGATCGAGGCCAGTGGGGTCCGGGCGCCCGAGGCGTCGTTGACCGCGGTGCGGGAGAACCCCCCGGTGACGGGATAGCCACCGAAGAGTCCGGCCGCCACGTTGGCCGCCCCCAGGCCCACGAGCTCGCTGTTGGGCTCGACGTCGTAGCGGTGGCGGCGGGCGTAGACCTTGGCCACCGCCACCGACTCCATGAACCCGACCAGGGTGATGATGAACGCCGTACCGGCCAGGTTGGCGATGAGCGAACCGCTCATGTCGGGCAGCCCGAACGCCGGCAGCTTGTCGGGGATGTCGCCGACGACGGCGACACCCCGGTCCTCGAGCCCCAGCCCCTTGACGGCGACGATCGAGGCGACGACCACGATGAGGGCGCCCGGTAGGCGGGGAGCCAGGCGCTTCAGTCCGAACAGGGCGGCCAGGGACGACGCGCCGACGGCCAGGGTCAGCCCGTGCGTCTCCGGCAGCGCACCGACGACGTCGAGCACGGTCTGGTAGAAGTGATCGCTACTGCCGACCGAGACGCCGACCAGGTGCTTGGCCTGGGAGACACCGATGATGATGGCGGCGGCGGCGGTGAAGCCGACCAGGACCGAGTGGGACAGGAAGTTGACGAGGAAGCCCAGGCGTCCCGCCCCCAGCACGATGTGGATGATGCCGACCATCAGGGCCAGCAGGGCGGCGGCACTGACGTAGCCGGCGGTGCCCTCGTCGACGAGGGGGGCCAGAGCCGAGGCGGTGAGGAGCGAGACGATGGCCACCGGGCCGACGGCGAGCTGGCGGGAGGTGCCGAACAGGGCGTAGATCACGACGGGGACGGTGGCGGCGTAGAGCCCGATCTCGGGGGGGAGGCCGGCCAGGAGGGCGTAGGCCATCGCTTGGGGCACGAGCATGGCGCCGACGGTGAGACCGGCTGCCACGTCGCTGCGCAGGTCGCGGCGTTCGTAGCGCGGCGCCCAGGCCAGGATCGGGAGGATCCTCGCCGGAAGAGAGGGTCGGGACGCTTCCATATGACCGAATATACGTACTTTAGACCGGCGAGTCAAGCCCATACCCCCCGAGGTATACTAGGTGCCTGTCGCTATCGTGATCCCCGTGCAATTCCCCGAGGAGACAACCGCCGATGTGCTCCGGCGCCTCCGACGCCTCGAAGGTCAGATCCGGGGGCTCCAGCGCCTGGTCGAGGAGGGCGCCGAGTGCCAGGACATCGTCACCCAGCTCTCGGCGGCCAGGGGCGCCCTCGACCGCGTCGGCTTCAAGCTGATCTCGTCCGCCCTGATCAACTGCGACACCGACCGTGACCTCGACAAGCTCGAGAAGCTGTTCTTGAAGCTGTCCTAGGGACAGCCGCTGTCGATCACGCAGCGTCGCGGAGGACGACCACGAGGGCGATCAGGAGGCTGACCGAGGTGAAGGCCACCGTCGACAGCCCCATGACCCGGGCCTGGCCGACCCGGGGGACGGCCGAGGCCGGTGCCGCCGGGTTGTGCAGCTCGTCGTCGTGCCTGGCCGCCCACCACAGCAGGAGGCCGCCGCCGACGGTCTCGATCACGCCGATGCCACTGAGCCGAATGAGGCCGTTCAACTCGGCGAAGCGGACGAGCACCAACCCACTGACCATCATGGCGATACCGGTCCGCTCCCAGGCCAGCGACGTCCGCTCGTGCTGGAGCCCACCGGCCTCCCCGATGCCCGATGTCTCCCCGGCGGCGGCACCCACGACGCGGACCGTTGGCGGCCGCCGACGGCCACCGTCGATCGGAGGCCGGCCGTCGTCGGGCTGAACCGGTCGCCCCTCCGGTCGCTCCGGCCGCCCGTTGCCGGTGGGAGACGACACCGGATCCTTGCCGTCCTGGGGTGTCACCGGCTCGTCGTCCGGTGGCGGCTCACCTTCGGGCGGTGGCCGGTCGGCGGCCGCCATCAGGCCCGGTCGATGAGGAAAAGCACAACCGCCACCACGGCAACCAGGGTCGTGCCGGCCGCCATCAGCTGGGGCAACGCCGACACCGGCAACGGCTCGACCAACCGCATTGCCCGCTCGTTGAGCGCCCACCGCCGGTAGGAGGTGGCGGCCGTGGCCACGCTGAGCGCGAGGAGCATGATGCCCAGTATCTCCGAGCCGAAGAAGTCGGGCAGGAGGGTGATGACCCCGAGACCGCCCGCCGTCAGGGCCAGGGCCGTGCGGATCCAGGCCAGGAACGTGCGCTCGTTGGCCAGGGTGAAGCGGTAGTCGGGCTCGTCGCCGGAGCGACGGGGATCGGGGGGGAAGATCTTGCCCAGAACGCTCACGGTGACTCAAGGTAGTCGATAGGCGCCAGGTACCGGCTTGAGCGGACGGGCGTACCACAGCGGCCGACGCAACCCGGTGCCGTTGGTTCCGGCGGGACGGGTCTTCGACATCCAGTCGAGGTAGGCCTCCCGGGACTTGGCGGTGTCGACCACAACGTCGCCGTAGTCGTCGCCGGTCTGGGCCGGCCCCACCCGTACCCGCTGGTGCCAGCACTGCATGCCCGAGATCGGGTCGGGCTGGACACAGAAGGTGGCGTTCTGGTGGACGCCGGTGTCGCTCCACCAGATCCGTCCCGTGTCGGGATCATCCGACCGGTAGGGCTCGATGCCGTGCTCGCGACGCAGCTTCCAGGTCGTCCCCTCGTTGCTGATGTTGGCCTTGCCCGCCGCCCACGACCGGGCCTTGTCCTCCTCGAGACGCCACCGGCCCATGTGGTGGCTGGCGGCGACGACGCCGGGGCGGATGCCCTCGGTGCGCCAGGCCGAGATGACGAAGTGACCGATGCGGGTCGTGACCCGCACCAGACCGCTCTCCTCGATGCCGAGCTTCTCGGCGTCCGCCGGATGGATCCACAGGGGATGGTGGTGGCTGATCTCGTTCAGCCACTTCGAGTTCGCCGAACGCGTGTGGATCAGCGTCGGGATCCGGAACGTCGGCAGGAGGATCCGCTCGTCGCCGCCAGTGCCGTCGGGCCCTGGGGTCATGTCGAGGTCCTGATGGTGGACGTGGCTCCTGATCCAGGTGGGTGCCGCATACTCCGGCCAGCCCCAGTCCTTGAGGGTGGTCGAGAAGA
>JBHJNQ010000017.1:0-206269 GCA_050330635.1 Acidimicrobiales bacterium | reverse complement strand
GTGGCGGCGCGCAAGGCACAGCAGGCGAAGGCGCAAGCGTCGGGTGCGAGCGGCTCCAGCGCCCCTCCTCCGCTTGGAATGCATCTCGTGCTGGGAGAACAGGCAGCCGTCAAGATGAGTAACTCCGGGCGCAACACCGACGCCGGGCGCACGGTGTTCATCCAGGGCGTATTCGACAAGCCTGGCTAGCGCAGGCTGTGCGGCGAGATCCGCTTGGCGATCCCCGCCCGCTTCGCCAGGCGCTTCACGGTCCGATCCGCGGCGTAGCGGTCCATGCGTTGGCCGTTGGCGCCGAGGAAGATCGGCCCGCTGGTTCGTTCGCCGAGGTACAGGTCGAGCGTTCTCGCAGTGCGGGGCGCGAGCGGGATGATCACGTGCTTGCCGCCCTTGCGGACGATCGCCAACGTCCGATGCCCGCGATCCATGTCAATGGCCTCGATGTCAGCGCCGAGGGCTTCGCTGATCCGCAGCCCGTTCAACGCCAGCAGCGAGATCAGCGCGTGGTCGCGTTCGGTGCCGAGTCCCGCCTGGACAAGGAGGGCGCCGAGTCCGTTGCGATCGAGCCCGAGGGTGCGGGACTCGGCGTCGACCTTCGGGCGCCGGACGTTGGCGGCCGGGTTGCGTTCCAGGATCCCTTCGACGTGGCAGTACCGGTAGAACGAACCCAGGGTCGAGAGCCGGCGGGCGACCGTGGAGCGCATCCTCCCATCGGCTTCCATGTGCCGGCCGAAGATCTCCAGATGCGCTCGGCGGACGTCGAACAGCCGGAGGTCGTTGTTCGTGCACCACTGAACGAACAGGCGCAGATCGGTCGTGTAGCTGGTCAGGGTGTTGCCGGTGTGGCCGGCGAGGAACCCGGCGATCGCGGCACGCTCGCCGACATCGAGCGGCTCGTCGCAGCGGACGAGCTCGACCGTGGCAGTGGTTGTTGTTGTTGTTGTGGCCATGGTGGCCTCCTGGTGTCGCCTCACAACCGTCGCCGGTCGATAACCAAGGCTCCACCCCATCAATAGCGCCCCGCTCGGGCCGAAGCCGAGTCGTCTTCGCCGCTGGTGAGTAGTGATTCTGTGTCCCTGAAGTGTGCGGCCGGCCCCTATCAGCGGGTCGCAGCCCAGACGATGTCGGCGATTGCGTCTGCGAGTTCTTGATCGGCAAGGTTGGTAACGCTGGCGAGCATGAGGATCGCGAGATCTTCGTCTTGGTCATGGGAGGTCGTTGCGGTTTTCGGCCCCGGTGTTGGGCGTTGCGAGTTCGGTGAGGATCGTCGCGGCATTGTCGAGGAGTGTCGAGAAGTGGCCCGCCCCGTCGAGCAGCGTCAACGAGGCGGACGGGATGTTGTCGGCCAGGAAGTGTGCCCACGCTGGGGTCGCCTGACGGTCGCTGGCTCCGTGCCATACCGTGGTCGTGGTCTGGATTGCCGACAGTTCGAAGCCCCAGTTGCGGTGGTAGAGCGATGCCTCGTGAACGAGGCCAGCCGGGCCGGCTTGCACGGCCTCGGTCATTTCGGCGAGGACCATGGCCGCGATGCGCGGCTGCTCCCGGAACATGGCGCCGTCAGCCGGCTGCATCTTGGCCCATGCCCGCAACCAATGGTCCGCGTGTTTGGACATCTGGCGGAGTTGGCTGCGGGCGACTGTTCGGTAGAGCGTTGGGTGATTCATCAACGCGTTGACAACGCGGAACATGGGATGCAGCCCCCGGTTCGTCGCTGGTGGAGGAGCAACCGAGGACACGGTCGCGACTCTTGCGACCCGTTCCGGTAGGGCAGCTGCACACGCGAGCGCATGGGGCCCACCGCCGGAGTGGCCCACGATTCCGAACCATCCGAGATCCAGTCGATCGGCCAGTTGCTCGACATCGCTCGACCAGTCGAGAAGGCCACGACCTGGCTGGAAGGTCGAACGGCCGAATCCCGGCCGTTCCGGGCAGATCAGTCGCACACCGATCGCAAGAGCCTCAGCTTCCAGCAGGCTCCCGGCGAGCCGGGAATCGTTGCCGCCATGGAAGAACATGACCGGCCGGCCCGCTTCGGGGCCGAATTCAGCCCAGCAGAGCGTGCGGCGATCGAAGGTCGTCATCTCCAGTCGTTCTCGGCTGATCATTCGGCCGTGATCCCGGGTTGCGTTTTCAGCATGGGTGTCTCGCATTGCTCGCGGTGGGGCGGGCCGACTCGAAGCGATGATCGGCTTGATGGTTCAGCAGCGTTGTTCGAGATGGGTCTTGAGTCCCTCAAGGAGTCCGCACATCCCGGCTCGGTAGTTGCGGCGGACGGCGACGGTGTTGAGTATCCGTCCGATCGGTCCGTACTTGAGAGTGTAGGTAGGGCTGACGGTCACCTCGGTGCGGGCCTGCTGCGCGTTGTCGGTGAGGGTGAACGCGATGTCGGCGGTCTTGAACGGGAGGGTCGTGTCGGTGATCCGGAAGGTGATCGCGGTTCCTGGTTCGAACTCGACGACGTGTTCGGTGAGCGAGTGCTTGGTGGAGATGTCGCAGTGCCGGCCGCCTCCGACGCCGTCGATGTCGTTGGTTCGGTGGGACTTGATGAGGCCTGGGTTCCAGGTGGCGATGGTGCCGATGTCGGCGAGCGCTGCCCACACGTCCTGGCGTGAGGCGTTGATCGTGGTTCGTTCGGTGAAGGTGCTCATGAGAGGTACTCCGCGAGTTGGTGGGTGTGGGTGTCGAGCGCGGCGAGCACGGTGGTCTCGTCGGCGGGTGGGAGCCAGACGACGACGCGATCGATGCCGGCCTCGTGGTAGCCGGCCGCGAGTGCCGGGTCGCCTTGAGATGAGTACACGGTCACGACCGCAGTGTCGGGGTCGCGGTCGTGTTGTTCGAAGGCGTGGCGGAGTCGGGGCAGGTGGCCGATGACGTCGCCGTAGCCTTCGATCGGGAGCCAACCATCGGCCCAGGTGGCGATGTCATCGAACACCTCGCTGCTGGCGCGTGCCCCGACGTAGATCGGCGGGGAGGGCTGCTGGACGGGCTTGGGCCAGGACCACGACGGTTCGACCGAGCAGTAGTCGCCGCTGTAGGCGCCCTCGTCGTCGGTCCATAGTTGGCGCATCAGGGCGATGTGGTCGATCAGTCGGGGGCGCGCGGTGTCGAGATCGACGCCGTGGGTTGCGCTTTCCTCTCGGTTCCAGCCGTAGCCGACACCGAGCTCGACACGGCCTGCGGACTGCCAGTCGAGAGTGGCGATCGTCTTGGCTGCGATCACTGGGTCACGCAAGGCGAGCAACGCCACCCCGGTCCCGATCAGCAGCCGCGTCGTTGTCGCCGCAGCTGCGGCCAACGCGACGAACGGGTCGCAGGTGCGTCGGTACCACTCGGGGAGCTCACCACCGGGCCACGGCGTCGAACGTGACACCGGGACGTGGGTCTTCTCGGTGACCCACAACGAGTCGAACCCGCGTGCTTCGACTTCGGGTGCGAGCCGCTGCATCGGCATCGTCTGGTCGGTGGCGAAGATCATCACTCCGACCTTCATCCCAGCGTTGCCTTGCTTCGTCGCGTTCACGGCGCGGCCGGCTGGTCGTAGCCGAAGAACCCGGCGAGGTGCACGATCCGGCCGTCGTCGATGACCGCAACGTCGAGGCCGTCGAGTGCAACGACACCGTCGGCACCGATCATTTCCCAGCCCCACCGCACCAGGTTGTGGTGGGCGTCGACGCCGCCCTTCTGACGGAACGAGCTTCCCGGGTAGGTGGCGTGGAACCCGGCGAACATCACCGCCAGCTGCTCGTGGCCACTGACCTCGGCGACCGGGTCACAGGAACGGGCGTCCGGTGCCCAGGTCCGACGAATCGCGTCGCCGCGAGCGGTGTCACTGGTCGCGTTCCAACACTCGAAGTAGCCGTCGATCACGGTCTGAAGGTCGGTGGTGCTCGTGTTGTCAATCGTGTTGCTCATGTGTGCCATCGTCGAGCAACTCAAGACGCAAGGCGATGACCCGCTGGGTCAAACAACTGCGGACAGATCGGACGCGCGATCGATCCACGGCCGCGCCGCCAAGATCTCCCGAGTGGTTTGATCGGCCGGATAGAGCGTCTCGATCGACAGCTCCGACAACGTCACGTCCTGAGCGGTGCCAAACATCGTCACGGTCGACAAGAACGACAACTCGACGCCATCGATCACGATCCGCAGCGGCAGCACAACGTCCGGGGCTGTGGGTACGGTGCGGGCGGCCGTTGGCGCGTAGGTCTCGCACTCGTCGATCAACGCTCGCAGTTCGTCGTCCTGGGTGAGCACGAGCACGTGGCGCATGTGACGCAACAACTGGCCGGCGTACTCGTCGAAGTTCGTCACCCGTGACGCGAGCCCGTCGGGGTGCAGACTCAAGCGGGCCACGTTCAACGGCGCCGTCAGCAGTGACGAGTCGACACTGGCGGTGAACCAGAACGCGGCAGCGTTCGCGTCGACGAGGTCCCAGCGTGTGTCAATCACGGTCGTCGGGTTCGGATCGTTGCCGTCGAGCACCAGTCGGATCACGTCACGAGCTGCAGCCAGAGCGTCGTCGTCGAGCGAGTACTCGCTGAAGACCGGCGCGAACCCGGCAGCGAGCAGCATGTCGTTGACCGCACGCTTGGGCATCTCGAACTCGTCCGCCAGATACAGCAGCAGCTCGCGACTCGGCTTGGCCCGGCCGGTCTCTACACACGACAGATGCCGCGTCGACACCCCTGTCCGGCTCGACACGTCGAGCTGGCTCAAACGGCGCACGGACCGCCAACGCCTCAACAAGGTTCCTGCATGGAGATCCGTCGGTCGGGACATGATTGCCCATCGTAGAAAGCGCTCAGCCTCAGAACCATGACCCAACACGTCATGGAATCCGGGCGGCTTGGCCGTCACGATCGACTCATGGAACTCTCTGCCAACACCGATCCGATCACGAAACTCCGCTTCGTCCTCACCGCCAACGCCACCACGTCAGGACTCGCCGGCCTGACCGCACTGGTCGCTAACGAGCGTGTCGACAACTGGCTCGACCCCGCACATCCAGGTTGGGTGCGGGTCATCGGTGCCGGCCTCGTCGCGTTCGCCCTCGCCGTCATCGCGCTCTCGCGCTCCAACGAACAGAGTCTCCGCCGCTGGGTACCGGCAGTCAGCTTCGCCGACGGCGGCTGGGTCGCCGCGTCGGTCGCGACCATCATCGCCGGCTGGTACTCAAACAGCGGTGCCGCCATCCTCGCTGTCATCGCGGCCATCGTCGGAACGTTTGCCATCGCCCAGACGCGACTCTTGCGAACCCGTTCGGCACCCGTCACACCATCACCGGCGCTCACTGCTCCGCGAGAGCGCCATCGATGAGCACGCATCGCTCCCGAGCGATAATCCCCGGACAAGACGCACGCCGACGCGCTGCATCGCCGGCGATGCCGGGCGCTATCGGTGTGCACGACTCCCGAGCGGTCTCGACCCTCCGCTGACGCCCTCGCCCGGCGTACGTTACGGGCCGAACCCGGGCGGCATCATCAGTCCGTCGAGATAGGTGTCGAGCTGTCGGTGGGCGATCGTGCGCTCGTCTGCTGGATCGAGGCCGATGGCCAGGGGTCGGCAGAACCGGATGGTGGCCAGGGCCACGTCGGCCGCCGTGACACTGTTGTCGATAGCGCTGTCGCGGTGTGACACGTCAACCAGTCGGTCGAGCATTTCTCGCGCGGCGGCTCGCTGGTCAGGCCACTCCGTGGTGTCGAGCAGCGGGTGGACGATGTTGACAACTCCAAGGCCTGCGTCGATCGCGGCGTGCATGTAGCGACGTAACGCCTCGCCACCGTTGGCTGACCCGGCGAACGCAGCGTGACCGGCATCGATGGTTCGATTGAGCACGTCCAGAACCACCGCGCGCAACAGAGTCGTTCGGTCCGGAAAGTGCCGGTACAGAGTTCCGATACCGACGCCGGCTCGGTGCGCAACGGCGTCTCGGGCGGGCTCGCCACCGCTCTCGAGGATCAGTTCGATCGTTGCGTCGAGGAGCCGTCGACGACTCCGTCGAGCGTCAGCTCGCATCGGCCGGTCCTCTGGAGCAACGATGTCCACAAACGGAGTATAATCCTCCACTTACTCACCTGGGGAGGGACGCAGTGATCAACCGGGACGACACCACAGCAACGACGTCGATCGCCGACGCAATCGCCCAGTCGACCGACACCGACTTCGTCCCAGTGACCTTCGAGCACTACGAGCACGTCAAGGGACCCTTCTTCCACGGGACGAAGATTCGGTTCGAGGCCGGCGACGAGCTCGTTCCGGGCCATCCCTCGAACTATCACGAAGGTCGTACATCGAACCACGTGTACTTCGCCGCGCTCATCGAACCCGCCGTCTGGGCGGCTGAACTGGCCACGGCGTTCTCGCAGAGCGAGGAGCAAGGTCGCGTCTACGTCGTTGAGCCCACCGGCCCGCTCGAAGACGACCCAAACGTGACCAACAAGAAATTCGCCGGCAACGTCACTCGGTCGTACCGAACCCGCCACCCGATGCGCACGCCGACGAGCTGCATACCTGGCAAGCCCACAGCACCGAAGCACTGCAGGCGATGCTCGACAACATCGCTCACCTCCGCCAGCAAGGACTCGACGTCATCGAGGACTAGCAGGACCGAGACCGGGCAACGCACACTCTGCTCATCGCACGCGTCATCGAGACCCGCTCGTAACCGGCGCAGTGCAGCGGGCTCCCCACCGAGACGAGCCCCGCCGGTACCGCTGCGCTCCGCCCGATAACGACGTCCAGGTGAAAGCCCGCGGCCACGGCGGTCCGGCACGAGTGCCGTGCTCGGAAATCTCGGCTCGCGCCGGCGGGGCGGAAGCGGCTAGGGTCACGGTCGGTGGCGGCGGCGTTGGTCGTGGTGGGCGGTGAGGGCGGCGACGGCTTCGATGCCGGGTTTGGCGTAGCGGGCGAGGGTGCGGGGGTCGTGGTGACGGCTCTTGGCCTGGAGCAGGATGGCGGAGACGCCTTCCTCGCCGAGGTGGGTCAGGGCTGAGTGGCGGAGTTGGTGCAGGGTTTGGCCGTTGGTGGCTTGGCTGAACAGCTTCCAGGCCATCTGGCAGGAGAGCCGCCCGAGGCCGGTGTCGGAGCGCCGCACCGGCGCCTCGCCCGCCTCAAAGAGCCGTCCACCGTCGAACACCGAAGCCATAGACAGATAGTCACAGCCACCAAACGGTCATGGCGGATACTGACCCACGCTCCTAGCAGCCTCCCGCGGCCCGGGCTGTCACAGAACCGGCGACCATCTCGTCGACACGGTGATCACGAGGAGGTCATCATGTCCACGATCGTCATCGGCGCCGGCCTCGCCGGCCTCACCACCGCCGCCCTGCTGGCCGACGCCGGCCACCGGGTCACGGTCATCGAGTCACGCCGCCGCCCCGGGGGGCGGGCCACCACCGACGAGCGCCAAGGGCACCTGTTCAACCAGGGGCCCCACGCCCTCTACCTGCGGGGTCGGGGGCTGGCCGTCCTGCGAGGCCTCGGCATCGACCCGGCCGGTGGCGTCCCGCCGACCACCGGGGCCCTGGGCCTCGTCGACGGCCGCGTCGTGGCCCTGCCCTCCGGTGCCCGCACCCTCGTCACCAGCCCCGCCGCCCGCCCGGCGGCCAAGCTCGAGCTGGCCCGGTTCCTGGCCCGGCTGTCGTCCGTAGACCCCACCACCCTCGCCGACCGGACAACCGCCGACTGGTTGGCCGAGCGGCTGCGCCGGACCGACGCCCGAGCCATCGCGGCGGGCCTGACCCGCGTCTCGACCTACTGTGCCGACCTCGACGAGCTGTCGGCCGATGTCGGCGCCGCCCAGCTCCAGCTGGCCTTTGGTGGGGTCCGCTACCTCGACGGGGGATGGCAGCAGCTGGTCGACGCCCTCGAGGCGCGGGCGGTCGGCGCCGGCGCCGTGCTGCGGACCGGAGTGGCGGCCACCGCCATCGACGGCGAGTCGGGCGACTTCACCGTCGTCACGACGACCGACGACGGGAGGGAACCGCTGCGGGCCGCCACCGTCGTGGTGGCGGCGTCGACCCCGGCGGTGGCGGCCCGCCTGACCGGCTCGACCGCCGTGGCCATCGCCGCCGACCGCTTCGGGCCGATCACGGCGGCCTGCCTCGACGTCGGCGTCGACCGCCTCCCGAGACCCGAACGACGGTTCGCCTACGGCCTCGACCGGCCGCTCTACTATTCGGTCCACAGCCCTCCGGCCCGTCTCGGTACGGGGGTGACGCTCCACGCCATGGCCTACCTTCCCAGCAGCAGCAGCAGTAGCGACGACGAACGCCCGACCGGAGCGGTGCGAGCCGAGCTCGAGTCGATGCTCGACTCCATCCAACCCGGATGGCGTGAGCGCCTCACGACCGCCCGGTTCCACCATCGCCTGACCGTCGCCAACGCCCTCCCGACCCCGGAGGGGGGCGGCACCGCCGGCCGGGCCGCCGTGGCCGTGACCGATCGGCCCGGTCTGTTCCTCGCCGGTGACTGGGTGGGGACCGAGGGCCACCTGGCCGACACCAGCCTGGCCAGCGCTGCCACCGCCGCCCGGTCAGTGCTGGCGGCCCCGATCGGGGCCCGCCGATGAGCGGCCCGGAGGCCGACGCCGACCTCTTCGAGGGTCACCGGCGGCGGCTGTTCGGGATCGCCTACGGGATCGTGGGTCAGGTCATGGAGGCCGAGGACGTGGTGCAGGACGCGTGGCTGCGGTGGGCCGGCGTCGATCGCCAGCGGGTCGAGAACCCCGCCGCCCTGCTGACGACGATCACCACCCGCCTCGCCATCGACCGGCTCCGGTCGGCCCGCCACCGCCGGGAGTCCTATGTCGGACCGTGGCTTCCGGAGCCGATCGTGCCGGGCGCCGACCCGGGCGACATCGTGGCCGACGCCGAGCGGTTGTCGATGGCGTTCCTCGCCGCCCTGGAGCGGCTCGACCCGGTACAACGGGCCGTGCTGGTCCTCCGGGACGTCTTCGACGTCGACTACAGCGAGATCGCCACCGTCGTCGATCGCACCGTCGACAACTGCCGGCAGATCGCCAGCCGGGCCCGGGCCCGGGTCGGCGACGCCGATCGGGCCCGCCAGACCGATCCGGAGCGCGAGCGGGAGCTGCTGGCCGCCTTCGTCGCGGCAGTGGCCGGAGGAGACCTCGAGGCGTTGACGGCGGTGATGGCGGCCGACGTCACCCTGTGGTCCGACGGCGGCGACCGGGCCCGGGCCGCCCGCCACCCGATCCTCGGCCGCGATCGGGTGTGCCGCTTCCTGCTCGGCATCAGATCCGGCGTCCAACCGGGGGACCGGATGGCGTTCACCACCGCCAACGGCGACCGGGCGCTCTACCTTCAGCGCGCCGGGCGCCCCTTCAGCCTGCTCACGTTCCAGATCGACGACGGGGAGGTGATCGGCATACGCGTCGTCATGAACCCCGACAAGCTCGCCCACCTCGGCCCCGTCGAGGCCCCGATCGTCATCGAGCTCCGCTGATCGGGGGCACCGGTCCTGGGCCGCCACCGGACGGCGGCGTCGCACCCGCAGGTGGACATCGTCACCTCAACGGCCCGGCCCGGGCGAAGCGGGGGACCAGCTCCAATTGGGCTCCGTTCTCCGAGCCTTCCATGGGCCGGCTGGCAGCAAGAACGCCACGATGCGGCGATAGCAAACGGCATGGACGCAACGTCCGCGTGGGCCAAGGGGATCTCCCATTTCAGGGAGCGTTACATGTAACATAACCTATATGGCTGCTCCACGAGAAGACGCAGGGGTCAACCGACGGGTCAGCGAACATCGTCGCCGGCTCCGCGCCCAAGGTCTCCGCCCAGTACAGATCTGGGTGCCGGATGTACGCTCACCGGAGTTCGAGCGGGAGGCCCACCGCCAATCCGCAGCCGTGGCCACCAGCGGACACGCTGCCGACGATCAGGCCTTCATCGACGCCCTCGGCCTGGACGAGGAGTGAGACGGGGCGAGATCTGGACCGCGGCTGCGGGCAGCGGCTACGTCGGCAAGCCACGCCCGGTAGCGATCGTGCAGGACGATCGCTTTGACGGGACCGACTCGGTGACGGTCTGCGCCTTCACCACGGATCCCATCGAGGCACCACTGCTCCGGCTGCAGATCGAGCCAAACGAGGCGAATGGGCTTCCCGAGCCTTGCAGTCTCATGGTCGACAAGATCACCACGGTGCCCCGATCCAAGCTCGGGGCGCACATCGGCAGACTTGACGACGAGAATCTCCTCCGACTCGGTCGATCGATCCTGGTGTTCTTCGGCCTCGCCGGATGAGCGGCACGGCACGCGTTGGAGCCCGGAGACGAAACCACCTCGGGCCCGTCGTCACCTGGTCACGGCCCTGCCCGGGCGAAGCGGTGGACCAGCTCCAACTGGGCCCCGTTCTCCGGGCCCGCCATGGGCCGACTGCTCGCCACCGCCTCCAGCAGCGTGTCGATGCCGTGCCCCCGACCGGCGAGCGCACAGATGGCCATGGTCGGGGCCCGGCCCATTCCGGCCCCACAGTGGACGAGCACGTGATGGCCGGCATCGAGGCGCTCGGCGATCTCGGCGGCGATCGTCTCGGCCACCGTCATCGGCGGGGCGGTAAGGTCGGGGATGGGGCGCCACAGCGACCGCCGTCCCTCGTTGCGTCCCAGCCAGGCGACATAGTCGGGGTACCGGTGCTCCACCTCGTGCGGCTCGCAGAGGCAGACGATCCATGCCGGCTCGGCCCCGATCCGTTCGAGGGCGGCGTCGGGCCCGGGACCGACCAGGTGCTTGCCACCCAGCCAGATCCCGGTGGGGTCGCCATCGACGAGCAGGTGATCGAGGCCCCCGTCGAGCGAACGACCGCTGAGCCAGCTCACCGCTCGACGACCTCGACCACCGGAGGTCGCTCGGACAAGGCCAACTCGACGGTGGTGCCGTCGGCCCGCCGGAGCACCGGATCGTCGGCGGCGAACGGCTTCCCGGCTGGGGTGCGGGACAGCACCGTCGCCATCACCTCGGCCGCCTGGACCGACAGGTCGTGGAGGGGACGGTGACGGTGACGCCGCTCACCGAGATCGACCTGGGCGATGGCACCGGCGCCGTGCCGGCCCGAGATGTCGATGAGGAGGGCCACCTCGACCCCCCAGCCGGTGACGAACGGGAGCTGTTCGACCACCGAGCGCCGCACCGCGTACTCGCCGGCCAAGGGCTGGGACAGGGCCGCCAGCTCCGGGAAGTACAACGACAGCAGGGGTCGGGCCACGAGCTCGGTCGTTCGACCACCGCCCCCGTCCGCCGTGGGCCGCCGGAACGCCCCCTTCACCAGGGCCAGGCCGGGGTCGGCCAGCAGGGGAGCGGCGAGGCGGACGATCCACTCCGGGTCGAAGGTCGTCACGTCGCCGTCGCACCACACGACCACGTCACCCCGGCTGGCCAGCAGCGACGCCCACAAGGCGTTGCCCTTGCCCCGGCCGGAGCCGTAGGGATGGTCGATCCCGGCGATCGGGGCGACCGTGGCGCCGGCGGCGGCGGCCACCGCCGCCGTGTCGTCGCTGCTGTCGTCGTCGACCACGACCAGCTCGTCGACCAGCGGACCGGAGCCGCTCATCAGCTCGCGGCGGATGGCGGCGACGATCGGGCCGATCGTGGCGCCCTCGTCACGGCACGGGATGCAGACCGACACCGACCGACCCCCCTTGGCGGCCACGACATCGGCACGCTCGATACCGTCGCCTTTGATGGTGATGATGGCGCCACCGCTGCCCATGGGCCCGACCTCCGCCGGCGACCCTAGCCGAGGGCACCGGGGGCGGGGCCAGGCGGACCGGCCGCCCCGGGCCCGTCGACCGGCCCTGACCCGCCGTCTTGCCGGTACCAGGGTCCACGGTCGATGCTGGTGATGACAACGCGAGTGAGGGAGTGCACGCCATGGCTCTGGCCAACCTGCCGCTGGTCGAGGTACCGATCGTCGACTACGGCGACGACGAGGCGGCGATGAGCCGCTATCGGGAGGAGGGCACCCGTCGGGCGCTCGAGCTCGACAACCGGGGCCCTGTCCGTCTCGACGCCGAGGGGCGGCTCGATCCGGCCATCCTCGACGCCTACCACCGTCACGGGTTCTACGTGTTCGAGGGCGTCCTGGGGCCCGACGAGCGGGCCGACCTCGAGCGCGACGTCGCCGACATGCTCGAGCGCTGCCCCGTCACCAAGGAGGCGGAGTTCGACGCCGCCGGCCGTCCCGCCCTCGGCACCGGCCTCCAGGGCCGCAACGTCAGCTGGGTCCGCCCCCTGTCCGACCCGCTGGGTGGCACGTCGGCCGCCCACGGTCGCCATCCGGCCAAGATGAACGAGCCCACCCCACCAGCGGAGGCACCGCCGTGGGTGGTGCAGCTCGTGCTCGGCTCCCTGCAGTTCTCCGACGCCTGCCTCCGGGTCTACGGTCATCCCGACCTCCTGTCGGTGGCGGCCGCAGTCAACGGCGACGACTTCACCCCGTTCAACGAGGCGGTCTGGATCAAGCAGCCGGGGCTCGGGGGATCGGTGGCCTGGCACCAGGACGGGTGGACCCACTGGGATGCCCCCGACCTCGACGAGGACACCCACGGCTTCAACTTCATGGGCCAGCTCTACGGGTGCAACGCCACCAACGGGCTCTGGGTCGTGCCCGGCTCCCATCGGATGGGAAAGGTCGACATCGCCGCCATGGTGGCCGACGCCGGGTCCGACCGACTGCCCACCGCCGTGCCGCTGATCTGCGCTCCGGGCGATGTGGCCATGACCAGCCGCCAGGCGGTCCACGGCTCGTTCGCCAACACCAGTCCCGATGTCCGGGTCACGATCAACTTCGGGTTCCACCGCCGTCGCTCCGTCCTCGACGTCACCAGCGGTGGAGTTCACAGCGACGTCACCACCTACGACGCCGGCTACATCGAGGAGCGCTCGAAGCTGATCATGTACGCCATCGATGCCCGCCAGCAGCGGTTCCCCCACGAGCGGCGGTTCGTGTACGCCCCGTTCGCCGGACGGGAGGACGAGCTGCGCTGGGGACCAGAGGCGCGCCACGCCATCCGCGACTACAACCTCCGCGACCTCGGCATCTGAGGATGCAGGGAGGATGAGCGGTCGAGCCGGCGACGACGGGGGCGATCGGCCGCCGGCGGCGCTCCACCATCCCCACCTCATGGCCTCCGACGTGGAGGCCACCGTCGATTTTTGGCGCCGGTGCTTCGGCGCCGAGGTCGTGGCCGACGAGACGATGGCGGGGTCACGCAACGTCTTCCTCGACGTCGGCGGCGGGCGGCTCAACCTCTACGATCAGCCCCCCAACCACCGGGGCCCGGTCAACCACCTGGGCGTCAACGTGACCGACCTCGAGGCCACCGTGGAACGCCTCGGGGCCGCGGGATGGGAGCCAGGTCCGATCAAGGGTGACGACATGCTCCGCTACGTCATGGTCGAGGGACCGGACGGGCTGTTGGTCGAGGTCTTCCAGTTCGACCGGGACCACACGCCCGACCACCTCCGCTCCTACTTCGACCTCGGCGGTGGCCCGGAGTAGGTTGCGGGAGGTGACCGCGACGTCCTCCGCCCCGCCCCCACCTCTCCCCGACGGGTTGGTGGCCGTCGTCAAACGCGACTGTCCGACGTGTGTGACGGTGGCCCCCGTGCTGGTGGAACTGGGGGCCGGTGGTCCCCTCACCGTGTTCACCCAGGACGATCCCGGATTCCCCGAGGGCCTCGACGCCCGCCACGACGCCGATCTCGCCGTCTCGTGGCATCACGGGATCGAGACCGTTCCCACCCTCATCCGGGTCGAGGGTGGGGTCGAGACCGACCGCATCGTCGGCTGGGACCGGACCCGGTGGGAGGCGTTCTGCGAGCGGGAGCTGACGGCGGCCACGTCGTCCGACTATCTCCCGGGCTGCGGGTCGCTGTCGGTCGACCCGTCGCTGACCGACGAGCTGGCGGTCCGGTTCGGGGCCACGACGCTGCGCAGCCGGCGGGTCGAGCTGGCCACGTTGGAGGACGAGGCCGAGGCGATGTTCGACCGGGGCTGGACCGACGGGTTGCCGGTCGTGGCGCCGACCGAGGCCCGCGTCCTGCGGATGCTGGAGGGCACGAGCCGGGCCCCCGACAAGGTGGTGGCCATCGTTCCTCCCGCCCTGGTCGAGGTCACGGTGGAGCAGGTGGCGGTCAACGCCGTCCTGGCGGGCTGCCGGCCGGAGTACTTCCCGGTCGTGCTGGCAGCCGTCGAGGGAGCCTGTACCGACCGGTTCAACATGCACGGCCTGCTGTGCACGCTGTGGTTCTCCGGTCCGGTCCTGATCGTCAACGGCCCCATCCGCAACGAGATCGGCATGAACAGCGGCAAGAACGCCCTCGGTCAGGGCAACCGGGCCAACTCGACGATCGGCCGGGCGCTCCAGCTCGTCGTCCGCAACCTCGGTGGGGGCCGGCCAGGACCGAACGGGATCGACCGCTCCGCCCTGGGGGCGCCATCGAAGGTCGGCTGGTGCTTCGCCGAGGACGAGGAGCACCTCCCCGAGGGTTGGCCACCCCTCAGCGTGGAACGGGGGATGGCCCCGGGCCAGGATGCCGTCACCCTGTTCGGCGGCCACGGACCGATCCCCGCCACCGACCAGTTGTCGCGGACGCCCGAGTCGTTGACCCGCTCGCTGGCCGCCCAACTGCTGGCCGTCGGCCATCCCAAACTGCCCGGCGAGGCCATGCTGATCATGACTCCCGAGCACCAGCGGGTCTTCGCCGAGGCCGGGTGGTCGAAGGAACGGTTCCGGGCCGAGCTCGACCCCCTCCTGGTGCTCGACGGCGACCGGGCCCGCCGGGGGGCCGACGGCATCGAGGAGGGCCTGCCCCCGAGCGTGGCCGGACGCACGATCCCAAAGCTCCGGCCCGGGTCGTTGATGATCGTGCGGGCCGGCGGCGACGCCGGCGCCTTCTCCGCCATCCTCGGCGGCTGGGTCGGGGGTTCGCGAGGCAGCGAGCCGATCACCGTACCCATCAACCGCTGACCGACCGGACCCTCATTCGAACAGTTCGGCGGCGGCCAGGTCGGCGATGCGGTCGCCGTCGTAGCCCAACAGCCCGGTCAGGATGTCGAAGGTGTGCTCCCCGAACGTCGGCCCGCCGTGGCCCACCACCGACGGGGTGCGTGAGAGGTGGAAGCGGCTGGCGTCGACGATGGTCGTGCCCTGCTTGGCGTGCGACACCTCGACCATGTGACCACGGTGGAGGATCTGGGGATCGACGGCCAGCTCGGCGGAGTTCTGCACGATGTGGGCCGGCACGCCGGCGGCCTGGAGACGGGACATGGCCGCCATCCCGTCCTGGCCGCTGGTCCAGGCGGAGATGCGATCGTCGAGCTCGTCGTGGAGGGCGTGACGCTCACCGACCGACAGCGGCGCCAGGTCGTCGGCCCCGATCACCGCCGCCAGTGCTGCCCAGTCGGCATCGTCGGCGCAGGCCACGGCCAGCCACGCATCGTCACCGGCGGTGGGATAGACGCCGTGGGGGGCGAACACCAGGTCACGGTTCCCGGCCCGCTCCCACACCCGGCCGTTGGCCGTCCGGTCGAGGAGGGCGGGAGCGAGCAGGTGGAGCGCCGCCTCCGCCTGGGACAGGTCGATGTACTGGCCCTCACCGGTGGCTCGACGGTGCTCGAGCGCGGCCATCACCGCCGCCACCAGCCACCGGGGTGACGTGTAGTCGGTGTAGGCCCCGAAGGGCCCGGCGGGCGCCCGGTCGGGCCACCCCACCGGGTGGAAGAAACCGGAGATGGCGGCCGCCATCGTACCGAAGCCGGCGAGGAGGGCGAGGGGCCCGGTCTGGCCCATGAGGCAGCTCGACGCCATGATGATGTCCGGCTTGCGGGCGGCGACGCTGGCGTAGTCGAGACCCCAGGCCGCCATGGCCTTGGGCGAGAACGACTCCATCACCACGTCGGCCCAGTCGATGAGATCCCAGATGACGTCGATCGCCCCCGGCTTCGACATGTCGAGGGCGAGGCCCATCTTGCCGGCGTTCATGTTGTTCCAGATGCCCGAGTTGTCGGGATCGGTGACGTCGTGGCGGAACGGTTGCAAGGTGCGGACGGCGTCGAGCTTGTTGACCGACTCGACGCGGATGATCTCGGCGCCATAGTCGGCCAGCACCCGCGACGCCGCCGGGCCGGCCATGGCCCACATGAAGTCGAGGATCTTCACCCCCTCGAGCGGAAGGGCCGTCGACATCACCGGCTCCTTCACCGCCACCTGCGGCCGGCGATCGGCCCCCGCCAGGATCTCGTCGGTGTGCTCGCCGAGGTGGGGAACCCGGGGCAGCGGCTCGAGGGGGCTGGCGCTGAACTTGGCGAAGGCACCGGGATAGCGATGGGTCTCGCCGTTCCCGTGGTCGACGTCCTCCCAGTAGCGGCGGAAGGCCAGCTGCTCGCTGTCGACCACCTCGGCCGTGGTCCACACGGGGGTGACGAGGACCCGTCGGGTCATGGCGCCGTCGAGCAGTTCGGCCTTGGTCTTGGTGGCGAAGAAGTCGGTGAGGCACCGCTTGACCCGTTCGTACTCCTCGACCGGTTCCCGGCCGTCGAGCAGCATCATGGCGTAGTCGACCCAGTCCTTGTCGCGGGTCGCCCCGTCACAGAACCCGTCCTCGAAGACCCAGTCCATGAGGTTCTGGGTGAAGCGGGCGAACCCCTGCCCGAACAGGAAGGTGACCGAGGCGTGACCGTCGGCGCACGGCCACATCAGCTGGATGTCGATTCCCTGCAGGTTGGCCCCACCGGCGATACGGGTCGTCTGGGTGGCCGACAACGGCACGGCAAGCGTCATCGACTGGCAGGCCTGGTTCATGCTCTGCTGGGCCGACATGTCGACGTGCTGGCCGAGACCGGAGCGGGTCTGGCGCTCGTAGAGGGCGATGAGGGCGGCCCCGGCCGCCTCCGAGGCGGCGTTGTGGAACGCCTGGGGCACGGTGCCCCCGGCCCGCAGGGGTGCCCGGTCGCGATCGCCGGTGATGGCCATGTTCCCGGCCGACGCCTGGATGGTGACGTCGGTGGCCCGCCAGACCGCCTTCGGCCCGTCGCCGCCGAAGGCGCTGATCGAGACGTAGACGAGCGCCGGGTTCAGCTCGGCCAGATCATCGGGTCCCAGACCGCGGGACCGCATCACCCCGGGATCGTACGACTCGATGAGCACGTCGGCCCCGGCCGCCAGCCACCGGAGCCGGTCCCGACCCTCGTCGGTGTCGAGATCGAGCACGACGCTCTTCTTGCCCCGGTTGAAGGCCCAATGGTGGAGCGACCGCTCGGGATCGTCGACGTCGCCGGCGAACGGCCCCAAACGGCGGGCCGACGAGCCGCCCGGCGGCTCGATGGCGATCACCTCGGCCCCCAGCTGACGCAGCATCAGGCCGGCGAGGTGGCCCCGCTCGTCGGTGAGATCGAGCACTCGGTAGCTGGACAGCATCGGTTTCTCCCTGCGATCGTCGGCCCACCGGCCCCGGGGCCGGTCGCGGTCAGGTCATGACAGCGTGTGACGCTGGCCACGTCAAGGCGCGGACCGATCGTGCGGACCGATCGTGCGGCTCAGGCCACCAACGCCAGGACGCCCTCGGCCACGACCTCCGGGCGTTTGACGTGGACCATGTGCCCGGCGTCGGGCACGACGATGCGGCGGCGGACGTCGAGGTGCTTGTCGAAGACGTCGGCCGAGGCCAGGAACCGCTGGTCGCGCTCGCCGACGATGGTGACCGTGGGGGCCGTGATCTCGGCCAGGCGGTCCATGACCATCGAGTCGACGTGCATCGAGATCTCCTCCATACCGTCGGGGATGTCGCGACCGGCGGCGGTGGCCCGCACCGAGTCGTTCCAGGCGTCGAGACTGGCCCTGCTCCGGAAGCCCGGCCCGCCGGCCACCATCACGAGCCCGGCGACACGGTCGGGATGCTCGATGGCGTAGGCCAGTGACAGGTACCCGCCGAGGGAGTGGCCGACGAGGATGGCCGGTGCACCGGCCACCGTCACCATGCGGTCGAGGTCGGCCAGGGCGTGGCGGCGCCCGTACCGTCCGGGCGCCGCCGCCGCCGACCCGGCGTGCCCCCGCAGGTCCCAGGTGACGCTGCGGACGGCCCCGTCCAGGGCCGCCACCGCCCCGGCCCACACCTCACCGCTGTTCAACCAGCCGTGGGTGAACACGACGGGTCGGCCGGCGCCGGTCACCTCGTGATGGAGGTGGATGACGCCAGTCACCCCTAGTGCACCGGGGGGGCCGGCCACCCCGCCGCGGTCATCGTCCTCCCCTGAGGAGCCGGCCGGGCAGGGCGCCGGTGTGCTCGCCGTGCTCATAGGTCACCTCGCCGTTGCAGATGGTGGCGACATAGCCCTCGGCCCGCTGGATGATGCGCCGGCCCCCGGCCGGTAGGTCGTACACCATCTCCGGGTCGTGGAGGCGCAGGGCGTCATAGTCGATGACGTTGAGGTCGGCGCGGTAGCCCGGGGCCACCACACCGCGATCGTGGAGGCCGTAGACCCGGGCCGTGTCCTGGGTCATCTTGTGGACCGTGAGCTCGAGGCGCATGAGCGGGCCCTTGCGGCGGTCGCGGGTCATGTAGGCCAGCATGTAGGTGGGAACGCCGGCGTCGCACAGCACACCGCAATGGGCGCCACCGTCGGACAGCCCGAACACCGAGTTGGGATGCTCGATGGCCTTGCGCTGGAGTTCGAGGTCACCGTCGTAGTGGCCGAAGAGGTAGAGGATGGGCCGGCCGTCGGCCATGGCGTCCATCAACGCCTCCCGGACGTGACACCCCTTGGCCTCGGCGTGGCCGGCGATCGACTGGGAGTGATCGGGCTCGTAGGACAGATCGCGGGGCAGGACGTACATCCGGTGCCAGGTGGAGATCATGCGGTTCGTGTCCCGGTACCGGGAGGTCTTGGCCTCGTCGGCCACCACACGGGCCCGGAAGGCCGGGTCGAGGAGGCGACGCCGCTGCTCGTCGACGGGGAGCTCCTTGATCTCGTCGTAGGACGGGAACTGCCGCATCGGATTGAGCGTGCCCTCCAGCGTCATCAGGACCGACGCCGGGCGGGCCCCGACCTGGGGTCGGATGTCGAACCCCTCGGGATTGAGACGGTCGGCAAGATCCCAGATCCCGGTCCCCACCTCCGGGGTGACGAGGAGGGTGAGGGGACGGCCGGTGCGGCGGGCGATGTGCTCCACCCAGTACAGCTCGTCCTCGGAGTCGAGGTAGTCGGAGATGATCTCCATCGTCCCGTGGTCGGCGGAGGCCATGGCGTCGCCGATGGCCATCAGCTCGTCGGAGGTGGCGTTGGTCCCCGGGACGAGGTTGCCGTTCTTGTCGAGGTGCCCGTAGAAGCGGGACGTCGAGAAGCCCAGCGCTCCGGCGTCGAGCGCCTCGCGGGTCAGCTCGGCCATGCGGGCCATGTCGTCGACGGTGGCGTCGTCGTAGCACCGATCGCCCATCACGTAGTGGCGCAGCGCCACATGGGGGACCTGGGCCCCGACGTCGAGGGCGTAGGGGGTGTCGATGGCGTCGAGGTACTGGCCGAAGGTCTCCCAACCCCATGGGATGCCCTCGTGCAACGCCGTTCCCGGGATGTCCTCGACGCTCTCCATCAGCTCGACCAGTTCGGTCTCGGAGCCGGGGCGGACCGGGGCGAAACCGACCCCGCAGTTGCCCATCACCACCGTCGTCACACCGTGCCAGCAGCTGGGGGTGATCTGCTTGTCCCAGCACACCTGACCGTCGTAGTGGGTGTGGATGTCGACGAAGCCGGGGGTGACGAGTCTGCCGTCGGCGTCGATCTCGCGCCGGCCGCGAGCCTCGACGGTTCCGACGGCGGTGATGAGCCCGTCGTCGACGGCGATGTCGCCGACGAAGGCGGGCGCCCCCGTCCCGTCGACGATACGTGCGTTCCTGATGACGAGCCCGTGCATGGTGCTTCCCCTGCCTTTTGACCAACCGTGTCTGGCGCCAGGCTAGGCGCTTGGGGACGTGGACACCGGATTTGCGACAGCCACGAGTTTCGCCGCAGACGAAACTCGAAGCGAGGCGCCCCGCGCCGAAGCCGCTAGTGACCGGCGACCGGGCGAAGGAAAACGAGGAGGCGGTCGGGTGGGGGCGAGGCGGGGCGCCAGCGGCGAAGTAGCGTCGCCCGGTGGACGTCGGACGGCGGCAGCTCCTCCGGCTCACGGCCGGCAAGGCGGTGGCCAACACCGCACTGCGGTGGATCCCGTTCTTCCTCCCCACCCTGGCCGTCGCCCTCGACGCCACGACGGCCCAACTGACGGCCGTGCTGGGTTTCGGGGAGCTGGCGGGCCTGTCGACCCTTCTCGTCGGTCGGCGCCTCGACGGGGGACGGGAGCGGCCGGTGATGGCCGGCGCCCTCGCCCTCGTCGCCGCCTCCGCCGTCGTCGCCCTCGTCGGCACGGTGCCGTTCTTCACCGTCTCGTTCGTGCTCCTCATCCTCGGGGTGTCCCACTACACGGTGGGGGGACACGTCTACTTCAGCCGGCGGGTCCCGTTCGAGCGCCGGGCCCGGACCCTCGGGATGTTCGAGACGTCGTGGGCGTTGGCCCTGCTGGTGGGGGCGCCCGTCGTGGCCGGGCTCATCGCCCTCTACGGATGGCGGGGCCCGTTCATCGCCGTGGCCGCCGCCGCCACCGTCATGGCCATCGTCGTGGCCAGGGGCGACGAGGGACCGGCACCGCCCGTCGTCGAGGGTGACGCCGTGGCGTCCCGGACCCTGACGACCGAGGCGTGGATCGTGGTGGCGGCCTCGGCCGCCATCGCCATGGCCGGCCTCACCACCATCGTGATCGCCGGCACCTGGCTCGACGACGCCCTCGGGGTGTCGACCGGAGGGATCGGGCTGGTGGCCATGGCCTTCGGAGCGGCCGAGCTCATCGCCTCGTCGAGCTCGGCCGCCGTGGCCGACCGCGCCGGTCCGGTCGGCTCGACCAGGCTGGCCCTCGTCGCCGTGATCGCCGGGCTGGCGGTGATGGTGGTCGCCGATCGGTCGGCGGTCGTCGGGGCGGCGGGCCTGATGCTGTTCTTCCTCGGCTTCGAGTACGCCATCGTGACGTCGTTCTCGATCGTGAGCGAGGCCATGCCGATGGCCCGGGGCCGGGTCCTGGCCGCCAACAACGCCGTCGGGACCGTGGCCCGCGGCGCCGGCACGGTCGCCTCCGGAGTGCTCTACGCCCGGTTCGGCATCGCTGGTCCGGTCGGGCTGTCGGCCACGGCGGCCCTCATCGCCATCGGGCTGCTGGCGATGGCGACGCCGGGTCCGGCCGAGCGACTCAGGTCCCGCCGACGAACCCGTCGAGGGCGGCGTTGAAGGTGGGGCTGGGCCGCATGGCGGCAGCAGCCCGGTCGGGGTCGGGGAAGTAGTAGCCGCCGATGTCGACCGGTGGGCCCTGTACAGCGTTCAGCTCGTCGACGATCACCTGCTCGGCCGCCGCCAACGCCTGGGCCAGGGGAGCGAACCGGGCGCGGAGCTCCTGGTCCTTGTCCTGCTCGGCCAGGGCCTCGGCCCAGTACAGGGCGAGGTAGAAGTGGCTGCCCCGGTTGTCGAGCTCGCCGACCTTGCGGGACGGCGACCGGCCGTTCTCCAGCAGCTCGGCCGTCGCCCGGTCGAGGGTGTCGGCCAGGACCTGGGCCCGGGCGTCTCCCGTCGACTCGGCCAGATGCTCGAACGACACGGCCAGGGCGAGGAACTCCCCGAGGCTGTCCCACCGCAGGTGGTTCTCGGCGTTGAACTGCTGGACGTGCTTGGGGGCCGAGCCGCCGGCCCCGGTCTCGAACAGGCCCCCTCCGGCCATCAGCGGCACGATCGACAGCATCTTGGCGCTCGTGCCGAGCTCGAGAATGGGGAAAAGGTCGGTCAGGTAGTCGCGCAGGACGTTGCCGGTGACCGAGATCGTGTCGTGGCCGCGGCGGAGCCGATCGAGGGTGAAACGGGTGGCGGCCACCGGTTCCATGATCTCGATCTGGAGTCCGGTGGTGTCGAGCTCGTCGAGGTGGATCTCGACTTTGGCGATGAGCTGGGCGTCGTGGGCCCGGTTCTCGTCGAGCCAGAACACGGCGGGGGCGCCGGCGGCCCTGGCCCGGGCCACGGCCAGCTTGACCCAGTCGCGGATGGCGGGGTCCTTGACCCCGCACATACGCCAGATGTCGCCGCCCTCGACCTGGTGTTCGAACAGGTTGCCCCCATCGGGACCGACGACGCGCACGGTGCCGTCGGACGGGATCTCGAACGTCTTGTCGTGCGAGCCGTACTCCTCGGCCTTCTGTGCCATCAGGCCGACGTTGGGCACGGTTCCCATCGTGGTCGGATCGAAGGCCCCATGCTCCTTGCAGAAGTCGATCGTCGCCTTGTACACCCCGGCATAGCTCGAGTCGGGGATGACGGCGAGGGTGTCCTGCTCTTCGCCGGCGGCGTTCCACATCCGGCCCGAGGTCCGGATCATGGCCGGCATGGAAGCGTCGATGATCACGTCGCTCGGCACGTGGAGGTTGGTGATGCCGCGGTTCGAGTCGACCATGGCGAGATCGGGTCCGTCGGCGATGGCGGCGTCGATGGCCGCTGCGATCTCGGCCCGCTGGTCGGCCGGCACCCGCTCGAGGGCCTCGAGTACCTCGCCCAGACCGTTGTTGGGATCGGCGCCGGCGGCGTCGAGGACGGGGCCGTAGCGGTCGAACACGTCGGCGAGGAAGACCCGCACGGCGTGACCGAAGATGATGGGGTCGGACACCTTCATCATCGTGGCCTTGAGGTGGAGGGAGAACAGCACGTCGGCCTCGGCGGCTGCCGCCACCTGGGCCCGAAGGAAATCGACCAGGGCCCGTCGGCTCATGTAGGTGGCGTCGATCACCTCCCCCTCGTCGACCGTCACCTCGCGCAGGACGGTGACCGACCCGTCGGACGCCTCCTGTTCGATGCGGACCGTCCCCGACCGACCCATCGTGGTCGACCGCTCGTTGTGATAGAAGTCGCCCTCGCTCATCGTGGCCACGTCGGTCCGCGACTCCGACGACCACGCCCCCATCGGGTGAGGGTTGTTGCGGGCGTACTGCTTGACCGACGCCGGGGCCCTGCGGTCGGAGTTGCCCTCCCGCAGCACGGGGTTGACGGCGCTCCCCTTGACCCGGTCGTAGCGGGCCCGTATCTCGACCTCGGCGGGGGTCGAGGGCTCGTCCGGGTAGTCGGGCACGGCGTAGCCCTTGGCCTGCAGCTCCCGGACGGCGGAGACGAGCTGGGGGACCGAGGCGCTGATGTTGGGCAGCTTGATGATGTTCGCCTCCGGCCGGGTGGCCAGGTCGCCCAGATAGGCCAGGTCGTCGGACACCCGCTGCTCGTCGGCCAGATGATCGTTGAAGGTGGCCAGCACCCGCCCGGCGAGGGAGATGTCCCGGGTCTCGACGCTGACCCCGCAGGCGCTGGCGAAGGCCTCGACGACCGGGAGGAACGAGTACGTGGCCAGTGCCGGCGCCTCGTCGGTGTGGGTGTAGATAATCTTCGGTGATTCAGCCATGAGCTCTTCCGTCGAGGTGCGTGCGTGACGTTTCGAACTCCGGGAGACCGGGCGACGGCCCTGCCGGGCGTCGGTCCCGAAGCGTCGGTGCCAGACTAGTCACCACGACCGGTGACGGCGATCGTCGGCCGGTCCCACCGCTGCGCCCCGCCCCAAGTCCTTCCGGCCTGCCCGGCGGCCCTCCGACCGATCCAGCCCCACCACGCTGGGGCCGCCGCGCTCAAGCCGGGACCCGACCGGACCGACGTTCTTCCCGATGGCCAGGCGCGTCCTACTCACCTCCCCGGCCGTCGTCCTCGCCAGCGGCCTCGTGGCCGTAGTGGTGGCTGCGGCGCTGGTGTACTCGGGGAGGGGAGCGCGGCCCGACGAGCTGACCCGGGTGCTCGCCATCGGTGCTCTCGGGGTGTGCGCCTCGGCGCTGACGGCGGTGGCACAGCGCGTCGCCGGCCACTCCCGGTCGAAGTCGCTCAGCCAGGCCCAGCACGAGGCCGACCACGACGGCCTCACCGGGCTGGCCAACCGAGCCCATCTCCACCGGGAGCTGGAGGCGACGATCCAGCGGTCGAAGATCGACGAGACGGTGTTCGGGGTGCTGTTCCTCGATCTCGACCGGTTCAAGGTCATCAACGACTCGATGGGTCACGACGTCGGCGACGAGCTCCTACGGGTGGTGGCCCAACGGCTGGTGGCCACGACCCGCAACACCGATGTCGTGGCCAGGCTCGGGGGCGACGAGTTCGTGATCATCTGCCGGGATCTGCTGTCGGAACAGTCGGTGGAGGCAACGACGAAGCAGATCGTGAAGCGCTTCGACGAGCCGGTGACGCTCAACGGCCGCAAGCACAACGTCAACGTCAGCGTCGGCGTCGCCATCGCCTCCCTCGACGACCGACGCAACCCCGAGGAGCTCGTCCGGGACGCCGACGCCGCCATGTACAAGGCCAAGGGCGACCGGTCCGGGTACGCCATCTTCGATGACGACCAGCGCTCCCGGTTCCTGGCTCGGATCGCCACCGAGCGAGACCTGGAGACCGCCCTGTCCGAGGGCCAGCTCCGCGTCTACTACCAGCCCATCATCGACGTCGCCGCCCGCCGCCCCTACGGCTTCGAGGCCCTCGTGCGATGGCAGCACCCGGAGCGGGGGCCGATACGTCCGTCCGAGTTCCTGTCGGTGGCCGAGGACGCCGGGATGATGTCCAAGATCGGGGAGTTCGTACTGCGGGAGGCGTGCGCCCAGGCCGCCCTGTGGAGTCGGCAGAACCCGGCGGCCGCCGGCCTGCGGATGAACGTCAACCTGGCCGAACAGCAGCTGGCCGATCCTCACCTCCCCCAGCTCGTGGCCGACGTCCTGGCGTGGTCGGGCATCTCCCGCCAGCAGCTGGTGCTGGAGATCACGGAGGACGTTATCGTCGAGCACCTGGGCGGGCTCGACGTCCTCGACACGATCAGGGAGATGGGTGTCGACCTGGCCATCGACGACTTCGGCACCGGCCAGTCGTCACTCAGCTACATCAAGCAGCTCAAGATGGTCTCGACCCTCAAGATCGACCGGGCCTTCGTCAGCCAGATGCAGACCGATCCGGCCGACCAGGCCATCATCGAGGCCATCGTGGCCATGGCCTCCGCCCTCGATCTCGGGGTGGTGGCCGAAGGGGTGGAGAACCGGGAGCAGCTGAGCCGGCTGTCCGATCTCGGTGTCCACCTCATGCAGGGCTACCTTTTCTCCGGACCCCTCCCCCCGGACGACGCGGCCGCCCTGGTGTTGCCACGACTGGACCCGACGCACACGGGACTGACCCAGTGATCTCCCCGGGATCGGAGGCTCAGAAGTCGCTGCTCCACTCGTCGTCCGGACCTCCTCGGTACTCGGGGAGGGGCTCGGTCTCGTCGGCGGGGGGCGGCTCGGGGGTCGATCGTCGGACCGACGGCTGCGATCGGGGGGCGAACCCCGAGGGACTGCGTCCGCCACGTCCTCCGCTCGACGACGCGGTCTGCCCCGGCGAGGCCGGGGCTCTTCGGTCACCGTCGCCGTCGCCATCGCTGTCGCCGTCACCCGGGGCGTAGCCGTAGCACATCTCGACGCCATCGACGTCGAAGGGACGCCCGAGGGAGCCGACGGTGAAGGTCGACCAGTCGCCCGACTTCTTCAGCACATCGACCTTGCCCCCTTCGGCCAGCGCCCTCTCGAGGTCGGCCACGGGAGCCATGACCGCCCACTTGTCAGTCTTCGTCTTCCGGAACTTGGCCGGGATCTTCTCGGTCATGGGTCCAAGTATTACCGGAGGCACCAGCGGTCGAGTTTCCAACCGCCACCGTCTCGGTGAGACTGACCCCATGAACGACGCCGTGGCCGTTGGCCTGACCCACACCGACTCCTACACCGTCACCGACGACATGTCGCCGGCCCACCTGCCGACCAAGGTCCTGTCGACCCCCGACATGATTCAGCTGATCGAGAAGACGTGCCTGGAGGCGGTCCAGCCCCACCTCGACGAGGGTCGGACCACGGTCGGGATCCACGTGTGCGTCAGCCATGCGGCCAGCGTCGACTCGGGCCAGCGGGTAGACGTCCGCTGTGAGCTGACCGAGATCGACCGCAAGCGCCTGGTCTTCACCACGACGGTCACCTCGGGCGACACGACCGTGTCGGAAGGAACCCACCAGCGCTTCGTGGTCGGCGGTTGACCCGATGACAACGCAGCGACCGCCGACGGGCGATCTGACGGGTCGGGTGGCCATCGTGACCGGGGCCGGGGCTGCCGGTGACGGCATCGGCAACGGCCGGGCCGCCGCCGTGCTGCTGGCCCGGGCCGGCGCGTCGGTGCTGGCCGTCGACCTCGACCGAGTGTTGGCCCAATGGACCGTGTCCATGATCGTCGACGAGGGGGGCACCGCCGCCCCCGTCGTGGCCGACGTGACCGACGGCGACAGCTGCGCTGCGCTCGTGGCCGAGGCGCTCGACCGGTGGGGTCGTCTCGACATCCTCGTCAACAACGTCGGGATCGGTAGCCGGGGCAGCGTCGTCGACGACTCGCCCGAGCGATGGGAGCGGGTGATGCGGGTCAACGTGACCTCGATGATGCTCACCTCCCGGGCCGCCATCCCCGCCATGATCGACAGCGGACCGAGCGGCGACGAACCGGGAGGACAGCGTCAGGGGCGGGGCGCAGTGGTCAACATCTCGTCGATCAGCGCCCTCCGCCCCCGGGGCCTCACCGCCTACAGCACGTCGAAGGGGGCGGTCATCGCCCTGACCAGGGCCATGGCGGTCGATCACGGACCCGACGGCATCCGGGTCAACTGCGTGGCCCCCGGCCCGGTCCGGACCCCGATGGTGGGAGGCGATGCCATGCCCGCCGACCTGGCCGACGGCCGGCGCCGGGCCAGCGTGCTCGGTGTCGAAGGCACCGGCTGGGACATCGGTGCCGCCGTAAGGTTCCTGGCCTCGGACGAGGCCCGCTACATCACGGGCCAGATCCTCGTCGTCGACGGGGGCGTGACGCTGCGCGGCCCCGAGCGGGAGTCGGGCTGACGGTCCGGGGTCCGCACCACGACCGGCGGGGCGTGCCGGCCACAGCGTGGAGACGGTCGGGCCCCGGCTCAGCCTTCTGGCTCCGGTCCGGGCCCCGGCGGTACGGTGGCGCCACGACCACCGCCGACCTGGGGGGACCATGTCCGAGATCACGCTCGACAACCTCGACATCACCGACACAAGCCGCTACGCCACCGACGGCTACCCCTGGGAGTCCTGGGATCTGCTGCGGGAGGAGGCGCCGGTGTTCCGCTACGAGCGGCCGTACATCCACCCGTTCTGGGCCATTCACCCGCTACGCCGACATCCACGAGATCGAGTGTCATCCCACGGTGTTCGTCAACAGCCAGCGCCTGAGGCTCGACACCAAGGACAACGACTACAAGCTCGACAAGTTCCGCATCCGTCAGGCCGCCCGCAACGGGTGGGATCCGGAGGAGCCGCTCGACATGGTCTTCATGGACGCACCCAAGCACACCGAGCTGCGCATGATCGTCATGCGGTCGTTCACCCCGGCCGCCATGCGCCGGCTCGAGCCCCACCTCGATGCCCTGGCCGCCCGCTTCACCGACGAGTTCGTGGCCACCCTGCGGGCCGACGGCGCCGCCGACCTGGTGACCGACTACGCCATGAAGGTCCCGCTGGCCACGATCTGCCACATGATGGGTGTCCCCGTCGACGACTACGAGCGCATCGTCGAGTTCACCAACGTGCTCATCGACCCCGACGACCTGCCCTAGAACCTGCCCGGGGAGAGCCAGCGGCAGATGCGCCGCCGGCTGGTGCTGGCCTTCACCGACTACGTGACCGACCTCGTGGCCCGCCGCCGGGCCGAAGGGGCGACCGGCGACGACCTCGTGTCGAAGCTGGTGGCGGCCGAGACCTCCGTCGGTCCCCTCACCGATCAGCAGCTCAACGGGTACATCAACCTGCTCGTGGCGGCCGGCAACGAGACGACCCGCAACGCCATCGCCGGCGGGGTGGCGACCCTGCTGCAGCACCCGGACCAGGCCGAGCTGCTGGCCTCGGACCCGGAGCGCTACGTCGACGGGGCGGTGGAGGAGATCCTCCGCTGGATCTCACCGGTGATCCAGTTCGCCCGCACGGCGATGGCCGACTACGAGATCGGCGGGCAGCTGATACAGGCCGGCGACGACGTCGGTCTGTTCTACCCGTCGGCCAATCGTGACCGCCGCCAGTTCGACGACCCGTACCGTTTCGACATCACCCGCAGCCCGAACTATCACCTCGCCTTCGGTCATGGCGAGCACTTCTGCCTCGGCGCCAACCTGGCCCGGTGGGAGATGCGGGCGGTGTTCCGCCGGTTGGCCCCTCATCTGGACGAGATCCGCCTCGACGGCGAGCCGTCGAGGGTCCGCCACCTCCACGTGGCCGCCATCAAGGCCCTGCCGGTGTCGCGGGCCGCCTGACCCGGCGGAGCGGGGCCCATCAGGCCAGTCCGGGCCCCTGGACGACGCGAGGGGCGGCGATCGTGCGGACGACGAACACGGCGGCGCCGGCCAGCATCATCATCGACCCCCCGACGAGGCCGAGGGTGCCGGGACCGGCCAGGTCGAGGGCGAGACCGCCGACGAACGGCCCGAACACCCGACCGGCCGCCATCACCGCCTGGGCATCGCCGGCCCGGTCGGCCGGATTGGCCGACCGCTCGGCCAGCACCGTGAAGACCCCGGGCAGGCCCATCCAGAAGGCAAAACCCCACACGGTGATGGCCCCGGCGAAAACCGCCGTCGAGGGGGACGAGGGCATGACGACGGCGCACAGACCGGTCACCGCCATCCACGGGCCGGGCAGGCCGCGTCGCCACGGCCATTTGGCCGCCGGAACGGCGGCGATGGCGTTGGCGCTGAACACGAGGGCCACGGTCCCGGCGCCGAGGTCGAGCCGGTCCGAGCCGACCACGACCGCGTACTGGAACACGGCGGAGCCGCCGAGGGTGAACAGCCCGAGGGCGGCGAGGATGATCCTGGCCGCCGGGACCGGCGACGAGCGCTCGGTGCGGAACGGCACCCGCTCCGATGCCCCCGACCCCCGGTTGAACACCAGGGGCACGATGGCCAGGGTGCCGAGCAGGGCGTACACACCGGCCGCGCCGCCGCCGGCGGCGAACAGCGCGATCAACGGACTGGCGACGACCCCCGCCACCGGCCCGATGACGGCGATGTCGCCGGTGCCCCGGTCGTTGCCGAACACCTGGACCCAGGCGTACCACGAGATCAGGCCCAGCGACAGTCCGCTGACGAAGCGGAGGGCTACCAGCACGGCGAATGCGGGCAGGGTGGCCGAGGCGAGGTTGGTCGCAACGGCCACGGCGAGGGCGACGACGAAAAACCGGCGCCGGGGAAGCAGCCACCGCCCCGCCCACCACGAGCCGAGGACGAAGCCCCCCAGCTGGAACACGCCGATGAGGGAGGCGGCGGTGAGACCGATGTGGTACTCATCGACCAGGAGGTCGAACAGGAACGGCGTGGCGCTCAGCACGAACGTGCTGAAGCCGACGGCGAGGAGGATCCCCGGCGAGACCGACGGCCGCAGGAGAACGACTAGGCGGACCGGGATCTGCATGGCCCGCCGACCCTACAGCTCGGCCGGTGGCGTCCAACGGGGGCGAATCGCCCCGCTCACCACGGCTCGACCGTCGGTGGAATCCGCGCCCGGAACCGCGGGCCGAAACTAGGCTCGGCGCCGTGCCCCACCAGATCCTCGTCCTCAACGGCCCCAACCTCAACCTGCTCGGGACCAGGGAGCCAGGGGTCTACGGGGCGGACACCCTCGACGACATCATCGACGGCCTCGGAGAGGTGGCGGCGGGGCTTGGCGCCGCTCTCCGGGCGGTCCAGAGCAACATCGAGGGCGAGCTCATCGACGCCCTCCACGAGGCGAGGAACTGGGCCGACGGGGTGGTGTTCAACCCCGGCGCCTTCACCCACTACAGCTACGCCCTCCGCGACGCCGTCACCGCCATCGAGCTGCCCGTCGTCGAGACCCACCTGTCGAACGTGCACGCCCGGGAGGAGTTCCGGCACCGGTCGGTGCTGAGCGCCGTCTGCCTCGGCGTCGTGGCCGGGTTCGGGCGGGACAGCTACGAGGTGGCGCTCGTCGCTCTGGTCCGCCACCTCCAGGGCCGCTGAGACGCCCAGGCCCGACGCCCGGGCCCGAGCCCCTGTCGGTCACCCGGCACGGCGGGCGACGACAGGCGCCGATGGGACGGCCAGCCGGTGCCGGCTGGAGCCGGCGGGGAACGTGACGGCGACGAGGGCGGCGGCCAGGGCGTAGCACACCGCGACCCACGTCCAGGCCCACCGGTAGCCGGGGAGCGCCGACGAGCCCCCGCCGGCCGTGAGCAGGGTGACGACGACGGCGATGCCGATGGCGAAGAACACCTGCTGAGTGGTGCGCAGGGTGGCGTTGGCGGTACCGAACTGCTCGGGGGCGATGTCGCTGAGCCCGGCGCTGGCCCAGGTGGCGATCGTCATGCCGGTGCCGATGCCGATGAGGGCGCTGATCGGCACATAGTGGTCGAACACGTGGGGGCCGTCGTCGAGCACGAGGATGAACAGCAGATAGCCGACGGCGCTGATCGTCGACCCGACGGTCAGGATCCATCGGTGACCGACGCGATCGGCCAACCGGCCGGACAGCGGTGACGACACCGCCGCCAGCAGGGGTGAGAGCAGGAGGGCCTGACCGGTGGTGGTGATCGGCTGATCCCACAGCTGCTGGAGGAGCAGGGAGTTGACCAGGAACCCGGAGGTGAAGGCCAGGGCGTAGAACGCCACCGCCACGTTGGTGCTCCAGTACGACCGGTGGCGGAACAGGCCGAGCTCGATCAGCGGTTCGGGGTGCCGGCTCGAGCGTCGGACGAGGGAGACCAGGAGGACGATCCCGACGACGAACAGGGCCAGCACCCGTGGATCGCCGAGTCCCCGGTGCTCGCTCTCGACGATGGCGAACATGATGACGGCGATGGCGGCGGTCCCGATCGGCACCCCGAGCAGATCGATCCGCCCGGTGGCGTTGGGGTTCTTCGACTCCCGCAAGAGCCGGGGGGCCGCCACCAGCACCACGAGGCAGATCGGGACGTTGATGAGGAAGATGCCCCGCCATGACCAGAGGTCGATGACGAGCGAGCCGAGCGCCGGCCCGAACACCCCGCCCAGCCCGCCGGTGGCGCCCATGAGTCCGATGGCCGTGCTCCGTTTGGCCGCAGGGAACTCGGGGAGGACCACGGCAAGGGCGGTGGGGGAGATGATGGCGCCGCCGATGGCCTGGATGACGCGGGCCGTGATGAGCATCCCGGCGCTCGGGGCCAGACCGCACAGGATCGACCCGATCATGAAGATGGCGATGCCCGGCATGAACACCCGACGACGACCCCAGCTGTCGGCCAGCCGGCCCGCCACCAGGAGGAGGGCAGCCACGGTGATGTTGTAGCCCGAGATGATCCAGCTCAGGGACGTCTCGTCGGCATCGAAACTCTCGCCGATCGAGGGGAAGGCGACGTTGACGGCCGAGATGTCGATGACGACGAGGAAGAACACCAGGGTCGTGACCGTCAGCGCCAGCCACGCCCGCCGAGGGACGGCGCCATCGGCCGCCGTCGTCGGTGCGGTGGCGCCACCGGTACCGGGTCCGTCCATCGCCGAACGCTACCGGCTCCGGTTTCGGTGGGCGAACGCCGGGTACGGCGGCCGGACGCCGAGTGGGGGGCGGCACCAGGCAGCCCCACCGGCGCGTCGAACGAGAAGAGGTACCACGCCATGGCCAACGACGATCTCCCACCCGGGTCCGACGGGACGCGCACCGCTCCGACCGTCGCCGCCGGCCCGTACCGCAGCATCGACGGCGGGCGTCCTCGGCCTCGTCCCCGGTCAGGTCGAGCCCTGGTGGCGCTGGCGGCGACCGGCGCCCTGCTCCTGGGCGCTTGTGCCGACGACACGGCCGGGACCGCCGACGACCTGACCGGCGAGGCCGGTGAGACGGCCGACGACGTGGTGACGGAGGCCAACGAGACCGCCGCTGAACTGGCCGACCAGGTCGACGGCGACGAGCTCGATCGGGAGACAGCAGAGCTGGCAGCCACACTGCGGGCCAACGGCATGGGCACCCTCGCCTCCGCCGTCGAGCAGGTCGACCTGTCCCAGCTCGTCGACTCGGAGGAGTTCACCCTGTTCGGACCGAACGACGAGGCCTTCCTCTCGTTGGAGGCCGACACCGCCGCCGATTTGCTGGCCAATCCCGACGAGCTGATCGACGTGCTGCGCAACCATGTCATCGAGCGCCGGGTCGAGGCAGCCGACCTCGCCACCTTGGGGTCGATCGAGACCCAGGGCGGCACCACCCTGGTGGTGGCGACCGAGGGTGACACCGTCGTGATCGGCGACGCCGAGGTGGTGCAGACCGACATCGACGCCGGAACCGGAATCATCCACGTCGTCGACCAGGTGTTGACGACATGACCACTCCCTCCATCACCGACGGGACGGGCGGCGAGGACCACCGGGTCGTCGACCAGGAATCACCGGGCCGCCAGGACGCCCCGGGGGCGCCGGCCACCGCCCTGTCGATGCGGGGCGTGGGCAAGCGCTTCGGCCAGGAGTGGGTGATGCGCGGTCTCGACCTCGACGTGCCCGACGGCACGATCCTCGGTCTGATCGGACCGTCGGGATGTGGCAAGACGACCACCGTCCGGCTCGCCACCGGCGTCCTCTTGCCCGACGAGGGTGAAGTCCACGTCCACGGCCGCCCCCCGCATCTGCTCGACGGCAGCGAACGCGGCCGTATCGGCTACCTGCCCCAGGAACCCGTCCTTTTCGACGAGCTCTCGCTGTGGGAGAACCTCACGTTCCACGCCTCCCTGAGCGGCGTCAGGTTCCGCCGTCGCCGACACCTCCGGCGACTGCTCGATCTGGTGGAGCTCGGCGGTGACCGTCGCAAGCTGGTCCGTCAGGCGTCGGGCGGCATGAAGCGGCGGCTGGCCCTGGCCGCCGCCCTCGTCCACGATCCCACCTTCATCCTCCTCGACGAACCGACCGCCGGGATCGATCCCGTGCTCCGCCGCACGTTCTGGGAGCACTTCCGCTCCCTGCGCGACGAGGGTCGCAGCCTGATCATCACCACCCAGTACGTCGGCGAGGCGGCCGACTGCGACGTGGTGGCCCTCCTAGCCGGCGGCAACGTCGTGGCTCTCGGCGGCCCGGAGGAGCTCCGGCGCCAGGCCGTCGGCGGTGAGCTGCTCGCCATCGAGACCGACCGACCCGCCGATACCGCCACGCTGGCCGAGCTCAGGTCGAACCCGAGCGTCGAGCGGATCACTACCATCGGACCCGTCCGCCTCGAGATCCTCGTCGACGACGGCGGCTCCGCCCTGCCCCTGGTGACGGCCCGCCTCGAGGCCGACGGTCTGCGGATCGTCGACTCCGAGGAGGTCGTGCCGAGCTTCGACGAGGTGTTCATCCGCCTCGTCGGGGAGGACGAACCGGAGATCACGTCGTGACCGCGTCGCCACCGAGCACCCCGACCACCCCGGCCGCCCCCACCGATCCCCGGCACGGAGGCTCGAACCGGGCGGGTCCGACCGGAGCGGCTCCCGGCGGTGGGACGGGCCGCCCGGCAGACGACCTGTGGTCGCGCCCGCCGGTCGTGGCCCGCTGGATCCGTCCCCTGATCCATGTCCTGGCCTTCGTCCGCAAGGAGACCATCGCCGTCCTGCGCCAACCGATACTGCTGGCGGTGCTGGTGATCGGTCCGTTCCTCCTGCTGTTCCTCTTCGCCCTTGGCTATGACCAGGAGCAGACCGTGCTGCGCACGATGTTCGTCGGCCCGGCCGACAGCGTGTACGAGGATGCCACCGCCCGCTTCGACGACGACCTGAGCCAGTACCTGGTCCCCGCGGGCTACACGACCGACCTCGTCGAGGCCCAGGACCGCCTGTCGAACGACGAGATCGATCTCATCGTGGTGTTCCCCCCGGAACCAGCGGAGACCGTGCTCGGCGGTGAACAGGCCAGCATCACCGTGCTGCACGACAAGCTCGACCCGATCCAGCAGACGGCGGTCGACGTCTCGGCCCAGGTGGCGGTGCAGGAGTTGAACTCGCAGGTCCTCGAGGACGTGTTGGGCGAAGTCCAGACGTCGCTGCGGCCCTACCAGGAGTCGGCCGATGAGGCCACCGCCCTCCTGGCCGATCTCGAGGACGCGGTCGCCGCCTCTGACCAGGCCGAGATCCGCCGTCTGGCGGCCGAGCTCGATCGGACGTCCGGCAGCCTGCAGGGGGTGGTCGACGCCACCGACTCGGTCCGCCGCTCGCTGGGCGACGAGCTCGAGCCGGCCGACCAGGAGCGGTTCGATGCCCTGGTCACGGCGCTCGAGCGCTACGACGACACGACCGGCGAGCTCGTGGCGGCCGACGGTGACGTCGATGCCGCCGACGTCCGCCAGACCCGCCTGGCCCTCGAGTCGGTGGCCGAGCAGGGCGACACGGTCGTCACCCTCGATCCCGCCGTGGCCGTCCGCCCGTTCACCAGCGAGAGCGAGAGCCTCCTCCGGGAGTCGGTGTCGGTCAACGACTTCTTCGCTCCCGCCGCCATCGCCCTCCTCGTGCAACACATGGCCCTCACCTTCGCCGCCCTCGGCCTGGTGCGGGACCGCACCCTGGGCCTGTTCGAGCTGTACCGGGTGGGACCGATCCGCTCCGGCCGGATCCTGCTCGGCAAGTACCTGGCCCACCTGTTGATCGGGTCCGGCGTGGCCGCCGCCCTCCTGGCGGCGGTGGTGACGGCCGTCGATGTGCCCCTGCGGGGCCAGTGGTGGTGGGTGGCGATCGGTATCGTCGGGCTGGTGACGGCCTCCATCGCCGCCGGCATGATCCTGTCCCTCCTGGCCGGCTCCGACTCCCAGGCGGTCCAGTTCGCCATGCTGGCCCTCCTCGCCGGGCTGTTCTTCGGCGGGTTCCTGCTCGAGCTCGACGCCATCCGCTACCCGGTGAAGGCCATCTCGTTCCTCCTCCCCGTCACGTATGGCACGACGCTGTTGCGGGACGTCATGTTGCGGGGCGCCTCGCCCGAGCTGCTCGACCTCGTGGGCCTCACCGTCACGTCGATCGTCTACGGCCTGGTTGGTTGGTGGCTGATGGCCCGCCGCCTCCGACTCGGCGCATCGTGACCGACGACTCTGCGGCGGACGGCGACCGGCCCGAGACCGACGCCACCACCGAGATCACCATCGGCGAGGTGGTGATCGATCGGCGGCACGCCCTCATCACCGATCCCCGGTCCCGCCGCCGGGCGGGCCGGGTGATGGTCGGTACCGCCATCGTGGGCGTGGCGATCATCCTCGTCGGCACCGTGGTGGTGTGGAGCCTCCTCGGCGACGTGAACCGAGCCACTACCGGCACCCTCGACGTGACCGTGGAGGCGCTCGAATCGATGGAGGCCACCATCGACCTGGCCGACGACCTGATCGGCTCCACCACCGACTCCCTGGCCGCGGTGGAGGACACGCTCACCACCGTCTCGGAATCGTTCGAGTCCGGCAACGCAACCCTCGCCGATGTGGCCGAGCTGACCGCCACGGCCGAACCGACGTTGCGCAACACGGAGGCCACCCTGCGCCAGCTCGAAGGACTGGGATCGCAGATCGACGGTGCGCTCGAGGGCCTGTCGGCCATCCCCTTCGGCCCCGACTACGACCCGGAGGACGGCCTGGGCCCGACATTCGGCCGCCTCGCTGACGACCTGGCGCCGCTGCCGGACGAGTTCGCCGACACGTCGACCGGGCTCGTCGAGCTGCAGACGACGCTCACCGAGCTCCAGGGCGACGTCGACGTCCTCGTCGCCAACGTGCACGCCCTCAACGAGGACCTGGCCGACAGCACCGCTCTGATCGAGCAGTACCGCGACAACGTCTCGCAGGCCCGGGACCTGGCCGAGCAGTCACGACGGGACCTTGACCGCGACCACACCTGGCTCCGCATAATCCTCCTGGTGGCCGCGGCCAACTTCACGCTGGCCCAGCTCGTGCCCCTGTGGTTTGGTTGGGAGCTCCTGACCGGACCGGGGTCGCGAGGGGCCGGCGAGCCCGACCCCCTACGAGACGACAACGCCGCCGGCGAGGCGGTCACGCCGGTGGTGTCGGCGGGCGGCTCCCCGCTGCGGTATCAGTAGCGTCGGATGCGTCAGTAGCTGCGGGGGAGACCAAGGACGCTCTGGGCGATGAAGTTGAGCGTCATCTCCTGGCTGACCGGCGCCAGTCGCTGCAGGCGGGCCTCGCGCCAGTAGCGCTCCACGTGGTACTCGGTGGCGTAGCCGAGCCCCCCGTGGGTCTGCACCGCCTGATCGGCGGCGAAGTAGCTGGCCTCGGCCGCCAGGTACTTGGCGGTGTTGGCCTCCTCGGCGCACTCCAGCCCGTTGTCGTAGCGCCACGCCGCCTTCAGCATCAACCCGAAGGCGGCGTTGAGCTGCATGTGAGCCTTGGCCAGCGGATGGGAGATCGCCTGGTTGGCGCCGATCAGGCGACCGAACACGGAGCGCTCCTTGGCGTAGCCGACGGCACGACGCAGGGCCGCCTCGCCGATCCCGCACGCCATGCCCGACAGGAGGATCCGCTCCGGGTTGAGGCCGTGGAGGATGTGCTGGAAGCCCCTGCCCCGCTCGCCGACCATCCGCCACCCCTCCACCGGGAGCTCGTCGTAGGCCACCTCACAGGAGGCGACGGCGTTGCGGCCAACCTTGGGGATGGGGGCGATGTCGACGTGGTCGGGGTTCAGGTCGGCCAGGAACAGGGTGAGACCGCCGAAGCCCTGGCCCGGCTCACCGTCGGTCCGCACCAGGAGCAGCACCACCTCCGACTCCAGCGCCTTGGAGGTCCAGATCTTGCGGCCGCTGATGATCCACCCGCCCATGCCGTCCTCCACCGCCCGGGTGGTGATCCGGCTCGTGTCGGTGCCGGCGTCGGGCTCGGTGACGCCGAAGGCGACGTGGAGGTCGCCCGAGGCGGCTCGGGGCAGGAACGTCTCCTTCAACCGGTCGTTGCCGAACTTCACCACCGGGTTGAGACCGAACATCGTCAGGTGCAGCGCCGTCGAGCCGTTCATGGCCGCCCCCGACGCCGCCACCCGGTTGAGGACCAGGGCCCCCTCGGTGATGCCCTGGCCCCCGCCCCCGTACTCGGTGGGGATGGCGATGCCGACCCAGCCGCCCTCGGCCATCGTGTTGTAGAAGTCCCACGGGAACTCGTGCTTCTCGTCGCGCTCAGACCAGTAGTTGTCGTCGAACCGGGCGCACACCCGGTCGACGGCCTCGACGATGGCCTCGTGGTCGGGATTCGATTCGAAGTTCATGACGCAGCTCCCTTCACTGGTGGTGGATAGCACAGCCGACCGACCGACGCCGAACCCCGAACGGCGGCCCACCGGCTCGACGACCGAGGTGCGCCTTTCCTAGCCTGCCCCGGAGGGAGGGCCCATGACCGAACCGGCCGCCGCGACGACCAACGCCACCACGACGACCACGACCGTTCCCGTCGGCGACCACCCCACGACCGTCGTCACCGGCAGGAGCGGCCCGCCGCTGCTGTACCTCCACCCCGAGGCCGACAACTCGGCCTGGGGGGCCGTCCACGACGAGCTGGCCCGGAGCTTCACGGTGGTGGCGCCGGTCCATCCCGGGTTCGGTGGCGGCGAGCTGCCGGCCTGGCTCGACGACATCACCGACCTGACCTTCCATCATGTCGACCTCATCGACCGGCTCGGGCTCGATCGGCCCCTCGTGGTCGGTGTCAGCCTCGGGGGCTGGCTGGCCGTCGACCTCGCCATCCACCGCAGTGACCTGCTGGCCGGCATCGTCCTCGTCGGCGCCCTCGGCCTGCGGCCCGCCACCCCCGCTCCCGACCTGTTCCTCATGGAACCACCCGAGGCGCTGGCCCACCTGGCCCACTCGATCGACGGCGACGCCGTCGACCCCCTCAGCGGCGACGTCGATCGCCTGACCCGCCTCTGGGTCGAACAGGCGACGCAGGCCCGCCTGATGTGGGAGCGCCCCTACGACCGTCGGCTCGAACGGCGGGCCCACCACGTCCGCTGCCCGGTGGCGGTGGTGTGGGGCGAGGACGATCGGCTGCTGCCGGTGGACCACGGTCGCCGCCTGGCCGCCCTGTTCGAGGTCGAGGTCGAGGTCGTGGCCGCGGCCGGCCATCTCGTCTCGCTCGACGATCCGGCGGCGGTGGCCCGGGCCGCCGTTGGGCTGCAACGCAGATCGGTGGCGGCGTGAAGCTCTACTCGTTCCACCTGATGCCCTGGCCCCGGATCGACCCCGACGTGCTGGCCGCCTCCGGCGGGTCGGCCTGGGTCACCTACCCGAACTCGGAGTACGAGCCGGAGCTCGGGTCCCGCCTCTACGGCGAGTACCTCGACCAGCTCGTGTTCGCCGACGAGGCCGGTTTCGACGCCATCTGCGTCAACGAGCACCATCAGAACGCCTACGGGCTGATGCCGGCCCCCAACATCATGGCCGCCGCCCTCATCTCACGGACCAGCCGGGCCCGCATCGCCATCCTCGGCAACGGCATCAGCCTGCGCCACAATCCGTTGCGGGTGGCGGAGGAGGTGGCGATGCTCGACGTCATGTCCGGCGGCCGGATCATCTCCGGCTTCGTCCGCGGCATCGGGGCCGAGTACCACTCGCTCAACCTCGACCCCACGCGGTCCCGTTCGTCGTTCTTCGAGGCCCACGACCTGATCGTGAAGGCGTGGACCGAGCCGGGGCCGTTCGCCTGGGACGGGGAGCACTTCGCCTTCCGCAACGTCAACGTGTGGCCCCGCCCCCTGCAACAGCCCCACCCGCCGATCTTCGTGCCCTCCCAGGGATCGGCGGAGACCCTCGAGTGGGCGGCCGAGCACCGCTACCCGCTGGCCTGCGTGTTCGTTCCCATGGAGCGGCTCAAGCAGTTCTACGACGGCTACCGGGCGTTCGCCTCGGAGAAGTTCGGCTACGAGGCGGGGCCCGAGCAGTTCGCCTTCAACTCGGTCGTCTACGTCCACCCGGACGGAGACGAGGCGGCGATGGCCGACATGGAGCCCCATCTCCGCTACTTCCGGGAGCGGTGCTTCACCCTCCCGCTGCCTATGTTCTTCCCCCCGGGCTACACCGCCCCGTCGTCGTACCGGACCCGGCTGGAGATCGCCCGCCAGGTGGCGGCGTCGGGCGGGCCGACACTGTCGGCCGGCAAGCCCCTGTTCGGTTCGCCGGAGCAGATCGTGGAGCGGATCAACGACAACCTGGCGGCCTGCGGGGCCGGCACGCTGATGGCGATGTTCCAGGTCGGCGACATGCCCCACGACAAGGTCATGCGCTCGATGGAGCTCTTCGCCTCCGACGTGCTGCCCCACCTCGATCGGTCGTAGCGGGGACGCGACCAGCGTCTGGGTCCTCCGACATCACCCGAAGTCGTAGAGCGTTTCCGGGTTGGTGACGAGGATCCGGTTGCGGGTGGCCTCGTCGGGGGCGAAGGCGGCCAGCAGGTCGAGCAGGTCGCCGTCGTCTGGCATGTGGCGGACGTTGGGGTGGGGCCAGTCGGTGCCCCACAGGACCCGGTCGGGGGCAACGTCGACGAGGGCCCGGGCATAGGGAACCACGTCGTTGTAGGGGGGTGGCCCGTCGGCCGTGAGCCGCTCCGCCCCCGAGATCTTGACCCAGGCCCGGTCGTCGTCGGCCAGACGTGCCAGCAGGCGCTGGAACGGCTCCTGGTCGAGGCCGGCCGTGGCGTCGATCCGGGCCATGTGGTCGATCACGTAGGGGGTGAGCATGGCGTCGAGGAGCTCGGCGTGGCCCGGGAGGTCCTTGGCGTCGAAGTGGAGCACGATGTGCCAGCCGAGGGGGGCCACCCGATGGACCAGGCGCCAGAACACGTCGAGGTCGGGGGCGCCGCCGAGGTGGGCCACGAAGTTGAACCGGGTGCCCCGCACCCCGGCGGCATGGAGGCGCCGGAGGTCGTCGTCGGTGAACGACTCGTCGATCATGGCCACCCCGGCGAAGCGGCCCTCGGAACGCTCCATGGCGTCGACCATGGCCCGATTGTCGGTGCCGTGGCAGCTGGCCTGGACGAGCACGGCCCGGGACAGGCCGAGCGTGGCCTGGAGGGCGAAGAAGTCGTCGACCCCAGAGTCGGGCGGGGTGTAGCTGCGGGTGGGGGAGAAGGGGAACCGGTGGGCCGGACCGAACACGTGGCAGTGGGCGTCGCACGCCCCGGGCGGGGGGACGAAGGCGGTCGGGGGGTGGGAGTCCCGGCGGGGCCCGGGGATGGCCCGGGGCTCGATTCGGTTGCTCAACGGCCTACCCTTCGATCCACGGAGAAGGAACTGCAGCTCCGGCGCTCAACGGTCCTCCCGGGGGTAGACGACGCCGTCGAAGAGCCTACGGGCGGTGCGGACCACCCCGGCTCGGACGATCGCCCCGTCGTCGCCGTAGCCGAACACGCAGTCGAAGTGACCGGTGGGGTGCTCGATCGAGACCGGGACGGTCGGGTCGGGTATCTCGGCCACCGCCGAGGCCGGGGTCCCGTCGAGGAGGCAGGCCGTGGCGACGCTCACCGCCCCCAGCACCCCGATGGCCTCGTGGCAGCGGTGGGGGATGAAGGTCCGGGTCGACACGGCGCCCCCAGACCGGGGTGGCGACACCATCGTGAGCTTGGGCACGGTCTCGTCGGTCACGTCGCCCAGGTCCATGGCCTTGCCGGCGGCCAGCCGGAGGTGTTCGAGGTCGGCCCGCAGGCGCTCGTCGGCCTCCAGCTCGGCCGGGCGCTCGGTGCCGGAGATGCCGAGCTCGTCGGCCAGCAGGACCACGGTCGGCATGCCGTTGTCGACACAGGTGGCCCGGACCACTGTCCCGTCGACCAGGGTCAGTGCGTCGACGGCGCTCCCCGTCGGGAGCAGGGCCCCGCAGGTCGAGCCGGCGATGCCCTCGAAGAACAGATCGATCGGGGAGGCGGTGCCCGGTACCCCGGAGATGGCGGTGTCGCCGCCGTAGACCGGTTGCCCGCCGGCGGTCCGGACCCGGGCCGTCGCCAAAACTTCGGTGTTGCGGAGGTAGATCCTCACCTCGGTCTCGTCGTCGCCCGCCGCCACCAGTCCCCGCTCGATGGCGAAGGGGGCGACGGCGGCCAGGATGTTGCCGCAGTTCTGCCTGTCGGTGACGACGGCGGCGTCGACCCCCACCTGGAGGAACAGGTACTCGACGTCGGCGTCGGGTCGGGACGAGGGTGCGATCACCCCCACCTTGCTCGTCAGCGGGTGGGCCCCGCCCACCCCGTCGATCTGGCGGGGATCGGGGGAACCCATCACCCGCAGGAGGAGATCGTCGCGCTCGCCGACCTCGGCGGGGAGGTCGGCTTCGAGCACGAGGAGGCCCTTCGACGTCCCGCCCCGCATCAGCATGGCCCGTAGCCCGTCGCTCATTGGGCGACTCTAGTTTCACCCTACGGACAGGGGCACCCGGCGCCGGAAAGCGGCCTACGCTCAACGGCCATGAGCACCCCTGCCAACTGGCACCCCGACCCCAGCGGCCGCCACGAGCTGCGCTACTGGGACGGCACGGTGTGGACCGCCCACGTCAGCGACGGCGGGCGCCAGAGCACCGACCCGCTCGGCGGCCCGCCCCCACCCCGGGCCGACGACGGCTTCGACCGGATCGACGCCGCCCTCACGGTCGGCGATGAGGCCGATCCCAACCGCATCCAGCGCCAGCTGCACGACCAGGGAATGCACGGTGCCGGAATCCAGGGGGCGGTGGGCGGTGGGGGCGGCACGATCTTCGACGAGCCGATCCTGGTCGTGAACCAGAAGGCGAAGCTGATCGAGCTCAACAACCAGTACAGCGTGTTCGACCAGCACGGGCGCCAGCTCGCCGCCGTCAACCAGGTCGGTCAGTCGGCGGCCAAGAAGGCGATGCGCCTCCTCACCAGCCTCGACCAGTTCATGACCCACCGGCTGGAGATAAGCGAGCCGTCGGGCCGCGTCCTGCTCCGGCTGACCCGACCGGCCAAGATCATCAAGTCGACGGTCGTCGTCGAGAGCCCCGACGGCCACGAGATCGGCCGCATCGTCCAGCAGAACGCCATCGGAAAGATCAACTTCGGCCTGGAATCGGGCGGCCACCAGCTGGGATCGATCAAGGGTGAGAACTGGCGGGCCTGGAACTTCCGCATCGAGGACGCCACCGGCAGCGAGGTGGCACGCATCACCAAGACGTTCGAGGGTCTGGCCAAGACCTTGTTCACCACGGCCGACAACTACGTGGTCCAGTTCCACCATCGGCTGCCCCAGCCCTTCAACGCGCTCGTCGTGGCCTCGGCCCTGTCGATCGACACCGCCCTCAAGCAGGACGCCCGGGGCCTCGGCTGACCGACGTCGGGGCCGGCGCCGTTTGAGGGACCGGGCCCCGGGATGACAGGCTGCGGGCAGCCATGGACGACCTCCAGCTCACCCAGATCATCGAGGCCCGGGCCCGCACCCTCGACGCCGGTCGGCCGGAGGCGGTGGCGGCGGCCAGGGCCGCCGGCCGTCTCACCGCACGGGAGCGGATCGCCGCCCTGGTCGACGACGGCTCGTTCCTCGAGTACGGCCAGCTGGCCGGGGCCACCCCCGCCGTCGACGACGACGCCGCCGCCGACGGGCTCGTGGCCGGGGCCGGTCGCCTCGACGGACAACCGCTCGTCGTCGCCTCCTATGACGTGACGGTGCGCCACGGCACCCAGACCGACCGCAACATGCGCAAGCTGGCCCGCCTCCTGTATCTCGCCAACCGTCACCGGTGGCCGTTCGTGTGCTTCGTCGACGGGGAGGGCGCCCGGACCCGGGGCAACGAGGTCGCCCCCCCGGTCGTCGTGTACACCCGGGCCACGTGGGACGTCTACGAGGGACTGGCCGAGCTGTCGGGCTGGGCCCCGTCGGTGGCCGTGATCAGCGGACGTGCCATCGACGGCAACGCCGGCATCGCCATGTTGTGCGACTGCGTCATCGCCACGGCCGGCTCCACCGTGGGGGCCAGGGCCGCCGACGGGACGGTGGTGACACGAACCGTCGAGGAGCTGGCGGCCGAGGGCAGTGTCGACGTGGTGGTCGACGACGAGGACCGGGCGGTGGACACGGTCGCCGACTACCTGACGTACTGGGGCGACGGTTTCGGGTCGTCCGAGCCATCGCCCGACCACGACCGGGTGGCGTCGATCATCCCCGACGACCGGCGCCACCCCTACGACGTGCGCCGGGTGGTCGGGGCTCTGGCCGACGCCGACAGCGTGCTGGAGCTGGGGGCGGGCTGGGGTCCGTCGATGGTGACCTGCTTCGCCACCCTCGGCGGGCGCCCCGTCGGGTTCCTGGCCAACCAGCCGCTGTCCCCGGTGGCCGGGGCCATCGACGCCGCCGCCGCCGACAAGGCGGCCCGGTTCGTCGAGCTGTGCGACGCCTACGAGCTGGCCCTGGTGGCCCTGGTCGACAACCCCGGCTACATGGTGGGGCCCGACGCCGAGCGCCAGGGCATCGCCCGCCACCATGCCCGCCCCCTCAGCGCCCTCCACCACCGGACGGTGCCGTTGTGCTCGGTGCAGCTCCGCAAGGCCTACGGGCTGGGTCCGTTCGCCATGTCGGGTTGGGGTTCGTCGCGCATCATGCCCGACCTGCGGCTCGCCTGGCCCTCGGTCGAGTCGGGCGGGATGTCGCTCGAAGGGGCGGCGTTCCTGGTCAAGCGGGCGGAGATCCGGGCCGCCGCCAGCCCCGAGGACGCCCGGTCGATCCGAGACAGCTACGCCGAGGAGATGCGGGAACCGGCGTCCGGGGTGGCGGCGGGCCGGAACCTGATGTTCGACGACATCGTCCTGCCGGCCGAGACCAGGGCGCGGATCATCTCCCTGCTCGACGACATCCCCCGGGTGCTGGCCCCGGCCAAGAAGCACCCGATCGACCCGAGGTAGGCCGTGGATCCCCGACTCGTCGAGCGATTGGAGGCGGCGAGGGCATCCCAGCTCGACGCGGCCCGACCGGAGGCGGTGGAGCGGGTCCACCGGGCCGGGCGGCTCACGGCCCGTGAACGGCTGGCCGCCCTTCTCGACCCGGGATCGGAGGTGCCCTACGGGACGATCGCGGCGGTGGCCGCCGACGGCTCGTGGGTGGCCGAGGCCGGCGGCGTCGACGCCGTCGGCACCGTCGACGGCCGGCGGGTCATCACGTCGTCGACCGACTTCACCGATCGCGGCGGCGGCTACGGGGCCGGCCGCCTCGAACGGCTCTTCGCCCTGGCCCGGGAGCACCGGTGGCCCGTGGTGTTCTTCGTCGACGGGGGCGGGAGCCGGGCCCGCCACCCCCGCGTCGGTCGGGGCGATCTCGAGCTCAACGGGCCCTTCGGCCGGTTCCAGCTCTTCGACGGGATGGCCGAGCTGTCGGGGTGGGTCCCGACGATCGCCATCGTGTCGGGTCCGTCGTTCGCCGGCCATGCCAGCCTCGCCGGCTTCTCCGACATCGTGATCGCCACCGGGGGCTCGTCGATCGGGATGGGCGGACCGCCGATGGTGGAGGCGGCCCTCGGGGTGGCGATGACGGCCAGTGAGCTGGCCGGGGTGGAGATGCACGAGACGACCGGCGGCATCGACCTCCTGGTCGGCGACGAGCACGAGGCGATCGCCGTCGCCCGCCGCTGCCTCGCCTACCAGCACGACCTGCCGTCGGGTGGCGCCGCCGACAACGCCGGCCGGGTGGCCGACCTCGTACCCGAGGACGGGCCCTACGACATGGGTCCCGTCATCGAGGCCCTGGTCGACCGGGACAGCTTCACCGCTCTGCGGCCGGCGTTCGCGCCCTCCGTGATCACCGGATTCGCCCGCATGGACGGGAGAGCGGTCGGGATCATCGCCAGCCAACCGGTCGTCGACGACGGCGCCATCGATCAGGCGGCGGCGACCAAGATCGGTCGCATGGTCGAGCTGTGCGACAGCTACGAGCTGCCCATCGTCTCGCTCATCGACACCCCGGGGTGCGTCACGACGTTCACCACCGCGACCTCGGCCACCGGCAACGGCACCGCCTCCGAACAGGTCGTAACCCAGCCGGGACTCGACCGGTGGCACCTGCGTCCCGTCATGGCCCACCATCACCGGACCGTTCCCCTCTTCGCCGTGCAGCTGCGGCGGGGCGGAGGCCTGGGGCCGGCCGTCCTCGCCGGGCTGACCAGCGGCCGCAGCACCCCGGTGCTGTGGTTGGCGTGGCCGACGACCGAGCTCGGCCCCGGCGACGGGTTCGCCGCCGTCCGCAACCAGCACGCCTTCGACGACGTCGTCGCCCCCGCCGCCACCCGGGAGCTGATCGTGCGGTCCCTGGCCGGCATCGTGCGGCGACCGACCCACCGCACGGCCAAGAAGCACCCGGTCGACACCTGGTGACCGGGCGCCATCCGGTCCGCGCGCCGGGCCGCTGGTGAGGCCCGGGCCGCTGTGGGAGTCTGGGTCCCGGCGGCACCGGGCCGCCGAGATGATCGGGGGGTCGTCATGGACGAGGTGGCCGCCGAGCTTGCGCTCGGTCCGCTGACCGGTATCCGCGTCGTCGACGTGACGGTCGCCATCCAGGGGCCGCACGCCGCCGCCTACCTGGCCGACATGGGGGCCGACGTCATCCGGGTCGAGCCGCCCGGGGGCGAGCTGAACCGCTACGTCCGGGGACCCGGCTTCCAGTACGACATGTCGGTCATGGGGACCCAGCACGTCGCCATGAACCGGGGCAAGCGGGCCATCGCCGTCGACGCCCACACCGCCCTGGGCCGGGAGGTGATCGCCCGCCTCGTCGACACGGCCGACGTACTCGTCACCAACTACCGCCTCGAGGCGCTGGAGCGGATGGGACTCGGCCACGAGAAGGTGACAGCCCGAAACCCCGGCCTGATCTACGCCCGGGTGTCCGGTTTCGGTCCGGCCGGCCCCGACGCGGACAAGGCCATGCTCGACGGGGCGGCCCAGGCCCGCTCCGGGATCTCCGCCATCACCGGCCCCGCCGACGGGCCGCCCCACCCGCCGGGGGCGGCGATCGCCGACCATGCGGGAGCCACCCAACTGGCCCTCGGCATCATGACCGCCCTGTTCGCCCGGACCCGCACGGGCTGCGGTCAACGGGTCGACACCTCGTCCCTCGGTGCCCTCCTGTGGATCCAGGCGTGGGAGGTGGCCAACGCCGGGATGGCCGACCACACTCCCGGGCGGGCCGGACCCCACCATCCCATGCTGCTCTGCCCGTACGGCGTGTACGAGACGGCCGACGGTGGTGCCTTCCTCCTGGCGGTGGCCATGGCCGACGAGTCGTGGGACGCCTTCTGCACCTTCGCCGGCATCCCCGAGGTCGTCCTCGACCCCCGGTGGAACACGGCGGCCAAGCGGATCGGAGCCCGGGGCCTCGACGACGGGGTGGCCGAGATACGCGACCTCGTGCGTCACGCCTTCGCCCGTCGCACCACCGCCGAATGGGAGGCCTTCCTGGCCGACCAACCCGAGATCATCTACGAGCCCGTCCGCCACTACGACGACGTGTTGGTCGACCCCATGGTGGCGGCCAACGGCTACCTGGCCACGGTCGACGTGCCGGAGTTCGGGCCGGCCCGGGTGGTGAGCAACGTGGTCCAGCTCAGCGACACCCCCGGCGTCGGCGCCCACGGCCCGCCGCCGACCCTGGGCCAACACACCGCCGAGGTCATGACCGAGCTCGGCTTCGACGCCGCCAACATCGCCGAGGCGACGGGGGCGAGCCGGGAGGCGGCCCGCCAGCTCATCGCCCTCGTGGTGGACACCGACCCCGCCTAGACCCTGCCCAGGCCGGGCCTCGACCGGGCCTGGTCCTGGCCTCGACCCGGCCTGGTCCTGGCCTCGACCCGGCCTGGGCCCGACACCGCTCGCCGCGGCGTGCGCCGGGGCGGCGGCGGTGCCAGGCTGGCCCCATGGCCTACCAGACGATCCTGTGGGAGGCGGCCGACGGTGTCGGCCGCCTGACCCTCAACCGCCCCGATCAGCGCAACGGGGTGACCGGGCTGATGCTCCAGGAGCTGTACGACGCCGTCCGGCGGGCCGCCACCGACGACGATCTGAGAGTGGTCGTGCTGACCGGCGCCGGCGGTTCCTTCTGCGTCGGGGCCGACCTCCGCCACTACGCCGACGGAGCGGCCGACGCCGGCGCTCCCGAGACCGCCTTCGACGTGACCCGACTCCTCCACGAACTGCCGGCCGTCACGGTGGCGGCGGTCAATGGGGCCGCCGCCGGGGCCGGCTTCGGCTGGGCCTGCGCCTGCGACCTCCGCTTCGCCACCCGCTCGGCCGTCTTCAACTCCGCCTTCCTCGACGTGGCGGTGGCGGGCGACATGGCGGGCCCGTGGACCCTACCCCGCCTCGTGGGAGCGGCCAAGGCCCGCGAGCTCTACTTCCTGCCGGGCCGGTTCGGCGCCGACGAGGCCCACCGGATCGGCCTCGTGGTCGACGTCTTCGACGACGACGCCTTCACCGACGGAATCGAGGCCGTGGTCGCCCGGCTGGCGGCGGCGGCGCCACTCGCCATCCGGGGCATGAAGGCCAACTTCCTCGATGGCGAGACACTCTCGCTGGCCGACTACGTGGCCGTGGAGACGCAGCGCCACGTGCAGATCGCCGCCAGCCGTGACACGGCCGAGGCGTTCCGGGCCTTCGTCGACAAGCGGAAGCCCCACTTCGAGGGACGGTGACCTCGATCGGCGGCGGCGAGGCGACCGAACCCGGTGGCGAGCCGGCGACCGGGATCGGCGACGGCGTGCTGTCGGCCGAGGCGCGGGCCCGTCTGGCCCGACCGGCAACGACGGCGCTGCGGCCGCCGCCGGCCGACGACACCGAGGCCGTCTCGGCGTGGCGGGCCGATGTCCACCGGGCCTGGCTGGAGGGCGACCCTCCCCCGCAGGAGCGGGGCCATCGGGAGGACGAGATCGGGGGCGTCCGTTGCCTGGTGGCCGGGGCGGGCGACGGCCGGGGCCCTGTCGTCGTCTACGCCCACGGGGGCGGCTACGCCCTCGGAAGTCCCGAGGTGGCGGTGCCGATCACCGAGGGTCTGGTTGCGGCCGGTCTCGATCTCGTCTCGGTCGACCCCCGCCTGGCTCCCGAGCATCCCTTTCCGGCCGGCCTCGACGACGTCGTCGCCGTCCACCGGACCGTGGCCCGTTCGGGCCGCCCCGTCGTCCTGGCCGGTGACTCGGCGGGGGCCAACCTGGTGGTGTCGGCCGCCCTGGCCGAACGCTCGGCGAGGACCTCCGGGGCCGTCGCCCTCGTGCTGCTCAGCCCCCACCTCGACCACGGGCCCGCCGGGGGCGGCGGCGATGCCGAGGTTGACGGACCGCGGGGCGGGCGACACCGGCACCGCCGCCACGACGTCGACGACGAGGCCGCCCAATGGTTGCGGACCGCCTACTGCGGCGGTCGACGACCCGACGACCCGGCGGTGTCACCGCTGCGGACGCCCCTGTCGCGGCTGGGACGGCTCCCCCCGCTACTGATCCAGGTCGGCACCGACGATCTCTCGTTCGATCACGGGGTGCGCCTGGCCCGGCGGGTCCGTACCGCCGGGGTCGCTGTCGACCTCGACGTCTGGGTCGGAATGTGGCACACCTGGCACTACCACCGCGAGCTCCCGGAGGCGGCCCGGGCCCTGGCCTCGGCCGCCGCCTTCGCCCGCCGCCTCGCCGCCCCCGCCAGCTGACCGTGAGGCAACTCCCGTTGCGCTTGCCGTCAGTTCCGACGGTCAACGCAACGAAAGCGGGCCACCGGGCTCGGGGTCGCCGGGCCCGGAACGTCGCCGGGCGACCACCAGCGATGGCCCTCGGACCCGAAGGTCGGGGGGCGGGAGAACCTCAGGCCAGGGTGCGCTGGCGGTCGAGGGCGCGGGCGAAGTCGTCGACCGTCGACGTGGCGACCAGGGCGCCGGCCTCGTCGAAGGTCTCCCATATCACCCCGTCGACGGCGGTCATCGACAACAGCACGATGGCCCCCTCCTCCCCGCCCTGCTCCGAATGGAAGTTGTCACCCTCGCTGATGGCGAACGTCCCCGCCGGGCGTATCTGGTCGATCACCCAGGTGTCGCCCCGCTGGTCCCAGATCCGGTGCTCACCCTCGACCACGAGGGTATCGGTGGGGCCGACGTGGCGGTGGGGAGGACAGCGGGCACCGGGCAGGAGGCGGAAGTACAGGTCGACCTTCTGCCGCTCGGGGTTGGCTCCCAGCACCCAGTAGTAGAGGCCGTCGTAGCCCCGGAACCGCCGCCAATCGATGGCCCCGTCGTCGATCCGGGCCGCCGGGCGTCGGGCGGTGCGCACGTCATCATCCATGGCACGAGCCTACGGCCCGGGGCGCGGCGCGGTCAGATCAGTGACCGGCGCGGTGGTGGCTGCGGTAGGTCACGGTGCGCTTGGCGATCAGGAGCTCGTCGCCGTCGGACAGGGGCGTCGGCTGGCCCCGCACCAACCGCTCGGGCGAGGGGGAACCCCGGCGCCGGAGGCGGGTCCCGTTGGCCGACAGATCGGTGACGAAGACGTCCCAGTCGCGCAGCTCGATGGCCAGGTGGGCCCGCGACATCGTCAGCTCACCCTCGAGGGCCAGCGGGGCGGCCCGCCCCTCGCTCACCCGGAGGTCGGTGTCGGGCTGGCGACCCAGCACCGTGTCCCACGCCAGGACGTAGCTCCGGCCGTCGTCGAAGATGAACACCCCGAGCGGCGGGCGATGACCCCGCTGGGGCACCCAGGGCCCGGCCGAGCCCCGGATCTCACCCGACGCCCAGCACCGGTCGGCCAGGGGATGGTTGAGCTGGCCGGCCACCGACACCACACCGTCGACCACGACGGGCTGCTGGTAGGGAGCGGTGGGCGGCGGCGGCCGGTCGCTCCGGCTCACGAGGAGCGGCTCGGACGTACCCGGCACCCGCCGCACGGGAGCCGAACGAGGTGGTGGGGGAGGGGGTGGAACAGCCCGGGCCCCGCTTCCAGGCGGCGGTGGCGGGGAGCCCGGACCCGGTGGCGAATCCGACTGACGCTGGGCCAGCTCCCGCAGATCGGCGGCCAGCTCGTCGGCGGTGAGATGACGGTCGACCCGTTCGGTGGCGGTGGCCTTGCGGATCACCGCGGCCACCTCGGGGGGGCAGGAGGGGGCGACCCGGGCCGCAGCGCCGAGCACGTACTCGATGGCCGTGGCCAGGTTGGCGTTGGGGATGTCGCCCAGGACCGACTGGCCGGTCACCGCGGCGTGCAGGGTCGCCCCCAACGACCACACGTCGCTGGCCCGACCCGGAGGCTCCCCGTGGATCAGCTTGGGATCAGCGTAGGCCAGCGTGCCGACGGGGCTGCTGCCGGTGGTGGTGAAGTTGGCGTCGGTGTAGTTGGCCACCCCCAGATCCGAGAGGTGACCCCGTCCGTCGGCCAGGAGGATGTTCGAGGGCTTGATGTCGCGGTGGGCCACCCCGTTCTCGTGGAGCACGTGGGCCGCCTCGGCGGCGTCCGCCACCTGCAGGAGAACCTGGCGGAGGTCGCGGCACGGCCCGAGGGGGAGGCTCCCCTCGTCGTAGTAGCGGGTGACGTAGTAGAGGCGACCCCCGTTGTGGCCGGCGTCGAGCACCTCGACCAGTCGGGGATGGTTCAGCTCGAGCAGGATCTCCAGCTCGGCCGCCATTCTCTTGAACTCGTTGTCGGTGGCGTTCCGGTCGAGGATCTTCACCGCCACCCGATCGTGGGCGAGGCCGAGACGGGCCGGGGGTCGGGCGATGTAGAAGGTGCCGTGGTTTCCGGGCTGGAGCTGCTCGAGCAGCTCGTAGTCGGCGATCGATCTCACTGCCCGACCCTCCTCTCCGTATCGTCGTCGGCTCGCGCCACGCCCGTAGGGCCGCGCCGGGACAGACGATCGCGGTCGATCGACGCCCGGCGGGGTAGCAGTGTACGGCCGGCGTCGATCGGGGGGATGGCGAGGAGCTGGTGCCGCCGCCGGAACACGACGGTGAGCCCGACCACGGCCACCGCCAGGCCGGTGACGGCGTAGACGAGGAGGCGGGTATCGCTCCGCAGCTCGGGGAGGAACACCGCGGTCGAGGCCAGCTCGGTCAGGGCCAGGCCGACCACGATCCGAGCCAGGGTGCGGTCGCTCACCTTCGACGCCGCCCACGAGCCGAGCGGGGCCCCGAACCCGACGACGGGGGCGGCGGCCAGCCACAGGCCGAAGAGGTCGTAGCGATCGGCGGGGAGGGGATCGATGGCCTGCCCACCCACGGCGACGACATGACCGGCCTCGACGGTCACCGACAGCTGGCCGTCGACGATGCCGAACAGCACGAAGCCCACGGCCGACACGATGGCCATGACGATCACGCTGGTGGGTACCCCGACACCGGCCGACAGGCCCAACAGAGCGACCAGGGCCAGATAGAGGAACACGTCGGCACCCGAACCGACGAGGAACGACGCCGCCCCACCACCGATCCCGGCCACAACGAGGAGCGCCAGGGCGGGAGCCGGGACGCTGGCCAGAACGTCGATCCGCTCCGTCACCCACGACCGCGACGAGAGCCACACCACGAGGGCCATGGCGGCGACGACGATCGTGAACGTGACCTTCACGTAGGGTCCGGGGAGCGACGAGGGCCAGAACGGCTGGTCGGGATCGCCGATGAGCCACGCCGCGGCCAGGAAAGACACGACGGCGGTGGGGGCGACGATGGCGACGGCCCGCCAGTCGACCCGACGGCCACTGATCACGATGGCGGCCGAGGCGGTGCCCATGCCGACCGTCTGGATGCACAGGGAGAACGAGCGGGCAACGGTGGTCGGCACTTCGAGCACCTTGGTGAACACCGGGAAGGCCACGGCGCCCCCGCCCTGGGGGGTCGACCCGGCGACGACGCTGCCGAACATCATGGTCACGGCGGCGATCCACCGGTCGGTCACCCGGTCCCAGTGACCGTTGACGGTGACGAACACCAGCCACACCGTGGCGATGACCACGCTCAGCCCCAGGGCGGCGCGGGCCCGCGTGCGGCGGGCGGTGGCGCGAGCCCGCACGGCGTCGGCCAGGACCGCCGCGCCGTCGAAACCAATGAGATTCTCCCCGCTCACTTCGTCGATCCTCCCTACCGGCCGGGGCGCCGGTCCGGACACGTTGCGCTCGGGCGGTTGACCTCGCGCCGTCGTCGACCTCACGTGTCGACTAGTGTGCCACGATCGTGTCCGGGGGGAGGCTGATTCGTCCGTCGTTCGTCCCTGCACCATCATCGGGAGCTGCGTTCGGGTGGCAGCGGTCGCCTCCGGACGCCGACCATCACCGAGCGACCGCACGGAGCTGAACCCCTCATGTACCCAGGTACCTTCGCCGAGACGACACCGGACAAGCCGGCGGTCATCCTGGCCGGCAGCGGCGAGCAGTTGACGTACGCCGAGCTCGATGCCCGGTCGGCCCGCCTGGCCCAGCTGCTGCACGACGGCGGCCTCCGGGAAGGCGACCACGTCGCCATCTTCATGGAGAACAACATCCGCTACTTCGAGTGCTTCTGGGCGGCCATGCGCTCCGGCCTCTACTTCACCACCATCAACCGCTATCTCCAGCCCGAGGAGAGCGCCTACATCCTCGAGGACTCGGGAGCGAAGGCCCTGTTCGCCTCGACCGCCATGGCCGAACTGATCGAGCCGGTGCCGGCCCTCGCCCCCGAGGTGCGGGTCCTGCTCGCCGTCGACGGCCCCGTGGCCGGGTTCGAACCCTACGAGGAGGCGGTCGCCCGCTACCCGGCCGAGCCGCTGGCCAGTGAGCCCCGGGGCGAGACCATGCTCTACTCGAGCGGGACGACCGGTCGTCCGAAGGGGATCAAGAGGCCCCTCTCCGGTCTCCAGATCGACGATCCGGCCGGGGCGACCGCCGTGGTCCAGCTACTGACCGGCCTGTTCGCCGTCACCGCCGACAGCGTCTACCTGTCACCGGCGCCGCTCTACCACTCGGCCCCGTTGGGCTTCACCACCTCGGTCCACGCCCTGGGCGGCACGGCCGTGGTGATGGAGCGGTTCGATCCGGCCCAGGCCCTCGAGTTCATCGACACCTACCGCATCACCCACTCCCAATGGGTGCCCACGATGTTCTCGCGGATCATCAAGCTGCCGCCGGAGCAGCTGCAGGGCCACGACTGGAGCACCCACAAGGTCGCCATCCACGCCGCCGCCCCCTGCCCGGTGGAGGTGAAGCGTCAGATGTTCGAGCTGTGGGGTCCGATCATCTACGAGTACTACGCCGGCACCGAGGTCAACGGCTTCGTGTTCTGCACCCCCGACGACTGGCTGGCCCATCCGGGCACCGTCGGCCGCACCATCCTCGGCACGATCCACATTTGCGACGACGAAGGCAACGAGCTGGCCAACGGGGAGCCGGGCACGATCTACTTCGAGCGGGAGGCCATGCCGTTCGAGTACCACAACGACGCCGAGAAGACCCGCAGCGCCCAGCACCCCGACCACCCCAACTGGTCGACGCTGGGCGACGTCGGCTACGTCGACGACGAGGGGTACCTGTTCCTCACCGACCGCAAAGCCTTCATGATCATCGCCGGCGGGGTCAACATCTACCCCCAGGAGATCGAGGACGTGTTGATCATGCACCCCAAGGTGGCCGACGTGGCCGTCTTCGGCGTGCCCAACACCGATCTCGGCGAGGAGGTCAAGGCGGTCGTCCAGCCGGAGGCCGGCATCGAGGGCGACGACGATCTGGCGCGGGAGCTCCTGGCCTACGCCGGTGAGCACCTGGCCCGCTACAAGGTGCCCCGTTCCGTCGACTTCCGCCCCGAGCTGCCCCGCCTGCCTACCGGCAAGCTGTACAAGCGGCTCCTGAAGGACGAGTACTGGGGCCAGCACGGCTCGCGGATCATCTGAGAGGCTAACGACATGACGACACACGACACGATCCACTACGAGGTGCGCGACGGCGTCGCCCATGTCAGGTTCAACCGCCCGGAGGGGGCGAACGCCGTCAATCCCGCCTTCTCCCGCGACCTCCGCCAGGTCATTCTCGACATCCAGTTCGACGACGCGGTGAAGGCGGTCTCCGTGACCGCCGCCGGTCGGGTGTTCTGCGCCGGCGGCGACCTGAAGGAGTTCCACGCCGCCGGGGACGGACTACCGAAGCTGGCAAGCGACATGCTGACCGACTTCCACGGGGCCATCTACAAGATGAACCGGATGCCCAAGCCGTTCGTGGCCGGCGTCAATGGGGCCGCCGGCGGAGCCGGTCTCTCGCTCGTGTCCGCCTTCGACCTCGTGGTGTGCGGCGAGTCGGCGAGGTTCACCATGGCCTACACGAGGGCCGGGGTCACCCCCGACGGCACGTCCACCTACTTCCTCGCCCGTCACATCGGGCTGCGACGGATGCTCGACCTGACCCTCACCAACCGGGTTCTCACCGCAACCGAGGCCGAGGCCTGGGGTCTCGTCAACCGGGTCGTTCCCGACGACGACGTCGACGCCACCACCGCCGAGTTGGCGGGGCAGCTGGCGGCCGGGCCGGCCTGGGCCCTCGGTCAGGCCAAGGCGTTGATCTACGCCGGCTTCGACTCGCCGCTGGAGCAAGCGGGGGAGCTGGAGGGCGTCGTCATCTCCGAGGCCATGGCCACCCACGACGGGCGGGAGGGCATAGCCGCCTTCGTCGAGAAGCGGACTGCATTGTTCGAGGGTCGCTGACGTGGAGCTGACCGAGGTCATGCGCACGACGTTCGCCTGCCGGGAGTGGACCGACGAGCCGGTGAGCGACGCCACCCTCCACCGGGTCCTCGACGTCGCCCGCTTCGCCCCCAACGGGGGCAACCGTCAGGGCTGGCACGTGATCGTGGTCAAGAATCGCGCCATCCGCCGACAGTTCGTGCCGCTTATCCTGCCCCACACCTCGGTCTATCTGGCCCAGGCCAGGGCGGGTGAGGCACCGTGGAACACGATCGACGAGTCGTCGGTCGACGTCGAGGCGGCCCGGGCCGAGCGGCGGCCGTTTCCAGGGGTGGACGAGATGGTCGACGCCCCGGTGGTGCTCGTCGTCTCCGTGAACCTGCGGGTGGTGGCCAGCTTCGACAAGGAGCTGGCCAGGATCGGAGTGATCTCGGGCGCCTCCATCTACCCCTTCGTCTGGAACATCCTGCTCGCCGCCCGCAACGAGGGTCTCGGCGGGGTGCTCACCACCTACCTGGCGGCCGAGGAGCGCGCCGTGCAGGAGATCCTCGGGCTGCCGGCGCACCATGCGGTGGCGGCGTTGATCCCGCTCGGTCACCCGGTCAAGCAGCTGACGAAGCTGAAACGGCTCCCGGTGGAGCAGTTCACCACCGTCGACCGCTTCGACGGCGAGCCCTTCGCTCCCTGAGCTGGGCGGGTGTCGTGGGTCGCCGCGGCGAGCACGTCATAGCGCGATCCCCGCTGGGCTGTCCGGCCTCCCCGCCCGGGGGGACCTGCCGACTCGTCCATGGCCACGGATGGCGTCACACTGGTGGGTATGGTCGCGGCCTCCCTCGAGATCCGTCACGCCCGCCCCGGCGACGGGGTCGCCATGGCCAGGGTCCACGTCCGGGCCTGGCGCGAGGGCTACGAGGGCCTCGTCGATCCTGTCCTGTTGTGCTCCCTCCACGAGGGCGAGCGGGCCGAGGCGTGGGAGCAGCGCCTTCTCGACCGGGCCGCCGGCTCGGTCGACGGCGGGACGGAGCTGCTGGTGGCGGTCCGTCACGGCGCGGCGCCGGCAGGGGACCGCCCCGGGGATGACGACCTGGTGGGTATCGCCACCATCGGACCGGAGCGCGGCGGCGACGGCACCAGAGGCGAGGTGTGGATGCTCGGCGTACGGCCAGACGCCTGGGGCGACGGCGTCGGCTCGGATCTGCTGGAGGCGGCCGAGGACGAGCTACGACGGGCCGGCTACCAGCGGTCGGTGCTGTGGGTGCTCGAGGGCAACGAGCGGGCCCGGCACTTCTACGAGCGGGAGGGCTGGAACCATGACGGGGCGGAGAAACACGAGCGTCTCGGTTGCTGGACCATGCATGAGCTCCGCTACGTCAACCGACCCGACAGGTCTTCGGCGTCCGCCGCCGGGGCCAGGCGTTGAGCCGGCGAGCGGTGCAGGCTCGGCGGGAGCCGACCCCGGAGCCGCCGCGCCGTACGGGCGACGTCAGTAGGGGCGACGTCAGTAGGGGCGTTCGCCGGCGATCGTGATCCGCTCCATGATCCGACGTTGGGCCTGTGGTCGGACGAGAGCGAAGCCGGGCCCGGCCAACACACGACAGCCATTGCGGACAGCGTCACTGCTGACGCTCAACGCAACGAATGGGAGACTCCCGTCAGGCGAAGACGGCGGGACGGCGGTGCGCCCACGGCAGCGCCCGTTCGAGATGGCTGGACAGGCGCAGGAGGAGATCTTCGCGACCCATGGGCGCCACGAGCTGCACGCCGACAGGGAGGCCGGCGTCGGTGGTGTGGAGCGGGAGCGAGATGGCGGGGTTGCCCGTCACGTTGAACGGCAGCGTGAACTGGCCGATCATGCCGTAGGTACGGCCGATGCGCCACGGCTTGTCGGCCGGTGGCTCCAGGTCGGCCGTCCTCATCGGGGGACAACCGGCGGTGGGCGTCACCAGGAGGTCGACCCCCTCCATCGACCCGATCGCCCGACGGACCCACGACTGCTGCTCCTCCTCGGCCGCCACCCACTCCGTGGCCAGCATCGTCCGTCCCCGCTGAGCCGCCGCCCAGTTGTAGGGCTCGACCTCGTCCTCGGTCAGCTCCCGACCGATCAGCTGGCCCAGGTGGCCGACGCGGCGGGCGATCCCGGCCATCCACAGCCGACCGTTGACGGCCGACGCCGGGCCGAACAGGATCGAGCCGTCGAACGGCCCGACCCGGTGGCCCGCCGCCTCCAACGCCGACCCGGCGGCCTCGACGGCGGCCACGCACCCCGGATCGACGGGGTACTGGCCGCCATCGAGACACAGTCCGACCCGGAGGGGGGCGGCCACCCGACCGAGCTCGTCGACATAGGGCCCGAGTGGAGGAGCGGTGGCGAACAGGTCGGCGTCGGTGGTGCCGCACACCGAGTCGAGCACGAGGGCGGTGTCACGCACCGTCCGGGTCACCACCAGCTCCGAGACGAGCCGGGAGACGGTGTCGGGGTTGGCCACCCGGCCCCGCGTGGTCTTGAGGCCGACGAGACCGCACCAGGCCGCCGGCAGTCGGGTGGAACCACCACCGTCGTTGGCGTGGGCCAGCGGCACCATGCCGGAGGCGACGGCGGCGGCCGAGCCCCCGCTGGAGCCGGCGGGGGAGCGCTCGAGGTCCCACGGGTTGTGGGTCGGGCCGCAGCTGAGCGGCTGGGTGGTGGGGCTGCTTCCCAGCTCCGGGAGATTGGTCTTACCCAGGGTGACGAGCCCCGCTCGGCGGAAGCGGGCACCGAGCACCGTGTCGTCGTTGCGGCGGTGGTCGAGCTCCTTCAGCGCCCGGTTCCCACTCCAGTAGGGGAGCCCGGCCTGAGTGGCCCCGATGTCCTTGATGAGGAAGGGCACCGCCCCGAGGGGACCGGTGGCCTCGCCGGCGGCCAATCGGTCGCCGAGCGAGGCTGCGGCGTCCCGGGCCTCGTCGAACGTCTGGTGGATCACTGCGTTGACGGTCGGATTGAGGGCCTCGATCCGAGCCATGGCGGCCTCGACCAGTTCCTTGGGGGAGATCTGGCGGCGGCGAACGAGATCGGCTTGTGCGGTGGCGTCGAGGGATGCCAGCTCATCGGTCATGGCGGCGACCTTAGGGCCCCGACGCCGGACATCGCCACGACCGGCGGCGGCCCGGCGGCCACGGCCGGGCCCCGAGCCCGGCGAACCGGGTCAGGGCCGGTGAGGCGGGTCCAGGTCGTTGATGTACCGGTAGCCCCGCTCCAGCATGTGCATCCGGTGGTGCGGACCGGGGGCGTCGAGGTCACCGCTCTCGTAGGCCGGGTCGTCCTGGTACACCGAGAAGGTGTCCGACCCCACCCGCAGCAGCCGGGGGAGGAACAGCTCGTCGGTCCGGGCGACCAGGTGGGCGAGAGCGTCGGCCACCGTCCGGTGCGTCCGCAGGCGTAGGAGGCTCACGTAGGTCGGGCCGGCCAGGGAGATCTCCCCGTCCTCGCATCCCCCGATGGCGGCATCGATCGTGTGCCAGCCGAACTCGCGGATCTCGCCGTCGTCGATCACCACGTCGGTGCCGGGGGCCTCGGCGGCGAAGAACCAGGTGGCGAACCGGCGGTTCCGGCCCAGCGGTGTCGTCCAGTGCGAGAGGGTGACCAGCGCCGCCGGATCGAGGAGGAGCCCGGCCTCCTCCTCCGCCTCCCGGGACGCGGCCAGGCGGGCCGCAGCCAGGTCGTCGCCCCCGGCGGCGGACAGCTCGTGCTCGTCGACCCGACCGCCGGGGAAGACCCAGGAGCCGCCGTGGAAGGCGAGGCCGGCATCGCGGCGGAGCACCAGCACCTCCATGCCGCCGGGGCCGTCCCGCAGGGGGATGACGGTGGCGGCCGGCCGCACGGGAACGGCCTCGGGATCGATCGCGTCGGTGTTCATCGCCCGCCACCCTAGATCGGACCCGCCCGGCTCCTCGAAACCCCGGTGCCGACCCCGGCCGCCGGCCGGTAGCGTCGGCGCCATGTTCGAGTTCGACGACAAGGTGGCCGTCGTCACCGGTGCCAGCCGTGGCATCGGTGAGGCCTGTGCCCGCACCCTCGACCGCCTCGGCGCCCGGGTCGTGCTGAGCGGCCGCACCGTGGCCGACCTGGAGCGGGTGGCGGCCGAGTTGTCCAACGACCCCGTCGTCATTCCCGCCGACCTGGCGGCGCCCGGGGCCGGAACGGCCTTGGCCGCCACCGTGCTCGAACGGGTCAGCGGGGTGGATGTGCTGGTCAACAACGCCGGCATCCCGATGCGCCGCACGCCCGACCAGTTGACCGAGGACGAGATCGACCTCGTGTTCGCCATCAACGTCCGTTCCCTGCTGACGCTCAGCATCGGGCTCGCCCCCTCGATGGCGACCCGGGGCGGGGGTTCGATCGTCAACGTCTCGTCGGTGGCCGGGCTCCGGGGGCCGCTCGGTCGCGTGGCCTACGCTGGCACCAAGGGGGCGGTCGACGCCATGACCCGCGCCCTGGCCGCCGACTGGGGTCCGGACCACATCAGGGTCAACTCGATCGCCCCCGGCATCATCGCCACCGCCATCTGGGAGGAGAGCCGCCGCACCGTGCCCGGCCTGATCGAGACGCTCGCCGGCGGGGTGGCCCTCAAGCGTTGGGGCGACAGCGACGACGTGGCCGACGTCGTCGCCTTCCTCGCCTCCGATGCCGCCCGCTACGTGACCGGCGAGACCATCGCCGTCGACGGCGGGATGGCCCGGATCTCTTCGTCCGTCGAGGCCGTCCGGCTCCCGGAACACGGCGGGTAGCACCCGCCGGCGGTGACGCCTCCGATGGTCCGGGCGAGCTACAGGTTGCTGGCCCGAGTGCGATACGGTCCCCGGCGTGCCTCAGAAGTACCTGACCATCGGGGATGTCGCCACCCTGGTCCACCACCGCGGACCGACCACGTTGCCCGGCTCGCCGCCCGACAGGGCACGCGGCGCCACGATCGTCTGCGTCCACGACGCCGGCGGCAACGGCAACACGTTCGCCGAGCTGATGGATCATCTGGCTGACGGCGACAGCCCACTCTCGTTCGACCTCCCCGGCCACGGACGTTCGGCCGGGCTCGACTCCCTGGGTTCGATCGCGGCCATGGCCGCCCACCTGCTCGCCCTGGCCGACGCCTGGGCCATCGATCACCCGGTCCTCGTCGGCGAGGGCATGGGGGCGGCCGTGGCGATCGAGGCTGCGTCCTCCCGGCCCGGCTGGGCCGCCGGCGTCGTCGCCGTCGGCGACGTCGGGGTCGAGGCCGGGCTCGACGACGAGATCGGGCGGCTGGAGGCCATCACCTCCGGCAAGGCCCGGCGGGAGTTCGATGGGACGGGCTACGCCCCCGACACCGACCGGGCGATCTACCAACGGGCGTTCGGCGACTGGGTCATGACCGACCCCCGGGCCACCCTTGGCGACCGGCGGGCCCAGGCCGAGTGGAGCTGCCCGACGAGCCTCGCCACCCCCCTCCTCGTCGTGGTGGGCGAACATGCCGACCACGACGAAGGGGCCGGCGCCGGCGCCCTGGCCGACCGCCTGGGAGGCCGGGTCGAGATCCTGCCGGGAGCCGGCCGGCACGGCGTGATCGAGCAGCCGGCCGCCCTCGCCGCCCTCATCGCCGCCTTCAGCACCGCCGGGATCGTGTCATGACGATCAGCGGGTCCGTCGCCATCGCCGGGGTCTACGAGCATCCGTCACGGTTCTCGCCGGACAAGACCGAGTTCCAGATCATGGCCGAGTGCGCCAAGGGGGCGCTCGACGAGGCCGGCCTCACCATCGACGACGTCGACGGCCTGTTCGGCGCGTCGATGACGATGGGGATGATGGGCATCGTCGATCTCGCCGAGTACCTGAACCTCAAACCCACCTACCTCGACGGCACCAACATCGGGGGCTCGTCGTTCGTGGCCCACGTCGGTCACGCCGCCGCCGCCATCAACGCCGGCTTCTGCGATGTCGCCCTCATCCTCTACGGGAGCACGGCGGCGTCCAACGCCATGGCCATCGGCACCGGAGGCCGGGCCGGCTCCAGTCCCGCCGAGTCGTTCGTGTCGCCCTACGGGATGACCACCGTCGGCAGCTACGCCCTCTACGCCCAACTCCACATGGAGCGTTACGGGACCACCTCGGAGCAGCTGGCCGAGATTGCGGTGACCATGCGTCACCACGCATCCCTCAACCCCGACGCCAAGATGCGCCAGCCCATCACGGTCGACGACGTCCTCTCCAGCCGTGTCATCTCGAGCCCCCTCCACCTGCTCGACTGCTGCATCATCAGCGACGGTGGCGGGGCCGTCGTCGTCACCTCGACGGCCCGGGCCCGCGACCTGGCCACCCGCCCCGTGCTCGTTCTGGGAGCGGGCGAGGCCGTGACGCACCAGGAGATCGGCCAACCCGACCTCCTGACGATCGCCGCCCGCCAGTCGGGCGAGCGGGCGTTCGCCATGGCCGGGGTCGAGCGGTCCGACATCGACCTGGCCATGATCTACGACTCGTTCACCATCACCGTGCTCGCCACCCTGGAGAACCTCGGCTTCTGCAAGCCGGGGGAGGGGGGCGACTTCGTCACCGGCGGCCGGATCCGGCTCGGGGGGGAGCTCCCGCTCAACCTCGACGGCGGCGGCCTGTCGTCCAACCATCCGGGAATGCGCGGCATCTTCCTCGTGATCGAGGCGGTGAGACAGCTCCGGGGCCAAGGTGACGCCCGCCAGGTCGAAGGGGCCACGCTGGCCTGCGTCCACGGCACCGGGGGCACGATCGGCGACAAGCATTCGGGCGCGACACTCATCCTGGGGGTGGACTAGATGGCAGAGATCCAGCATCCGAAGCCGACGGCGTCGTGGGAGACGAGGGGCTGGTGGGAGGGAGCCGGCCGGGGCGAGGTCGTCCTGCAGCGCTGCGCCGACTGCGGCGCCGTCCAGCACAAGCCCCGCGCCGTGTGTGCCACCTGTCTCAGCGACGACATCGAGCATTTCGTGGCCAGCGGCCGCGGCTCCGTGTACACCTTCACCGTGACCAACCAGAACCAGGCCCCCGGCTTCGCCGAGGCCTGCCCCTACGTGATGGCCTACGTCGAACTCGACGAGGGACCGCGGGTGTTGACCAACATCGTCGGATGTGACCCCGAATCCGTCACGATCGGGATGCCGGTGGTGGCCGACTTCGCCCCCACCGACGGGTCGGACGGCGAGGCCTTCGCCGTGCTCCGCTTCACCTCGGCATGATCCTCGATCTCCACACCCACTCGGTTCGCTCCGACGACGGTCGGGCCAAGGTCGACAACTACTGCCAGTGGATCCGCAAGAAGGAACTCCCGCTCGACGGGTTCGTGCTCACCGAGCATCGCCAGTTCGACGACGAGTCCGACTACCGGGAGCTCGAGGACGCCTACGGCCTCGTGATCCTGAAGGCCAGCGAGGTCGAGACCGACTACGGCCATGTCCTCGTGTTCGGGGTCAACGACGACCTGGTCAACAGCTTCGACTTCGCCCGCATCGACAATCCCCTCCCGGAGGTGCTGGAGGCGGCCCGACGGTGCGGGGCGTTCGCCGCCCCCTGCCACCCGGGGCGTCGCAACGTCGGCCTGTTCGCCCACTACGAGCGGAAGGGGCCCGTCGACGGTGTCCACACGGTCGAGGTGCTGAACGGTGGCAGCATCCCCGGCGAGGACGAGCTGTCGGTGGCCAGGGCCGCCGAGCACGGCTACCGGGGCTTCGGTGGCAGCGACAGCCACATCGTCAGCCGCATCGGACGCTGCGCCACCCGGTTCGACGACGACATCACCGACATCGACACTCTGGTCGGGGCCCTCTATGGGGGTCGGTTCGAGGCCGTCAACCTGGACGCCGACCGATGAGCCGACGGCGCCCGCATCCCGACCACCACACCGCGACAGGAGGAAGCGCATCATGACCGACCTGGACGTCGACGGCCTCCGTGAGGAATGGGTCGGCTGGGAGTTCGACGTGGCCACCTTCACGATCGACGCCGATCGGATGGTGGCGTGGGCCGAGGCCTGCGGGGAGACCGATCCCCGCTTCCTCGATCCGGCACACGACGACTTCCAGGCCCACCCCACCTTCACCAGCCACTGCGTCTCCAACCGGGTCCTCCCCGACGACTTCCCCAAGCTCGGCAGCGGTGGGATCGACGGCGGGAAGGCGGTCGAGGTGTTCCGCCCCGTCAGGGCCGGCGACGTCCTCCGGGGTTCGGCCACCATCGCCGAGCTGTACGCCAAGACGGGCCGCTCGGGGACGATGATCTTCATCGTCCAGCGGATGAGCTTCACCAACCAGAACGACGAACCGGTCGCCAACGTCGACTGGCGCATGATCCGCAACGGCTGACGGCCCGATCGAGTAGAGGTGAGCGCGAGATGAAGTACGAGGACGTCGAGTTGGGTGACGAGCTCCCGACCGAGCACCCGGACGTCTCGATGGAGCGGGTGGTGAAGTTCACCGCCGCCGCCGATCAGCAGTTCCCCCGATTCACCGACCACGAGGCGGCCCGCGCCGAGGGCCTGCCGGGGGCGTTGGTGCCGGGGATCATGAGCCAGGGCCTGCTGGCGGCCATGATCCACCGGTGGGCGCCCGGCAGCACGATCCATCGCCTCGACACGGTGTTCCGGGGCCCGTTGATCGTGGGCACGTCCCCCACCCTTTCGGGTGCTGTGACCGACACCGACGACGATGCCAGGACGGCCGAGATCGACCTCACCGTCATCACCGAGGACGGCCGGACCAGCGTCCTGGGAACGGCCGTGGTGTCCTTCGCCGACTGATACCCGGCCGCCCTCGGCGGCGGGCCAACCGACTCAATTGCCGGCGGGGGGTGCCGATCGGAACCTGTGACCGAAATCGGGCCGTCCGCCGGCGATCGACGACGCATCTCCGGCGGGGAGGCGGGATTGGACGACCTGTGCCGTCTGGCCGACCTGACCGCCGACGTCCTCATCGTCACCGACGATCGGGGCCGGGTGCGCTTCTGCAACGACGCCGGGGTGCGGACCTACGCCACCACCATGACCGAGCTCGTGGGGCGCCGCATCACCGACTTCGTGGCCGAGGGCGAGGGCCGGGAGGCCCAGCGCCGCCTCGTCGACGAGGCCCTGGCCGGTGACGGGTGGGCGTCGGGGCGGGTCCCGACCATCGCCGTCGACGGCTCGGTTCTCGACATGGACGTGACGACGGTCCGGGACCCCGCAACGGGCAACTGGTACTCGGTCCAGCGCAACGTGACGGAGATCGTCCGGCGGCAACGGCAGCTGGAGCGACTGAACGCCGAACTGCGCGATGCCGCCCTCACCGACGAGCTGACCGGACTGGCCAACCGACGGGCCCTGCTCATCGAGCTCGACCGGTGCCTCCGCACCGGTGAGGCGGTGGCCCTCGCCATGTTCGACATGGACGAGTTCCGGATCGTCAACGACACGCTGGGTCACGGCCACGGCGATCAGCTCCTCCGCTTCGCCGCCGACCGGTTGGCCGGGGCGGCCCGTCCATCGGACATGATCGCCCGTTTCGGCAGCGACGAGTTCTTCGCCCTCCTCCGCAACGTGGACCGCGGCGACGATGCCATCGAAGTGGCCCTGTCGCTGCGCGATCGAATCGCCGAGCCCTACGTCGTCGACCAGCGGGTGGTCCAGCTGTCGTGCTCGGCCGGCGTGGCGCTGGGCGACGCCGTCAACGACACCGCCGGTGATCTCCTGCGCCACGTCGACATCGCCACCAACAAGGCCAAGGAGCGGGGACGCAGCGTTTGCGTCCTGTTCGACGGCCAGCTACGGGACGAGATCCAGGCCCGGTTCGACCTGGAGAGCGACCTCCGCCGGGCATTGATCGACGACCAGATCGACATCGCCCTCCAGGGCATCTTCGACGCCCGCGACCGCCGGCTCGTCGGCTTCGAGGCGCTGGCCCGCTGGCACCATCCGGACCGGGGATCGGTGCCCCCCGACCAGTTCATCGAGCTGGCCGAGAAGACCGGCGTGCTGGACGACATCGCGGTGGTCGTGCTGACGAAGGGCCTGGAGCATCTCGCCGACTGGCTCCGGACCGCCGACACCACCCTGTCGATCAACTTCGCCCCCTCCCAGCTCCGGGCGGCCGGCATGCCGGACCGGCTCCTGGCTGTCCTCGAGGTGTTCGCCGTCGCCCCGGAGAGCATCGTGGTCGAGATCACCGAGGTCGGGCTCACGGGGGCGCTCGACGAGGCGCTGCCCAATCTCCAACGACTGCGGCAGGCCGGCTTCCACCTCGCCATCGACGATTTTGGTAAGGGTGCCTCGTCGCTCGGCTACCTCCGCTCTGTGCCGCTCAGCGTGGTCAAGATCGACGGGGGCTTCGTGCACCGGCTCTCCGCGGAGCACTTCGCCGCCACCATCACCGGATCGGTCATCGACCTGGCCAGCCGGCTGGGCCTGGTGGCGGTGGCCGAGTGCGTCGAGACCGAAGAGCAGCTCGCCCGCCTGGTGGCGATGGGCTGCCACCGGGTGCAGGGTTACCTGCTGCACCGACCGTGCCCGGGGCCCGAGGCCGCGGCGCTGGTGGCGGACGGCGACGTCTCGGCTTCTGTGGCCTGACGGGGCGCCACCCGACGTGGAGGCTGGCCACGGCCCGGGCCCGGGCCCAGTAGATTCGGGCCATGGATCTCGGCCTTGAGGGCAAGCGAGCGCTGATCACTGGGGCGTCACGGGGCATCGGCTTCGCCTGCGCCAAGGCCTTGGCGGCCGAGGGATGCGACGTCGCACTCGTGGCTCGGGACGTGCCGCGGCTCAAGAAGGCGGTCAAGGCCATCAGGGCGGAATCGAGGGTCGGCGTCACCAGCCACGCCACCGATCTCACCGTCCCGGGACGTATGGCGGCCCTGGTCGAGGTGGTGGGCGACGTCGACATCCTGGTCAACAACGCCGGCGCCGTGCCCGGGGGCGACCTGGCCACCGTCGACGACGCCCGGTGGCGGCAAGCATGGGAGCTGAAGGTGTTCGGCTACATCAACCTGTGCCGGCTCATCCTCCCTTCGATGGAGGAGCGGGGGAGTGGCGTCATCGTCAACGTGATCGGGACGGCCTCGATGCGGCCCCGTGCCGACTACGTGGCGGGAGCCACCGGCAACTCGGCTCTCATGGGCTTCACCCGGGCCATGGGCGGTGAGTCGCTGCGCCGCGGGGTGCGGGTGGTGGCGGTCAACCCGGGCCTGATCGCCACCGACCGGATGGAGGACCTGCTGCGTCAGCAGGCGATCGACCGCCTCGGCGACGCCGATCGGTGGCAGGAGCTGGTCCCCCACGATCCGGCCCCCGGCACGCCGGAGCACGTCGCCGACGTGGTGACCTTCCTCGCATCCGACCGGGCCGGTCACGTGAGCGGGACGGCGCTGACCGTCGACGGCGGGTCGACGGGCTGGTAGTCGGCGTCGTCCCCGGTCGTCAGTGGGGGAAGTCGGCGTCGTCGGTGAGCCAGCATCCGCCGACCCCGTCGACGACCTCGACGGCCCGGGACCGGATCACCTTCCACTCCCCGTCGTCGAGGGCCAGCGTCGCCGACGACAGCACGGTCGCCACCCCGGCATCGACGACGGTGTCGGTAGCGGTGACGTAGCGGACGTCGTCGACGACGACGCAGACCGCCAGTTCGGCCGCCGCGCCCTCGATCCGGTCGACCCTGACCCGGTGCTCGTCGTCGGCCCCGGTTCCGTCGATGGCCGGGATGGGCGGTTCACGCCGGGCCTCGCCGCTGACGGCCAGATCGGTGATGGCGTCATAGCTCGAGGCCAGCTGCTCCCCGGCGGCCAGCTGGCGGAGGCGGGGGAAGTCGACGGCGGGGTCGTCGGTCGGGATCGCCCGGGCGGCGTCGAAGGCGTCCCAGTAGGCGTGGTAGCGATCAGCCAGGAGTGACTCGAGCTCGGCGGCCGACAGTCCGGACCCGTCACCGCGGAGGTCGTCCCTCCGGGCGTCGGTGCCGGTCGATGCCCCTCCGGCGGTCTCCTCGGCGGAGACGACGCCGACGGCGGCATCGTCGGTGGTTGCGACCCCCACGGTGGCGGTCGGCGCCGCCGGGGTGTCGGCGGTGGCGGGTGCGGCCTCGCCGGTGGTGCCACAGCCGGCGACGACGGCGACGACCAGCGCGCCCAGCACGAGGCGATGCATCCCCCGGTCGCTGCCATCCATCGACCACCACCTCCCGTCGGCCGTGCCGGTCGACCCGGACCGACCCGAGCCTAGCCACCGACCGGTGGGGCTACGTGCCCCCGTCGGACCGGCTCGACCAGGGCCAATTCGCCAGAGGCCGCCGCCGGTGGCACCATCGACGGTCGACGACGAACGAAATGGGGTGCGGATGGCGAGTCGCCAGTCCACGATCGAGAACCTGACCCAGTGCTTCGACGACCTCGAGACCCTGATCGGGTCGCTGGCCGACGACGAGTGGGCGGTGCAGTCGCTTTGCCCCGACTGGACGGTGCGGGGGGTCGTCACCCACCTCGTGGGGGTCGAGCATGCGCTCGGCGGCTGGCTACCGGCGACCGAAGGTGAGCCCCCACCGTTCCACAAGGTCGGTGAGTTCGTGACCGACAGCGTGTCGTGGTCGAACGCCGAGCTGGTGGCCCGTACCGCCGACATCCTCGACGTCCGGCGACGCGACCTCGCCGCCACCACCGATGACGACTTCGCCCGGGCGGCGATGACGCCGGTCGGGCCGGGGACCTACCACCGCTTCATGGAGATCCGCGTCTTCGACTTCTGGGTCCACCAGCGGGACATGACGACGCCCCTCGGACGGGCCACGTCGGACGGCGGCCCGTCGGCCGTGGTGGCCGTCGACGAGGTCGATCGGTCGATCGGCTACATCGTCGGGAAGAAGATCGGCCTGCCCGACGGGATGAGCATCGCCTTCCACCTCACCGGACCCGTCGAGCGCGACATCTGCGTCGCCGTCGTGGGGCGGGCGACCCGGGTGGAGACGCTCGATGCACCGTCGGTCGAGGTCACGACCGACTCGCTCACCTTCGTCCAGCTGGCCTGCGGCCGGCTCGACCCCCAGGCCGTCATCGACGCCGGCCGGATCACCTGGACGGGCGACCCCACCTGGGGCGATCGGGCAGCCAGGAACCTCACCTTCACGATGTGACGGCGACGGCTACCGGCCGCCTACACGTCGAGCCGGTAGCCGTCGCCGTCGGGGCGCATCGTCCCGGCCGTCGGTGAGCCGAAGTGGGTGCCGATGACGAGCGTGGCGCCGTCGGCCCAGACGGGGAAAGCGGAGCGCCGGGTCCGGCGGGCCTGGTCGGGGTCGGTGTCGAACATCGACGACAGGTCGGGATCGGCGATCTGGAGCGGGCTGTGGACCATGTCGCCGGTGATGACGGCCCGATCACCCCCGGAGCTGACGACGACCGAGATGTGGCCTGGGGTGTGTCCGGCCGTCGGTTGGAACCAGACCTCGTCGCTCAGGCGATGATCGGGGGGGACGAGGTCGGCCTGGCCGGCGGCGACGATCGGTGCCACCGAGTCGCCGAACACGTCCTCGCCCTCGAACAGGCTCGGTTCGTTCTTCCAGTGCTCGAACTCGCGCTCGACGAACAGATAGCGGGCGTTGGGAAACGTCGGCACCCACGCTCCGTCGACCAGCCGGGTGTTCCATCCGACATGGTCGACATGGAGGTGCGTGCACACGACATGGGTGATCGACTCCGGGGGGAAACCGGCGGCGGTCATGTCGTCGAGGAAGGGGCCCTGCAGGAGATGCCACAGCTCGTTGCCGCGTTCCTTGTCGTTGCCGACGCAGGTGTCGACGGCGATACGAATCTCGCCGACGTCGATCACGAGGCACTGGATCTTCTGCAGCAGGTAGCCGTCCTTGCTGATGAAGTGGGGCCGGAGCCACGGCGCCCGCTCGGCCCGCTCCAGCACACCGGCCTTGTCGAGACCGCCGAACAGGAAGCGGGGCGACGTCGGCGTCTCCGACTCCGTGATCGATGTGATGGTGGCGGCCCCGATGGTCCAGCTCAACTGCATGCTCGTCTCGCTCCACGACACGTCATTCCGCCCCTTTCGCTCATCTCACCTTTCGCTCATGTCACCACGCACCCGGGCCCCGGGGTGAGGCCGTTCGAGCCCGGTGAGATGCATCTCCGACCCTAGTACCTCGCAGGGAAACGGACGACCCGGACCCGCCCACGGTCCCCCTCACCCGAGGCGTCCGGTGGCCCACTCCCGTAGTTCGGGCTTGCGCACCTTGTTGGAGGCGGTGAGGGGGAGCTGGTCGACGATCCACACATGGCGGGGAACCTTGTAGTTGGCCATCCGTTCCCGACACCAGGCGATCACCTCGTCGGCGGCTGGAGCTCCGCTCGGGCTCGGCACCACGAAGGCGGCACCGACCTCGCCCATGCGCTCGTCCGGTACGCCGATGACGGCCACCACCCCGATGTCGGGGTGCTCGACCATCACCCGCTCGATCTCGGCCGGGTAGGCGTTGAACCCGCCCATGATGAACATGTCCTTCTTGCGATCGGTGATGTCGATGTAGCCACCGTCGTCCATGACCACCACGTCCCCGGTGTGGAGCCAGCCCTCGGCGTCGATCGCCTCCGCCGTCTGGACCGGGTCGTCGAGGTAGCCGGGGGTGACCTGGAAGCCCCGGACCCACAGCTCCCCCTCGGTGCCCCGGGGCACCTCGGCTCCGGTGTCGTCGACGACCTTGAGCTCCACCCCCGGGACCGCCCGTCCGCTGGTGGCGGCCACCAGCGCGGGTGGATCACCGGGACGGGTGTAGGAAGCCACGCCCGACGTCTCGGTCATCCCGTAGGCCGTCATGATGGTCTCGAACCCCAACCGCTCGCCCATGGCCACGATCATCTCCACCGGGATGGTGGCGGCACCGGTCACGCACGCCCGGAGCGACGACACGTCGTAACGGTCGAGTGCCGGGTGATTGAGCAGCCCCTGGAACAGGGCGGGAGGGCCGGGGAACACGGCGACCCGCTCGCGCTCGATCAGGGCCAGCACCCGCTCCGGGTCGAACACCGCCACCGGCAGGTTGAGGGCGCCCCGCATGAGGCAGACGATCACCCCCGAATTGAACCCGAAGGCGTGGAAGTAGGGATTGACGAGGAGGTAGGGGTCACCAGGCCCGACGGTGAGGGCCTCGCTGTAGCCGTCGAAGGCCCGGATGATGGCCCCACCCCGCACCATCACCCCCTTGGGATGACCGGTGGTACCCGAGGTGAACATCACGAGGGCGACGTCGTCGTGTCCCACCGCCGCCGAGCGGGTCTCGATCTCGGCCTGGAGGCCCGGCGCCCCACCCTCCTCCGGGACGCCCTCCCCGCCCCCGTCGCCGCGGGCCACGAAGTCGGTGAACGGTACCGTGCCCGGGCCACCCCCGTCGGCCAGGTCCACGATCTCCCGCAGGTGGGGGAGGTCCTCGGTGGCCAGCGATCCGCTGTAGTCGGTGTCGAGGAACCCATCGACCACGAAGACGATGCCGACCCTCGCCGTGGCCAGCACGTAGGCCGCCTCCGATCCCTTGAACCGGGTGTTGACGGGTACCAGCACGGCGCCGGCCCGGCTCACGGCGAGACCGGCCACCACCCACTGCCAGCAGTTCGGGGCCCACACCGCCACGGTGTCCCCCGGGCCGACGTCGCTGGCCACCAGGGCCCGGGCGGCCCGATCGATGGCGGCCCCGAGCTCGGCATAGGTGAGGGTCACGTCCCCGTCACGGATGGCGTCGAGGTCGGCGAACGCCGCCGTCGACCAGGTGATGAGGGCGGGGATCGAGGTGTCCTGGAGGTCCATCGCCAGCCGAAGCTAGTCCTGGCCGGCGCCCGCTGTGGAATGCTGGCCGCCGGACCGGACGAAGGGAACAGCGGGTGGACATGGACATGGTGATCAGGGGGGGTACCGTCGTCACCGGGGGGATCGAGACCCGGGTGGACGTGGGGGTGGCCGGCGGCCTGGTGGCCCAACTGGGCGGGGAGATGAGCGGGGAAGTGGAGATCGACGCCACCGGCCGCTACGTCCTACCGGGCGGCATCGACGCCCACGTCCACCTCACCCCCCCGGCGGCCGGGCCGGGGGCGTGGCGGTGGGTCGACGACTTCACCGTCGGCACCCGGGCCGCCGCCGCCGGCGGCATCACCTGTGTCGGAAACATGTCGTTCCCCCAGGGTGGTGAGCGGCTGGCCGACGGCCTGGGCCGCGACGTGGCCGACGCCGAGGCCAACGCCATCGTCGATCATTTCCACCACCCGGTCCTGCTCGACCCGTCGGCCGAGGCCATCGACGAGCTCGGCCCCCTGGCCGCCGAGGGCCATCCCAGCATCAAGGTCTTCCTGTCGTTCCGGCGCTTCGACCGAAACGTCGATGGCTACGTGGCCGCCATGCGGCGGGCGGCCGAGGTGGGCACGGTGGTGATGGTCCACTGCGAGGACCCGGCGATCATGCACTGCTGCGGGACGATGCTGGCCGAGGCCGGGCGGACGGGACCCGAGAACTATCCGGAGACCCGGCCGGTGGAGGCCGAGCGGGTGGCCACCGAACGGGCGGTCGGCTACTGCGCCACCACGGGGGCCGCCACCTACGTGGTCCACCTGTCGAGCGCCGCCGCCCTCGGCGCCTGCCGGGCCGCCCGGGCCCGTGACCTGCCCCTCTATGTCGAGACCCGACCGATCTACCTCCACCTCGAGCGGTCGCGCTTCGACGAGCCCGACGGGTTGCGGTTCGCCGGTGCGCCGCCGCTGCGGACCGACGGCGACCGCGACGCCCTGTGGGCCGGCATCAACGACGGCACCGTGGCCACGGTCTGCACCGACCACGCCCCGTGGACCCTGGAGCAGAAGCTCGACCCCTCCGTCCCGGTGGCCGAGGCCCGGCTGGGGATGGCGGAGCTGGAGACGATGCTGCCGGTGTTGTGGAGCGAAGGGGTCGCCACAGGCCGGATCTCGGTCGCCCGCTTCGTCGACGTCACCAGCACCCAGGCCGCCCGCCTGTTCGGCATGTACCCCTGCAAGGGGACGATCTCGCCCGGGGCCGACGCCGACATCGTCGTCTGGGATCCCACGGTCACCCGGACGGTCGACGGTTCGGCGATGCACTCCAACGCCGGGTACTCCCCCTACGACGGGTGGGAGATCACGGGCTGGCCGGAGCTCACGATCAGCCGGGGTGAGATCGTGGCCCGGGGGTCGGACGTGACCGGCACACCGGGGAGGGGACGACTCGCCCCCCGGACCCCGTTCCGCCGGCCCTAGGGATCGGCTACAGCTTTCGGCCCGGGGGGAGCTGCGCGAGACTGCGGGGTGATGAAGTTCCAACCGACAGAGCTGACCGCACACGAACGACAGCTCCAGGCCGAGGTCAGGGAGTTCCTGGCCACCGAGCTGCCCCCGGGCGGCTATGCCCGGGCCCTCGGCATGGGAGCAGGCAAGGACAAGGAGTTCTCGAAGAAGCTGGCGGCCCGGGGGTGGGTCGGGATGGCCCTACCCAAGCGCTACGGGGGCCACGACCGCACCGCCGTCGATCGGTTCGTCGTGGTGGAGGAGCTGCTCAGCCACGGAGCACCAGTCGGCTACCACTGGGTGGCCGACCGCCAGACCGGGTCGATCATCAACCGGTTCGGCACCGAAGAGCAGCGGGAACGGTTCCTGCCCCAGATCTGCCGGGGTGAGCTCGGGTTCTCCATCGGCATGAGCGAGCCCGACTCGGGCAGCGACCTGGCCTCGGTGACCACGCGGGCCACCAGGGCCGACGACGGCTGGCTCCTCAACGGAACGAAGGTGTGGACGTCGGGGGCCCACGAGAACGACTGGTTCGTCGTATTGTGCCGGACCGCTCCGCTGGAGGATGGCACCAAGCACCAGGGCCTGAGCCAGATGCTGGTCGACCTCGGCTCCGAGGGGCTGGAGATCAACGGCATCCCCTTCCTCGACGGGAGTCCCGGCTTCAACGAGGTCGTGATGAACGACGTCTACGTCCCCGACGACCTCGTGCTCGGTGAGCTGGGCATGGGGTGGGCCCAGAACACGTCGGAGCTGGCCTACGAGCGGGGCGGCCCCGACCGGTGGCTGTCGACCTACGGTGTGGTGGAGGAGTTCCTGCGCACCAACGAGGGCACCCGGCTCGGCGACCGGGCCCTCGAGATGCTGGGGTGGGCCACGGCCCGCTACTGGGCGCTCCGCAACATGTCGCTGGCCGTCGCCCGCATGATCGACGAGGGCAAGGCCCCCTCGGTCGAGTCGGCGCTGGTCAAGGAGATGGGCACCCGGTTCGAGCAGGACGTTCTGGTGGCGGTGCTCGAACTGATCGAACGGGAGCCGTCGCCCACGTCGAGCTCGCTGTTCGAACGGCTGATGTCGGCCGCGGTGCTGACCGGGCCGTCGTTCACCATCCGGGGCGGGACGATCGAGATCCTCCGCTCCGTCGCGTCGAAGGGACTGCGGGCATGACCGACATCTCCACCGACGACGTGACGGTCGACGACCTCCTGCTCGACTCGGCCGAGCGACTGTTCGCCGAGACCGCCACCTTCGACGCCGTCCAGGCGGCCGAAGCTCACGGCTGGGCGGATGGGGTGTGGCGGGCCGTGGCCGGGGCCGGCTTCGCCTGGATCGGGGTCGACGACACCGCCGGCGGCTCCGGAGGGTCGCTGGCCGACGCCTGCGCCGTGCTCCGCATCGCCGGGGCCCACGCCGCCCCGGTGCCCCTGGCCGAGACCGGCATCCTCGGGGGCTGGCTCCTGGCCGACGCCGGGTTGCCCCTGCCTGACGGACCGGTGACGGTGGCCCCCGGTGTGGGCGACGACGACCTGGTGGCCACCGATGCCGGAGGGGGATCGGTTGGCCTCGACGGCGCCGTCCACCGGGTGCCGTGGGCGGCTCGTGTCGATCGGATCGTGCTGCTCGTGCCGGTGGGCGATGAGCTGCGGGTGGTGGCGGTGGAGCCGTCGATGGCCATGATCGACGACGCCACCAATCTCGCCGGCGAGCCCCGCCCCACCGTTCGATTCGACGGCGTGACGGTGACGGCCGACGCCGTCGGCACCCCCGCCGAGGCCACGCCCGAGCGCCTCCGTTTGCGGGGAGCGCTGAGCCGGGTGTCGCTCATGGCCGGGGCCCTCGAAGCCATGAGCCGCCTCACGGTCGGCTACACCGAGCAACGCCAGCAGTTCGGGCGGCCGGTGGCCCGGTTCCAGGCCGTCCAGCAGCACCTGGTTTGGGGGGCCCAGGACGCCGCCATCACCTGGATGGCGGCCGAGGTGGCGGCCCGTCAGGCCGCCCGCCATCTCGACGGGGCCCGATTCGAGATCGCCTCGGCCAAGGCGGTGGCCGATGCCGCCGCCGGTACCGCCACCCGGTGGGCCCACCAGGCCCACGGGGCCATGGGCATGACCCAGGAGTACGCACTGCACCACCTGTCCCGTCGCCTGTGGTCGTGGCGTCACGAGTGGGCCACACCGCAGGAGTGGGAGCGCCACGTCGGCCGGTTGGCCGAGTCGGCCGGGTCCGACGGGCTGTACCCCCTCATCGCGAGGTAGCGGTGGCCGAACGAGTCGCCGTCATCACCGGCGGCGGTACCGGCGTGGGCCGGGCCGCCGCCCTCGGGTTGGCCCCCGGTGGGGGGTGGTCGCTGGTGGTGGCCGGCCGCCGGGCCGAGCCCCTCGACGAGACCCTGGCCCTCGCCGCCGGGGCCGGTCTCGACCCGGAGCGGGGTCTGACGGTGGTGGCCGACGTGGGGGTCGAGGCCGACGTGGCGGCCCTGTTCGCCGCGGCGGTCGACCGCTTCGGCCGGGTCGATCTGCTGTTCAACAACGCCGGCACCGGGGCCCCGCCCAAACCGTTCGACGAGCTCACCCTGGCCGACTGGCAGCGGGTCGTCGACGTCAACCTCACCGGCTCGTTCCTCTGCGCCCGGGCCGCCGTCCGCCAGATGAAGGTCCAGGACCCGGGCGGGGGCCGGATCATCAACAACGGGTCGATCTCGGCCGAGACGCCGAGGCCGAACTCCGCCCCCTACACCTCCACCAAGCACGCCGTCACCGGGCTCACCAAGTCGCTGGCCCTCGACGGTCGGGCCCACCGCATCGCCTGCGGCCAGATCGACATCGGCAACGCCGAGACGCCGATGACGTCCCGCATGGCCGACGGGGTCCCCCAGGCCGACGGGTCCCTTCGCCCCGAGCCCCGGATGGACGTCGACGACGTCGGTCGGGCCATCGCCTACATGGCCGATCTACCACTCGAGTCCAACGTGCTGTTCATGACCGTCATGGCCACCGCCATGCCGTTCGTCGGCCGGGGCTGAGCGATGCTGACCCGGCGGGGTGGCTACCTCCGCTGGCGCCCCGACGAGGAGGCCCCCGACGAGTCCCACCACCTCCAGGACGAGGGCTGGGTCCTCCTGCGGGGCGTGCTGTCGGCGGGCGAGGTGGCGGAGTTGACCGCCGACATCGAGCGGGTCTACGCCCAGGTGCCGGCCGACCGTCGCCGACCGGAACGTGACCCGGTCGAGCTGGAGCAGTTCCGCTACGAGATGCTCAACCGCTCGGCGGCCTGCCAGTGGGTGGTCGGTCACCGCCGCATCCTCGACGTCGTCGAACCCCTGTTGGGCGAGGACTGCCACGTGATCGCCAACACCGCGTGGTGGAACCCGCCCGACGTGACCCACACCCATGGCGGTGGCCGGTGGCACCTCGATGCCGGCCCCCATGTGCCCCGGCCGGAGGGGGTGCCGTGGGACGAGCGGATCCCGTACCCGGTGTTCGCCGTGGCGGGACACGTCGTCCTGCGGGATTGCCCAACCGAGTGCGGGCCAACCGGCGTCATCCCCCGCAGCCACACCTCGGGTCGGACCCCACCGGCCGACCGCCTCGACGATCCGGCGCTCACGTGGGAACACCACCGACCGATCGTGCTGGAGGCCGGACGAAATCGGCGGCGGCGGACCCGGGTCCGCTCCTAGGGTCGAGCCATGACCCGCACCGTCCGCGCCGATGCTGAACGCTGAGCAACTCCGCACCTTCGGCCACGACGGCTACCTCGTCGTCTGCGACGTCGTGGCCGAGCCGGTCGTGGCCGAACTCGAGGCCGAGGCCGATGGACCTCGGTCGGGGTCGCCCCGTGCTGGCCCGGCGGGGCGACGTGCTGCTGGCCCACTACCTCCTGGCCCACAACCAGAGCGGCAACATGTGGAACCCGCTGCGCCGGATCGCCTACTACCGGTTGGCGGCGACCGGTCACCGGGACCGGTGGGCGGCAACCCAGACCGACGCTCTGCTCGAGTTCGAGCCGGTCCGAACCGCCTGCCACGGGCGACCGGGCCCCGACCCGAGCTGATCGCCACCGGTCGGCCAGTTGCCAGCCCTGGCCCGATGGCCCCAGACTCGGGGCATGTCGACCGCTCCGGTTGTCCATCTCGATCCGGCCGAGTTCCGGGCCGACCCCTACCCCACGCTGGCCCGGATGCGAGCCGAGACCCCGATCTGTTTCGTCCCCGAACTGGGGGCCACGCTGCTCACCCGCCGCGACGACATCCACGCCTGCGAGAAGAACGTGGCCGTGTTCTCCTCCGATCAGCCCGGCGGCCTCATGAACGTGCTGATGGGCAAGAACATGATGCGCAGCGACGGCGAGGAGCACCGGCGGGAACGCTTCGTGTACTACCCGGCGATCTCCCCCCGCAGGGTCGAGGCCCATTGGGCAGCCGAGTTCGAACGACTGGCCGCTGCCGTGCTCGACGACCTCGCGCCCCTGGGGGCCGCCGACCTCGTCCCGGCCTATGCCACCGCCCTCAGCGGTGAGGCCCTGAAGGCCCTGACCGGCCTGACCCAGATCTCCTTCGCCGACCTCGACCGGTGGAGTCAGGCCATGATCGACGGGGTGGCCAACTATGGGGGCGATCCGGACGTCGAGGCCCGGTGCCTGGCCGCGGTGGCCGAGATCGATGTCGCCATCGACGATCGCCTGCCCGAGCTGGAGGCGGCTGCCGCCGCTGGCCGGCCCGACGCCAGCCTGTTGGCGGTGATGTTGGGGGCGGGCATGCCGTTGGCCAACGTGCGGGCCAATATCAAGCTCACGATCTCGGGGGGCCAGAACGAGCCACGCGACGCCATCGCCGGCGCCGTGTGGGCCCTCCTCACCCACCCCGACCAGCTCGACCTGGTCTGTCGGGGTGAGGTGAGCTGGCTCCAGGTGTTCGAGGAGTACTGCCGGTGGATCGCGCCCATCGGGATGTCACCCCGCCGCATCGCCACCGACCACACCTACCGCTCGGTCGACGGCGCGCAAGTGACGTTCGAGGCCGAGGAGCGGGTGTTCCTCATGTTCTCGTCGGCCAACCGGGACGAGGCCCACTTCGACCATCCCCACCGCTTCGACCTCACCCGCGACACCTCGGCCAACCTCAGCTTCGGCGCCGGCCCCCATTTCTGCGCCGGGGCGGCGGCGTCGCGCAGCCTGGTCGGTCAGGTGGCCCTGCCCCGCCTGTTCGAGCGTCTGGGCCCCTCCCTCCGTCTCGACCCCGACGGGGTGGCCGAGGGCACCGAGCCCTACCGCTTCGCCGGTTGGGCCTTCCGCGGCCCGCTCACCGTCCCCGTCCGTTGGGACGGCGAAGGCGCACGGTGAGCGAGCACGCCGACGCCACCGATCCGCCCTCATCGCCCCGGTGGCGCCGATGACCGCGAGCGCCGGTCAGGGCCCAGCGTCGGAGGACGACGGCGAGATCCCGGGAACCTGGGCCGAGACGGCGGGATCGGCATCGTTCCCCTTCTACCAGGTGGCGCGACCCATCCCCGACGCGTGCTGGGGCCACGGCTTCGGATGGGAGGACGGCCGTTCGTCCAGCCTCGAGGTGCGGTGCCTGATCGACGGAGCACGCCGACGCCGGACGGCTTCGCCGCGCCGGTGGCGATGCCGTCAGCGGGGACCGACCAGGCCAGACTGGCTGGAGATGGCCAGCAGATGCCCGTCGTCGCTCCACAGGTTGATGTTGCCGTGGCCGAGCCCACCGCCGACCGAGTGGACCTTTATGTCGGCCAGCACCCAGTCGCACGGTCGGGGGTCGACGATGCGCAGCGTGTTGTCGATGCTGCGGGCCCGGACGTCGGCGCCAACGGCGGCGGCCACCCCGGCCGACACGTCGTCGCCCACGATGGCAAGGGCCGAGGCCAGCGGAGGGACACCGCCCGGGAGGGTGGCCCAGACCGCCGACCGGCCCTCGTCGTCGGCCGTCAGGTAGCCGTCGGCGTCGTTGGTGGCGGTCCGTTCGTCGATGCGGGGACGGAGGCCACCCCGCCGCTCCTCGTTGGCCAGCTTGCGGGGTGGACAGCGGTCGGGGGGCGGCACGTCGGGCATCCTCTCCCAGCGACCGTGGGCGATCTCCGGGCGCCGACCCAGGGCCACCAGCCCGAGGAGGAACAGGTTCCCGGCGATGGTGCCCGTCACCCGGACCTGGGTCATGTGGTACCCGGCGGCCAGCACGTCGACCTCGAGGTCGACCACGTCGGGTGGGGTGGCGCCGCTGGCGAACTGGACCGTGGCCCACGCCGTGGGCTTGGCCGTCACCCCCTCGGCCGCCTCGATGACGGCGGCCAGGCCACAGCCTCCGTAGAGGGCGCCCCGGCCGCCGCAGATGGCGTCGACCACCGGCAGCCGCCACCGTTCCGGCTCTGCGGTGTGTTCCAGACCGAGGAACCGTCGGACCCGATCGTCGGTGGCGGCGCTGGGCACGGTCGGCACCGGATCGGTGTGCTGTTCGTTCATCGTCGTCGAGGCCTCAGGGATCTCGAGACCGTCAGTGAAGGTGGGGGGCGGGGCCGTCGCCGGCCGGTGGGCGGCCGGCCAGGTACTCATCGAGCGCCTCCACCGCATACCCGGCGTAGACCATGGCCGGGCCGCTGCCCTGCATCACCGTGACGTTGAGGGTCTCGTAGATCTCCTCGGCCGAGGCGCCAGCGGCCAGGCAGTCCCGCACGTGGAAGGCGATGCAGACCTCGCACTGCATCGACACGACGAGGGCCAGTCCGATCAGTTCCTTGGTCTTGCGGTCGAGCACCCCGGGGGCCATCGCCAGGTCGTGGGTCTCCCAGTAGGCCCGGTGGAGATCGGGCTGATAGTCCCGCAGCCTCTTGCCGGCGGCGGCGTTGCGCCGAAGTCGATCTCGGTACCCTCCCGGTTCCACCATTGCCGCAGCCTAGGCCGGGGACGGCCACCGGCTCATCTCGGCAGCGTCGGGGAGGCTGGAACTGGGCCGCGACGGCGTGGGCATGCCCGTCGAGGACGCAACGTCGGGCCCGCCGCTGGCTCGACCGGTCAGGCGGTGGGCGCCTGCGCAGCAGATGGGACCCGGCGCCGCCTCAGACTGCTCCCGCACGCCCGGTGGACCACGACGGCACCGCCGACCACGAGCAGGACGTCGCCGACGCTGAACACGTTGGCCAGGGGCACCGGCTCCGGGATGGCGAACACGTCGCCCAGCAGGGCCAAGCGGGCACCCTCCTGGACGTCGGAGTTGATGAACTCACCCTCTGTCGACGCCCTGCCGGCGGCCTCGAGGGCACCGGCCCGGGCCGGCATTACCCCGCCGTTGGCGGCGATGGCCGCCAGGTTGAGCAGACCGCCGATCACCAGGACCGGCATGCCGACGATGCGCCAGTTGACCTTCACGAACACGAGGGCCAGGGCGTAGCTGAACAGGTGGAGGGTAGCGGCCACGGCGAAGGGCAGGCTCGACGGCAGCACGCTGATGATGACGGTCTGGAGCACGAGGGAGGCGGCGATCGTCGCTCCGAGTCGGATGCGGAGCTCGGCCAGGCGGCTCAGCCGACCCCCGAGCACCGGCACGGTCGCCACGACGAGAGCGAAGACGACGGCGAGGATCACGCCGCCAACTCCGGGCCGGCCGAACGCTCGGGCTGGCGTTGCGATCGGTCGACGTCGAACGATCCCGCCCTCAACCAGGCACCCATGGCGTCGGCGTCGATGGGGGTGGTCACGAGGTAGCCCTGGAACTCGTCGCACTCGAGCTCTCGCAGGAGGTCGAGGACCTCGACCGACTCCACCCCTTCGGCGATGACCCCAAGACCGAGGTTGTGCCCGAGCTCGATGACGGAACGGACGATGGAGAGGTCGCCGGCGGACTCGGCCATGCCGGAGACGAACGACCGGTCGATCTTGATGGCGTCGAGGGTCAGGTTGCGGAGCGTGGCCAGGGAGGAGTAGCCGGTGCCGAAGTCGTCGATCGACAGCCGGACACCGAGGGCCCGTAGATGGCCGAGCACCGAGGCGGCCCGCACCTCGTCGGCCATGACGGCGTTCTCGGTGATCTCCAGCTCGAGCCAGCCGGGATCGAGGCAGTGCTCGGCCAGCAGCTGGCGTATCCGATCGGGGAAGCGGAGATCCTGGAGGTTGCGGGCCGAGGCGTTGACCGCCACCCCAGTGCGGATCCCCTCGTCATGCCATGCCACGCACTGGCGGACCGCCGATCGGAGCACGAAGTCGGTGATGCGGGTCACGAGATCGGTGTGCTCGGCCTGGGGCATGAACCGACCGGGCAGGACGAGCCCTCTCGTCGGGTGTTCCCACCGCAGCAGCACCTCGACGCCGGTGATGCGGCCCGAGGCAACGGCCAGCTTCGGCTGGTAGACCACCCCCAGCTCCTCGGCGTCGAGGGCGGAGGCCAAGTCGCTCAGCAGAACGAGTTTGCCGGCGGGGCTCGACTCCTGCCTCGGCTCCCACACCACGACGCCGGTCGATGACGACTTGGCCTCGTAGGTGGCGACGTCGGCGCACTTCATCAGCGTCGCCAGGTCCTGACCGTGGTCGGGGAACACGGCCACGCCGAGACTGGCCCCGACACCGAGCGGGATGCCCTCGATCTCCATGGGGGCGACGAGAGCGGCCCGGAGGCGATCGGCCACGTCGTGGGCGTCGGCCGGGCTGTCGATTCGACCGAGGAGCACAGCGAACTCGTCGCCGCCGAGCCGGGCAACGTGATCGATGGCACGCCGGTTGTCACGTAGTCGGGCCGCCACCTCCCTGAGGATGAGATCACCGTAGTAGTGACCGAGCCGGTAGTTGATCACCTTGAACCCATTGAGGTCGAGGTGGATGAGCCCGGCCCTGCTGCCGCTCCTGCCCGCCCCGGTGAGCAGCAGCGCGGCGTGATCCTCGAACAGGCGGCGGTTGGCGATCCCGGTGAGCTGGTCGTGGGTCGCCTCATGGCGGTTGTCGAGGGCGATGCTGGCGCTACGGAAGATGATCCACACGGTGACCAGCAGGAGGGGAACGAGGATCCAGGCGTCGAGACCGATGATGGCGAACACCGGTGCCATGGCCAGCAGGACACCGTCCATGCCCATGTTGACCCCGAACGAGCGGCGGATCATCTCGATGACCGGCAGCCCTCCGTTGAGGGCGAGGACGACACTGATCAGCAACGAGTTGGCACTGAAGGCCACGGCGCTCGCCACCACCGCCCCGATCAGCCACCGGAGCGACGGCTGTTGCCCGGGGACGAGCACGAGATCGGTGATGGCCGAGGCGGCGAGGATCCCGGCGGAGAGGCTGAGCACGAACTGGGCGGCGTTGAAGGCGGCCCGGGCCAGGGGCTTGCCGTTGACCAGGTCGATGCCGAGGGCGGTGGCGGCGACGACGCTCAGGCACGCCGCCGCCGGGGCCACGAACAACAGGGCAAAGGCGAAGGTCCAGGAAGCAGTGACCTCACCCCCGTCGGCCAGGTAGGTCATGGGGCGGGCCTCCGTCGCCACGAGGAGGACGGCGAAGGTGGCGAACACGATCGGGTGGTCGCCGACGACGGCCGACCGGGGGGAACCGACCACGGCGAGCGCCAGGGCGATGATGCCGGCGGTCACCACCAGCCCGATGTAGGCGGGGGTGAGGCGATCGGCGCGGAAGGGACGGATCGACGGGGTCATCGGGGGGCCTGGACGACCGAGGGGCCGGAACGACGAGCGTTCCGGCCCCTCGGCCAAGCAGATGGTCCGTCTCTCAGAACCACTTCACGGGGGCGCCCATCGCAACGATGAGGCCGCCGATCGTCACGGCTGCCGTGGTGGCGTGCAGCCGAGCCCTGGTGATGTGTGTCATTGAGGTGTCCTTCCTCACCACTTGCGGACGGCGAGCGCCCGCGTGGTGGTAGATGCAAGGGTGTTCAACGCCCTCGTCCCTTCTGGTTTGTCGCCAACCGGCCCTGGTGGCCGGCACCACCTGATCGACACCCGACCGATGGAACTTGAGGGGCCGAACGGCCCACGCCCGGTCACTTCGCTACCCCGGCCGCCCGGTCGGAGCCGGCGGAGACCGTTCAGAAGCGGTCGAGGCCGAGATCGCGGGCGTAGTCGGCGGCGTACGGCTCGAGGTCGTCGTGGACGAGCCCGAACCGCTCGAGACGGTAGTCGTGCCTGCCGTGCTTGTGCTGCGGATGCTCGTCGAGGTAGGCCTGCACGCGGCGGTTCAGGTTGTGGGGGATCTCCTCACCGAACTCACCGAGGATCGTGCGCACCGTCGCCGCGGGATCGGCCACGAGCTCCGGATAGAGGACCTGGACGTTCGGCCGTTGCTCGATCTGCTTGCGGGTCTGGTTCGCCATATCGGCCATCCGGTCGACGAACCGGGGCAGGGGCACCTGAGCGCCCGGTCGGCGCATCGAGGCGCCAACCACCGTCACCAACGACATGGCGGACGGTATGGCGTTGTGGAGATCACGGTGCGTCATCACGTACCGGGCGTTGGGCAGCAGGGCGTCGACGGTGGGGAACAGGCCCATGTAGGTGGGAGCCTTCAGGATCCAGTAGCCGCCGGGGCCCTGCCGTTGCAGCATCTGGAGCTGCCACCGCCAGACGGTCCACGCCTCGACCATCTCCCGCTGGGTCCGCTCCAGCAGCCAGTCGGTGTAGCCGTAGGTGTACAACATGAAGTTGAAGGAGTGGAGCGTGCGGTCCATCATCTCCAACCCCTCGTCCGGTCCATCGGGTTGGAGGGCGTGGATCGTCTTGAGCTGGGGGATCGTGGCGTTGACGAACGCCACCCACGCCCGGTAGCGGGCCCGGCGCAGGGCCTGGCGGTGATGGGGGAGCGGATCCATGCTCTCCCAACCGAGGAGCGGACGGGCTCCCGGCATGGAGGCCAGCAGGTTGTAGAGCAGGGTCGTCCCCGTGCGGGGCATGCCGGTGATGATGATGGGCCGGACCAGCCGCTCGTCGGCGATCTCCGGGTGACGTTTCACGTGGTCGACGATCTGGAGCCGGGTGGCCAGGAGCCGGCCCAGCATCGTGGGCCACGCCGTCAGCCCGATCGTGGTGACGCTGGGATCGTGGCGAAGGGGGCGGAGGAGCTCCTCCAGCGGTTCCTCCACCGGGCCGGGGCCGAAGTCGGACAACCCGGTCCGGGATGCGACCCGGGCCACCAGCTCGTCGGGTTCGGGATAGCGTCGAAGCGCCGTTCCCCGCAGGGGGCGGCTCAGTCGGGCCAACGCCCGCATATGAGCGGGGGGATACCCCGGGGGAATGTTCTTTCCCATACGCGCTTTACCACTGTAGCTCGGTCAGGCTCCGGGCTACCGTCGACCGTCAATCGAGGAGCCCCCACCATGGTTTCGTTCGTCGCATCGATTCCGAGCCCTCCCGGCAACGGGATCTCGCTGGGACCGATAGACCTGCGAGCCTACGGGTTCCTGATCGCCCTCGGCGTCCTGGCCGGGGTGTGGCTGACCAGCCGCCGCCTGGCCCGCGACGGCCTCGATCCCGAGATCATCCCCAACATGGCCCTCTGGGTCCTCCCCGCCGCCATCGTCGGGGCCCGGCTGTACTTCGTGCTCACCAACTGGGGCCGGTTCGCCGACGACCCGGGGGCCGCCTTCCGGCTCTGGGAGGGGGGCCTCGGCATCCCCGGCGGGGTCGCGCTAGGCGCCGCCGTGGGGGTGTGGTGGCTACGGCGGGAGCAGGTGCCGTTGCCCCCAGTGTTCACCGCCGTCGCTCTCGGGTTGCCCCTCGGTCAGATCATCGGCCGGTTCGGCAACTGGTTCAACCAGGAGCTCTACGGTCGACCGACCGATCTGCCGTGGGGGCTGGAGATCGATCCCGACCACCGGCTGCGGGGCTACGAGTCGAGCGAGCTCTTCCACCCCACGTTCGCCTACGAGATCCTGTGGAACATCGCCCTGCTCGCCCTGCTGGTCTGGCTCGACCGCAAGCGGGTTCTGAAGCCGGGCGCCTTGTTTGCCGCCTACCTGATCGGCTACGGCGTGGGCCGGATCATCATCGAGACCGTTCGGATCGACCCCGTCAACTCCCTGTTCGGGATCCGGCTCCACATCTGGGCCATGATCGTGTTCATCGCCGCCGCCGTCGTGTACCTCGTGCGAGGGGGGCGGGCCCGAACCCCCGAGGAGGCGGCGTGGCCCCCGGCCAGCGAGGACGATCGGGCGGCCGAGCAACCGGCCGGTGAGGGGCCGACGGGCGACGATGACGGCCCGGTTGGAAGTGCCGCAACCGATCTCGCCGGGGCCCAGGCCGGCGACGAGACCTGAGTGGCTGAGACCGCCGGGACGAGGCTCCGGGACGGCTCGGCCCCACGCGGGGCCGGGCAGCAGATGCGAGGCCGCCCCGGCCCGGGGTGGCTCCCGGTCCCCGCACGATCCGAGCCGTCAGCTCCGACTCCGGGCGAGACGGGCCGCGCCCGCCACCCCGGTGATGACGGCGGCCGCCGCTGCCACCATCCAGCCCGGGACGGCGACGTCGGCGAGCCCGGCGGCGGCGGCGACGGCGGCCGCCACCACGAGGCCCCCACCGAAGACCAACGCCGTCCGGGTGAGGGGCCGGGCCCAGGTCGTGGCCCCGAAACAGAGGGCGCTCACCGTGAGCGGGGCATGTAGCCGACCGAGCCCGACGTCGTCGAGCAGGAGCAACGACAGGGCGAGGACGATCCCACCGGCCAGGACGGCGCCAGCCAGGGGCCGCTCGTTCACGACGGCCCCGCTGTGGGCCGCCCCGCTCGGTCGCTGGTGTAGGTCATGGGTTCGTCGGATCGTCGTCGTCATCGGGTTGCTCCGGGTTCAAGGCCGGTGCCGCCACCGATCACCTCGCTCTGTCGATCTGATGACGATCGGGGATCGCCGGTGATACGCGAGAACCGGTCGCCGGTCAGACCCGGCCGTTGGGGACCCCGGGGGCTCAGCGGCTAACTTCGGCACCGATGAGCGAACCGACCCTCGAACGCACCGGTCCCCGGGCCACGATCCGCCTCCACCGACCGGACAAGCGCAACCGGATCGAGCCCGACGATCTCGTCCGCCTCGTCGAGTTGTGCGACGAGATCGACGCCGACGCCGGGGTCAGGGTCGTGGTGCTGGGCTCGGAAGGCCCGTCGTTCTGCTCCGGCTACCACCTGGGGGCGCTCGCCGCCGGGGAGCGGGCGCAGGTCGGGTTCGGCGACCTGTGCGACCGGTTGGCCGCCGTCAGGGTGCCGGTGATCGGCAGGATCGGCGGCAACGTCCACGGGGGCGGCACCGATCTCGCCATCTCGTGCGACTTCCGGATCGGAGCGCAAGGGATCCACCTCCAGATGCCGGCCGCCCGACTGGGCATCCAGTACTACGCCACCGGCCTGCGTCGTTTCGTCGACCGGATCGGTCCGACGGCCACGAAGCGCATCTTCTGCACCGGGCTGCCGTTCGACGCCGACGAGCTGCGCCGCATCGGCTACCTCGACGAGGTCGTTCCCGCCGACGCTCTTGACGACCGCATCGACGCCATCGCCGATGCGATCTGCGCCCTCGCTCCGGGGGCTGTGGCGGCGACGAAGGCCGCCGTCGACGGCCTCGCCGCAGGGACGATGACGCTCGAACAGGTCGAGGAGGGCCATCGGGCGTCGCTCCGCTCCGACGAGCACAAGGAGGCGGTCAGGGCCTTGGGCCGCCGGCCCTGAGCTGCCACCCCCGCCACGCCCGTCACGCAATCACGCCGGATCGGCGGGCGGGCTCAGGGGGGCGAGGACGACGAGGACCTGGCCGTTGTCGACCTGGTCGCCGACGGCGCAACGGACCTCGCTGACGAGCGACGGTTCGGGAGCGACGACCGTGTGCTCCATCTTCATCGCCTCCATCACGAGGAGGGCCTGGCCGGCGCTGACCTGATCGCCCTCGGCCACCGACACGACCCGGACGGTGCCCGGCATGGGAGCGAGCTGACCGCCGGCCACCGACGAAGGGCCGGCGTCGGGGAAGCGGGACCGCTCGACGACCTCGACCCGCCCGTGGGGGCCCTGCACATGCCAGACCGCGCCGGTGGCGACGACGGTGTAGTGGGCCCGGACCCCGTCGATCACGGCGTCGAGGCCGTCCGGCCCGCAGGCCTCGAGCGTGGCCCGCAGCGGGGGCTCACCCTCGCCGGGCTCCACGTCGAACGTGCCGTCGCGGTTGCGCCGGTAGCCGACGGTCACCTCGTCGCCGTCGAGGTCGAGGATCACCCGCTCCGGCGGCATGGCCGAGTTGCGGTAGCCGGACGGGAGGAAGGCCAGCGGCCCGGCGGCCCGCCGGTTGCGGGCCTGGCGGAACAACACGAGCGCGGTGAGGAGCCGGGCCCGGTCGACTCCCTCGGGACGGCACGTACGGTCGGGGGCGACCCGGTCGATGAAGTCGGTCGTGGTGTCGCCGTCGAGGAAGGCCCGGTGGCGGAGGGTGGCGACGAGGAAGTCCCGGTTGGTGGTGACGCCGGAGATCACCATCCGCTCCAACACCAGGGCCAGCCGGAGCGCGGCCTCGGTCCTCGTCGGAGCGTGGACGATCACCTTGGCCAGGAGTGGATCGAAGTCGACGCCGACGACCGAGCCGGCCTCCACCCCGGAGTCGAAACGGGCGGCCGGGGCCGCCGGGAGCCCGAAGGCGGCCACGGTGCCGGTGGCGGGCAGGAACCCGGCGGCCGGGTCCTCGGCGTAGACCCGGGCCTCGATGGCGTGACCGTCGATGCGGAGCTCGTCCTGGCCGAAGGCCAGGGGCAGGCCCTGGGCCACCAGGAGTTGCTGGCGCACCAGGTCGAGACCGGTGATCTCCTCGGTCACGGGGTGCTCGACCTGGAGCCGGGTGTTGACCTCGAGGAAGTAGAAGGCCGCTCGGCCGGTGGCGTCGGTATCGAGGAGGAACTCGACCGTGCCAACCGAGTGGTAGCCGATGACCCTGACGGCGTCGAGGGCGGCCGCGCCCATGGCGGCCCTGAGGTCGTCGTCGACCGCCGGGCTCGGCGCCTCCTCGATGATCTTCTGGTGGCGCCGCTGGATCGAGCACTCCCGCTCGTAGCAGTGGACCAGGTTGCCGTGGGTGTCGCCCAGGACCTGGATCTCGACGTGGCGGGGGGCCGGCAGGTACTTCTCGAGGAACACGGTGCCGTCGCCGAACGCCGACACGGCCTCCCGCTGGGCCCCCGCCACCGCCTCGGCCAGGTCGGCGGGGGCGTCCACCACCCGCATCCCCTTGCCTCCCCCGCCCGCCGCAGCCTTCACCAGCACCGGGTAGCCGATCTCCTCGGCCACTGCCGCCAGGGCGTTGGTGCCGATCATCCCGTCGGTGATCTCCACCGACGGGAGGGTGGGGACGCCGGCTTCGATCATCAGACGCTTGGCCGCCAGCTTGTCGCCCATGGCGGCGATGGCGGTGGGTGGAGGCCCGACCCACGTCAGGCCGGCCCCGATCACGGCGGTGGCGAAGCCAGCGTTCTCCGACAGGAACCCGTAGCCCGGGTGGACGGCGTCGGCGCCGCTGCGGGCGGCGGCGGCGAGCAGCTTGGCCTGGTCGAGGTAGGTGTCGGCGGCCGTCGAGCCGCCGAGGGCCACCGCCTGGTCGGCTTCGGCCACGAAGGGCGCACCGGCATCGGGGTCGGCGTACACGGCGACGGTCTCGATGCCCATGGCCCGGGCCGTGGCGAAGACCCGCCGGGCGATCTCGCCCCGGTTGGCCACGAGGAGACGACTACATGCGGAAGACACCGAAACCCTCAGCTCCCTCGACGACGTTGTTGTGGCAGACCGACAGCGACATCCCGATCACGTCGCGGGTGTCGCGGGGATCGATGATGCCGTCGTCGCTGATGCGGCCGGTGGCATGCAGGGCCAGCGAGGTCAGCTCGTGGTAGTACTCGACCGTCTCGGTGATGGCCCGATCGGCCTCCTCGTCGAACTCGACCCCCTGGCGGGCCGCCTGGGCCCGCCGCACCAGCGACATCACCCCGGCGATCTGCTTGGGACCCATGATGGCGATCTTGGCCGTCGGCCACAGATAGGTGAAGCGGGTATTGAACGCCCGGCCCGACATGCCGTAGTTCCCGGCCCCGTAGCTGGAGCCGAGGATGACCGTGATGTGGGGCACCGTCGAGTTGGAGACGGCGTTGATCATCTTCGAGCCGTTCTTCACGATCCCGCCCCGCTCGAAGTCGCGTCCCACCATGTAGCCGGTGATGTTCTGGAGGAACACGAGGGGAATGTGGCGCTGGTTGCAGAGCTGGATGAACTGGGCCGCCTTCTCCGAGCTCTCGGAGAACAATGGCCCGTTGTTGCCGAGGATGCCGACCGGGTAGCCGTGGATCCAGGCCCACCCACAGATCAGCGTCGGCCCGTAGCGGGCCTTGAACTCCTCGAACTCGGAGTCGTCGACGATGCGTCCGATGATCTCGCGCACATCGATCATGGCGTACAGATCGCGGGCCATCAGCCCCAGCAGCTCCTCCGGGTCGAGCCGGGGGGCGACCGACGGCCGGGTCGGCCCGTAGCCCCGCTTCTGGTGGTTGAGGTGGGCCACGACCTCCCGACAGATGCGAAGGGCGTCGAGCTCGTCGTCGGCCAGGTAGTCGGCCAGTCCGGACACCTCGGCGTGCATCTGGGCCCCGCCCAGGGTCTCGTCGTCGGAGATCTCGCCGGTGGCCATCTGCACGAGGGGCGGGCCGCCGAGGAAGACCTTGGAACGCTCCCGGATGAAGATGTTGTAGTCGCTCATCCCGGGCTGGTAGGCGCCCCCGGCGGTCGAGGACCCGAACACCACGGCGATCGACGGGATCCGGAGCTTCGACAGCTCCGTGACGTCGTAGAAGAGGCGGCCGGACTCGGCGAAGTGTGTCTGCTGCTCCCGCATGACCCGCTCCGGGTCGTCGTTGCCCCGGAGGTCCCCGCCGGCCGACTCGACGAACTGGATGTAGGGGAGGCGGTTGTCGCGGCAGATCTCGATGGCCCGCATGATCTTCTTACCGGCGAACGCCGTGATGGCCCCCCCGAGCACGGTGGGGTCGTTGCCCTCGATCATGCACTCGACCCCCGATACCACGCCGATGCCCATGACCAGGCCCGCCCCCACCGTGTAGTCGGAGCAGTAGGCACCGAGGGAGGAGATCTCGTAGAACGGGGAGTCGGGGTCGACGAGGGCGGCGATCCGCTCCCGGACCGGGAGCTTGCCCCTGGTCCGCAGGCGCTCCATGGCCCGGGGCCCGCCGCCGGCCGCCGCCTCCTCCTGGAGCTTGGCGATGACCTCGAGCTGCTCCAGCATGTCGTCGCGGTTGCGGCGGAAGTCGTCGCTCCCGATGTCGATCGTCGAATGAAGGACTGCCACGGTCGTTCGGTATAGACCACCGGCGGGCCCAAGTCGAAGTAGGCGTCGACGGCGGCTACGTTCGCGGCCATGTCGAGCGCAGCCGATCCCGCCGGGACCACGACCCCCGCCCACCCACCGATCCGGATCGCCAACTGCTCCGGCTTCTACGGCGATCGGGTGTCGGCGGCGGTGGAGATGGTGGAGGGCGGGCCAATCGACGCCCTCACCGGCGACTGGCTGGCCGAGCTGACCATGTTGATCCTGGCCCGCACCCAGGCCAGACGACCCGGCGGGGGCTACGCCCGCACGTTCGTGACCCAGATGGAGCAGGTGATGGGGACCTGCCTCGACCGGGGCATCAAGGTGGTGGCCAACGCCGGCGGGCTCGACCCGGGAGGCTGCGCCGACGCCGTGGCCGAGGTGGCCGACCGGCTGGGGCTGTCGCCGACGATCGCCGCCGTGACCGGCGACGACCTGCTTCCCCGTCTCGGCGAGCTGGGTGAGGCCGACATCCGCCTCACCCACTTCGAGGGGGGCGAGCCGATCACCGACACCGAGCGGTTCATCACCGCCAACGCCTACCTCGGGTGCTGGGGCATCGTCGACGCCCTCCAACGGGGGGCCGACATCGTGATCACCGGCCGGGTCACCGACGCCGCCGTCGTGTGCGGCCCCGCGGCGTGGCACCATGGGTGGGCCCGTGACGACTGGGATGCCCTGGCCGGGGCGGTGGTGGCGGGCCACGTCATCGAGTGCGGGGCCCAGGCCACCGGCGGCAACTACTCGTTCTTCACCGAGGTGGCGGGGATGAGCCGGGTCGGCTTTCCCTGGGCCGAGGTGGCGGCCGACGGCGCCAGTGTGATCGGCAAGCACGACGGGACGGGGGGCGAGGTCTCGATCGGAACCGTCACCTCCCAGCTCCTCTACGAGATCGGCGGCCCGGCCTATCTCGGGCCCGACGTCACCGCCCGCTTCGACACGATCCGGCTCACCCAGGAGGGCGCCGACCGGGTCCGGATCCACCCCGTCAAGGGTGAGCCACCGCCCCCGACCCTGAAGGTGGCGATGAACGAAATCGGCGGCTACCGCAACGATCTGACGATCGCCCTCACCGGTCTCGACATCGAGGCCAAGGCCGAGCTGGTGTCATCGGCCTTCTGGGCCGCCTGTCCGTACCAGCCGGACGACTTCGCCTCGGTGACGACCCGGGTGGTCCGCACCGATCACGAGGACCCGACCTCGAACGAGGCGGCCGTCGCCCTGTGGCGCCTCACCGTCAAGGATCCCGACGAACGCAAGGTCGGCCGGGCGTTCTCCAACGCCCTGACCGAGACGGGACTGGCCTCGATTCCCGGCCTGTTCGGGATCGGCGGCGGACCCGCCCCCGGCTCAGCCTACGGGGTCTACACCCCGGCGCTGGTCGACGCCGATCTGGTCCCGGCCGTGGTCGACGTACGGGGCGGCGACACCACCGTCGTGTCCTCCGTGGCGCCCCGGCCCGACGAGCCCGTCGTCGTCGATCCCCTGCCTGGTCCGGACGCTGCCGCCCCCGGCGGCCCGACCGCCGGGGCCCCGTTCGGCCGAGTGGTCGGCACCCGCTCCGGCGACAAGGGCGGCAACGCCAACCTCGGCGTCTTCGCCCGCAGCGACGAGGCGTGGGCGTGGCTCGTCGACTTCCTCACCGTCGACCGTCTCCGCCAACTGCTCCCGGAGACGGCCGGGCTGCGGATCGACCGTCACCCGCTCCCGGCCCTGCGCTCCGTGAACTTCCTCGTCCACGGGCTCCTCGAGGAGGGCGTGGCGGCCTCGACCCGACAGGACGGCCAGGCCAAGAGCCTCGGGGAGTGGCTCCGGGCCCGACACGTCGACATCCCGACGGTCCTGCTCAGCTGACGGCGCAGGTGGCGGAGGGATCGTACACCGCCGCCTCTCGCGTCGGGCCGGCCGGGCCGGGCTGGCGGCCGGTCAGGGCCAAGCCGACGAGGGCGGCGACGGCGACCACGGCCCCACCGGATCGGTGCCGGGGGTGACGCCGGATCGGTGCCGGGGGTGACGCCGGCCGGCTACGTTGAGGCGATGGCAACGATGGACGACGTTGTGGGGATGGCGGGCACCGAGCAGGGGTTGTGCGTGGTGGCGACCGTCCGCCCCGACGGGTCGGTGCACGCCAGCGTCGTCAACGCCGGCCCCATCGCCCACCCGGAGACCGGCGAGGAGACGTTGGCGTTCGTGGCCCGGGGCACGGCCCGCAAGGTGGCGTTGCTGCGGTCGGCGGGACGGGCGTCGATCACGTACCGCCGGGGGTGGAAGTGGGCCGGCATCGAGGGTCGGGCCGACATCGTCGGTCCCGACGACGTCGAGGCCGGAGAGATGGCGCGGTTGCTGCGGTCGATCTTCGTCGGCGCCGGTGGCACCCATGACGACTGGGACGAGTTCGACCGCGTCATGGAGGCCGAGGGGCGTGTCGCGGTCTTCGTCCGCGCCGAACGGGTGCTCGGCAACAACTGACCACTGCGCCGGGCCGAATCGCCGGGCCCGATCTGGTCCGGGGCGGGGACCATCCGCCGTCGGGGAATTCTCCTCTGCGGTGGCCCCGCCCGGGGCCAGGCTCTAGTTTCCGGTCGGCGGTCATCGCAGCACTGAGGGGCTGGCACGCCACCGTCATCGGTGCGATCGCCGAGGGCCTGGACCATCGCCACTGCTGGCCGTCGACGAGATCTGAGGCGCCACGTCCGCTGCCCCCACCCCGATCCTCTCACCCGGGGTGGGGGCGGCCAACCTCGGCGGGCCGGTCACCCCAGGTAGGCGGTGGCCCGGATCTCGACCCGGGCGGCGGGTACGGCGAGCTCCGTGCAGCCGATGGCCGTCCACGCCGGGTACGGCTCGCCGATGACGGCGTCCTTGGCGGCGATGAAGGCGCCGAGGTGGGTGCCCATGTCCACGTGGAACGATGTCAGCTCGACGACGTCGTCGAGGGACGCACCGGCCGCCGCCAGCAGGTCGGCCAGGGCGGTGAAGGCGGCGGTGAACTCGTCCTCGGCCCGCTCCGGCACCCGGGAGCCGTCGGCCCCGATGACGCCCGAGCAGTAGAGCGTGTCACCCACCCGCATGGCGGGAGCGAAATGAAATCGCTCGTAGGTCTTCTCCGAGCCGGCGGGGATGATCGGTTCTCCTCGGGGCATGTCCGTACTCCTGGTGTTGGGATCGTTGGTCGGGGATCGTCGGTCGGGATCGTCGGTCGATGGTGGGGCGACTCGGGTGACCCCGCCGGGTGTGGCGCCGCCCCGCTCACGCCGACAGGGTCCTGGCGAACAGGGCGTGGAGGCGCTCCCAGTGTCGTTCCGAGGCGGCCCGGTCGTAGACGGGCCGCTCGGCGAAGGCGAACCCGTGCTCCGTTCCCGGGTACCACTCGACCTCGCCCCGGGTGCCGGTCTCGGCCATCGCCTTCTCGAACGCCTCGACCATCTCGGTGGGGGCGTGGGCGTCGTGCTCGGCGCAGGCCACGTACACCTCGCCCCGCACCTGGTCGAGATGGGCGTGCGGGGAGTCGTCGGCGTCGACGGCGAGGCGGACACCATGGATCGACGCCGCCGCCCTGACCCGGTCGGGCTCAGCGGCGGCGATCATGATGGTGAACGGCCCGCTCATGCAGTAGCCGACGGTGCCGACCCTGGTGGCGTCGGCCGCCGGGTCGCCGTCGGCCACGGCCAACAGCCGGCGGGCGTCGTCGACCACGAGGGCGTTGGAGAGGGCGCCCATCAGCTCGACCATCCGGTCGCGGTCGTTCGTCTCGAACAGGTTGTAGTGGTCGACCTGGCGGTAGTACAGGTGCGGCGCCATCACGTAGTAGCCGACCGAGGCCAGGCGGCGGCACATGGTCCGCAGCTCCTCGCGCATGCCCGGTGCGTCCATGAGGAACAGCACGACCGGATGGGGGCCGTGGCGCTCGGGGTGGACGACGAAGGTGACCATGGTCCCCTCCGGGCCCTCGACCTCGTCGAAGCGCTCGATCATGATGGTACGTCCTCCGATTCCGGGCCGGGTCCCCAACGGCCGCGTCCCGACCGTAGTCGTCCCCGGCGACGAGGGCACGGGCGAGCCGGACGGGCGAACTGGCGTCGCCACTGCGTAGTGCCCACACTGTGGGGCCACGACAACACCCCGGTCGGGGTCGAGAAAGGTGATAACCCTCCCATGGACGACGGCTTGCTCGACGGCTGGCGCATCCTCGACATGACCGACCGCCGCGGCGAGGTCGGTCCCTACCTTCTGGCCGACCTCGGGGCCGAGGTGCTACGGCTCGAACCGGCCGGCGGCGATCCCGGCCGCCGGCGGGGCGACGGCTCGGAAGCCGTCGCCTACAACGGCAACAAGCGATCGGTGGTGTGCAGCGGTGACCCCGTGGCCGATCGTGCCCTCGTGCTCGACCTGGTGGCCGGCGCCGACGTCATCATGGACAGCGGCCCCCCGGGACGCCTCGCCGGTCTCGGCATCGGCGACGACGACGTCGTGGCGGCCAACCCGACGGCCGTGGTGGTGCTCGTCACCCCGTTCGGCTCCGACGGGCCGCGGGCCGACCAGCCGGCCGAGGAGCTGACGATCGCCGCTCTCGGCGGCCCGATGCGGATCCAGGGCAGCCCCGACCGGGCCCCCGTCCACCTGTCGATACCGCAGGTGTGGCGCCACGCCGGGGCGGAGGCGGCCCTGGCGGCCCTCGTCGCCCACCGGCGGATGGAGCGGACCGGCGAGGCCCAGTTCGTCGACGTCTCGGCCCAGTCGGTCATGACGTGGACGATGCTCAACGCCATGGAGGCCCAGGGGGTCCAGGGCCACGAGTTCGAGCGGACCGGGTCCGAGATCCACCTGAGCCTGCGGATCCAGCTCCGGATCGACGCCGCCGACGGCTACGTCATCGCCGTGCCGACGGCCCGTTCCGTGCAGTTCCTCCTCCCCTGGCTCCTGGAGGACGGCATCGTCGACGATTCGTGGCGGGACGTCGACTGGACCCGCTATGACCACGCCGTCATCTCCGGCGAGGAGGTCCGCCACTCCCTCGACGAGGTCCAGGGTGCGGTCCTGGCGCTCTGCGCCCGCCATACCAAGTGGGAGCTGTTCATCCGGGGCCTCGGCTACGGGGCAACCCTGGCGCCGCTCAACACCCTCGCCGATCTGCTGGCCTTCGACCATCTGGATCGGCGCTCGTTCTGGACCGCCGAGGCCGGCGACGGGCTGGGCCGGCGGGCTCCGGGGGCGTGCTACCGGGTCGATGGCGTCCGACCGGCGGTGCGGCGGGGTCCCGTCGCCCCGGACGCCGACGGCGACCTCATCCGGGCCGCGCTGGCGGCGGCACCGGCGGTGGAGACCATCAGGGATGGCGACCGGCCCGCACCCCAACCGGAGCATCGGTTCGACGGGCCGCCGTTCGAGGGTTTGAAGGTCGTCGACTTCTCGTGGATCGGGGTCGGTCCCATCACGGCCAAGGCCCTGGCCGACCACGGGGCCACCGTCATCAGGATCGAATCGGAGAACCGCATCGACGGCCTCCGGCTCCAACCCCCCTTCAAGGACGGCGAGCCCGGCATCAACCGCTCGAACTTCTACGGCACGTTCAACACGTCCAAGCTGAGCGTAGCCCTCGACCTCAAGACGGCCGAGGGTCGGATGGTGGCTCGTCGCCTGGCCGACTGGGCCGACGTGGTGATCGAGAGCTTCACCCCGGGCACCATCGACCGCCTTGGCTTCGGCTACCGCGCGCTCGTCACCACCAACCCGTCACTGGTCATGGTCAGCACGTCGCTGCTGGGGGAGGGGAGCGAGGTGTCGTCGATGGCCGGCTACGGCTACCACGCCGCCGCCGTGGCCGGGTTCCAGGACCTGATCGGGTGGCCCGATCGGGGACCCGACGGACCGTGGGTGGCCTACACCGACACGATCTGCCCCCGGTTCATCACCCCCACCCTGCTCGCCGCCCTCCATCGGCGGCGCCGCACCGGCGAGGGCTGCCACATCGAGGCGGCCCAGCTCGAGGTGGCGCTCCAGCTCCTGGCCCCGGAGCTGCGCGACGTCCAACGCGACGGGATGCAGCCACCCCGACGGGGCAACCGGTCACCCGACCTGGCCCCCCGGGGGGCCTATCCGACCCGGGGCGACGACCGGTGGATCGCCATCGCCGTCGTCGACGACGACGCCTGGCGCCGTCTCGTCGACGTCCTGGGCCGGCCGGTGTGGGCCACGAAGCCCGCCCTCGCCACGGTGGAGGGCCGCCTCGCCGCCCACGACACCATCGACGCTGAGCTCGGGGCGTGGACCGCAATGTGGGACGGCCCGGAGCTGGAGGCGGCGCTGGCCGCCGCCGGCATCGCCGCCGGGGTGGTGCAGACCAGCGGCCAGCTCCTCGACGACCCCCAATACCGCCACCGGAACTTCTACCGCCACCTCGAGCACACCGAGGTCGGCACGGTGCCCTACGCCGGCCACCAGTACCGCATCCGGGGCTACGACCACGGACCCCGATCGGCGGCCCCGTGCCTCGGCGAGCACACCTTCGAGGTACTGACGGAGATTCTCGGCCTCTATGGCGACGAGGTGGCCGAGATCGCCGCCGCCGACGCCCTGGTCTGAACCAGCGACGCGGGCCCGGCATCCCGCCGGTCGGTCCGCCCCGTGCGTCAGGTGAACCCGCGCGTCAGGTGAACCGGTGCGTCAGGTGAAGAGGCCGTCGGCGATGTGGCCGGCGACGGTCTCCGGGGCGAGTCCGGCGACCTCGGTCCACACCTCGAAGTTGGCCTCACCGAGATAGTTGGGGGCCGGCCGGTAGGGTTCGAGCCGGGAACGGCTCCAGAGGGCGGGGAAGCGGTCGTGGCGGCGGGGGCCGAACACGTCGGACTCCGCCGTCGACCAGAACCGGCGGGCGGCCAGCTGGGGATCGCGTTCCGCCAGGTCCTCGGCGTCCTGGACGACGCCGGCCGCCACCCCAGCGGCCTGGAGGGTGGCCATGACATCGGCCGCCGGTCGATCGGCGCACCAGGCGGCGACGGCCCGATCGACGGCTGCCCGATCGTCCCGGCGCCCCTCGACCGTGGCCCACGGCTCGGTGGTGGCACCGAGGATGGCGGCGAGACTACCCCACATGGCGTCGTCGGTGGCGGTCACGGCGACGGTGGCACCGTCGACCCCGCGATAGATCTCGTTGGGCACGGCACCGGTGAGGGCGTCGACGTTGCCGGCGGCCCGGGCCTCGTGACCGGTGGCGGCCCACTCGACCAGCGCCGGGCCCAGCAGGTAGGCGCCGACCTCGAGCTGGGCCATGTCGATGTACTGGCCGGTCCCACCCCCCTGATCTCGATGGTGGAGGGCGGCGAGGACCGAAAGAGCGGCGGCGAAACCGGCGGCGTGGTCGTTGAGCGAGAAGCCGCAGCCGATATCTCCCCGACCCGGCGGATTGGTCAGGCTGGTCAGGCCGCACAGGGCGTGGACGGTGGGGGCATAGCTGATGATCTGCGACCACGGGCCGTCGTGCCCACAGCCCGACATCGAGATGTACACGAGGCGGTCGTTCCACTCCCGCACCTGGTCCCAGCCGAGGCCGAGCCGGTCGAGCACCCCGGAGCTGTAGTTCTCCACCAGCACGTCAGCCCGCTCGACCAGGGGTCGGATCCCGTCGAGGGCCTCGGGTCGCTTGAGGTCGAGGGTCACCGACCGCTTCGACCGGTTCCACACCGGGTAGTAGGGGTAGTCGGGTCGGTTGACCAGGGTGGCCCGTTCCTCGGTCTGGACCTTGATCACGTCGGCCCCCAGATCACCGAGGAGCCGGGTGGCGAACGGACCGGCCAGCACCCAGCTCAGGTCGAGGACGGTCAGGCCCTCCAGTGGTCGGGCCGCCGGGTCCGTGGATGGATCGGTCGGGGTCGAACGGCTCCCCGCCCCCCACCTCGCCGCCACCGTTCCGGCTTCCTCCGCCGTGGGCGGGAGGCCGGCCGGCGTGGCCAGCGGGGTGTCGGAGAAGCGGACGAGGCGCCACGGGCCCCGCACCGCAGTGCCGGCCGCCGGGTCGGGTACGGTCCCGGCGGCGGCCGCAGCACCGTCCGCCCCGGCTCGATCGGCGATCGCGGTCGTGCCGGGGTCGGCGGTTCCCGGCACGACGATGTCGGAGAACAGTCGGCGGTGGGCGAACTGCGGATTGTCGGCCACCTGCGGAACCGACTGGACCTCGGCGAAGGCGATGTGGCGGCGCTGGGCCTCGTGGAACAGGGGACCGGCGTCCATCGTCCGGGCGAAGGCGCCGACGGCAGCCATGAGCTCCGGCATCTGGGCCAGGAGGTCCTCGACCGCCAGGCCGACGAACGGCTCGGCCTCGTCCATCCCGCACTCGACCATCCAATCGATGAGCGGCTGGGCCTGGGGGGTGGGGGTGACCATCACGTGCCCGGTGCGGGCCGGCACCACCTGGTACGCCCCGAGCCAGTGGAGCGAACCCTGACGCCCCGGGATGCGGGGCAGGGGGAGCTCGTCGTCGTAGAAGTACTGGAAGAACAGGTTCTCGATGGAACCGGTGACCACCTCGTGGACCGACAGGTCGACGAGCTGCCCGTGGCCGGTGCGGCGGGCCGAACGGACGGCGGCCAGGGCGCTGATGGCGGCGGCGAAGCCGGCGAAGTTGTGGTTCTGCCCGCCCCACGAGTTGAGCGGCTCGTCGGGGGTCCCGGTCAGGGACAGGACGCCGCCCAGGGCCCCGGCCACCAGGTCGGAGCCCTGCCAGCCGGCCCGGGGCCCGGTCCGCCCGAACGGTGTGACCGACACCTGGCACAGGGTGGGGTTGGCGTCGACCAGGTGCTCGTGGTCGATGCCGAGCTCGGCCAGGAGGCCGGCCGGCTGGGCCTCGATCACCACGTCGGCGGCGAGGGCCAGCCGCCGGTAGGTGGTGCGACCCTCATCGGTGGTGAGGTCGAGGTCGATCGGCGTCTTGGCCGCGTCGTACCACCAGTCGAGCACGCCCCGACCGGCGGCGCCGGCCGGCCCCGGCATCGACGCCCCCCGCGACCCGGCCCCTGCCGGCCGGCACACCTCGGCGCCGTACTCGGCCAACAGCTTGGTGGCGAACCGGCCGAGGTCGCCGGTCAGGTCGATGACCCGGAGACCGGCCAGGGGGCCTGGAGCGCTCATGGGCTGCAACGTAGGTGATCGCCCGCCCCGTGTACAACGACGCCCGGGCGCCCGCCCCCCCGACCGGACAGACCGTCTTCGCCTCAGGGCCGTCTTCACCCCGGGGCCGTCTTCACCCCCGGGGAGGGGCCGCCACTACGATGCGGGCACCAGCGACCCGCCACGTGGGTCACACGGCGACGAGAGGAGCGGCCAATGACGACCGGGGAGGCGGCGACGACACCGACGATGGGGGAGGGGCGTCTGCCGCTGTCGGTGCTCGACCTGGCCATGGTGGCCGACGGCGCCACCAGCGCCGGCGCCCTGGCCGAGACCACCGCCCTGGCCCGTCGGGCGGAGGAGCTGGGCTACACCCGGTTCTGGGTGGCCGAGCACCACAACATGGGCACGGTGGCCAGCACCACCCCCTCGGTCCTGATGGCCCACCTCGCCGCCAACACCGAGCGCATCCGGGTCGGTTCGGGGGGCGTCATGCTGCCCAACCACGCCCCTCTGGCCATCGCCGAGCAGTTCGCACTGCTCGAGGCCCTCCACCCCGGACGCATCGACCTCGGGGTGGGTCGGGCCCCCGGCACCGACCGGGCCACCGCCCTCGCCCTGCGTCGCTCGCCCGACAACCGCGACGACGAGGACTTCCCCCGCAACCTGATCGACGTGTTGGGCCTGCTGGGCGACGCCCGGACCGAACAGGGCCTGTGGCAGCACTTCCGGGCCACCCCGGTCGCCGCCGGGACGCCGGCCGTCATCCTCCTCGGATCGAGCGGTTTCAGCGCCCAGCTGGCCGGGATCCTCGGGCTGCCGTTCGCCTTCGCCCACCACTTCGACATGGGCGGCACGATCCAGGCCGTGAGCATCTACCGCGACGCCTTCGAGCCGTCGTCCGTCCTCGACGAGCCCTACACGATCGTCACGGCCTCCACGATCGCCGCCGCCACCACAGCCGAGGCCGAGTGGCTGGCCGGGCCATCCCGCCTCCGGCGGTACGGGATGCGCACCGGCCGCATGCTGCCCCTCCTGCCGCCCCACGAGGCGGCCGCCCACGACGAGTTCCCCAACGCCGTGGCCATGGCCACCAGCGCCCTGCTCGGCACCGCCGACGAGGTGGCGGCCGGCCTCGACGAGCTGGCGGACCGGACCGGGGCGGCCGAGCTGATGCTCCACACCCCGACCCACGGCCTCGACGAGCGGATCCGCAGCCTCGAGCTGGTCATGGCGGCCTGGGGGGCCCGCTCGGACGCCGGTCCGGCCCCCGGTCACGACGACGGCGGGGCTGGCAGGGCCGGCGCAGCCGCCCGGTCGGAGCTGGCGGGCGGGAGCCGGACGTGAGGGCCTGGCAGCTGACCCGGCTCGGCGACCCGTGGGACGAGCTCGAAGCGGTCGAGGTCGACCCTCCCGAGCCGGGGGAGGGTCAGGCCCGGATCGAGGTCGAGGGGGCCGACGTCAACTTCGCCGACATCCTCCAGTGCCAGGGCAGCTACCAGGTGAAGATCGACGTGCCCTTCGTGCCCGGGATGAGCGCCGCCGGAACGGTGGTGGCGGTCGGTCCGGGCAGTGGCCTGAGCGTCGGTCAGCGGGTGGTGGGCTCGACGAGCGGAGCGTGGGGCGGGTTCGCCACCGAGGCGATCGTGCACGGGGCCGACGTCCATCCCCTGCCGGACGACGTCGACGGTGTGGTGGCCGCCGGCCTCCACGTCACCTATGGAACTGCCTGGTTCGCCCTCCACCGACGGGGTCACCTCGCCCCGGGGGAGAGCGTGCTGGTCCTGGCCGCCGCCGGGGGTGTCGGTTCGGCCGCCGTGCAGCTGGCCAAGGCCCACGGCTGTTGGGTCCTGGGGGCGGCCGGCGGACCCGACAAGGTCCGCGCCGTCACCGAGCTGGGTGCGGACCTGGCCTTCGACTACGATCCCGGCCCCGGTGAGCCCGACCTCCACACCGCGGTGATGGAGGCAACGTCGGGCCGGGGCGTCGACGTCGTCTACGACCCGGTGGGGGGAGCGTACTTCGACGTGGCCCGACGGCTGGTGGCGTGGGAGGGTCGGCTCCTCGTCGTCGGATTCGCCAGCGGCACCATCCCCGCGGCCCCCGCCAACCACCTGCTGGTCAAGAACTACTCGGTCGTGGGGGTCCACATGGGCGGGTACCGGGCCATGGACCCGGCCGTCATCACCAGGTGCTACGACGAGGTCTACGCCCAGCTGGCCCGGGGCGAGATCGACCCCCTGATCACCGAGCGCCTCGGCTTCGACGGGCTGCCGGAGGGACTACGGCGGCTGGCGGAGCGGCGCACGGTGGGCCGCATCGTGGTCGACCCCCGGGGCTGATTCCGACCGTACGATCTGGCCGGGCTGCATCGCCCGCTTCGTCGATCGGGGGCCGATCGTTCCCCCGGGTCTGGTTGGACGGCAGGGGGGCGGAGCGAGCAACGTACGACCAGCCGTCGAACGGGAGGGTGTCATGAGCGGATTGACCATCAGAGGCAACGTCGCCGTCGTCGGCGTCGGTGAGACGACGTACTTCAAACGGGGCCAGTCGCCCGATCCCGAGTTCGTGCTGGTGCTGAAGGCGATACTGGCCGCCTGCGACGACGCCGGCATCAGCCCCCGCACGATCGACGGGTTCTGCTCCTACAGCAACGACCGCAACGCTCCGGCCCGGCTGGCCAACGCCCTCGGTCTAGCCGAGATCCGCTATTCGAACATGCAGTGGGGGGGCGGCGGCGGGGGAGCGGCGGCCGCAATCGGCAACGCCGCCGCCGCCGTCACCGCCGGCTACGCCACCTGTGTCGTCGCCTACCGGGGTCTGGCCCAGGGTCAGTTCGGGCGCTTCGGGTCGGGTGCCCGGGTCAACGCCGTGAGCGGCCCGCCCGCCTTCACCGTTCCCTACGGGGTGATGTCGCCGGCCCAGATCTACGCCATGCGCACCACCCGCCTGTTCCACGAGCACGACATCTCCCCCGACACCCTCAAGGCGGTGGCGCTCGCCGCCTATCACCACGCCCAGCAGAATCCCCGGGCCGTGATGTACGGCCGGCCGCTCGACGCCCAGACCTACGACGACTCGCGCTGGATCACCGAGCCGTTCCGCCTCTACGACTGCTGTCTCGAGAACGACGGCGCGGCGGCCGTCATCGTCATGGCCGCCGACCGGGCCACCGACGTGACGGCCACCCCGGTCTACCCCCTCGCCGTCCAGCAGGGTGGACCCCGCCGCTCGGGGGCCACCGTCCACAACGAGCCCGACTACGCCACGTCGAGCTTCAAGACCACCGCCCCCCACCTTTACGCCCAGGCCGGGGTCGGCCCCGCCGACGTCGACGTCGTCCAGTCCTACGAGAACTTCACCGGCGCTGTCGTCATGAGCCTGATCGAGCACGGGTTGTGCACCTACGACAACGCCAACGAGGTCCTGACCCCCGAGAACCTGATCGCCCCATCGGGGGGACTGCCCCTCAACACCAGCGGGGGGAACCTGGCCGAGTGCTACATGCACGGTCTCGGACTCCAGATCGAGGCCATCCGCCAGATCCGGGGCGACTCGTCCAACCCGGTGCCGGGAGCGAAGGTCGCCCTGGCCAACGCCGGCCCCATGGTCGAGGTGGCGAGCACCGCCCTCTACGGCACCGAGGAGGTCGCCACCGCATGACCGACGACGCCACCCACTACCTGGCGGCGGGCCTGGCCGCCCCCCGCCCCGCCCGCGACGGGCTCGACGAGCCCTACTGGTCGGGCACCCGCCGCCATGAGCTCCTCGTCCAGCGCTGTGACAACTGCGGCGCCTTCCAGTGGGGACCGGAATGGATGTGCCACGCCTGCCAGAGCCTCGAGGTGGGCTGGGCCGTGGTCGAGCCCCGGGGCCGGATCTTCAGCTGGCAACGACCTCACCATCCCGTCCACCCCGCCCTGAACGACCAGGGTCCCTACATCGTGGTGTTGGTGGAGCTCCCGGCGGCCGGGGGCGTCCGCATGGTGGGCAACCTGCTGGGCGATCCCCTCCAGGAGGTGCGCATCGACGCGGAGGTCGAGGCCGTGTTCGAGGACCACGACGACGCCGACCCCCCCTACACCCTCGTCCAGTGGCGGGTTCGATGACGACGACGTTCCGCCAGGACGTCTTCCACCTCGATGCCGACGAGACCGGCTTCCTCTACGAGATCACGGTCGAGACCCCGAACCGGTATCCGTCGACCGACGACCCCTTCCCACTCGTGGTCTGCCTCGACGGCCTCTGGACCTACGGGACGGTCCGTGACTCGTTCCGGATCCTGTCGCTCGGCAAGAGGCTCCCCGAGGCGGTGGTGGTCGGGGTCGCCCACGCCCATCCCGAGCTGCGGGAGGTCATGCAGCAGCGGGCCGTCGACTTCACCCCCACCGAGTTCGAGGCCCCGGCGGAGACCGGCGTCCGGCTCCCTGCCGACGAGGTGGGGCGGGCCCACCGGTTCCGGCGATTCCTCGTCGACACCCTCGTGCCCCAGCTGTGCGAGGATTACCGCGTGAGCGACGACCGGACGCTCGTCGGTCACTCCTTCTCTGCCCTGTTCGGACTCGATACCCTGCTGTGCGAGCCGGCGGCGTTCGGGCGCTGGGTCCTGGCCAGCCCGTCGATCTGGTGGGACGACCGGGTCATGTTCGCCCGAGAGGCGGCCCACGCCGCCGCCACCCCCGACGTGGCCGCCCGGCTGTTCCTGTCGGCCGGTGGAGACGAGATCAGCGGATCGTTCGGTGGTCACGACGTTTTCCATCGCCAGCTCGCCGCTCGCCACCACCCGGGCCTCCGCCTCGACTGGGCCCTCATCGACGGGGAGGACCATCGGTCGGTCATCCCCACCGCCCTCAGCCGCGGCCTGCGGGCCGTGTTCGCCCTCTGAGCACCGCCCCGACCCCGGCGTGCCGACCCGGCGTGCCGACCCCGGCGTGCCGACGACGACGCGACATGACTCGATCTCTGTCGCGGTATCGACTCCAGGCGTCGGCAACGCAACGAAGAACGACCCCGTGACGCGGTCTCGCGGTCTCGCCGCTAGCGGAGTTGGAGCAGGGCCTGCTCCACCCGGCCGACGTAGTGACCGCCGAACTTGATGGCATGGACCATGAGCGGGGCGAGCTGGTGGAGGGGGAGCCGTTTCGTCCACCCGTCCATCACCGGGAACAGCTCGTCGTAGGCTGCGAAGCACGACTCACCGAACCCGCCGAAGAGGCGCATCATGGCCAGGTCGTACTCCCGGTGCCCACCATGGGCGGCCGGATCGATCAGCCAGTTCCGACCCTCGGCGTCGATCATGCGGTTGCCGCCCCACAGGTCGCCGTGGAGGCGGGCCGCCGGTTCCCGGGGACCGGCCAGGATCTCGATCCTCGACGCCACCCGCCCGATCTCCCGGAGGAGCTCGCGGGGAAGGGCGTCGCGTTCCTCGGCCACCGCCACCAGCGGTTCCAGCCGCTGAGTCACGTAGAACTCGGGCCAGCTCGGGCACGGGCCGGTGGGTAGGCCGAGCGAACCGAGGGTCTTCTTGTCGTCACGGCCGAAGCTCGGCGCCCCCGAGCGGTGGAGGAGGGCGAGCGCCCGCCCGAACTCGGCGTCGGTCTGGGCGTCGGCGATGCCGCCGGGCTCGATCCACTCCAACACGATGAAGGCCGGAGGATCGTCGCCGTGGGCCAGGACCCGTGGCACGGCCAGCACCCCGGCGGCGGCCAGCCACGCCAGGCTGGCGGCCTCGGTCGAGTAGAAGTCGTCGGGTGGGGAGGGATGGGTCTTGGCGAACACCACCCGCCCGTCGACCAGCTCGAGTCGGTACGCCCGGCTGACGTCACCGCCCGCCACCGGTCGGGCCGAACGGACCGCCGCACCGAGCCCGTCGGCCAGCCGTTCGAGGAGCATGGTCGTCAAAGCTACCGCAAGGACCGGGCGGCGGCGGTGCCGACGAGGGGGCTACCGTCGGGTCATGACGATCGATCGCAACCGGGCCGGGCACGTCTGCCTCACGTTCGACTTCGACGGGCCGTCGCTGTGGATGCAGCGGCGCCAGACGACGCCGGCCCCGGTGTCGCGTGGGGAGTTCGGGGCCGTGGCCGTGCCCCGCCTGCTGCGCCTCCTCGCCGACCGGGATCTCCCGGCCACCTTCTTCGTGCCCGGCCACACGATCGAGACCTACCCCGACGTGTGTCGCCGCATCGTCGACGCCGGCTGCGAGATCGCCCTCCACGGCTACGCCCACGAGCTCAACGCCGATCTGGAGCGCGACCGGGAACGGGCGCTGCTCGAGCGGACGATGACGCTGATCGACGGGATCACCGGATCGCCACCCCGCGGCTACCGGGCCCCGTCGGGCGACGTCACCGAACAGACCCTGGAGCTCCTCGTCGAGGCCGGCCTGACCTACGACTCGTCGCTCATGGGCCACGACTTCCGGCCCTACCGGGTCCGCCTCGGCACCGAGCTCCCGGTGGACGGCCCGGCCCGGTGGGGGGCCGAGACCGACCTGATCGAGCTGCCCTGGTCGTGGACGGTCGACGACTACGTCTACCTGGAGTTCGTGACCTTCCGCCGGATGCTGATGCCGGGGCTGCGGTCGCCGGACGAGATGTTCGCCAACTTCGCCGGGGATGTCCGGTGGATGACCCGTGAGGTCGAGGCCGGGGTCTGCACCGTCGTGTTCCACCCCCAGGTGATCGGACGGGGCCACCGCCTCCTGGCCCTCGAACGATGGCTCGACGACATGGCGGACCTCGGCGTCGGGTTCGACCGGCTGGGCGACGTGGCCGACGCCGTGGCGGCCGGCGTCGAGTTCGGGGTCGAGGCCGGCTGACCACGGGCCGCCGCCTCCAGCGAAGTGGGTCAGCCGATGGCGGCGCTGATCTTGGCGTGGATCACACCGAGCTCGTCGACCATGGCGTCGACGCTGCGGGCCCCGGCCTGGAAGATGGCGGTGGCGTTGATGGCGGCCCAGTCGAAACCGAGCTTCGCCAGCGTGGCCGCCCTGGCCACGACCCGGTCGTGGTCGGCGTAGAACCGCTTGTCGGCCTCGTCGCGGGGAGGAGGCTGGAGCATCATGTGCATGCCGATGGTGGCGGGATCGCGACCGAAGTCCTCGGCCTGCGACCGGATCGAGGCAACGAGCGCCATCATCTTGTCGTCGTCCGGTAGGGCGGTCCCCATCCAGCCGTCGCCCAGCTCGGCCGTTCGCCGCAGCGCGGCCCGGCTCCCCCCACCGATCCAGATCGGCAGGCTCGCTCCCTGTGGGGGCTTCGGTTCCATGGCCATGGCGGTCGAGGTGTAGAACTCGCCCTCGAAATCGATCCGCTCATCGCCCCAATAGGCCCGCAGGAGGCGGATGGCCTCGTCCATGCGGCGCCCCCGGTTGCCGAAGTCCTCCTCCAGGGCGTCGTACTCCGACGCCTGCCAGCCGACGCCGACCCCCAGCCTGACCCGCCCCCCCGACAGCGTGTCGAGGGTGCTGAACTGCTTGGCCACGAGCACCGGTTGGCGCTGGGGCAACACGAGGACCTCGGTCGACAGGCCGACCCGTTCGGTGACCGCTGCCAGCTGCGACAGCAGCACGACGGCCTCGAGGATCGGCATCTGGGGCGGGTACATGGGAGCCGGCCGGGTGTCGGTCGGGTAGCCCATCAGGACGTGATCGAACACGGCGATCTCGTCGTAACCGATCTCCTCGATGGCCCGACCCAGCTCCAAGACCTTGGCCGGCCCTTCCCGGAAGGCCACACTCGGGTACTCGACCGACAGTTTCATCTCGTTCCCTCTCGTCGTCGGCCCGAGTCTGGCCGGCCGGCCGACCCCGCGCCAATGGCAGCCGGCGTCGCACCGTTGGTAGCTTCGCCGGGGAGCGCCGTACAAGGCGGCGCCACCGACCGGAGGTGAGACGTGGGAGCACTGGACGACCGGGTGGCGGTGGTGACCGGGGCCGCCAGCGGCATCGGGGCGGCGACGGCGCGCCGACTGGTCGGCGATGGGGCACGGGTCCTGCTGACCGACATCCAGGACGAGCCGGGCGAGTCCCTGGCGGCGGAGCTGGGGGAGCGGGCCGCCTACCGGCACTGCAACGTCGCCCGGGAGGACGACGTGGCGGCGGCCGTGGCCGAGGCCGTCGACCGGTGGGGCGGGCTCGACGTGATCCACAACAACGCCGGCTTCGGCGGGATCGCCGGCCCGCTGGAGGAGACGACCGACGAGGAGTGGAACCAGACGTTGGCCGTCCTGCTGTCGAGCGTGTTCTACGGCATCAAGCACGCCACCCCCGCCCTGCGGGCCCGGGGCGGGGGCAGCATCGTCAACACCGCCTCGGTGTGCGGCCTCTACGCCGGCATCGGCTCCCACGTCTACACCGTGGCCAAGCACGGCGTGGTCGGGCTCACCAGGACGAGCGCCCTCGAGCTGGCCGAGCACGACATACGCGTCAACGCCGTGTGCCCCGGCTACATCGCCACCGGACTGGCCGCCAACCGGTCCCTCTCGGAGGTGGGCGGTGAGGAGATGGCCGAACGCCTCGACCAGGCCCGCGAGCGTCTCGGCAACTCCCAGCCCATGGACCGGGCCGGGGAACCAGACGACATCGCCGCCATGGTGGCCTGGCTGGCCTCCGACGACAGCCGCTGGGTCACCGGCACGACGCAGATCGTCGACGGTGGCCTCACCGTCGGCCGCCCGTGGCGCAAGCAACCGCGAGGCATCACCGAGCGTCGCCAACCACGCCTCTACGCACCCGGGAGCTACCAGTGACCGGCGCCGACGACGACATCGACCTGGCCGGTCGTGAGGCCAACGACGACCCGTCGGGTTTCGCCCGCCGCGTCCTGGCCGACGGCCCGATCCGGTGGAGCGACACCCACCGGGGCTGGCTGCTGCTCGGCTACCGCGCCGTGTCGGACGGGTTTCGCGACACCCGGCTGTCGGCCGACCGGATCACCTCGCTCGAACGCCTGGCCCGGGAGCGCCCCGAGCACTTCGCCCTCACGGTCGAACTCCTGTCGGGCTGGATGATCTTCCGTGATCCGCCGGCCCACACCCGGCTCCGGGACCCGGTGCGGCGGGCCATCACCCCCCGAACCGTCGACCGGCTGGGGGAGCGGATCGACGCCACGATCACCGAACTGCTCGATGAGCTCTCGCCGGGCGACGAGCTCGACTTCAAGGAGCGGATCGCCGGGCCGTTGCCGGCCCTCATCATCGCCGACATGCTCGGGGTGCCCGGGGCGGAGCGGCACCGGTTCAAGTCGTGGTCGGACGACCTGGCCAAGATCGTCTTCTCGGTGGAGCCCGGTTCGGTTCCGGTCGACGACCTCCGGGGCGCCACCGAGGAGTTCACCACCTTCTTCGGTGACCTCCTCCAGCACCGGCGTCGCCATCCCGGTGACGATCTGATCAGCGACATGGTGAAGGGCGGGGCCGACGAGCTGACGTCGATGGAGCTGATCGGGGCGTGCACCCTGCTGCTCTTCGCGGGGCACGAGACGACGACCAACCTGCTGACCAGCTCCCTGCGGCTGTTCAACGACCACCCGGACCAACGGCGGCGCCTCATCGAGGACCCGTCGGTGGCCACCACCGCCGCCGACGAGCTGCTCCGGGTCGTGGGTCCGGCCAAGGCGATGGTCCGCCGGGTCGGCGTCGACCACGAGCGCAACGGTCACCGCTTCGAGCGGGGCCAGCGGGTCTATCTCGTGATCCTGACCGCCAACCGCGACCCCGACGTGTTCGACGACCCCGAGGTCGTCGACCTCGGCCGTGACCCCAACCCCCAGCTCGGGTTCGGTTGGGGGCTCCACCACTGCCTGGGGGCGCCGCTGGCCCGGCTCGAGGCGTCGATAACGCTGACCCGGCTCTACGAGCGCTTCGGCGATCTCGAGCTGCTCGATCCGGAACGGCAGTGGTCGGGCAACGCCCTGGGTCGGGGGTTCGGTCGTCTCCCGATCCGCGTCTGAACCCGTTCGAACCGGTCGGTGCCCCCGCTCTAGGATGAGGTCATGGGGAGGACGGCCGCCCGTGCTGTCCCCCAGGGGGTCGTGACGATGCACGTGGGCATGGGAGTAGCGTTCCAGAACCCGGAGGACGCGCTGACGGACGCCGAGGTGTGGGCCAACGAGATGGCTTTCGTCGACCGGGCGGAGGAGGCCGGTTTCGATTCGATCTGGACGGTCGAGCACCACTTCACCGACTACACGATGTGCCCCGACCCGCTCCAGCTCCTGACCTGGGTGGCCGCCCGCACGTCACGGGTACAACTCGGCACCGGCGTGGTCGTGTTGCCCTGGCACGACGCCATGCGGGTGGCGGAACAGATCACCCTGCTCGACAACCTCTCGGGGGGCCGCCTCATCCTCGGCATCGGCCGGGGCCTGGCCCGGGTCGAGTACGAGGGCTTCGGGGTCGACATGAACACCAGCCGGGAGCGCTTCGTGGAGATGGCGGAGGCCGTCCTACAGGGCCTGGAGCAGGGGTACCTCGAGTACGACGGCGACCATGTCCACCAGGCTAGACGGGCCATCCGCCCCGCCCCCCAGCACTCGTTCCGTGGCCGCACCTACGCCGCCGCCGTGTCGCCCGAGTCCATGCCCATCATGGCCCGCCTCGGCATCGGCCTCCTCGTCATCCCCCAGAAGCCGTGGCCCGTGGTCGAGGAGGACTTCCGGGTGTACCACGAGGTCTACCGGTCGACCAACGGTACCGAGCCGCCGGCCCCCCTCTGCGGCGGGTTCGTCTTCGTCGACGAGAGCGCCGACCGGGCGGAGGAGATGGCCCACCGCTACATCGGCGGTTACTACGGCACCGTGCTCAAGCACTACGAGTTCGGCGAGGCCCCCCACGACGGGGTCAAGGGCTATGAGTTCTACACCAACATCTCCCGCTACATCGATCGTCACGGACGGGAGGGGGCGGCCGACGACTTCGTCAAGCTCATGCCCTACGGCACTCCCGACCAGGTGCTGGAGAAGCTGGCCGACATCAAGGACCGGATCGGCATGGCGGGGTTCTTCCCCAACTTCGTGTACGCCGGCATGCCCTACGCCGAGGGTCGGCGCAACATGGACCTGTTCATCGACCGTGTCCTGCCCGAGCTCAAGACGTGGGAAGCGCCCCCGGTCGGTTCCGAGGCGGCCCGGGCCCTGAGCGCCGGCTGACCGCCGCCTGACCGCGGGCTGACCACCGGGCGGCGTCCTCTCACGCCTCGGTGACGATTCGATCTCCGTCGAATCGTCACCGGGAGCTACAGTCGGGTGTCATGGTTTCCTCTCGCGCCGCTGCCGTGCCGGCCGCCGCCGGCGCCGGAACCGACCCCACTGGCGGCTGCTGCGCCCCCGTGACCGACACCGTGCTCGACGAGGAGACGGCACAGGTCCTGGCCGTCCGCCTCAAGGCACTGGCCGATCCCGTACGGATCCGCCTGGTGTCGCTGCTGGCCTGCACCCCGGGGGGCGAGCTCTGCGCCTGCGATCTGCCCGCACTGCTGGGTCGGACCCAGCCGACGATCAGCCACCATCTCAAGCTGCTGACCGACGCCGGGTTCGTCACCAGGGAGCAGCGGGGAAAGTGGGCGTGGTTCACCCTGGTGCCCGACGCCCTCGATCAGCTGCGCAACGCCCTCGGCCAGACATCGTGACCGGGCGACCGTGACCGCCACCGCCATACTGGCGGGATGACCGATCGGGATCCGCAACGCGAGCCGTCGACCGAACCACCGCTCGCCGGCGACGCCGCCCCGACGACCGGTCGCCCGCCGGCCGACGACCAGCGACGGGCACGGGTCCTGCGATTGCTGCTCGTCATCGTCGGCGCCGGCCTCGCCGCCGCCGCCCTCAGCCTCTACGAGGCCGGCTCGACCGACGACCCGGTGGACGCAGCCCTGACCGAGGCGGCCAACGCCACCTCGGGGGTGGTGTCGATCGACATCGACGTACCGACGGCCGATGCCACCGGCCGCATCCACCTGGAGACCGAGTATTCGGGCGACGACTACCTGGCCACGTTCCGCGCCACCAGCGACGCCGTCGCCCACGCCGGATCGGACACCACGATCCAGCAGGTCCGTTCCGTCGATGGCTCCAGCTTCGTGAGGCCGATCGGAGCCGATGGCTTCATACCGGGAGACGCCGACGGTCTCGACCTGACCGAGGGTGTACCGGCCGGCACCGTCGTGACGCCGGCGCTGCTGGGATGGCGGGGCGCCGGCATCGAGGCCCTGGCCGACGACACCGAGTTCGAACCGGTGATCGGTGGCCGCCACCGGGCCACCGTCACGGTCGGCGACCTGCGCCGGCTCGACCCCGGAATCGCCGCCCTCGCCCTCATCACCGACGACGCCAGCCCGTTCGGCGACGCCGATCCGGTGGAGTTGACCGTCGACATCGCCGACGGTGTCGCCCTGTCGCTGGTGGCCCGGGCCTCGGGCACGGCCGGCCCCGACGATCTCGACGCGGGCCCGACGATGACGGTGACGGTGACCTTCGCCGACCTCGGCGGCGACCACCCGATCGACGTCCCGGCCGGCGCCGGACCCTGACCCTCCGAAGAGGCGGTGCCCGGCCCGCCGCGTCTACCCTTCGTGGGTCGTGAGCCCCGACAACCCGGTCGGGCCAGGAGCGAGCCGCCCCGACGCGCGTGGGCGAGGATGGAGTGAACAAGATGGGTTCATTGGATGGACGGGTGGCGATCATCACCGGTGGCGGCCGGGGCATCGGTCGGGAGCACGCCCTCCTCATGGCCGCCGAGGGGGCCAAGATCGTCGTCAACGATCTCGGCGGCGCCGCCGACGGCACCGGTTCCGACGTCACCGCCGCCGAGCAGGTCGTCGAGGAGATCAAGGCCATGGGAGGCGAGGCGGTGGCCAACGGCGCCAGCGTCACCGACTGGGAGGGCGTGCAGGGCATGATCAACCAGGCCGTCGAGGCCTTCGGCGACCTGCACATCCTGATCAACAACGCCGGCATCCTCCGCGACCGGGTCGTGGTCAACATGACCGAAGCCGAGTGGGACGCCGTCATCGACGTTCACATGAAGGGCCACTTCGTGCCCACCCGCTGGGCCGCCGCCTACTGGCGGGAGCAGACCAAGGCGGGCAACGAAGGCGACCGGGCCATCGTCAACACCGCCTCCGGCGCCATGCTCGGCAACCTCGGCCAGTTCAACTACGCCGGGGCCAAGGCCGCCATCGCCGCCATGACCCTGGTGGCGGCCGGCGAGCTCGGCCGCTACGGGGTCAGGGTCAACTGCCTGGCCCCGATCGCCCGGACCCGCCTCACCCTGGCCACTCCGGGGCTGGAGGACGTGGTCAAGGCGCCCGACGACCCCAGCCAGTTCGACAAGTGGGACCCGGCCAACATCTCACCACTGGTCGCCTACCTGTCGAGCGAGGGCTGCCCCTTCACCGGCGGGGTGTTCCACGTCGGCGGCAACGAGGTCGGACTCTACGGCGGTTGGTCGCTGGCCGACGAGGACATCATCGCCACCGACGGCCGGTGGACCGTCGCCGACCTCCAGGCCAAGGCACCCCGGCTGGCCGAGGGGCGCAGCAAGCTCGCCTCGGTGACCACCGCCATCAGCGACACGTTCACCCACTTCGGCAAGCGTCAGCCCACGCCGTGAACCGCCGCCGGCTCGACGACGACGACGCCGCGGCCCGGGCCCTGTTCGTCGTCGTCGGGTCGGACGGTCCCGCTCACCACCGGGTGAGCGCCACCGACCACGGTCGAGGGCCGTGGGACCATGGGCTCCTCCACGGGGGTCCGGTCGGCGGCCTGGCGGCGTGGGCCGCCGAGCAGGTCGCCGACGACGACCGACTCCTCTGCGGGCGACTGACCCTCGAGCTGCTGGGGGCGGTGCCCCGGGCCGAGCTCGACGTCACCGCCTCCGTGGTCAAGCCCGGCGCCCGTTCCTCGGTCGTCGACGTCGCCATCCACCACGACGGTCCCCTCGTGGCCCGGGCCAGCACCCAGTGGCTCGCCCCGTCGGTCGGGTTCGACACGGGCGAGGACCCGCCGCCCCCCCGGCCGGACACCACAGCCGACCCGGCCGCCGGCGTCGACATCGAGTACCCCCGGCCGGGCTTCAACTGCGACGCCGCCGAGCTCCGCTTCGCCAGCGGATCGACCGAGAGCTCGGGACCCGCCGTGGTGTGGGCCAGGCTCACCTCCCCACTGATGGCCGGTCGACCCACCACCGATCTCGTGAGGGTCGCCACCCTGGCCGACCTGGCCGCCGCCGCCGGCTGGGAGCACGACCTCTCGTGCGACGAGGTCTACATCAACCCCGACCTCACCCTCCAGCTCCACCGCTATCCCCGGGGTCCCTGGGTGGGGATCGACGCCCGGAACCGGCGTACGGCCGGAGCCGTCGGATTCAACGACGCCGTCCTGTTCGACGGGTGCAGCGCCGTCGGCCGCGTCACCCAGAGCCTGGTGGCCAGCCCGATGCGGCTGTAGTCCTCACAGCCGGCCAGTGATGGTCGATATCTGAACCATCGCTACCTCCTACCGAGACGTCGAACATCTGCTGAGCCGAACCGGCTTCGGCGGCATGCCCGCCGACATCGCGGCGCTCACCTCGTTCTCCTGGGAGGACCTGGTCGACCAGGTGCTCGACACCTCGGACGCCACCCCCCATCACGTGGGTGTTCCCGACCTCGACCCGGGCCGCGAGTTCTACGCCAAGTACGTCGACATGCTGTGGTTCTGGCTGGAACGGTGCCGTACCTCCCACGCCCCCCTGGTCGAGAAGATGGTCCTGTTCTGGCACGGCCACCTGTGCACCTCGATGGACAAGGTCGGGAACCACCGCTGGCTGTTCGACCAGAACCAGCTCTTCCGCACCCATGGCCTCGGCAACTTCGAGGATCTGGTCCAGCGGGCGTCGGTCCAACCGGCGATGCTGGCCTACCTCGACAACGACCGCAACGTCGCCGGACGTCCCAACGACAACTTCGCCCGGGAGCTGATGGAGCTCTTCACCCTCGGCGTCGGCAACTACACCGAGTCGGACGTGACCGAGTCGGCCCGGGCCTGGACCGGCCACCTCCTCGACCGGGACGGGGCCTACGCGTTCACCCCCGAGGCCCACGACTGGAACGACAAGACGTTCTTCGGCCTGACCCGCAACTGGGACGGCCCGATGATCATCGACCACATCGTCGACGGACCGAAACGGTCCGTCGTGGCCCGCTTCATCGCCACCAAGCTGTGGTCGTTCCTCGCCTACCCCCAACCGGAACCGGCCGTCGTCGACACGGTGGCCGCCTCCTTCGAAGCGAGCGGCATGGAGATCAGGGCCCTGGTCCGGGCCATCCTGCTCCACCCCCGGTTCCGCTCCGACACCGCCCGCAACGGCCTCGTCCGCAGCCCGATCGAGTACACGGTGGCCACGATGCGCCTGACCGGGCTGCCATGTGCCGAGGCCCACCCCGAATGGTCGCTGGAGGCGATGGGCCAGAAGCCCTTCTACCCGCCGAACGTGTCGGGGTGGCGGCAGAACACCTACTGGATCACGTCCTCGGCGCTGTGGGCCAAGGCCAAGTTCGCCAGCAACATCCGGTGGAAGATGTTCAACGCCGACGAGCTGGCCAACTCCAACTCGCTGTCGCCGACCGACGCCGTCGACGCCGCGCTGCGTCGCTTCGGGATCGTGGCCCCCACCGCCCCGACCCGCAACGCCCTCATCCACTACGTCGAGAACGAGCGCCTGGCCACGCAGTGGGCCGAGCGTGCGGGGCTGCTGTTCCTGCCCATGCTCTCGCCCGAGCTCCAGCTGGCCTGACCATGACCGATCCCACCACCGTCGAACTCGTCGACGCCGTCTCGGCCCCCCTGCCGGAGGATCGCCGCAGCCTCAGCCGCCGGCACTTCCTCCAGGCCACGGCCCTGACCGCCGGCGTCGCCGCCCTCCCCCCGTGGCTGGCCGACCAGGCGATGGCCGCCGTTCGGGTCGGTCCCGGCGACGGGATCCTGGTCCTCATCACCATGGCCGGCGGCAACGACGGCCTCAACATGGTGATTCCCACCGGTGACGGGGCCTACTACGACCGGCGCCGGAGCCTGGCCATCCCCCCGTCGGCCGGGCTCCACCTGTCCGAGGGCAGGGCCCTCCACCCGGCCCTGGGGGTGGTGGAACGGCTGTGGCGCACGGGCGACGTGGCCATCATCGACGGCGTCGGGATCCCCGGCGGCGACCTCAGCCACTTCACGTCGATGGCCCGTTCGATGGCCGCCACCACCGGAACCGACCCCGGGTCCCGCAGCGGCTGGCTCGGCCGGTACATCGACGGGCTGCCCGGCGGCGACGACCCCTTCCACGGCGTCAGCATCGGCTCGTCGATCCCCCTCGTCGTCCAGGGTGCCCAGCGCCACGCCTCCGGTCTCCCCGACCACGCCAACGGCATCTTCCAGGTGGCGGGAAGCGACGCCGTGCAGGTCAGGATGTACGAGGCCCTCGCCGGCCTCGGCGACCAGCCGACCGGGCGGGGCGATCTGGCCGACCTCCTGGCCGGGGCCGGACGGCGGGCCGTCGACCTGTCGGGCCGGATCGAAGGATCGTACGCTGCCGATCTTCCCGAGGGTCACCTCCAACGGAGCCTCGAGCTGTGCGCCCGCCTGATCAACGCCGACCTCGGCATCAGGGTGTTCTCCGTCCTCTACGGCGACTTCGACAGCCACGCCTCACAGGCCACCATGCAGCAGGCCCGCCTGGCCGAGCTCGACGCCGGTCTCGAGACGTTCTTCGGCCGTCTCGACCCGACGTTCCGGGCCCGGACACTGCTCCTCACCACCTCCGAGTTCGGGCGCAGGGTCAAGGCCAACGACTCCGGCGGCACCGACCATGGGACCGCCAACACCTGGCTGGCCATCGGCACCCAGGTCGTCGGCGGCTACTACGGCGAGCAGCCCTCGCTAACCGCCCTCGACCCCAACGGCAACCCGACCCCCACCGTAGACCACCGCAGCGTCTACGCCACCGTGCTCGACACCTGGCTCGACGGCGACCCCGACGAGATCCTGGGCGGCTACCATGAGAACCTCGGATTCGTCGCCCGACCGGCCCCGAACCGTACCACCAGCGGGCTCAACCCGGTGCTGGTCAACGCCCGGTTCGCTCATCGGGCCCAGGTCGTCCGGCTCTACCTCGCCTACTTCGGACGGCTGCCCGACAGTCAGGGTCTCGACCACTGGGTGGCGGCCCGCTCGACCGGCGTCACACTGGGCACGGTCTCCAACGCCTTCGCCACCTCGGCGGAGTTCCAGCAACGCTACGGCAACCTCTCCGATCGCGACTTCGTGGCCCTCGTCTACCGCAACGTCCTCGGCCGGGAACCCGACCGGGACGGCCACGACTACTGGACCTCGCTCCTCGACGGGGGCCGGCGCCGAGGCGACATCCTCGTCGGCTTCTCCGAGTCGGCCGAGTTCGCCGCCACGGCCGCCGGAGCCGTCCAGCGGGTCGACGAGGCGGGACCGGTGGCCCGGCTCTATCTCGCCTACTTCGGTCGCCCCGGCGAGGCCGACGGCATCCGCTACTGGATCGGCACGGGCCTCCCGTTGCGAGCCGTCAGCGACGCCTTCGCCGCCTCCGCCGAGTTCCAGCAACGCTACGGCACCGTCGACGACGCCGGTTTCGTCGACCTGGTCTACCGGAACGTGCTCGGACGTGACCCGGATCCCGAGGGGGGCAGCTTCTGGCGGGGCGAGCTGGCCCGTGGTGTGGCCCGGGGTTCGGTCATGTTGGCGTTCTCCGAGAGCGCGGAGTTCGTGTCCCGCACCGACACCGTGGCCTGACCGGGCGTGGCCCGGTCCGGCCCGTCCGATCTCAACTCGGCAGCAGGGTGGCCAGATGGTCGAGACCGCGCCGGATCTCGTCGAGGTCGGCGCTGCCGACCCCCACGATCAGCTGGTCGGCCCCGGCGTCGGCGAAGGCTTCGACAGCGGACCGGTCGGGTACCTGCGACACGTCGATACGGGGCGCCACCACGATCGACCACCGATCACGACCGGCGCGCCCCAGTTCCTCCAGCAGGCTCGGCATCCGCCGGGCCAGGCCCGGAGCGGAACACATCGGATGCCACCCCTGGCCCACTCGGGCCGCCCGGCGACGGGCCGGGGCCCCCGAGCCCCCGATCCACACCGGCAGCGGGTCCTGACGGGGCTGCGGTCCGGTCTTCAGTCCCTCGAACCGGTAGCGGACCCCGTCGTGGTCGGCCAGGGGTGACGACCACAGGGCCCGCATGATGTCGATGTCCTCGTCGGCGTCGGCCCCCCGGGTGTCGTAGGGCACCCGGAGGATGGCGTTCTCCTCCGGCAGGCTCCCCACCCCGAGACCGGCGATGACGCGTCCCCCGCTCAGCTGGTCGAGCGTGGCCAGCGTCTTGGCCAGGACCATGGGATGGAGGTAGGGGAGGACCAGGACCGACGTGCCGAGCCGGACCCGCTCGGTCCTGGCGGCAGCCCACGACAGCACCGTCAGGGCGTCGTGGTACGGCCGAGTGTCGAGCCGCTCCTCGATGTAGCCCACGTTGAGGACGTGATGGTTGACCCAGACCGACCCCAGCCCGGCGGCCTCGGCCTCGACCGCCAGGTCGATCACCGGCCCCGGATCGGGAAGCCCCCAGTTGTTGGGCAGGACGAACCCGAGCTCGGTGATCATGCGTTCTTGATGAGCAGGCCGCCGTCGACGGGGAGGACGGCACCGGTCATGTAGCGGGAGGCGGGCAGGCAGAAGTTGAGGGTGCCATGGGCCACTTCTTCGGGGATCCCGTACCGGCCGATGGCCGTCCGTCGTTTGGCGAACACCGCCTTGTCGGCGTCGGGGATCTCCTCGGTCATGCCGGTGTTGATCGGCCCCGGGCAGATGCAGTTCACCGTGATGTTCTCCCTCCCGAGCTCGACGGCCAACGACCGGGTGAGGCCGATGACCCCGTGCTTGGCCGAGGTGTAGGGGCTCATCCCCTTGGTGGCACCCCACCCCTCGGTGGAGGCGATGTTGACGATGCGGCCCCCGTCGGAGGCTCGGAGATGAGGGAGGGCAGCCCGGATGACCCTGGTCTGGGCCGTGAGCAACACCTCGAAGCTGAGCGCCCAGTCGTCCTCGTAGTCGGCGGAGTCGATGGCGGCGGGGCGGGAGATCCCGGCGTTGTTGATGACGATGTCGAGACCGCCGAAACGGTCGACGATCTCACCCACCACCACGCCGACCCGGTCGGCGTCGGACACGTCCATCTCCCAGCCGGCGGCCGAGGCGCCGGCGCCGGTGATCTCGTCGACCACCGCCCCCACCCGATCGGCCCCGAGATCGGTGACGGCCACGTGTGCCCCCTCGTCGGCGAAGAGGTGGGCGGTGGCCCGCCCCATGCCGGAGGCGGCGCCGGTGACCAGCGCCACCTTCCCGGCCACGGAGCGGCTCAGTTCGGTCAGTCGTGCCATGGTCAGAGACCGTATCGAGCGGGCTCGGTGCGGAGCCATTCCCCGATGCGCTCCCCGATCATGATGGTGGTCAGGTTCGTGTTGGCCCGGGGCACGGTGGGCATGATCGAGGCGTCGGCCACCGCCAGACCGTCGACGGCGTGACACCGACCGTACTGGTCGACCACGGCCCCCGGGTCGTCGACCGGCCCCATGCGGGCGGTTCCACAGGGGTGGTAGCCGGAGCCGCTCGACCGGCGGGCCAGGCCCGTCAGCTGGTCGGGACCGCTCCGGGCGGGGTCGGGGAACACGATCTCGTCGTACAGGTCGGCCAGGGGAGGGCGGCGGGCGATGTCCAGGGCCTCCCGCCACGCCGCCACGTTGCGGGCCACGTCGCCGTCGTCGATCCCGAACCCGGACTCGATGATCGGCATCGACGCCGGATCGGCCGAGCGTTGCCGGACCCGGCCCCGGCCCTCGACCCACTCGAGGCTGGCGGCGAGCCCGATGGCCCCGCCGCCACCACGGCGGGGCAGTCGGGTGATGAGCTCGATGTTCACGTCGAGCTCGTGGGGGCTGCCATCCGACGTGAACCGGGTGATCGTCTGGACCAGGGGGAGCTCCGGGGCGCACAGCTCCGGGGCCCGCGGCGTCATCGCCACGACGAGCGCCGGGTGATCGGCGAGCGCCGCACCCACCCCGGTCACGGCGGCCACCGGGTCGGCCCCGACGGCACGGACCTCGTCGGGATCGCCGATGCCGGAGCGGACGAGGATGCCCGGAGTGTGGACGGCGCCGGCGGCCACGACGACCAGGCGGGCGTCGATCGTGCGTCGTCGACCGTCCGGTCCGATGACGTCGACGCCGGTGGCTCGCCCCCGATCCACCACCACCCGCACCACCAGCGTGTCGGCCACGATGGTGAGGTTGTCGCGCAGCCGGGCCGGGGCCAGGTAGCCGACGGCGGTCGAGATCCGCACCCGCCCCAGCTTGTTCATGGCCATGACCCCCACCCCGACGGCGTCGGGGGCGTTGACGTCGACGCAGGCCGGGTGACCAGCGTCGAGGGCGGCGTCGACGAAGGCGGCCTGGGTCTCGGTCAGCTCGTCGGGCTGCCAGCGGCGGATCGTGATCGGCCCGGCATCCCCGTGGTAGGGGGCATCGCCGTGGTCGAGGTCGCGCTCGAGACGGCGGAAGGCGGGGAGGACCTCGGGCCACGCCCACGCCGGGTTGCCGAGGGCGGCCCAGTGGTCGTAGTCGGCGGGGATCCCGCGCAGGGCGATCGTGGTGTTGACCGCCGTCGAACCGCCGATCACCCGACCCCGGGGGAAGTGCACGGCGCGGCCGCCGGGCACCGGTTCGTGGTCGAGGCCCCAGTCGTGATCGACGAGGGAGTTGCGGTGGCCGTCGACGAGGTCGGCGGGGATCGACGACGGGGTCTCGTAGTCCGGGCCGGCCTCGATCAGGACCACCTCGAGGTGGGGATGCTCACTGGCCCTGGCGGCCACCACCGCACCCGCCGCTCCACCACCGACCACGACCACGTCGACCGACATGGCCACCACCCTGGGGCGTCGGATCCGGGCTTGTCAACGGGGCGGACCGGGTCCGGCGGTTCGTCGCCGTCCATGGTGGTGACTACGCTCCGGGCGTGTCCGCTGATCTCGCCTTTCGCAACGTCACCATCCTCGACGGCACCGGTGCCCCCGCCCGCCAGGGCGAGGTGGCGGTGACCGGCGATCGCATCACCGCCGTCGGCGACACGGTCGGGCCCGCCGTCCGCGACATCGACGGTGGCGGCAACTGCCTGGCTCCCGGCTTCGTCGACGTCCACTCCCACGACGACGGGGCCCTGCTCCGTCACCCCGGGATGGCGTTCAAGCTGTCCCAGGGTTGCACCAGCGTGGTCGTCGGCAACTGCGGGTTCAGCGCCGCCCCGGCCGAACCGGGCGTCGACGATCACACCGGTCTGATCGGGCTGACGCCGACCTGGGCCGATCACGCCGGTTACGTGGCGGCGGTGAAGGCCGCCCGCCCCGCGGTGAACGCCATGGCCCTCGTCGGCCACAACACGATCCGGCACCTGGTCATGGGCAATGAGCGCCGGGAGCCGACGGCGGCCGAGCTGGCGGTCATGGCCGATCACGTGGCCCGCTCGATGGAGGCGGGGGCCTGCGGCTTCTCCACCGGTCTGATCTACGAGCCGGGCCGGTATTCCCAGACCGACGAGGTGGTCGAGCTGGCCCGCCGCTCGGCCGAGGCGGGCGGGATCTACACCAGCCACATCCGCAACGAGGGCAACCACCTGCTCGACGCCGTGGCCGAAGCGATCGACATCGGGCGGCGGGCGGAGCTACCCGTCCAGATCTCCCACCACAAGGCGGCGGGCCGGGCCAACTGGGGCCGGGTGGTCGACTCCCTGTCGCTCGTCGATCAGGCCAACGCCAGCGGGGCCGACGTCACCCTCGACGTCTACCCCTACACCGCAGGGAGCGGGCCGATGGCCCAGTACTTCAACCTCTCGGCCATCGACCCGGAGCTGGCCGAGGTCATCCGCTTCGCCGCCTGTCCGGCCTTCCGCCACTACGAGGGACGGATGGCCGTCGACCTGGCCGCAGAGCAGGGGGTGACGGCCGCCGACGTCATCCGCCAGGTCCTGACCGCCCCGGGCGGCGACCGCACCATCTGCATCCAGTTCATCATCGACGAGGGCGACATCGAGTCGAACCTCCGTCACCCGCTGATGATGGTGGGATCCGACGGCATCCCCGACCTGCGGGGTCGACCCCACCCGCGCCTGTTCGGGACGTTCCCCCGGGTCCTCGGCCACTACGTCCGCGACCTCGGGATCCTCGGGCTCGACGAGGCCGTGCGGCGCATGACCAGCCTGTCGGCCGACCGGTTCGGGCTCACCGACCGGGGCCGGGTGGGGGAGGGCCAGCTGGCCGACCTCGTCCTGTTCGACCCCGACATCATCGCCGACACCGCCACCTACGACGACCCCCAGCAGGAAGCGTCCGGTATCGACCTGGTCGTCGTCAATGGCCGGATCGCCCTGGAGGCCGGCAACCACACCGGCGTGGGGGCGGGCCGGATGCTCCGCTACCGCACCGCCGGGGCGTGAACGGCCGTCGGTGAAGCGCACCGTAGCCCTCCTGGCCCTGAGTGCCGTCGTATCCCATGCCCTGGCCCGATCCACGTACCCCATCCTCCTCCCCGCCATCGAGGACGAGCTCCTCGGCAGTCACCAGCAGTCCGGTCTCCTCTCGACCGTCAACTTCGCCGCCTACCTGGTGGGCGTGGCCGTGGTCACCACGATCAGCGGTCGGGCCGAACCGGTGCGCCTCCTGCTGGGGGGTCTCGTCGCCGCCGGACTGGGGTTCGTCGTGCTGGCCCGGGCCGGGGGGTTCGGCCAGCTGGCGATCGGTCTGGCGCTGGCCGGGGCCGGCAGCGCCGGGATCTGGATGTCGACGCCGGTGCTGGCCACCGCCGCCGTTGGTCCGAGCCGGCGGGGCACCGTCATGGGGGTCATCTCGTCGACGATGGGCGTCGGGATCGTGGCCGCCAGCCAGGGCACCAACCTGGTGCGGGCGGTCGGCGACGACGACGCCCTGTGGCGGCCCATCTGGGTGGGGGCGGCCGCCTTCAGCTTCGCGCTCCTCGTCGCCACCATCGCCCTGCTGCGGACCCCGCCCACCGAGACCATCACCGGCGGCGTCAGCATGAGTCGCCTGCGGTCGGTGCCGGCCTGGGCGCCGCTCACCGCCGGCTACTGGCTGTTCGGCATCGTCATCTCCGGCTACACGCCGTTCCTCGGAGCGGCCCTGGAGGAGGAGGGCTTCAGCCGGAGCCATGTGGCCACCCTCTACTCGCTCTTCGGCCTGGCGGCGGTGGTGGGGGCGGTGAACCTCGGACGCATCTCGGATCGGGTCGGTCGCCGGCCCGTCCTGCTCGGGACCATGGCCTCCCTGGCGGTGGCGTCGCTGCTGGTGTTGACGGGTCGGGAACCGTTCGCCACGATCTCGGCCGTGATCTTCGGCGCCGCGTCGTTCACGTTTCCCGTGCTCATCGCCGCCTACCTCAGCGACCATCTGCGCGACCGCTCGTTCTCCAACGCCCTCGGCGCACTGACCCTCGTGTACGGCACGGCCCTCGCCCTGGGACCGTTCATCGCTGGCACGATCGGCGACTCGCGCCTCGGCTTCGACGTGGTCTTCGGGGGCGTGGCGGTGCTGGCCCTCGTGGGCTCGGTGTTCGTCAGCCGGCTGCCCCGCTCGGTCGAGCAGGTCAGGGTCAGCCCGTCGTAGGTGCGGTCCGGCCCCGGGACGGGCGGTGCGACCGGCCTGGTCGGCCGGCTGATCACGGCGGCCACGGCGGCGAAGACGACCAGTCCGCCGAGGAGCTGCACCGGGGTGAGTGGCTCGTCGTGGATCGGCCACGCCGCCCCCATCGCCACCACGTTCATCGACAGGATGTAGAGCGACGAGCGGGACGCATCGATGTAGCGATGGGTCCACGCCATGAGGACGTGGCCCACGATGCCGGTGACGAGCACGATGAAGGCCAGCCACAGCCAGTCGGTGCCGTCGATGGCCCGGAAGTCGTCGGCCGAGCTCGACAACAGCGCCCACGGGGTGACCGTGAGGGCGGCGAACAGGCTGATGCCGGTCATCCATTCGACCGGGTCGACGTCGGTGATCTCGCTGCGGGCCCGTTTGGTCAGGATGAAGTAGGCGGTGAAGGTGATCATCGAGATCACGGCGTAGAGGACACCGAGCCAGCTGGTTTCGACCTCGGCCCCTGCTCCGAGTACGACCAGGGCCGTTCCCCCGATGCCCACGAGGGTCCAGGCCACGTGCCACGGGCGGGGCCGCTCGCCGAGGAGCGGGCCGGCGACCAGGAGCACGAACCCGGGCTGGAGGGCGCTGATCACGCTGAGCACGGCGACGGCGGTGGCGTTGATGGCGAGGAAGACGAACACCAGGTTGATGCCGAAGGCGGCGCCGGCCAGGGCGGTACGCCGCATGGTGGACCACCGGAGCCGGGACCCGAGCACCGCCCCCACGAGCCACAGCAGGGGCACGGAGATCCAGAATCGGTAGAAGACCGAGATCACGGCCGGCGCGGTGATCAGCTTGGACACCGGCGGACCCAGGCCCCAACACAGGATCACGAAGGCCAGCACGGCACCGGGCGACACCGCCGCCGTCGGTGCGGTCGCCCGTTCGTTCGCCGGCGCCTCGGCCGATGTATCCACTGTCTGTCCGTTCTACCGCCCGGTCGGTGCGCTTCGCCCGGGCCCTATCGGGGAAATCGTCGGGAGGGTTCTTACTTAGACCCTGGAAGTATCTACCATCGTAGTTCGTGACCACCATCGACGATACCGACGGGGCCGCCACCGGGACGGGTAGCCATCCTCACCAGCCCGACCAGGCCTACCAGCGGCGCCTCCTCGGGGTGGTGATGTTGGCGGTGATGGCCTTCGGGTCGTTGATGACGATCGTGACGGTGTCGCTCGACGAGATCGCCGGCGACCTCGGCTCGAGCCGGGCCACGCTGACGTGGATGATCACCGGGCTGATGCTGGCCATGGCCGTCCTCACCCCCGTGGCGGGGAAACTGGGCGACGTCCGTGGCCACCGACGCATGTTCCTCATCGGCCTCACCGGCGGTGTCGTGTTCACCGTGGCCTCTGCGTTGGCCTGGGATGCGGCGTCGATGATCACGTTCCGCGTCCTGTTCGGAATCACCGGCGCCTTCGTCATGCCCAACGGGATGTCGCTGATGATGCACGCCTATGGGCCCCAGCGGCGAGCCACCGCCATGGGCTGGTACCAGTTCGCCATGACCGGCGCACCGACCATCGGCCTCGTCATCGGTGGACCGCTGATCGACGTGGTCGGGTGGCGGTGGATCTTCGTGGCGTTCGCCGTCATCTCGATGCTGGCCCTCGCCGTCGGCGCCCGCCTCATCCGCCCGACGCCCACGCTCGGCGACGTGCCCATCGACTATGTGGGAGCGGCCACGCTCGGCGGTGCCGTGCTCACCGGGCTCCTGGCCCTGACCCGCGTGAGCCAGTTGCTCCGCGACGGTGGCGGAGAGACGGCCGCCACCGACCCCGCAGCCCTGGTCCTCGTGGCGCTGTCCGCCGCCGGGATCGCCGCCTTCGTGGTCGTCGAGCGGCGCAGCACCGCCCCCATGCTGCAGCTCCGCTACTTCCGACGCCGCAACTTCACCCTTCCGATGGTCTCGAGCTCACTCGGCCAGTTCGCCTACATGGGCGGCTTCGTCGTCACCCCCGCCCTGCTCGGCAACCTCTACGGCTACGGCATCGGCGCCATCGCCCTGTTGCTGGCGGCCCGCCCCGGCGTGTTCAGCCTCGCCTCGCCGCTGGGCGGCTACCTGGCGACGTCCATGGGGGAGCGTCTCCCCCTGGTGGTGGGGGCGGCCGCCATGGTGGCCTCGATGGCGGCGTTCGCCGCCGGCTCGGCGTTCACCGGCACGGCTGGTGTCGTCGTCATCGTGGTGGGCCTTATGCTCAGCGGCGCATCGGCCGGGGTGTCGCAGCCGGCCGTCGCCTCGATGGTGGTGGGGGCCGTCGACAGCGGTGACATGGGCATCGCCAACGGCATGAGCCAGCAGATCATGTTCATCGGCATCGTGAGCGGCATCCAGACGATGAACGTCTTCCTCGGCGACGACGCGACGTCCTCCCAGTTCGTGGCCACGTTCGTCTTCGGCGGTGTGGTGGCGGTGGCGGGTCTGGTGGCGGCCATGGCGGCCCGCGACCCCTCCCGGACCCCGACCCCCCTTGACAGCCTCTAGTAAGATTGCGGTTCAATCGGTCGGTCCGGGGGGAGAGACCGGGTCGACCAGCAGGCAGCGGCGCCGGGCAGTCAGACCACGAACAGAGAGCGAAGGGGAGGCAGACGTCATGCCGGAGGCCGAGCACACCCGTATCGAGGCGGCCCGCATGCGCCGCGAAGCGCTGTACCAGGCGTTGGTGGGATTGGAGGACGCCCTATCGACACCGATCGGCGACGGTGCCCGCTGGCGGTTGCGGGTGTCGATGGCCGTCGATCACGCCGTCAACCGCGTCGAGGAACACATCGTGGCCAGCGAGGCCGCCGACGGGGTGCTGGCCGAGGTGCTGGCCGACGTGCCCCGCCTGGCCAAGCGGGCCCGCCGGCTCCGCACCGATCACGACGAGCTCGAGAAGGAGGTCCACGCCCTACGGATCCTCATCGACGATCTCGACGACGAGGACGTGACCGAGCGGGGCAACGACATCCGCACTCAGGCGCTCGAGTTCCTCGGTCATCTGGCCCTCCACCGCCAGCGGGGCGCCGACCTCGTCTACGAGGCCTATCAGGTCGACATCGGCGCCTCGCACTGAGGGGCTCGGGAACGCCTACGGTCCGGCCGCCGATTCGAGCTCGCGGGCTCCGGCGGGACGGGGCGGGGCGGGGCGGGGCGGGGCGCTCAGAGCATCTGCCCCAAGAGCACCTCCGACAGCGTCTTGAGGTCGGGTTCGGCGGAGTCGAAGGCCGCGACCTTCGTGTAGTCGCTGAGCTCCCGGATGGCGAGCGGTGAGCTGGCAACGATGCCCGAGATGGCGTCGGGGTAGAGGCCGAACTTCTCCTCGAGTACATGGAGACCGCCGATGGCGCCGAACGTATCGGTGGCGCAGAACACGAGACGGTCGATCCGTGATCGGACGTCCGGGCTCGACAGGAGCATCGCCGTCTCCCGCTGGAGCAGGCCGTCGGCGATCTCGACCACCCAGAAATTGCGCGGATTGTTGGCGAACTTGAGGTCGAGGTCATTGAAGATCCGGAGCACGTCGTCTTCGGGGAGCATGTAGGTCGACGGGTAGCCGAGATAGGTGAAGTCGTTGTAGATGGCGGCCCCGGCGTCGTTCATGTGCAGGATGTCCTTGAGGGACGCCGTGCCCGTCACCTTTGACGCCCGGACCGAATGGCCCATCGAGGTCAGGGCCCAGCAGATGGCGACGGCCGCCGTCGACTTGCCGGCGTTCATCGAGGTACCGCACACGAGGATCAGCTTGGAGCGGGGGAGCTTCTTCTCCGTGGTCTGCGGGACCACCAACGGGTTGTCGAGCGTGTTCACCGGACGCCCGTCGCGATCGAGCACCCGACCCAGGAGCTTGACGGTCGTCGGCGCTGCGATACGGCTGTTGCGGACCTCGACCCTTCCGATGACGCCGGACCGGGCCACGAGATCGACGAAGGTCATCGGCTCGTCGGGGATGAGCGCCTCGAAGGCATCGGTGGCGTAGCGGTTGCCGTAGACGAAGATGCTGGCCGTGCTGTCGGTCAGCCGGTGTATCCGACCGTTCTTGTTCTCGAGCTCGCGGTGGGCGCCGAGGCTGGCGATGCGCCCATACATGACGTCGCCGGCCTGGGGTCGATCGTCGGAGGCGGAAAAGGAGACGACCTGGGAACTCTGAATGGAAAAAGCGGCGCTGGGAAGAATGTAGCCGCGCGGAATCGGCTTCATTACCGGACCTCCACGATGGGGTGAACAGGTGGGACGGGACGTGGGGGAAGAGCAGATCGCGCACCTGGGCGATCGGCACGCCAGAGACGCCGCAGCAGCAGTCTGCGTCGTCGTCTCTCCGCCAAAGGGGTCGATCGCAGCACAGAGCCAGTCCGTTTCGAAACCGGTGCCCCAAGATCATACAACAGCTGGACCCCGATCCACCGTCGACTTGAGGACGGCGGCACCGGCCCCTAGACCAAGGGCATGCAACCCGAGCACCGCGCCTGGCTGGCCACATGCGACGAATCGCCCCTCGACCCCGACATCCCGATCTGCGACCCCCACCACCACCTGTGGGACCACCCGTCCGAGCGCTACCTGCTCGAAGAGTTGCGGGCCGACACCGGGGCCGGGCACCACGTGGTGCGCACCGTGTTCGTCGAGTGCCTGTCGGCCTACCGGGAGGACGGGCCGGAGGAGCTGCGGCCGGTGGGAGAAACCGAGTTCGTGCGAGCCATCGCCGAGCAGGGTCGGAGCTCGGCCGACCAGGGCGCCACCATCGACGGCATCGTCTCCTACGCCGACCTCACCCTCGGCGCCGGGGTGGCGGCCGTGCTCGAGGCCCACGCCGAGGCCGGGGGCGGTCTGTTCCGCGGCATCCGTCACGCCACCTCGTGGGACGCCAGCCCCGAGGTCCACAACGCCCACACCCGACCACCGCAGCACCTCCTCACCGATCCGGCGTTCGGGTTCGGGCTCGACACCCTCGGCCGCCTCGGCTTCTCCTTCGATGCCTGGCTCTATCATCCCCAGCTCGACGAGCTGGCGGAGCTGGCGGCGGCCCATCCCGACGTACCCATCGTGCTCGACCACCTGGGCGGCCCGCTCGGTGTCGGTCCCTACGCCGGCCGGCGCGACGAGGTGCTCGAACGGTGGCGGCCCGCCATGGCCCGCCTGGCCGAGCTGCCGAACCTGCACCTGAAGCTGGGCGGGATCGGGATGGCGCTCTACGGCCTGGGATGGCACCACCGCCCGACGGCGCCGTCGTCCCAGGACCTGGCCGACGCCTGGGGTGGTGTGGTGTCCTGGTGCATCGAGCGATTCGGCACCGACCGCTGCATGTTCGAGTCGAACTTCCCCGTCGACCGTCGCTCGTGCAGCTACACGGTGCTGTGGAACGCCTTCCAGCGGATGGTGGAGGATGCCTCCCCGACCGAGAAGGCCGACCTGTTCCACGACTCCGCCTCCCGCTTCTACCGCCTCGACCCGACCGGTGACGAGGCGGTTGTTCCGTCCCCATCGCCCCGACAGGAGCTGCGCCCGTGACCGGTCCCCCCGCCAACCCCACCACCGCCGAGGGTCCGGGCGCACCGTCCGGCCGGCCGTCGCTGCGGTTCGGTGTCATGTACGACTGCCGCCGCCACCCGGACAGCGCCATGACCATGACCGACGTGTACCGGGCCACCATCGAACAGGCCGCCCTGGCCGACGGTCTCGGCTTCGATCACGTGTGGTTCACCGAGCACCACTTCCTGGCCGACGGCTACCTCCCGGCCTTCCAGCCGTTGGCGGGCGCCATCGCCGCCAGGACCGAACGCATCCGGATCTCGAACGACATCGCCCTGCTCCCGCTGTACCACCCGGTGCGCTTGGCCGAGGAGCTGGCCGTCCTCGACCACATCAGCGGGGGCCGCATCGAACTGGGCATCGGCATGGGGTACGTGCCAGCCGAGTTCGAGGCCTTCGGGGTACCACTGCGTAACCGGGTGTCGATGACGGAGGAGGCGATCGACATCCTCCGCCTGGCCTGGAGTGACGGCCCGTTCGACTACCGGGGACGGCGCTACCGCCTTGACGGCGTCGACGTCCACCCGAAACCCGTGCAGCCCGGCGGACCGCCGCTGTGGGTGGCGGCCATGAGCGAGGCCGGAGCCCGCCGGGCGGCCCGGTTCGGCACCAACCTCCTCCCCCAGGGACGAAGGAGCGAGGTGCTCGACCCGTGGCGCCGGGCGGTGATCGAGGCCGGCGGGAACCCGTCGAACCACCGGGTCGGCATCATCCGTTCGGTGTTCGTGACCGACGACCCGGACCGGGACTGGCCGATGGTCCGCACCGCCGAGCGGTACCGGATGAGCATCTACAACCGGTTCATGGCCGAGACCCCCGACCGCTACGCCTGGGGCGATGACGACGCCATCCCCCAGAACGTCATCATCGGAACGGCCGACCGGTGCGTCGAGGAGTTACGGTCGTTCATCGACGCCTTCGGCATCACCGACATCGCCACCTCGGGCCTCCCGCCCGGGATCGACCCCGACGTCATGGCCGGCAACCTCGAGCGCCTGGCCAACGACGTGGTGCCCAGGCTCTGACCGAGCAGACCGGGAATCACCGATGCCGAGGCCGACCGGGTCGCCGCCTCGTGCCGCGACGACTGACCGGGCCGCTCAGGCCGTGCCGGCCAACCACGCCTGGAAGGCGTGGGCGTCGCGCTCGCTGAGGCGGACCCCCTGCACCGCAGCCACCGCCGCCACGTGATGGCGGAACTCGTTGACCAGCTGGGCCGCCTCCGGCTCGGCCGGTGACGACGATCGGCGCAGGCCGTCGGGAAAGGCGGCCCGGGTGACGAAGTGGAGGGCGTTCAGGTCGACGGGCACGCCGTTGTCGACCAGCCAGTCCTGAACCCAGCGGGCCAGATCGTCGAGCTCCCGAGCCCGGTGGGCACCGGCGGCGAGGAAGCTGAACACCCCGGGCCACAGCCGGGACGGGAGCGCCGGCATGCCGGTGGCGATGCACAGCTGTTCGATCGAGGGGGACATGCCGGCGCCGTCGGGAGGCCACCGGCCCCACGGCCCCTCCTGGCGCTCGGGTGCCACGCCGGCCGAGGGCACGACCCGGAGGTGGCTACCCCCGGCGACCTCCGGGCGCTCGTCACCGTCGTCGAGCGACGGGGCGAGGAGGGCGGCCAGATCGAGGCGGTGGTCAGCGGCGGCGGCATAGCGCGGCGCAACCGGTCCCGGAACCAGGATCGTCGTCCGCCGATCGTGGGACCGTACCGCCTGCAGGACCGGCAGGTACACCGCGTCGGCGGCGGCGATCAGCACCTCGTCGAAGCGGGTGGCGTGGCCGAGCAACGTCATGACGTCGACCGCCAATCGGACGCCGGTTCCGCCACCGGCCGTGGCGTCGTCGACCACCTCGAACCCGGCGTCGGTCCACGCCGAGCGGAGACGCTCCCGGACGACCGGGGCCGAGCCATCGGTGGTGGCGTCCCCGCCGCCCACCCTGGCCCCGAGGTAGACCCGCCGGACCAGGACGTCGCGACGCCCCCCGGACGGCGATGATGCGCTCCCGGTCAGCAAGGCCAACAGCTGACCGGGTCGTAGGGCGACGACGGCGAACCGCCGGTCGCGACCGACGAGGGTGGCGAACACGTCGTCGAAATCGACGAACAGGGCCGCTCGCAGTCGCTCCATCCGGTTCCGCTCCTTGTCCTCCATCGTCGATGCTACGACCGTGATGACTCGTCGCCTCCGGTCGCCGCCCTCCCCACCGGTGGCTCCGCCCCCCGCTGGCCAACCGCCGTCGGGTGCGACATGATCGGTCGACGCCGGACCCCGATGGAACCGGGCCGGCGCACGTCGCCGGGAGCAGCCGAGGAACGAGGAGGGCCACGTGGCCGAGACGATGCGAGCCGGACAGATGCATGGCGTGAACGACATGCGCTGCGTCGAGGCTCCCGTGCCGACCATCGATGACGGCCAGATCCTGGTCAGGACCACGATGGCCTCGATCTGCGGATCGGACCTCCACGTGGTGTGCCACGGGGCCGGTGTCGGGTTCCCGATGCCCTGCCCCCATGGTTACCCGGGGCACGAGGGCATCGGCGAGGTCGTCGACTCCCGGGCCGAGGGCATCGAACCGGGCACCCGGGTGCTCTGCTTCCCCTTTGCCGGATCGTCGGAGGGGTTCAGTGAATATCAACGGATGAAGGGCCGCTACGTGCTTCCCCTTCCCCAGTCGCCGGTGCCCGAGCAGGAGCTCCTCATGGCCCAGCAGTTCGGCACGGTGATCTTCGCCGCCCGTCAGCGCCCGGTCGACGTGGTGGGCCGGACGGTGGTCGTGCTGGGTCAGGGGTCGGCCGGGTTGTTCTGGACCTACTGGCTGAAGCGGAGCGGGGCGGCGCGACTGATCGCCGTCGACCTGTCCGACGCCCGACTCGCCGTCGCCTCGTCCTTCGGTGCCGACGTCACGGTCAACGCCGGAGAGGTCGACGTGGCCGACGCGGTGCGCCAGTCGACCGGCGCCGGGGCCGACTATGTGGTCGAGGCGGTCGGCCGCCGCGAGACCCTGTACCAGTCGATCGAGCTGGTGCGGCCAGGGGGTGATCTCCTGTGGTTCGGTCTGCCCGACACCGACGACAGCGTCCCGATCAGCTTCGCCCAGTTCTTCCGTAAGAAGCTGACGGCGAGCTGCACGTTCGGGGCCCAGGACGAGGGCGACGCCGTGTCGTTCCGCACCGCCCTCGACCTGATCTCCGGGGGCCACATCGACGTGTCGCCCCTGCTGTCCCACGTGTACCCGGTCGAGGAGATCGCGGCGGCGTTCGAGGTGGCGAACGACCCCGTGCCGGCGGGTGCCCTCAAGGTGTCCGTCACCTTCTGACCGCGTCCCGGCGGCGGCGCCCGGCGGTCAGGCCCGGCGGCCCTCCGGCAGTGTCGGGGGGCCGGCGAAGGCCTGGGCCAGCGAGAGCCATTCCACCGCCAGGGGCCCCTCGGCCCGCAGCGACGTGTCGTCGGGATGACGCCGCTGGGTGACCACGAGGGCGAACTCCTCGGCGTCGCCCGTGATCCGATCGGTGGCGTCGGGCGGTCCCCATGTCCACCCGGCGCCCGAGGGAGCCTCGAGCTCGACCCGGACATCGCCGGCCGGGACCTCGAGTCCCCGATTGACGTAGCTCCATCCCCGGGTCGTCACGCCGATGTGGCACACGTGGCGCAACCGGTCGGTGACCGGTAGCGCCGCCCCCACGGTGTCGGCGATGTCGTGGCCATGGGCCCACGTCTCCATCAGGCGGGCGGTGGCGAACGACAGGGTGCTCATGTCGGGTCCGAACCAGGGGATGCGGTCCTTCGGCCCACGCGAGCGGAAGGCGGCCAGCATCCTCGACCGTTCATCCCGCCACCAGGCCAGCACCTCCGCCCCCGACCGGCCCTCCAGCGAGCCGAACGCGTCGAGGCCCCGGCCCTCGGCGATGGCGTGCTTGGCCTCGACGAACGCCTCCGGGTCCTCGACGGCGATGCGGGCCGCCACATCGGCTTGGACGAGGTGGACGATGGTGTCCTTGATGTCCCACCCCTCCGCCGGGGTGGGCGTCGTCCATCCCGCCTCGTCGAGGCCGGCCACCACGGTGTCCAGGGCGGCGTGCTCGGCTGCCAGGTCGTCACAGATCTGCTCCATGGGCGGCGATGCTAGGTGCTTGGGGGCGTGGACACGGGATTTTGTGACAGCCACGAGTTTCGCCGCAGGCGGAACTCGAAGCGAGGCGCCCCGCGCCGAAGCCGCGAGTGGCACGGACCGTCGGAGGTGAAAGGGCCGAGATCGGCGGCTGCGGGACGGGAGCGGTCGGCCGCAAGACTGGCGGACGGCGACGCCCGAAACTAGGTTCGTCGGGCGATGGGCCCCACCACACCCGATGTGCTGGAGATGCCGGCCGAGCTCGATCCCGGCACCATGCCGACCTACCACCTGATCCTCGACTGGCTCCTACCGGAGCTCGAGGGCCTGACCGACGCCCAGCTCGACCTCGACGACCTCCACCCCGACCGGGAGTGGATGTGGTGGTCGATCCGCCGCCAGGTGTCCCACATGGCATGGGACTCGCTCGTGTTCACCCGCCGTCGCTGTGCCCACATCCTGTGGCCCGACGGTGACGTGCCGGAGCCGATCTCGTGGGACGACCATCGGCTGGGTCCCCGGGCGCGGTGGGACCGTATGCTCGACGAGCACCTGTTCCGGGCCGTGCCCGATCTGGTGGCCAAGCTCGAGCTGGGCATCGGGTGGCTGACCACCGTGGTCGAGACCGAACCCGTCGACGTGCTGCGGGACACCTACGAGACCGTCCACGGCACCCCGTTCTGGGCGTACGTGATCGGGACCCTCCCCCGGGGGGCGGCCCGGGTCGACGAACCGCCGGGCCACATCGGCTACACCCTCGAGGCGTCGCTGTGGATGGTCTTCTACGAGTTGGCGGCCCACGTGAGGACCATCCAGCGGCTCAAGCGCCACCAGGGTCTCGACCTGGCCGTCGAGCTGCCCCGGGTCGGCTACCTGCGCCTTCCCGAGTTCTGGGGTGACACCGACGCCAACGGTCCGGGCATGAAGCGCCTCCCGGGCTGAGCCCGGTGGCGCTCACGAGGCCGGCGCCCCGGCCTCGCCGGCCCCCTCCAGCCGCACCTGGAGCCGCCGCATCCCGGTCAACCACTTCTCCGGATCGCTGGTCTTAAACTCCATCCAGTCCTGGGCCACGGGGTTGGTGAGGACGAGGAACCGCTCGGCGGCGAAGGCCTCGGTGACCTGTTCCGCCACCTCCTCCGGCTCGGCGATCGGCCCGGCGGCGGCCCGGGCCCACTCCGAGTCCGCCTGGTCGCCCAGCATCGGGGTCCGCACGCCCAGTGGTGCCAGGAGGTAGGTCCGGATGCCGCGATGGTGGTAGGTGATCGACATCCACTCGGCCAGACCGACGACGGCATGCTTGGTCGTGGCGTAGGGGGCGTTGCCGTGGCTGGTGAGGATGCCGGCCATCGACGCCGTGTGCTGGATGTGGCCCTCGCCCCGGGCCAGCATGCCCGGGAGCACGGCCCGGATGGCGTACACGTGCGACATGACGTTGATGTCCCACTGTCGCTGCCACTCCTCGATCGGCGTGGTCAGCGGATCGGCCCCGCTGGCGATGCCGGCGTTGTTGCACAACACGTCGATCGGGCCGAGCTCGTCCTCGATGGCCCGCAGGGCGCCGGTCAGCTCGACCTCGGAGCCCACGTCGACCACCTCCGCCCGGCCGCCGACCGACGAGGCCACGGCCCGGGCCCCGTCACCGTCACGATCGACCACGACGATCCCCCGGGCCCCGTCGGCGGCGAACCGCTCACACAGTGCCTTGCCAATACCGCTGCCGCCTCCCGTGACCACACAGACCCGATCGCGGACCTCCATCGCTGCCTCCTCACCGGCGCTGCCGCCGGGCGTCGTCCGTGCGGCCGGAACGCCCGACCGTCGCCGGGGGCCAACACTAGTGTGGGTCGCCGGTGACGGTGGCAGCGACAGACCCGGAGCGGTCCTCCGACGACCGGTCCGGGGAGGCGGGAGATGCGACCGAAACGCTGACGATTCGTGGCCCCGGGTCCGATTGGAGCTAGGATCGGAGTCTGAGGCGCTCCAACCGTGCGTCTCGGTTCCCGCAGGTTGTGCTGCCTCGTGGGGCATCGCCCGGGCAATGGGCGAGAGCGGGCCAGCCGAGGAACAACAGCGAACGGCCGCGCCGCTGAGCGGCCGCTCGGTCACGGGCAACCTTGACCCAGGGACCCGGGCCGAGTCGTGGTTCACCCAGAAATGGAGAGACTGATTTCCACTACCTCCGCCCAGCCCTCCACGCTGACGGCACGCGAGATCTACGACCTGGCGCAGGCCCACCTCGACGGCACGGCCGACGAGGCCGGTGTCGCCTACCTCGAGAACCACCCCCAGACCTGGATCGCCGCCCTCCTCCGTCTCTATGACGACGCGGTCGAGGCGCTCGACGACGTCGGCCGGACCGTCCGTGGATCGGAACGGGCCATCGTCATGGCCGACTTCAAGGGCGAGATCGACCGGATCGACCGGCTGCTGACCGGCCTCGTCGGTCCGCCCCCGGGCACGGCCGATGAGACGGTCGCCGCCGACGAGGACCACGACGACAGCGACGAGGCCGGCGACGAGGGTCCCGTCGGGATCGCCCAGCTGCAGCTGTCGTGGACGACGGGCCAAGTCGTGGCCTGGTCGGGTGGGCCCGGCGCCGATGTCGAGGGCCTCGACGAGCTCCGCCAGCGCCTCGCCACGGCTGGTGGCGGCGCCATCGGCTGGCAGGAACACGCACCGGTGAAGCTGCCCACCGGCGGCAAGGCCGACGCCGTCACCATCCCGATCGAAGCCGGGCTCGGATGGCTCGTCGGGCTGGCCCGCACCGCCGACCCCGAGACGTGCGGCCCGAGCGTGCGCTGGTTGGGCCTCGTCACCGCGCTGGCCGTCCGGCTGGTCGTACAGGGCCGCATGGTGCCCCAGTTGAAGAAGGCCCGCCGGCCCCACGACGCCGCCGGCAACGACGACAAGTCCTATTTCGGGGTCCGCTGGGCCCCCACCCTCGTCGACGGCGACGAGTTCAAGGAGCTGGCGGCGTGCGTGCCCGGCACCATCTCCGTGCTGGAGAACCGGCCGGACGCCAAGGCCATGACCCACGCCGTGCTGAGCGATCTCGTCACCACGATCTGCAACGAGGCGGCCAGCCGCCTGGACGTCCCCGCTGCCCCGCCCGATCCGAGCTCGAAGGGCGATGTGGCCGAGGCCTTCCTGGCCCGCCTCGATGGTGAGCCGTTCACCGCTCCCAGCCGCCTCGCCTCGGAGCTCGGCCGTCGAATCGATCAGTGGTCGCGAGCCATCTCCGGTACCACCCGCTCCACCCTCGTCCTCCAACTCGACCCGCCCGACGACGCCGGCGCCTGGTATCTCGCCGTGCTGGCCCACAACAACGAGCACCACCTCCTGCCGGTCGAGCAGGTCATCGTCAACTCGTCGAACACCCGCCGCAAGGAGGTGGAGGAGGAGCTGAGCCGCCTCGAACGCCTCTATCCGGAGCTGCTCCGACCGGGGGGTCGCCGGCGGGGCGAGGTAGTGCTCAGCCAGGATGAAGCCTGGCGGCTCATGACGTCGGCCGGTCAGGTCCTCCAGGCCGCCGGGTTCGACGTCCGCGCCCCGGCCCTGTCCCGCAAGAGGCCGAGCCCGGCGCTCCGCCTGACATCGGAGAACGCCCAGGAATCGGTGGTCGGGGCCCAGCAGCTGGCCAACGTGCGCTGGTCGGTCGTGTTCGACGACATCGAGCTGAGCGCCGCGCAGATCGCCGAGCTGGCGGCCCAGGCCCGTCCGCTCGTCCGATCACGGGGCCGCTGGGTCGAGCTCGACCGCACCGATCTCGCCGAGGCGGCGGCAGCGCTGGCGGAACGGGCCGACAAGACCCGCCTCACCGGCGCCGACATGCTCCGCCACGCACTCGGGCTCGAGGGGACGCCGTTCTCCGGCGGCATCTCGATCTCCGGCGACGGGTGGGCGGCCGAGCTGCTCCGCAGCGCCGCCGAGCTGCCCGAGAGCGCACCGACGCGGCCCGAGGGTTTCGTGGGCGAGCTCCGCTCCTATCAGGCCGACGCCCGCATGTGGCTGGGCTTCCTCGACGGGGCCGGCCTCGGCGGCTGTCTGGCTCTCGACATGGGGCTGGGCAAGACACCCACCATGCTGGCCCACATCCGGGCCACGATGGACCACGGGCCGGCCCTCGTGGTCGCCCCGCCGGCCGTCGTCGGCAACTGGGCGGCCGAGGCGGCCCGCTTCGTGCCCGACCTCCGGGTGATCGTCCATCACGGACCGAACCGGGCCGAGCCGGAGAGCATCCCGGCCCTGGCCCTGCGGGCCGACCTCGTCATCACCACCTACGGCACCGCCGTGCGCGACGTCGACGCCCTCGAGGAGATCGCCTGGGGCAAGGTGGTGCTCGACGAAGCCCAGGCCATCAAGAACCCCACGTCGGAGACCGCCCAGCAGCTCCGCCGCATCGGGGCCAGAACCCGGGTGGCGCTCACCGGCACCCCCATCGAGAACGGGCTCGGCGACCTGTGGGCCATCATGGACTACACCAACCCCGGTCTCGTCGGCCCCCGCGCCCCCTTCGTGGCCCAGCTGTCGCAGAACGACGACGCCAAACATGGAGCCGAACGGGCGCTCCGGGCGCTCAACGGGATCCTGGTGTTCCGCAGGACGAAGGCCGAGCCCTCGATCGCCGCCGAGCTACCCGACCGCATCGACGAGCTGGATCAGTGCTCGATGACGGCCGAACAGATCGGCCTCTACCAGGCCGTGCTCGACAACCTCCTCCTCTCCACCAGTACCGAAGAAGGACCGAACAACAAGGGAGCGGTGCTCGCCGCCATCACCGCCCTCAAGCAGATCTGCAACCATCCCGTCGCCTACCAGAACGACGACCGTCCCCTCGATGGGCGGTCGGGCAAGCTGGCCCGCCTCAACGAGATCGTCGACAACGTCTTCGCTGCGGGGGAGCGGGTCCTGATCTTCACCCACTTCGCCTCCTGGGGTGAGAAACTGGCCGATTACCTGACGACGCGGACGGGGGTCCCGATCGCCTGCTACCACGGCGGGCTGAGCCGGACGGCGAGGGACAGGATGGTGGCCGAGTTCCAGGCCAGCACGGAGGCGGGAGCCATGGTGCTGTCGCTGAAGGCGGGCGGCACGGGCCTCAACCTGACCGCCGCCAGCCACGTCGTCCTCTACGACCGGTGGTGGAATCCCGCCGTCGAGGACCAGGCCCGCGACCGGGTGTGGAGGATCGGGCAGACCAGCACCGTCATCTGCCACCGCCTCATCTGCCCCGGCACGGTCGACGAGCGGGTCGAGGAGGTCGTGGCAGGCAAGCGCCAGATCGCCGACATGGTCCTCCCGAAGTCGAGCTCCGTCGGTGATCTCGATGCCGAGCAGCTCCAACGGGCCCTGGGTATCGACCCCGATCTCGTGCTGGCCGACTTCGACAGCGACCTGGTCGTCGAGTCGGGGTCCGGGGAGGACGACGACGCCGAAGGCCAACCCGAGGCCGACGGTGACCGGGCGGCGGCCGAGCGCCAGGGGGTGTCGGCATGAGCCCACCGAAGAAGAGCGTCAACCAGAACCGCCGGGGCCGGCGCCGCAAGTCGGGCCGCCGCAAGCAGGTCGACGCCACCCAGTTCTGGGGTCGGCACGACCTCCTTCCGGCCGGCGAGGCCAACGTCCGGATCACCAGCGACCCGTCGGCCGTCGTCCGCTCGTTGGGTCGCCCCCCGTTGTCGGGCCACCACAACGTGGCCGAGCACTACTTCACCGCCGTGTACGACCGCTCGGTGTTGCTGGCCAGCGCGCTGGCCGCCGCCGGCGACCTGATCGAACCGGACGAGCTGACCGAGCTCATCGACTGACCGGTCCCGGACGCGATGAGGCGACCGGCCCCCGTCGCCGCGCCTAGACTTCGTGGCACCTCGTGTCGCCATGGTCCGTCCGCTCCACGACCACGGCGGAGGAGACCCATTGACGTCGTCCAGCTCGACCGATACTGGTGGCGCATGACCTCCAGCGGACCCTCGTGGCCCCCTCCGGGCGGCCCCGGCGACCCCACACGCCAGGCCGCCCCCGGCTACGGCCCCTACGACGACGGGGCCGGCGATGACGGCCCCGTCGTGACCCCCTTCGCCGGCGGCCAGGGGAACCGGGCGGGCGGGAGCCGCCAGGGTCTGATGGCAGCCGCCATCATCGTTGGGCTCTTCGTGGTCGGGATGGTGGCGGGCGGCCTCATCCTGACGCTGAGGGACGGCGATCCCGGCCAGCGCCCGGTGACGACGGCCGTGGCGGGCCCCACGACCTTGACGTCGACGGTGCTCGACACCGACGACGACCGCATCGGCACGACCGTGGCCGGCATCGGCATCCATGCCGGCGACTGCATCGACTACCGCGACGCCGGCAACATCACCGAGTTCGACATCGTATCCTGCGACGATCCTCATCGGGCCGAGGTCACGGCGAAGATGGAGCACCCGTCGGCCGGCCGGGAGTTCCCCGGGATCGACGAGCTGAGCCGGTGGTCGACCGATCGGTGCCGTGAGGCCAGCAACGCCTTCGTCGGCGCCGACACGCTCGACACCACCCTGCTGGAGACGGTCCTCATCCCCGACTTCGACGACTGGTCGAACGGCGACTTCCGGGTCGCCTGCATCGTGGTCGCCTACGACGGATCCGATCTCGTGGGCACGGTCGAGGGCCAGGCCGCAGCCTATGCACGCGGTGACTCCGTGGAGGTCCAGCGGCTGAAGGCCGGCGACTGCTTCCGCCCGTCCGGGGAGGGGACCTCGCTCGACCTGGCTGAGGAGAGCCTCGTGGAGCTCGGCACCTGCGGCGGCGGCGACATCGGCCTGTTCTTCGGGCGGGGCCTGGTCGCCTACGACTCCGGTATGCCGTACCCGGGCGCCGATGCCGTCCGCGACGCCGCCATCGCCGTGTGCGACGACCAGTTCAACCGTTGGTTCGGCGTCCCCGCCGCCGGTTTCAACTACACCTTCTGGTCGCCGGACGACGCCGACTGGGCCCTCGACTACCGGTTGGTGCTCTGCGCCCTGACCGACGACGACGGCCTGCCCGCCAACCTGAACCTGGCCAGCTACGTGCCCCTCATCGACCTGGCGCTGGGCGAGTGCTTCGACCTCGGGGCCAGCGAGACGAGCGAGAGCCAGGCCATCGACGACCGGGTCCTGCCGGCGTCGTGTACCGCCGACCACGACGGCCAAGTGGTGGGTACCGGCTCCCTCCCCGCCACCGGCGGCCCCTACCCGTCGGACGACAGTCTCGACACCCAGGTCGCGGCGGCCTGCACCACCGATTTCGGCAGCTATGTCGGCGGGGTCCCGGGCGACGTGGTGACCGACGACGTGGGGGTCGTCTACTGGTGGCCGACCTCCGAGAGCTGGGATCAGGGCGACCTGCGCTACCTGTGCGCCGTGATCTCCGGCGGCGCCCCCCTGACGACGTCCTACGAGGGCACCCTGGCCTGAAAATCGCCTAGAGACCCCCATCCCGATCGGTGGCTGGCGCCCCGCCCCGCACCACCGCGGGGTCGCCCAGGTGGTGGGCCACGAGGGAGGTGAACGCAGCGGCCAGGGCCCGTTCGGGCTCCAGGGCCGCCTTGGCCCGGCGGGCGGCCCCGGGAGAGATCGGCTTCGCCCCGGGGGCCTTGAGCTCGGCCTCGCACACCCGCTCCAGGAGGACGAAGGCGGCCACGGCCTCGCCGACCGACGGTCCGACGGTGAGCAGCCCGTGATTGGCCAGGAGTACGGCCCGGGCCGGGCCGAGGGCGGCGGCGATACGCCGCCCACAGTCGAGATCGATCGCCTGCACCTCCTCGTCGTCGAACAGGGCCACGTCGTCGACGAAGTAGCAGGCCTCCTGCGTGATGGGACGGACCAGTCGCCGCTCGGCACAGAACGGCGTACCCCACGGGGTGTGGGTGTGGACGGCACCGATCACCGTCGGGCGGGCCTCGTGGACCGGCCAGTGGATCCGATGGGCGGTCTCGTTGACCGTCCCGTCGCCCTCGACCACGGCGCCGTCGGGCCCGACGAGCACGAGGTCGTCGACGGTGGCGGCCCCGAACGGCACGCCACGGGTCAGCAGCCAGAAGTGGTCGGGCCGCCCCGGGTCCCGACCGGTGATGTGACCATCGCCGAGATCGCCCCACCGAAGGGCGGCGAGCAGGCGGTACCCGAGGGCGACCTCCTGCCTGCGTCGGTCACGCTCCGCCGCCACGGTGTCATCGGCGACGACCCCATCGACCCCATCGACCGACGAGCTGGTCGCCGGCATGGGTGGGGCGACGGGGTGGGCGGAGGCATCGGTGCGGGTCACGACGGCCATGGTGGCAACACCCGGCCCGCCCGTGCCACTCCTGGCTGGGGTGGCGGGACCCGATCGATTACGGTCCAGGGCGGGCGACCCCGCGCCCCCAGCTCGGAGGAGAACCATGGACTTCGGTGTGCACCTACCCCATCTCGGCCGCTCGGCCGACCGCCGGGCCCTGATCGAGTGGGCCGAAGAGGCCGACCGCCTCGGTCTGCACTCGGGATGGGTGAGCGATCACATCGCCTGGCCCCGCCACATCGAGTCCGACTACCCCTACACCGAGGACGGGCACTTCCCCGGCGGGTTCGACATGCCGTGGCTCGATCCGCTCGGCACGCTGATGTTCGTGGCGGCACGGACCGAGCGCATCCAGTTGGGGACGACGGTCCTGATCCTCGGCTACCGGCCGCCGGTGCTGACCGCCAAGTGGTACTCGTCGCTCGACGTGCTGTCCGAGGGGCGGGCCATCCTCGGCGTCGGGGTCGGCTGGATGAGGGAGGAGTTCGAGGTCATCGGCATGCCCTATGACCACCGGGGGGCCCGGGCCGACGAACAGCTCGAGATCTTCGACACCCTCTTCACCGACGCCGCCCCCAGCTACGACGGGCGCTTCTACCAGTTCCCGGAGGTCGGTTTCAGCCCGAAGCCACCCCGGGGACGGATCCCCATCTGGGTCGGCGGCGCCACCGAACCGGCGTTCCGCCGGGTGGCTCGCTACGGCGATGCCTTCCACGCTGCGTTCGAACCCCGCGACGTGGTGGCGGCGGAATGGGCCGGCGTCGGCACCGCGTGCGATGCCATCGGCCGCGACCGCGACGAGGTCACGCTGTCGGTCCGGCTGTACCTCGACCCCGAGAGCCGCATGGCGGCCGCCACATCGGTCCAGGGCTCCGCCGACCAGATGGCGGAGACGGTGGCCGCCTGGTCCGAGATCGGGGTGACGCACCTCCTCCTCGACGTCGTGGCCAGCGGCGGCTCGGCCGGTCGTCTCGATGCGCTTCGCTCCTTCATGGCCGAGGTCGCCCCCGCCGCCACCTAGAACCGTTCGTCGGGCCTGGGCCGCCCGGCCCATTTCGACGCTCCGTCGCCTCAACCTCGCTCCGGGGAGGCCGACGGAGACGCGATGAAGGCCCCCGCCCGCAGCTCCCCGCTCCGTGCCATCGTGCTCCGACACAACCTCGTGCTCGGGCTGGTCCCGCTGGTCGTCGTGGCCAGTGTCGCCGTGGTCGGCCTCCGTCACGTCGAGAGCCGGGCCGACGAGAGCATCGCCACCGCCCGCTCCACCCTCGCCCGGGAGACCGTGGCGGCGCGGCTACGGTCCGACGCTGCGTCCATCTCCCAGGAGGTGGAGGTCGTCCTCAGTGAGCGGATGAACGATGTGGTCACGTGGTCACGTCAGCCGGTCGTGATCGACGGCGCACTGACGGCCACCGAACTGGCCGAGCAGGGCGGGCTGCCCACCGTGGACCCGGCGGCGCTCGAAATCCGCTTCCAGGCGCAGGGTAGCCTCCGGTCCGGTCCCCTCGTCGACGCCTTCCTCGCCGCCGAGCAGGCCCGCCTCCCCGAGTTCGTCGACATCCTGTACACCGAGCGCCACGGCTTCACCGCCGGGCTGGTCGGCGAGGCCGAGGACTTCGTCCACAACGACGAGACATGGTGGCAGGAGGCCTGGGAGTCGGGGACCCACATCGGGTCGGTGAGCTTCCGACCGGAGACCGGCGGCCACGTCGTCGTCCTCGCCGCCCGCATCGAGGACGACGAGGGGATGGCGGTCGGTGTGCTGAGGGCCTCCCTCGACATCGGCGTGGTGCACGCCATCGCCGACCGCCGGGTGGCGAGCGGCGTCCACGTGACGATCGTGAACGGCGAGGCTGAGCTGCTGGCGGAGACGGGCAGCGGCCACGACCCCACCCGTATCGGGACGGCAGCCGACGGGCCCCTGCTTCCGTCCAACGGCGACGGCGCGCTCGGCGACCGACCGGGGTCGACGGTCGGCGACGACGCGGTGTACGGCTTCGCGCCGGTGACGGCAGCCGCCGGGGGCACCGACGGTCCCGTGCCGCTCGATTGGCACGTCGTGACGACTCAGGATGCCTCGGTGGCGTTGGCCCCCCTCGCCGGCTTCGACCAGCTGGGATCGAACATCACCTCGGCCACCAGCCAGCTGATGATCGTGCTGCTGGCCGTGGTCACCGTCGCCGCCCTCGGCACGCTGGCCCTGGCCGTGATCATGTCGGAGCGGCTCGTCGACCCGTTCCGGCGACTGGCCGTCGACATGCGCCGCGCCGCCGACGAGTCCCTCCCCGCCGCCCTGCGGGCATTGACCGAGATCGATAGTGACATCGACGTCACGACCCACGCCGACGGCCTGCTCGACGCCGGCCCCGACGCCTCGGTGGCCGAGGTGGCCGACCTGGCCGGATCGTTCGCCGCCGTGCAGCTCCAGGCCCTGCGCCTCGGGGCGATGCAGACAACCCATCGGCGGGACACCTCCCGTATGTTCGCCAACCTGGGTCGGCGCAACCAATCGCTGGTCAAACGGCAGCTGCGACTCATCGACGAGCTGGAACAGAGCGAGGACGACCCCGACCGGCTCGCCTCCCTCTACCGCCTCGACCATCTGGCCACCCGCATGCGTCGCAATGCCGAGAGCCTCCTCGTCATCGCCGGGCACCGAACGGTGACGAAGAGGACCCCGCCCCTCCAGATGGAGCTCGTCGTCCGGGGAGCTCTCGGCGAGGTGGAGGACTACGACCGGGTCGACGTGAACGACGTCGAGCCGATGGCCGTGTCGGGTCGGGCCGTCGGCGATGTGGCCCACATCCTGGCCGAGTTGGTGGAGAACGCCGTCGCCGTCTCACCGCCCGGCACCGAGGTCGAGGTCGGCGGCCGCTCCCACGTCAACGGGTACTCCCTGACCGTGGTCGACCGGGGCATCGGACTGTCCGAGCTCGAACTGGCGACGCTCAACGAGCGGCTACGGGGTGACGCCGCCGTCGACGAAATGTCCTCCTCCCAGCTCGGCCTGCTGGTGGTGGCCATGCTGGCGGCCCGCCACGGGATCACGGTCAGGCTGGCGGAGTCGGACGGCGGAGGTGTGGCGGCGACGGTATTGCTTCCCCATGCCATCGTCGTGGCGGCCGAGAGCGCAGCCCCGGTTCGGGCCGGTTCTCTCCGCCGTCGCCAGTCGCTCGGTCGGTCAGGGGCGAACCCTCCCAGGCCGCCCGCCTCCATCACAGCGGCGACACCGGATGCACCGGACGACCCGACAGCGGACGCCGCCACCCGTCCACAGGACCGGCCCGGTCCCGCCGTCCGGCACGACGACACACCGGTCACGGCCGACGACCATGCCGGCCTCACCGACCGACGGCGAACCCTGGACACGCCTCCCGAACCGAACGATGCCGATCCCATCGCTGCCCCCCGGCCCCGGATCGCCGATCCGGCGGCCCGCATCGGCGACCTCTCCGTGGTCTCGGCCTCGCAGATCACCCACGTCACCCGGAGGGTGTCACGGCGCTCGCCGGGTGCCGCCGCCCGCACCGAGGACACCACGCCAAAGGTCAAGCGGCCCGTGGCCGTCACCACCTCCGACGACGAGGTGGCGGCCGAGGCCGCCCGCACCGGGAACCGGTGGAGCAGCTTCCAGCGCGGCCGGCGACAGGCCGTCGCCGATGATCGCGGTGAGCCGGCGGAGCCGGTCCCGACACGTCCCCAGGAGGGTCCCGATGCCCGTCAGTGAGGAGGCCAGGAACTTCAACTGGTTGCTGGTCCAGTTCGTGGAGGCCACCGAGGGAGTACGGGAGGCGATCGCGGTGTCGTCCGACGGCCTGCTGCTGGCGGCCTCGGCCGGTCGCGACCGGGAGAACGTCGAGCAGTTCGCCGCCATCATCTCGGGCCTCACCAGTCTGGCCAACGGGGCGGCCGACTGCTTCCGCTACGACGCCGTCGAGCAGGTCATCATCGAGATGGCGGGCGGTTTTATGTTCGTCTCGGCCATCGGTGACGGCTCCAGCCTCGGGGTGCTGGCCGACCGGGACTGCGATGTCGGCCTGATCGGCTACGAGATGACGGTGCTACTGAACCGGGCCGGAAGCGCCCTCAGCCCCACCCTCATCGCCGAGCTCAAGAACTCCCTCGTCGGCTGACCATGGGGCTCCGCCACCTGCTCAACGACGACGAACCACCACCCGGGTCGGGATCGCCCGCCGATGAGGCGCCGGGACGCCACGGTGGCCACGACGACGCCGCAAGAGGAGGCCCCGACGGCTCCGACGACGACGAGCCGGCGGCCCGTTTCGTCCGCCCGTTCGCCCTGACCGGCGGACGGACCAGGAACGCCGTCGTCGACGTGGACGTGGCCGCCGTCGTGTGCCAGCTGCCCTCCTCCACCGGCGTCCCGCCGGCGACGGGCCCGATCGAGCGGGAGATCTGGCGGCTGTCGGCGGGACGGCTCTCGGTGGCCGAGTTGAGCGCACGGCTCGATCTTCCGCTCGGGGTGGTACGGGTCCTGGTCGGTGATCTGGTGGACGGCGCCGCCGTGGAGCTGGGCGAGATGAGACAGACAGGGGACGCAGAGCTGCTGAGGAGGTTGATCGATGCCGTTCGCACCATCTGACGCCGCGCTGCTCGAACCCAAGCCGGCTCCGGTCTCGGTCAAGTTCATCATCGCCGGAGGTTTCGGCGTCGGGAAGACGACGTTCGTCGGCACGGTGAGCGAGATCACCCCACTCCGGACCGAGGCGGCCATGACCGAGACGGCGGCTGGTCTCGACGACCGGTCGCTGGTGGCGACCAAGACGTCGACGACCGTGGCCATGGACTTCGGGCGCATCACCGTCGAGGACGACCTGGTCATGTACCTGTTCGGCACGCCGGGACAGGACCGATTCGGCTTCATGTGGGACGACATCGTCGACGGCGCCATGGGGGCCCTCGTGCTGGTCGATCCCCGTCGTCTCGACGACTGTCACCACGCCCTGGACTACTTCGAGGAACGGGACATCCCCTTCGTGGTGGTCCTCAACCACTTCTCGACCGATCACCGGCCGGACGTCGCCGCCGTTCGCTACGCCCTCAACATCGACCCCCGGGTCCCGTTCGTCGATTGCGACGCCCGCGATCGGGAGTCGGTCAAGCGGGCTCTCCTGACGATGTTCGAGTACCTCCTCGCCCAGGTGGTGGCCAGGACATCGGCAACGGGATCCTGAGCGTCAGAACTGGCGGGTGCTGGTGGGCAGACCGAAGAGCATCCGGCCCAGCGGCTCCCACATCCGGGGTGCGGTCATGGCGTGCTGGGTGGCGGCGTGGGCGTCGCGGAATACGCGCTGGAGCGGCGACGACCGGTGAACGGCCGACCCTCCGGCCAGGAGATGGGCCCGGTCGACGGCCTCGGTAGAGCGCCGTACGGCCTGGTTGGCGGCCAGGCGGAGGAGACGCTTCTCCTCGTCGCCGATGGCGCCCTCGGCGGCTGCGGCCCAGCAGGCGGCCGCAGTCTCGGCCACGAACGAGCGCGCCGAGCGGACGTCGGCGTCGGCCTGCGCCGCCTCGGCCTGGACGGTGGCCCGTTCGGCCAGGGTACGGGCGCTGGCGTCGGGCCGTTTCGCCCCCACGGCCACCAGCTCGTCGACGGCGCGGCGGGCAAGCCCGAGCGAGACCGACGCCACGCCCAGGGCCAGGGCACCGAGCAGCGAGAACCGGTAGAGGGGACTGTCGACGGTGGGGCCCTCACCCGTCATCGAGACCCACCGGCCGGCCGGCACGAGCACGTCGTCGATCCGGTAGTCGCCGGACGCCGTACCCCGCAGTCCCATGGCATCCCAGTTGTCGAGCAGCTCCACCTCGTGGCGGGGCACGTACACGAAGGGCGCCGCCGAACCGTCGTCGAGCGTGGCGGGCTCCCCCTCCTCGTCGACGATACGGACGCCACCGCCGATCCACGTGCAATGGGACGTCCCCGAGCCCCAGGACCACGTGCCCGACACCCGGAGGGCATCGCCGTGGCGGACCGCGGTGCCGGCCGGCCGGCCGAAGCCGCCGGTGACAGCCCGGGGATCCCCGTAGATGGTCTCGGCATGATCGGCCGGCAGGTGACCGGCGTTGAGGGCCGTCGTCCCCCCGATCATCACGCACCAGCCCGTCGAGCCGTCGTGGTAGGCCACCCGCTCGATGGCGTCGAGCAGCGTCTGGACGTCGGCTTCGGCCCCGCCGTAGCGGGCCGGTATCCACAACCGGAACACGCCGGTGTCGATCAGCCGCTCGACAAGGTCGGCGGGGAGCCGGCGGAGCTCCTCGATCTCGTCGCTGCGTCGGTCGGCCTCAGCCCCGACCTGGTCCAGTTGCTCGGCCAGCGTGGTCGCCACCTCGGTCATCGACGCCTCCCCTGCGGTCACCCGCCATCATCGTCCATCGAATCGGCCGCCGACCAGGCGAGCCACCGCCGGGCCCGGACGGCGATCACCGGCCCGGCGGGGCGGACCAGCTGGTACTGCTCGTACTTGGCCACCAGGGCGTCGATGGCCCGACGGTGCTCCGGCCCGTCGTCGACCACCCGGGCCGGGCCCGAGATGCGGGCCCACCACAGTGCAGACCAGTCGGCGGCATCCCGGTGGTCGACGAGGATCGTGGCCTCGGGCCGCCGCTCGATGTTGGCCAGGCGGGCCAGTCGCCGGTGCCGCTTCGGCTTGTGGTCGACGGCGGTCACCAGCTCGACGGGACCCGGGTCGAGCGCACCGACGACGGCGAAACAGCACGGTACGAGGTCGATGGCGCCGTCGGCGCCATGGGTGCCGAGAGCGGCGAAGGGAACGGCCGCCACCAGGGCCAGCTGCTCGGCGGTCGGGCTTGCCATCAGACCTTCCGGCCCAGGAGCTCGGCCGTGTGACGGCCGTCGAGGCCCCAGCCCTCGTCGTAGAGCTCGATGGTGAGCCCGGGCAGCAGCGAGGGAAGCTCGCCGTCGCCGAGGAGGAACCGGGCGCTGGGCCGGGGGTGACGTTCGAGGTTGGAGACCGTGGCGATCGAGAGCGCCAGCAGGCCGCCGGATACCAGCGATGCCACCATGGCGGGGAACAGGGTGCGGTCGAGGTAGTTGAAGCACGTGATGACCTCCCACGGTCCGGCCGGCAGGGGCTGGGAGGTGAGATCGGCGTTGACCGTCTCGAGCGGGACCCGCGACCGGTCGGCCCGCTGGCGTGCCAGCTCGAGGGCGACGTCGGAGACGTCGACAACGGTCACGGCCAGGCCCCTGGCGGCCAGGATCACTCCCGCCTGCCCGGGACCACCGGCGATGTCGAGCGCTCGGCCCGAGCGGGGAAAGCGGTGGAGGTGGCGACCGAGCATCAGCGGCGTGCCCCCTTCCTCACCGTTCCGGTATCGATCGTTCCATCGCTCCCGGTCGTCGGTTGTCGTGGTCGTGTCGTCGTTTCCGGTCACGGTGCCCGTCCTCAATTGGTGAAGGCGAGGTTGGTGACCACGGCCCCCGCCAGGTCGAGATCACCGTCGAAGTCGATCTCGCCCAGCCGTGACGACAGGCTGGCGGCCCGGCCGCCGACGAGCCGCATGAACAGGCTCGACGACATCGAGATGGTGGCCGTCGGTGAGCGGTCGAGATCATCGACGGTCCGGGCCCGCCCTCTGCTGACCTCGATGTCGATCGTGCGTTTGACCGGCCCGGTGAGCTCGATCCGCACTGCGGTGCCGTCGGGCGCGCCGGTCTTCTTGCCGACGACATAGCCCATGGCCCGCTCGGCTTCGTCAACGGCGGCCTTGGCGCACGGTCCGCTCTCGTGGCCGGGACGATCGAGCCCCTCCCGGATGTCCTGCTCGTGCATCCAGCAGTCGAACACCCGGAGCTGCATGAAACGCCAGTAGGGGGCGGGCCCGACGGGGGTGGCGGTCTCCGCCTCGAACTCCTTCGTCGTCATGGCGTCGAGGCTCCGCAGTCGGGCCGCCGTGATCCGACGGAAGCGGTCGAGCATCGATGCCGGTCCGAGGTGGGACAGCGACTCGACCCACGTCTCGTTGAAGACCCCCGTCTCGTTGCGGACATGGTCGTACAATGAGACGTCGACCTTGACATAGGGCAGCTCGTAGCCCTCGAGCAGCGACTCGGTACCGATGATGTGGGCGTAGACGTCGAACACCGCCCATCCGGGCAACGTTGCCGAGGAGTGCCACTCGCGGGGAGCGAGACTGGAACCCAGGTAGTCGAGCGACTTGTACTGGGATCGCAGGAGCTCGACGAGGGGTTCCTTCCCGACCGTCATCGCGCCCGATCGTTCATCCGCTCTGTCCATCGCCACCGGAGGTGTCGTCGAAACCGACGACCCGGCCCCGGTCGATGCTGACCCAGTCGGCCCGCCACAGCCGGTCCGCCGCCTCGCCCGATGGCGGGTCGAGCACGTCGAAGTGAAAATCGACACTCGTCGCTTCGACCGGCATGGCGCTCATAGCTCTCCTTGGACACGGACCGGGCGCCCGACGCAGGTTCCTCGACTCCACGTGTTGTATAGCGCAGATTCGGGCCCGGTTGACACTTGACGATAGGCCCCCCAGCTTGTATCGCCGGGCCCGGCCGAACCGTCATCGGCGGTCGTCGTGGGCGGTCGGAACGACTAGAACGGACAGTATGACCACGGTCGGAGTCCTTCATCCCGGCGCCATGGGCGCCGTCGTCGCGTCCCTGCTGGAGCAGCCGGTGCTGTGGGCCGGCGCCGGCCGGTCGACGTCCACGGCCCGTCGGGCCGGCGACGCCGGGCTCGTCGACGTCGGTACGGTCGAGGATCTGGGCCACCGGGCCGACGTCGTCGTCGCCGTGTGCCCTCCCGAGTCGGCCGAGGTCGTGGCCGACCAGGTTGCTTCGACCGGGTTCACCGGCCTGTACGTCGATGCCAACGCCATCTCGCCGGCCACCGCCCGTCGGGTGGCGGACCGGTTCGAGCGCTTCGTCGACGGCGGGATCGTCGGGCCCCCGCCGACCGGGCCGGGCACGACCCGCCTCTACCTCAGCGGCAACGAGGCGCCGGCGGTCGCCGCCCTGTTCGATGGCACCCACCTCGAGGCCCGGGTGGTCGACGGCCCGGCGGGGGCGGCGTCGGCGGTGAAGATGGGCTTCGCGGCGTGGACGAAGGGGACGTCGGCGCTGCTCGTGGCCATCCGGGCCATGGCCAGGGCGGAGGACGTCGAGGCCGACCTCCTCGCCGAGTGGGCAACGTCACGGCCGGACCTGGTCGAACGCAGTGGCGCCGTGGTCGGCCAGGTGGGACCCAAGGCCTGGCGGTTCGAGGCGGAGATGCGGGAGATCGCCGCCACGTTCGAGTCCGACGGGCTCCCGCCGGGCTTCCACCTGGCGGCGGCGGAGGTCTACCGTCGCCTGGCGCCGCTCAAAGACACCACCGGACCGACCCTGGAGGAGGCGCTCGACCTGCTGGCACGGCCCTCGACCGCCGGGGGTCAGCGCTCGGGCCAGACCGGCAAGTAGCTAGGGTCGGGCCGAGTAGAGGTGCGTCCCGTACCAGCCACGATCGGTCCGGTAGAGGCCTATCCCCACCACGACGTGGCTCTCGCTCGTCATGTTGGCATCGTGTTCGGCGCTGTCGGCCCACAGGGCGTGGAAGACCTGGGCCGCCTCGGCTGCCGTGAGGTCGGTGTTGCTGGTGAAGGCGATGTTCTCGGCGTGGGGAGAGCTGCTGTGTTCGAACTCGCCGCTTTCGGCCATGCGGCGACTCCATCGCCGGGCCTGGATGTCGAGCTGGGGGCTCCGGTTGATCGGGGCCCGCTGCAGCTCCGCCCGGCGCCCGTTCACGAGCTCGAGCGAGGCCACCTCGCCCTCCTCCAGTTGGCGGGGGCCGGCGGTGACCGATCCCGTGTCCGTAGCGGGGACCACGGTGGTCGAGGGACCCACGGCGGGGGCCGGGGCGGCGGTCGACGGATCGGCCGCCGGTGCCGGGGCGGTCGTCGACGCCACGGTGCTCGGGCCCTGTTCGACGGCCACGGCGGCCACGGCGGCCGTGGTGGTGGTGGTGGTGACGGAGACGACGGTATCCGAGCCACCCCCTGCCGTGGTCGGCGTCTCGGACGCCGGGGGAAGCGTCTCGGGCGGCAGCGTGGAGCTGGCGGCGAGCGCCTGGTCGGACAGCGTCGGGGGGGAGGGCACCACCGTGCTGGGCGTCAGCTCACCGGCGCCGGCCCGGGCGCTCTCACCGGCGACCGCCGTGGGCTCGGTGACCGCCTCGCCGTCCGGTGCGCCGGATCCGGCCCCGAGGGTGGTGCCCGATCCACACGAGGCGATGAACAGGGCACCGGCGACGAGACCGGCCCCCACGACACCTCTCGCCGCTGTCGCCGCCATGGTCACTCCTGGGTCCGTTCCGCTCGATGGCCTGTTCCGCTCGATGGGCCTGTTCCGCCTTCGGTCCCACAACTGGTACAGCAACGGGAGATGTTACCCACCGGCCGCGCCGATACCCGGGCATCGGCGCAATTCAGACGAATTGTGGACGGCGGTGACCACGATCCCGGGGCGGTCGGGCCGAGCCGGCCCCAGCTACCACCGCCGTCGGAAGGTAGCTGGGGCTGGCTCGGACTCCGGAGCTCGCGGGGGCCATCGGGGCCCGGCGAGCCCATGCGGCAGGAGACCTGTCGCCCCTACTCGCGTGAGGCCAGCATGACCGGCGCCCGTTGCAAAACGATTGGAACTCGATTGGAGCGCGGGCAGGCCCCGCCGTCACGGGCTCCGTCGCGACTCAAACCAGCCGAGGCCGATCTCGGCCGCCACCGACGCGGCCTCTGTGAGACGCCGCTCGACGGCGTGGCGGTCGTGGTCGACCGCATCGAGCTCGGCCGACGCCACCAGGGCCCGGACCAGGGCGGGGCGGGCGCCGACGAGGCGGGCCCATCGCTCGGCTCCAACCAGCAGCTCACGGGCCGGGGTGGACCGCCCCGTGGTGGCGGCCGCCAGCCCGGCGAAGTAGCCGGCCGAGCCCAGGATCGCCGCTCCCGGTCCTAGGATCACCGGCGCCGTGGACCGCTCCCGGTGCAGTACGGCCCACGCCGCCCGGGCCGCCGCCACGTGGCCACAGCGGTGGGCGGCCATAGCCACCAGGGCCGCGGGAGCGAGCGAGCGGTCGTCGGGCCCGAGCTCGGGGCGAACTGCGAGCTCGTCGAGCAGCCGCCCGGCCCGCTGACGATCGTCGGCCTCGGCGGCGACGAAGGCGGCCTCGACCGCCGACCGGGGCTCGTCGGGGGGAAGCCCTTGGTCCCAGGCCACGACGAGGCGCTGGGCGGCGAGCACCGGACCCACGGGTCTCGACCCGCTGGCGATGAAGGCGGTCATGGCGGCGATGGCCGCGGCCGCCGCCTCCAGGCGGCCCTCCAGGAGGTCGACGGTGACGGCGAGAAGGGCGCTGTCGAGCTCGACCGGCGTGGAGCTCGACGCGTCGAACGGACCGGCGCCGGTGCCGGCCGGAGCCGGGGCGGGCTGCGCCGATTCCACTGCGGCGAACAGCTCCAGGCGGCGGGCGGCGAGGAGGAGGTGGCCATCGTCGTCGGCGGAGCGCCCCGCCAGCAGCCGGGCCACCAGGTCCCGGTCGGGGCCCGACCCCCGCTCGAGGAGGAAACGGGCGAGCTCGACGAGCCGGGACACGGCAGTGCCGTCGTCCCCGGCCGCCGCCGCCAGCTGCCGGCGCCACCAGCCCGGGGAGGGGAACGGTGAAGGAGCGAGGCGTCGGGCCCGTACCGCGATCGCCGCTCCGAGATCGTCGTCCCGGTCGGAACGGGGGAGGAAGCGCTCGAGCAGCTCGCCCCGGTTGTCATCACCGGCCGGCCCGTCGATCAACAGGCCGAGCGGATCGGGCCGATCGCGGCCGAGCGGTGGTCCGGTGACGGCCGCTACCGCCTGGGCCCAGGTGGCCGGTCCGCCGGAGCGCTCGGCCAGGGCCACCAGGCGATCACCGGCCCGGCGGGCGGTGTCGCCGTCGCCGCACAGCCAGCTGCCGTGGACGAGCAGGGTGAGGAAACCGATCTCCAGCGCGTGCGGGGAGTCGAGAGCGGCGATGGCGTCGAGGCCTCCGGCGACGGCCTCGGTGGCCCGGTCGAGCTCGGCGAAGGTCGAGTTCCCGCTCACCGACTCGACGGCGAAGCGGGCGGCCAGCACCGCTGTGCCGGGCGAGGCGGCCCGGGAGAAATGGCGGACCAGGAGGGCCGGCGGCGCCCCGATCCGCCACAGGGCGCGGCCGAGGGCGGCGTGGAGCCGGGCCCGCCGGGGGCCGGTCAGCTCGTCGGCCACCACCCAGGCCATGACGGGGGCGGCGAAACCGAAGGTCCCATCGCCGTTGTCGACCAGGATTCGTCGTCGGCTGGCCCCCTCCATGATGGCCTCGATGCGGTCCGGCTCCTGCTCCAGCGCCTCGGCGACCAAGGCCGGGACCACGGTCCGGCCGTGGAGTGAGGTGGCGGCGAGGACGATGGCGGCGTCGGCCCCGCACCGCTCGACCCGATCGAGCACGGCGTCCCGCAGGGTGGTGCTGACGCGGAGTCGGCCCCGGTCGTCGAAACCGGCCCGAGCCAGCTCGAGCACCGTCAGCGGGTGGCCGGCCGAGGCCTCGACCACCCGATCGGCCAGTCGTTCCAGCGCGGGATGGTCGAGGCCGACGGTGGCGGTCACCAGCTGGCGGACCGAGAGCTCGTCGAGGGGGCCGAGCTCCACCCTCACCAGTGCGGGGAGGCGTCCGAGGTGGCGGAGGGCCCGCACCGGGGAGCCATCGATGGCCGCGGTGTCGCGCCAGGTGGCGACGAAGGCCACCGGCGCCCGACGCAGTGCCGTGGCGGCGAACTGGAGCAGCTCGACGGTGGTGGCGTCGGCCCAGTGGAGGTCCTCGAGCACCACCACCACGGGGCGGTCACCGGCGGCATGGCGCAGGAGATCGACGAGGGACGAGAAGGAGGACGACGCTTCGTCGGAGCCCAGTTCCTTCCCCGTCGCCGGCCCGGTGGCGACGCCCTGGCGCCGCAGGGCACCCAGGACCTGCGACCACGGCCACAGCGGTGTCGCCGCCGTCCGCTCGGTGGCCCAGGCCTCGATCACCAGGGCGCTGTCGCCCCGGAGCCGATCCGCCAGCCGGGCGGCCACGGCCGACTTGCCGATCCCGTCCTCGCCGGTGATGACGGCCGTCGCCCCGGCACCGGCCCCGAGGGCGGCGGCGACCGCTCCCAGCGACGACAACTCCTCGCCACGGCCGACGAACGGCACGAGCGGCGGACCGGGAACGGGGGGGTCGACGGATCCCACCGGACCGAAGCCGACAACCTCGGGGCCGTCCCGGTCCGCTTCCAGCCCCACCGCCCCGGTAGGGCCGACGAGGGACAGCCGGTCGGGGGTGCCGGGTACCCGCAGACCGGCCTCGGGCGCCAGGCTGGCGTCATGGACGAGGATCCGGTGCTCCAGCGCCTGCACGGCCGGCCCGGGATCGATGCCAAGGTCCTCCAGGAGCCGCCGTCGCAGGACGTGACAGAGCCCGAGGGCCTCCGACTGGCGGCCCGCCCGGTAGAGGGCGAGCATGCCGAGCTCGGTCAGCCGCTCCCGGAGGGGATTATCGGCGATCACGGTCTCGATGTCGGCCACCACGGCCTCGTGGTCACCCAAACCGAGCCGGGCCTCGAAGACCATCTCCCGCATCGACAGGTGGAGCTCGGTGTACCTTGCGGCGAAGCCGGTAAAGGCATCGGTGGCGATGACCCCCTGACACGGGACCCCCCGCCACAGGCGGTCGGCCCGGTCGAGGGCGGCGAGGGCGTCGGCATCGCGGCCAACGGTCAGCGACCGGCGGGCACCGAGCACGAGACGCTCGTACTCGTTGGCGTCGATGCTGTCCGGGGCGACGGTGAGCCGATAACCGGGAAGCTGGCTCTCGATGCAGCTCCGGCGATCGCCCCGGTCGCGGGCGGGCTCGATGGTACGCCGGAGGTTGGACACGTAGCTGCGGATGGCAACGTCCGGGTGGGCCGGGGCGTCGCCGTCCCAGACGCTGGCCGCCAGTTGATCCATTGACACGACCCGCCCCGCGCTGACCAGCAGACGAGCCAGCACCGTCACCTGCCGGGGCCCGCCGAGGCGCACGGCGGCGCCGCCGAGGGCGAACTCGACGGGGCCCAACAACTTGAAGCGAGGCGACGGGGTCGGGGATGGGTTCGGGGATGATGCGTCGGCGGGATCGTGCATGCTGGGGCGACGCGGGAGAGGCGGGAGACCTCCCGGTCGAGGCGGGCGATGGACCCCTGGCGGCGCCCCACACCCGAGCGGCCACTGTACGAGCAACCGCCCGGACCTCCAAGCGGCCCGGTGGCGAGCCCACACCGCGGCGCCGGTGGCGACCGGCTCGTACACTTCGGCATGGCTTCACCGTCGACCGACCAGACCGTCGAGCTGCTCCGGGCCCTGATCCGCAACGCCTGTGTCAACGATGGCACCGCGACCTCGGGTCATGAGGTACGCAACGCCGACCTGCTGACCGCGTACCTGGAGGAGGCCGGGCTCGAGGTGCAACGGTTCGAGCCCACGCCGGGCCGGGTGTCGATCGTGTCACGACTGGAGGGACGCGATCCCAACGCACCCCGGCTCTGCCTGATGGGTCACACCGATGTCGTCCCAGCCAATCCGGACGGGTGGCGTCACGATCCGTTCGGCGGTGAGCTGATCGGTGGCGAGGTCTGGGGGAGGGGAGCGGTCGACATGCTCAACATCACCTCCTCGATGGCGGTGGCCTTCCGCCAGCTGGCGGGCACCGGGTTTCGGCCAACGGGTGACCTCATCTACTTCGCCGTCGCCGACGAGGAGGCCGGCTCGGCCCACGGCGCCCGGTGGATGGCCGACCACGAGCCCGATGTCATCCGGGCCGAGTACGTACTGACCGAGAACGGCGGCCTGCACTCGGGACATCCCGAGCGCCCGGTCATCGGGGTCAACATCGGGGAGAAGGGCGTGGCCTGGCGCCGGCTCCGCCTGCGGGGTGAGCCCGGCCACGGCTCCATGCCCTTCCGCTCGGACAACGCCCTCATCAAGGCGGCGGCGGTGGCCCAGCGTCTGGCCGAGTACCGGCCTCCAGCTCGATTCACCGAGCTGTGGAACGAGCGGGTCGGGAGCCTGCCGATCGACGACGAGACGAAGGCGGCCATGCGCGATCCCGACCGGCTCGACGAGCTGTTGGCGGCCATGCCGAACAAGGGCTCGGCCGCCTACCTCCACGCCTGCACCCACACCACCTTCTCCGTGAACGTGGTGGACGGGGGTCTCATGAAGGCGAACGTCATCCCCGACACCGTCGAGCTCCAGGTCGACATACGCACCCTGCCGGGGGAGACGGCCGAGGATGTCCAGGCCCATCTCGACACCGCCCTCGGCGACCTGGGTGAGCAGGTCGAGGTGGAGATCCTGATGAACGACCCGGCATCGACCAGCCGCACCGACAACCCGTTGTGGGAATCCCTCCACCGGGCCGTGAGCCGCCCGTTCCCCGACGCCCGCCTCAGTCCCCAGATGACGGTCGGCTTCACCGACGCCCGCGTCTTCCGGGCCATGGGTTCGATCGCCTACGGTGCTGGCCTCTTCAGCCCCGATCTCGACAGCGGCGACTTCTCCAGCCGATTCCACGGCCACAACGAGCGCATCGACATCGAGTCGCTGCGCCTGTCCACCGACCTGTGGGGCGACGTGGCCCGCGATCTGCTGGGCTGACGGTCTCTCGGCCCTCCGGCAGGGATCGCCGGTACCATCCGGCCGCGTTCACGTTACAGATCCGCTACCATCCGGAGGGCATCGGCCAGGGGCAGGCCTCGAACTGTTGCGGAGCGACCGACGTGATGAAGCGAAAGCACCCAGCCCGACGGGCCCGACGGAGCGCTGGCATCGCCGGGGTGACGGCCTACGTCGGCATGGTCGGCCTGATCGCGGCCGACGCCGAGCCGAACGGCGACGGGGCCGTCGCGGCCGACGGCGGCGAGCAGACGCTCGTCGTCAACGCCGGACCGGCCGTCGGGTTGGAGGGGGGAGCGACGCCGGTGGGCGACGCGGCGGCACCGGTCGCCGACGGCACCGACCCATCGGGCGGCACCGCCGCCCCGGCCACGGAGGCCTCGTCACCGCCGACGGACGAACCGGCCGCAACCTCCGACCCGACGACCACGCTGGACCGTGCGATACCGAGCACCGACACCCCCGGCACCGACATTGCGGGCACGGCGCCGCCGACCACTGCGGTGCCGATCACCACGGCGGCACCGACGACGGCCGCCCCCACCACGGCAGCACCGACCATGACCAGTGCCGCCCCCACCACGGCAGCACCGACGACGGCCGCCCCCACCACGGCAGCACCGACCACGGGTGCGCCGACGACCACCGCCCCCACCACGACGGCCGGTCCGACGACCACCACCCAGGCGAGCTGAGGGTGGCCGGCCACGGGGCGGACGGGCCAGTCGCCGACACCCACTTCCGGGCTATGAACACCAATGTCCACCTCGTGGTCGTTGGGGGCACGGCCACCCACCTGGCCATGGCCGAGGCCCTCGTCCTCGAGCTCGACCGACGGTGGAGCCGCTTCCGCCCGGACTCCGACATCGGGCGCATCAACGGGGCCCGGGGACGGCCGGTGATCGTCGCCCCCGATACCTTCACCCTCATCGGCGAGGCCATCGATGCCTACCACCGCACCGACGGGGCGTTCGATCCCACCGTCGAACCGACCCTGGTTGCGGCCGGCTACGACCGGACGTTCGACCGGATCATCGTCGATGGACCGGCCGCCATCGTGGCGGCGCCTGGTCCCTCCGGGGTCGAGCTCCACGAGGCGACGGGGGCCGTGGTGGTCCCCCCCGGTGTCCGCCTCGACCTGGGCGGCATCGGCAAGGGCGCAGCCGCCGATCTGGTGACCGGCCGGCTCCTGGAGCAGGGCGTCGCCGGTTGCTGTGTCAACATCGGCGGCGATCTGCGGGCGGCCGGCGAGCCCCCGGACGACCGGGGCTGGACGATCGGGCTCGATGTCGAGGGCATCGACGGCCGCCTCACCGTCGCCCTCGCCGGCGGAGCCGCTTGCACCTCGACCGTCACGAGGCGCCGCTGGCGATCGTCGCTCGGCTGGCAGCACCATCTGCGCCGACCGGCGACAGGAGACCCGCTCGACACCGGCGTGCACTCGGTCACCGTGCTCGGAGCCACCGGCCGCCAGTGCGAGGTCGTGGCCAAGGCGGCGATGACCGCCGGGCCGGAGGGGGCGGCCGCCGTCACCACCGCCACCGGCACCACCGGCGTCCTCGTCCTCGACGACGGAACGGTCGTCGAACTACCGGGCCTGGCACCCTTCCTCGTCCCGTCGCTCCTCGACACCCCGACCGGATGAACGGCATCGGTGAGCAGATCTTCTGGTTCGCCACGCGAGGGGCCGGCATCATGTCGTTGTTTGCCGCCATCGCCTCGGTGCTCGTCGGCCTGCTGATGAGCTCCCGGTTCCTCGGTCGCCGACCGACGATCCCGTGGCTCCTCGATCTCCACCGCCACCTGTCGGCGATGGCCCTGGTGTTCCTCGCCGTCCACCTCGTCACCCTGTGGCTCGACTCCTACGTCAACTTCACGTGGCTCGATCTCATCGTCCCGGGGCGGGCCGAGGCGCCGGGGCTGACGCGGCTGTCGCTGGCATGGGGCGTGGTGGCCGGCTGGCTCCTCGTCCTGGTCCAGGCCACGTCACTGATCCGCTCCCACCTCGCCCCCCGGCTGTGGCACGGGGTGCACCTGACCTCGTTCGCCGTGGTGACTCTCGGGGTGGTGCACGGCCTGCAGGCCGGGACCGACGCCGACAACCACGTCCTGCTCGCCGTGAGCGCCTCGGTGCTCGCCGCGGTCATCCTTGTCGCCCTGGTCCGGCTGTGGCGCCACCTCGTGCTGCGCCAGGTCCGCTACGAGCTGACCGTCGAGGACGAGATCCAGTACGACGACCACGGCTACGACGACCACGAGCCCGACGACGACGAGCCCGACGGCCACGGGCCCGATGACCACGGTTTTTTCTACGACGACCGGCGTGACGATGGGTTCCACTACGACGGGCACGACCGGGGTCACGACGATCGGGCCGATGACAACGACCCGGGCTACGACGACCGGGGTCACGGCGGAGGGAACCGGCGTCGGCGCCTGGAGACGCCCCTTCGGCCACCGCCTCCCCGCCACCGCCGCTGAACCACTCGGCCCAGCCGTCGACGCCTTCGTTCGGCGTAGTCGCCCGCCCGCCGGGCCCGGTGTCGTCACCCGTCGCTGGTGGCCCACACGGCGTAGAGCGGATCACCGGCCCCGTCGGCCTCGATCACCGCCGATGCCGTCACGTCGCGCCACGGCCCCGACAGCTCGAAGTACTTGGCCACCATCCGCACATGGTCCTGGTCGCCCGACATCAACCAGCCGGCGATGGCCTTGGTGGGGAAGCACCGGTTGGAGAACGAGCAGCAGAAGACCCCGCCCGGTCGCACGACCCGGGCCACCTCGTCGAACACCTCGAGGGGGCGGGTCAGATAGTCGACCGAGACGCAGCACACGGCGGCGTCGAAGGCGTCGGTGGCGAACGGCAGGCCCTGGTGGCGGTTGAGGTCGACGAGGACGGCGCCGGCGGCGTCGGTGTTGGCCTCCAGCTCGGCCCGGTTCATGCCCAGCGTCACCAGCGCTTCGGGCGCGGCCGGGAAGTGGGAGATCCACGAGCTCATCAGGTCGAGGATGCGGCCCTCCAACCCCAGGTGACGGTAGAGGCGGGCCACCCCGGCGATGGCCCGCTCGTCGATGTGGGTGACCAGCCGCGACGGCTCGTAGAACACCCGGTCGTCGTCACCGTCGGTGCGGGAGAAGAAACCGGGAGGGAACGGCCCGTAGCGGCCGTCACCGCTGGCGGGGCCGGTCGACCCGACGATCACGGGGCGTCGATGACGTCGAGCTCACCGTCGGCGAAGCGTTGACGCAAGACCTTCTTGTCGAACTTGCCGACCGAGGTCTTGGGTACCTCCTCGATCCGGGCCCACCGCTCCGGCAGCCACCACTTCGCCACCCGCTCCTCGAGATAGCGCCTCAGCTCCTCCGGGTCGAAGGTCGCCCCCTCGGCGGTGACGACACAGGCCATGGGCCGCTCGTCCCAGCGGTCGTCCGGCACACCGACGACGGCCGCCTCCCGCACCGAGGGGTGACCCATGAGGGCGTTCTCCAGGTCGACGCTCGAGATCCACTCGCCCCCGGACTTGATCACGTCCTTGGCCCGATCGGAGATCTGAATGAACCCGTTGGGCTCCATCGAGCCGACGTCACCGGTGCGGAGCCAGCCGTCGTGGAACTTCTCGTCGGTGTCGTCGTTGTAGTACCGGGCGGTGATCCACGGACCCCGGATCTCGATCTCGCCCTGGGCCACGCCGTCGGCGGGCAGGGGATCGCCGGACTCGTCGCAGATACGGATCTCGACGCCGGGCAGGGCCCGTCCCGTGCGGACCCGCCACGACATGGCATCGGCCGGATCGGTGCCCTTGGGTACGTGGGCGATAGCGGCCAACGGGCTCGTCTCGGTCATGCCCCAGGCCTGGATGACCGGCACCCCGAACGTCTCGTCGAACCCCTCGATGAGGCTGCGAGGCACGGCCGAACCACCACAGATCACACCCCGTAGGGAACTCAGATCGGCGTCGGGCCGGTTGTGGAGGACGTCGTTGAGCACGGTGGGGACGGCCCCGGAGAAGGTGGGTCGGGTGGCCGCAATGATGTCGGCCAGCGGTCCGGCCTGGAGGTGGTGCTGGGGCATGACCAGGTCGGCCCCCACGGCCCAACCGGCATAGGGCATCCCCCAGGCGTTGGCGTGGAACATCGGCACCACCAGCAGCAGCCGATCGTGCTGGCTGAGACCCATGGCCTGAGCCGACGTGATCCCGAACGAGTGGAGGTAGGTCGACCGATGGGAGTAGGCCACGCCCTTCGGGTTGCCCGTCGTGCCGCTCGTGTAGCACATGGCGGCGGCGGCCCGTTCGTCGATCTCGGGGTACTCGAACCCCGGTTCCTCGGCCGCCAGGAGCTCCTCGTAGTCGAGCGTGTCACCCAGACCGGACGTGTCGCCCCGACCGAAGGTGACGATGTGCTCGACGGTGGTCAGCTCGTGGCGGATCTTGGCCAGCAGGGGAGCGATCGAGGCGTCGACCAGCAGGACCTTGTCCTCGGCGTGGTTGACGACGTAGGCCAGCTGCTCCGGGAACAGGCGGATGTTGAGGGTGTGGAGGACCGCCCCCATGCACGGAACCGCCAGGTAGGCCTCGAGGTGGTGCTGGTTGTTCCAGGCGAACGTACCGACCCGGTCGCCGTCGCCCACCCCCAACCCCCGCAGCGCTGCGGCCAGGCGGTCGGCTCGGTCGCCGACGGTGGCGAACGTGGCGGTGACCGGCCCCTCGTCGGTCCAGGTGATCACCTCGGCGTCGCCGTGGACCCGCCGCCCGTGGTTGAAGAGGTGCTGGATCCCGAGGGGGAAGTCCTGCATCGTGCTCTCGATCATGCCTACTCCTGCTGGTCTACCGTCTGCCGGCCATGATACTGAGGTGCCTTTACTTGGGTCCTGTCGGCGGTTACGTTGCCACACGTCATGGCTACCACCACGCCGGAGCGGGTCACCGCCACGAAGCGTCGCTCGTCGTGGTTCTCGTTGTCGACCACGCCGGGGCTGCTCCGGGTCGAGTCGGTGGCGCTCATCGTCCTGGCCATCCTGTCGGGGCTGCTGGCGGGGTTCGTCGTCGACCAGAACCTGAGCGACACCGACCAGATCCAGTCCGATGCCGAGCCGGCGATCGTCAGCGCCCGCAGCATCCAGACCACCCTGGCCGAGGCCAACGCCGCCGCCGCCAGTGCCTTCCTGGCCGGCGGGGTGGAGGATCCTGTCCAGCGCCAGATCTACCTCGACTCGCTCGACGAGGCGGCGGCCGAGGTAGCGGCCACCGCCCACCTGGTGGGCGACGATGCCGAGGCCGACACCGCCCTCCGGTCGATGACGGCGTCGCTGGCCCGCTACGCCGGTCTGATCGAGTCGGCCCGGGCCAACAACCGTCAGGGCTTCCCGGTGGGGGCGGCCTACCTGGAGCGGGCGGGCGACGTCCTCGACCAGGAGATCTACCCCGGAACCGACCTGGTGGCGAACCGGGCCGCCGAACGCTACCGCGACACCTACGACCGGCAGCGGGGTCAGGCCCTCGTGCTCGGCGCCATCGCCGTGGCCCTCGTGCTCGTGCTGGTGGCGGCCCTCCTCCTCGTGCAACTCCAGCTGCGGCGGCGCTTCAACCGGACGCTCAACATCCCGCTCGCCGTGGCCACCGTGGCGGCCATGGTCCTCACGCTGTGGCTCGTCACCGCGCTCGTCAACCAGACGTCGCGGCTGGGGACGGCCCGGACCGAGGGCTACGAGAACACCCGACTGTACCTCGACGTGCGGGGCACCGGGTTCGGGGCCAAGGCCGACGAGGCCCGCTTCCTGATCGCCCGCGGTGCCGGCGACGCCTTCGAGGACCGGTTCCAGGGGCGATCGGCGGAGCTGAACGCCACCGCCCCCGAGCTCGCAGCGCAGGCCCCCGACGACGCCTCCCGATCGATCGCCACCGCCGTGGCCGAAGCCTGGGACGGCTACGCGACGCGTCACCAGGCGGTGGTCGCGGCGGAACGGTCGGGGGAGCGCGAGACGGCCGTGGCACTGGCCCGGACCGAGGCTGCCGAAGCCTTCACCACCTTCGACACCGCCAGCGCCGAGGGCCTCGAACTGGCCCAGACCCGGTTCCTCGACCAGATGGACGCCGCCGGCGACGCCCTCCGGGGCCTGCGGGTCGGTTCGCTGGTCACGGTGGTCCTCGTGGCCGCCCTCGCCGCCTACGGCCTCCAGCTCCGGATCGGGGAGTACCGGTGACCGGGCGGCCGTCGACGCTCCGGCGGGGCCTGACCGTGCTGCTGGCTACCCTCGGCCTCGTGGCCGCCTGCTCATCGACCGACGAGGCGCCGTTCAGCTCCGGTCCGGCCGAGGTCGTCGACGACGGCGGCGACACCGCCGCCCCCACTCCCACCCCCGACCCGGCGTGCGACGATGGGAATCCCCGCCCCAGCCTCGGCCCTCCCGGGGAGCTGCCGGCGCCCGGCGACCTCCCGGCCGGCAGCTACATGGCCGAGATCCGCGATCGGGGCGTGCTGCGGGCCGCCGTCGGGGCCGACACCCTGCTGTTCGGCTACCTCAATCCCGAGACCGACGACCTGGAGGGGTTCGACGTCGAGATGGCCCGCCTGGTGGCCGACGCCATCTTCGGTGACCCCGACCGGGTCGAGCTGATCCCGGTGCAGAGCGCCGATCGCATCGCCGTGATCGAGGACGGCACCGTCGACCTCGTCATCAAGACCATGACGATCAACTGCCAACGCTGGGGGGCCATCAACTTCTCGACGGTGTACTACGAATCGGGTCAGCGCCTCCTGGTCGGCGTTGACGCCGCCATCGACTCCGTCGACGACATCGTCGACGAGCGGATCTGTGCCGTGGCCGGCACCACCTCCCTCGACACCCTGACGGCGGCCAGTGTCACCACGGTCGAGGTCGACAGCTGGACGGAGTGCCTCGTGGCCTTCCAGCGGGGCGAGGCCGAGGGCATCTCCACCGACGACACCATCCTGGCCGGGCTGGCCGCCCAGGACCCCTACACCGAGATCGTCGGTCCCCGTTTCAGCGACGAGCCGTACGGCATCGGCCTGCCGAAGGATCACCCGGAGTTCACCGAGTTCGTCAACGCCGTGCTCGAGCGGGCCCGCCAGGACGGAACCTGGTCGGCCCTCTACGACACCTGGTTGGCCGAGACCCTCGGACCGTCGGGCGGGCCACCGGCCCCGTCGTATCGCTGAGGCCGCCGGCCGGCGTCAGCGGCCGGCGCGGGCCAGTCGGAGGGCGTAGAAGGCCACGGCGGCGGCCGAGCCGACGTTGATCGAATCGACCGAGCCGCTCATCGGGATCCGGAGACGGAGGTCGGCCGCCGCCATCGTCGCCTCGGTCAGCCCTGGCCCCTCCGACCCCAGCACCAGCACGACCGGCTCGTCGACGCCGATGCGGAGGTCGCCGATGTCGACGGCGTCGGGGGCGGGGGTGAGAGCGGCCAGCCTGAAGCCGGCGGCCTGCAGCGGGGCCAGGCCAGTGGGGAAGCGAGCGAGGCGGGCGTAGGGCAGGGCGTAGGCCTCACCCATCGAGACCCGTCCCGACCGCCGGTACAGGGGATCGCTGCAGGTCGGGTCGAGCAGCACGGCCTCCACCCCGAGGGCGACGGCGCAGCGCAGGATGACGCCGATGTTGGTCGGGTTGTTGACGCCCTCGATGGCCACCGCCGTCGTCACCCCCGCCAGCACCTCCGCCAGCGGGGGCAGGGGCCGGCGGTGGAAGCAGGCCAGCATCCCCCGGTGCAGGTGGTAGCCGGTGATCCGCTGCAGGACGAGCGGGCCGGCGGCATACACCGGCACGGCGTCATCGATGACCTCGGGCAGCGGCTTGGTGCGCTTCCCGTCGATCAGGACGGCTTGAAGGCGGTAACCGGCCCGCAGGGCCCGCTCCACGACCACGTCGCCCTCGGCCACGAACACCCCGTCCATGTCACCGCCCGGGATCTCGCGCCGCTGGCGCAGCACATGGTCCCGCAGCCCCTGGAAGACCTCGATCTGGGGATCCGCAGGATCGGTGATCTCGATGCGCACCGGCGCCGTCGTCGGGGAGCGTCAGGATCCGAAGCGGGGAACCGACGGTCCGACCAGCTCGGTGAACAGGGACAGGACCTCGCCGTCGTCGGCGTGGCGGCCGGTGGCCGCCTTGCTGTACAGCTGGCGCCCGTCGACGATCACGTCGAACACGCCCCGATCACCGGTGACGAGCCGCAGCTCGTCGATCACGTGCTGGTAGTAGGCGAGCAGGTCGCGTGCCGCGCCCACGGCGCGGTCGGAATAGTCTCAAGGGACGCAGTAGACGATCTCGATGCGGTGGGCCATTCGTGCCAGGGTAGCGACCGCGTCGGCTACTGTGCGCAGGTCGTGGGTCGCCCCCGGGGCGCCCCCGACGCACCGAGCAGGTCCACGGGAGCACCAATGAAAGCGATCGTCATCTACGAAAGCCTCACCGGCAACACCAGGGACGCCGGCCACGCCATCGCCGCCGAGCTGACTGCGGCCGGGGTCGAGACTGCGGTCTCGCCCATCACCGAGGTGAACCTCCAGGCCCTCTCCGAGGCCGACCTGGTCGTGGTCGGTAGCTGGACCGACGGGCTGTTCTTCTTCGGCCAACGCCCCGGCCGTGTCGGTCGGCTGGCCAGGCTCCCCGTCATCGACGGCAAGCGGGCCGCCGTGTACTGCACCTACGCCATCAACGCCGGCAAGACCCTCGACAAGCTGGCCGGGATCGTCGGGCGGCGTGGCGGTGACGTCATCGGTGGGGTGGCCATCCGCCGCGACCGCATCGTCGAGGGCTCCCGCGACTTCGTCGACCGCGTCCTCGGCGTCCTCGACGCCGAGGACGCGGCCTGACCGTCGCTCCGGCTCACCAGCCCGGCGGCGTCGCCGTGCCCCCGATGAGCTCCTCGACGACCGACGCCGCGGCGAGGGCGGTCGTGTCCTCCAGGAACGGACCGACGACCTGCATCCCGATCGGCAGGCCCGACGAGTGACGCCCGATCGGCACCACGGTCACCGGCAGGTAGACCACCCCGAACAATCCCATCCACTGGATCTGGGCCCAGTAGGGTCGGGTCTCGCCCGCCACCTCGATGATCCGGGCCGTCATCGGGGTGCCGTGGTCGTGGGGGATGGCGACCGTGGGGGAGACGGGGGCGAGCACCACGTCCCACGACGAGAAGAACTCCCGCCACCGGGCCCGCATCTGCAGTCGCCGCTCGTTGTCGGTCAGCCAGCTCCGATGGCGTTGGACCGCCGCCGCCACGCCGAGATCCCCCTCCGGGAGGTCGCCGGCCGCCAGCAGCGCGGCGTTGGCCTCGATCTCGGGTAGCGACCATGCCCCTGCCAGCGCCCCGCCCAGCAGCTGCTGGAACGTGCGGTCGGCCTTGGCGAAATCGAAACCCGACGGCCGGACCCCGGTGTCGACCGTGGCCCCGGCGCCTTCGAGCCGGCCCGCCACCCGTTCGATGGCGGCCGAGATCTCGGGGTCGACGGGGCAGTACCCGTCGTCGGCCCACACCGCCACCCGTAGCCCCACCGGTCCCTCGACCCGGGGCGGCGGGAGCCGCAGCGACCACGCCGTCTCGTGCCACTCGTCGGGACCGGCGAGGAGCTCGAGCGCCATCCGGCAGTCGTCGACCGTCCGGGCCATCGGCCCGACGACGGCGATGTCGGCCTGGGTGAGGGTCCCCGGCGGGCCCGGGATCTGACCCCGGGCCGACACGATGCCGTAGCTGGGCTTGTGGCCGACGACCCCGCACATCGCCGCCGGGTTGCGGATGCTGCCGCCGATGTCGCTGCCGACCTCGAGCGGGGTGAAGCCGGCGGCCAGGGCACCGGCGGAGCCGCCGGAGCTCCCCCCGACCGAGCGGGTCTGGTCCCACGGGTTGTTCGACGTGCCGTAGACATCATTGTAGGACTGGACGTCGCCGGCGTAGATCGGGAGGTTCGTCTTGGCCCAGATGACCGCTCCCGCCGCCTTCAGCCGGGCCACCGGGGCGGCGTCGACGTCGGGCACGAAGTCGGCGAGCTCCGGGGCCCCCGACGTGGTGACCAGGCCCTCGGTCATGAGCGAGTCCTTGACGGTCATGGGCAGACCGGCGAGCGGGCCCACCGGGCGGCCGGCGGCCCTGTCGTCGTCGACCACCCGGGCCGCAACGCGGGCCCGTTCGACGTCGGTCGCCACCACGACGTTGACCTCCGGGTTGCGTCGGTCCACCCGCTCCACGAAGGCGTCGAGGGCCTCGACCGCCGACAGCTGCCGGGAATCGAGAGCCGTCATGAGCTCGGCGGTCGAGAGGTAGGGCAGTTCGCTCGTCATAGGCGACGACGCTAGTACCGGCCGGGTCCGAGGTGAAACGCTTCCGCCCGGGGAGCTCGCGGCTTCGGCCCGGGGCGCCTCGCTTCGAGTTTCGCCTGCGGCGAAACTCCTAGCTGTCACAAAATCCCGTGTCCACGCCCCCAAGCGCCTAGAGTCGTCCGGTCGTCGGCCGAAGCGGCGACACCCGGGGCCCCTGGCCCGACCCACGGAGTGGTTCATGACGAAGGTGAAAGCGAGCAAGCTCACGTCGCTCGCCATAGCCTGTCTGCTCGCCGCAGGCTGCTCGTCACCACCGTCGCAGGACGAGCTGACCGAGGCCATCCTGGCCGCCACCGAGGCCGCCCCCGACATCGAGCTGAGCCCCGCTCAGGCGTCGTGCATGGCGGAGCGGCTGATCGACAGCGACCTGTCGGAGACCACCCTGGCGGGCCTGGCCGCCGATTTCGCCAACCCGGAGGTCCTGCGCTCGGAGACCGAGGACGTCGAACGTCTGGTCTCGGCGGCGGCGCTGGCTTGTGCCAGTCGGCAATGATGGTGGTGCCGCCACCGGCGCTCGGCCCGGATGTGGCCGTCGCCCTCGACCGGGGCGGTCCCGTCGTCGCCCTCGAGAGCACGATCTTCTCCGAGCTCGGGCTGCCGGCACCCCACAACCTGACCGCCCTGCGCCGGTGTGTGGCCGCCGTCATCGAGGGCGGCGCCATCCCGGCCCTCACGGCCGTCGTCGACGGCCGGGCGGTCGTGGGCGTCGACCCCGACGATCACCACCTCGTGTGCGGACCGGCCCGCAAGGTGGCCGCCCGCGACCTCGGGGTCGCCGTCGGCCAGGGATGGTCCTACGGGGCGACCACCGTGTCGGCCTCGGTGCGCCTGGCCGAGGCCGTGGGGATCGAGGTGTTCGCCACCGGCGGCATCGGGGGTGTCCACCGAGGAGCGGAGCGGACCGGCGACATCAGCGCCGACCTCGACGCCCTGGCCCGCCACCGGGTGGTGACGGTTTCGGCCGGGGCCAAGGTCTTCCTCGACCTGGCCCGCACCGTGGAGTACCTGGAGACGGCGTCGGTCCCCGTCCTCGGGTGGCGCTGCGATCACTTCCCCGCCTTTCACGCCCCGTCCAGCGGGATCCCGCTGACCCACCGGGTGGAGACGGCGGACGAGGTGGCCCGGATCGCCTCGGCCCACTGGGCCCTCGGCGGGGGAGGGGTGCTGGTCGTGGCGCCGGTCCCCCGAGGATCGGGGCTGGCCCTCGACGAGCTGCTGGCGGCGTCGATCGCCGCCACCGGGCGGGCGGAGGCGGCCGGCATCAGCGGTGCAGCGGTCACGCCCGCCGTGCTGGAGGGGCTGGTGGCCGAGACCGGGGGCCGGGTGCTCGACGCCAACGTGGCCCTGGCCGCCAACAACGCCGGCATCGCGGCCGGCATCGCCACCGCCCTCCGGCCGGCCCGACGCTGATCCCGGCCCATGCCGAGCCACGCCGGGCCGACGTCGGGCGGGCACCGGGCCGTCAGAGGCTGGTGGCGGCGAACGTGTCGCACCGCTCCGGGTCGCCGGAGTCGAACCCGACCGTGAACCAGCGGATCCGCTGGTCGGACGAGCCGTGGGTCCACGTCTCGGGATTGACCCGCATGCCGGCCTGGGCCTGGATCCGGTCGTCGCCGACGGCGGCCGCCGCCCGCAGACCCTCCTCGATGTCGCCCGGCTCGAGGATGGGACGACCGGACTCCTCGGTGAGGCGCTGGCTGGCCGAGTGGGCCCAGACCCCGGCGAAGCAGTCGGCCTGCAACTCCTGGCGGACCGAGTACTCGTTGGCGTTGGCCCGGTCCTGGGCCTGAGCGTTGCGGACGGCCTCGCTGATGCCCAGGACTGACTGGAGGTGGTGACCGACCTCGTGGGCGATCACATACGCCTGGGCGAAGTCGCCGGGAGCGCCGAAGCGGGTGCTGAGCTCGTCGAAGAAGTCGAGGTCGATGTAGACCTGGTTGTCGCCGGGAGCGGGGCAGTAGAAGGGGCCGACGGCGGATGTGGCCTCACCGCAGCCGGTGGAGACCGAGCCCGTGAAGACGTTGAGGATCGTGGGCTCGTAGTTGAGCCCGGCCCGGTCGAAGTACTCGTCCCAGGTGGCCTGGATGTCCTCCATCAGGAAGCTGAGGTACTCGGTGTCGGAGTCCAGCTCGACGACCTCCATCGCCCCGCCCGTGCCCACCGCGCCGCCGTCGAGGTTGGTGGCGTCGATACCGAACCCAGAGCCGCCGTCACCCAGCGCACCCCCGAAGAGGGCGACGAGCAGAGCGATCACGACGGCCCCCAGGCCGCCGCCGACAGCGACAGGGGCCCGACCTCTACCTCTACCTCCACCTCCACCGCCACCTCTACCTCCACCGCCACCGCCACCGGACGAACGACGGTCCCGCACATAGCGTCTGCCCCGCTCGGCAGTGCTCTTATCGTATCGAACCACGTCGGCTCTCTCCTTGATCGCCCGCTCACCGGGTTCCAACAATATCCTGCGATCGTGAGCGATCTTCTTCCTGGTCAAGCCGCTACGTTGCCCGCCTCTCCCGACGTGGGGCTGGCCCGTTCGGTCGTCGACGCTGTCGCCAGGGCCAACAGCGTGGCCCGCTTCGCCGAGCGGGGCATCCGTCTGCCCACGTTCTCCGAGCTGCGCCGACCGGCCACCATCGACCCCGCCATCCTCGAGCGTCTGGCCACGGTCGACCGTCGGGTTCCGGATGCCGCCAACCTGTTCCGGGTCCACTGGCACAATCGGTGGGAGGCCGACGGGCTGGCCGCCGTCCCAGAACATCTCGAACTTCCGAGCGAACTGACCGGCGTCCCGGCCCGGATCGTGCTGGCGCTGGGCGACCGGTTCCCCATGATCGACACCCACAAGGTGTTGGCCGCCTACGGCTGCCTCGCCCCCCGGGTCGTCACCGGCCGATTCGATCCGGCCCGCCACCGGGCGATCTGGCCGTCGACCGGCAACTACGCCCGGGGTGGCGTGGCCATCAGCCGCATCATGGATTGCCACGGGGTGGCGGTCCTGCCGGCGGGTATGAGCCAGGAGCGCTTCGACTGGCTCCAGGCCTGGACGGTCGACCCGGCGACCGACATCATCCGCACCCCGGGAACCGAGAGCAACGTCAAGGAGATCTACGACGCCTGCAGTGTGCTGGCCCTCGACCCGACCAACGTGGTGATCAATCAGTTCTGCGAGTTCCCCAACTACCTCGTGCACCGCACGATCACCGGCCCCGCCCTCGAAGCCGTGTACCGCCATATCACCAACGGCCGTCCCGGCCCCCTCCGGGGATTCGTGTCAGCCACCGGCTCGGCCGGTACCCTCGCCGCCGGCGACCACCTCAAGGAGGTCCTGGGGTCGGAGATCGTGGCCGCCGAGGCCCTGGAGTGCCCGACGATGCTGGAGAACGGCTTCGGCGAGCACAACATCCAGGGGATCGGCGACAAGCACATCCCCCTCATCCACAACGTGATGAACACCGACGTGGTGGCGGCCATCAGCGACACGGTCACCGACCAGCTCGACGTCGTCTTCCAGTCGGAGGTGGGACGTCGCCACCTCGTGGAGGAGCGGGGCGTCGATGCCGATCTGGTGGCCGAGCTGCGCCACCTCGGGTATTCCAGCATCTGCAACCTGGCCGCCGCCATCGGCTACGCCCACCTCCGGCGGCTCGGTCCGGACGACGTGGTCATCACCGTCGCCACCGACGGCGCCGCCCTCTACGACAGTGGCCGCCGGGCCCTCGTCGACCGCCACTACGGCGGGGCGGTGACGGAGGCCGGTGTGGCCGACGCCGTCGCCCGCCACCTCGGCAACCCCTCGATCCACGCCCTGCTCGACCTCGACCCCAGGCAGCGACGCCGGATCTTCAACCTCGGCTACTTCACCTGGGTCGAGCAGCTGAACCTCGACCTCGATACGTTCGTGGCCCGGCGCCAGCAGTCGTGGTGGGACGACATGATCCCCGCCGTGGCGGCCTGGGACGAGCTCATCGGCGAGTTCAACCACGACACCGGTCTTGGCTGACGCCGCCGGTCGGGGCCAACCGGTCGACAACCCGTTCGTGGTGCACCGCCGGAGCCTCGACGTCTACCGTCATGCCCTGGCCCTGGGCCTCGACGACGACCGCTACGTCGAGCTGACGCTCGAGGCCGACGAACGCATCGCCGCCGTCGACGGCGTCGGCTTCACCGTCACCCCGATCGTCGAGTTCGACGTGGAGGGCACCGGCGTCCTGGCCAAGGTCGAGACCGGTGCCCCCTCCGGATCGCACAAGGCCCGCCATCTGTTCGGACTTCTCCTGCGCATCCTCGTCGACGAGGCGACCGCCCCCGGGTCCGGGCGCCGACCCGACCTCGCCATCGCCTCCTGCGGCAACGCCGCCCTCGGCGCCGCCGTGGTGGCCCGCAGCGCCAACCGCCACCTCCGGGTCTTCGTTCCCGACGGAGCCGACGGGGCGGTGCTCGCCCGGCTCGGGGTGCTGGGGGCCGACGTCGTCGTCTGCCACCGCTCGCCGGGCCAGATCGGCGACCCGTGCGTCGAGCGGTTGGACGAGGCGGTGACCGCCGGGGCCCTGCCGTTCACGGTGCAGGGCACCCGCTGCCCCGATGTCATCGACGGAGCTCGCACCCTGGGCCTCGAGCTGGCCGACCAGCTCGTCGAGCGGGGCGTCACCGTCGGCTCGCTGTTCGTACAGATCGGGGGAGGGGCCCTGGCCACGGCGACCATGGACGGCGTGGCCCGAGCGCCATCGTCACCCCGGTTGCGCCTCCACCCCGTACAGGCCCTCGCCGCCCATCCCTATGTCGCCGGGTGGCGGCGGCTGGCGGCGGCGGCCCTGAGCGAGCTCGGGGCCCCCGACCCCGGCACCGATCGGGCCCGGGCCGAGCTGCTGGAACGGCTGCTCGCCGACGAGGACCTTCCGGCCGTGCTCCGACACCACCGCGCCGCCATGACGCCGTGGCCCGGTACGCCCCACAGCGTGGCGTCGGGCATTCTCGACGACGAGACCTACGATTGGGCCACCGTGATGGCGCACATGGTTCGATCGGGCGGCTGGCCGGTGCTGGTCGGCGAGGGCACCTTCGTCGACGCCGCCGAACTGGCGGCTGGCGCGGTCGCCCCCCCACCCGACGCCACCGGTGCCGCCGGTCTGGCCGGCGTGCTCCACTGCATCCGGTCCGGCGACCCCGACGGGGCGGTCGGGGAGCGGACCCCGGTCGTGCTCCTCACCGGCGTTGACCGGCGGGTGGGATGACGATGCTGCGCAGGCGGCGGCCCCCGTCGATGGTCCTGTCCGTCGAACTCGACCCGGTCGGTGGGGGGGCCGGCGACGTCGTCTTCCGCCTCGGCGACTTCGAGTCGATAGGCGACGGCCACCACCTCGCCCGCGACGACGCCGTGGCCGGCGAGTCGGTGCTGTCGGCCAGCCGGGCCCTGGGTCTCCTGCTGCGGAAGTGGATCGACGTCATCGAGACCGTCCCGCCCGGAACGACCCGCTATGTGCCGTTCGCCTTCTTCGACGACGGTACCGGGTGGCTCCGCCTCAATGGGCGCGATTTCCGCAACGTGGCGGTGCGCCCCGGCTGGGCCTCGATCCCCGGACGGTCGTTCCATCCGACGGCGTTCTCCACCGTCGAGCGTCAGATGAACACGCTCAGCATGGCCCACGAGGCGCCGGAGATCGAGATCGACCGGGTCCTGCTCGTGGCTCAGATCGTCACCTCGATCCACGGCCTGCCCCACCACCGGCGCTGACCGCGCCGTCGATCAGGCGGCCAGGGGTCGGCCGAACGGCTTGCGGTCCTGCCAGGTCTCGATGAAGGCCTCGGCCCGATAGCAGGCCCCGAGCAGGACGCCGTCGGGATCGGACCCGGCCTCGTCAAGGATCTCGTGGATCCTGGTTCGCAGGGTCGACCCGGCCGCCGCCGGCCCCGCCTCGAACAGGCCGCCGACGAGGGGTCCTGCGATCGACACGAAGTCGGGCACCACCGTCACGGTGCCGGCCCGCTTGATGCGGGCCAACGCCTTGGTCGACACGGGGATCGGTCCCCACGGCACGACGGCCTTGGCGGTGATGAAGTCGGTGCCCTGATGGCTGAGGGTGCCGGGCCTGGACCCGGCGAGGATCACGTCGACCTCGGCCCCCCACACCAACCACGGCTTCTCCGACACCCCCCACACGTCGACGACGGTCATCCCGGCGTCGGTCAGGGCTCGGCGGAGGTTGTCGGGGGCCTGATCGTGGCCCTCGATGGCCACGGTACGGCCCCCGAGGTCACCACCCAGCGCCCACTCGATGGCGGCCAGGATGCCGGTGGCCAGGAGGTGCTCGGCCGGGTCGGCCGGCGCCACCGGCGACGCCGCGGTGAGCGCCGCCAGCTGGTCCGGCCCCACTCCCTTGCCGGCGTCGAGGTGGAGGCGACCGTCGGCCACGGCCGGGGTCAGCTCCTCGACGAAGGCGGCGACGGCCCCGTCTGCGGCATCGTCCTCGGCGTTGATACCGGCCGATGCCCCGCTCCGCTGAATCCCGAACGCTCCGAACGTGTAGGTGGCGGAGCGGGCCAGGTCGGCGGCGCTGCTCTGGAGGATCTTGCGCGCTCGCCTGACCACCCCCGACGCCGGGGCGTCGGGGAGGTCGACTATGACGAAAGCGTCGGTCGAGGTCAGCTTCTGGAGAGCCACGGACCGAGTCTAGGTACAACGCCGGTGCTTCGACAGCGGCACGGGACCGTGCTCAGGCGAAGGCGACGAAGGCGGAGGCGAACACGAGGCTGACGATCGTCATGACCTTGATGAGGATGTTCATCGCCGGTCCCGACGTGTCCTTGAACGGGTCGCCCACGGTGTCGCCGACCACGGCCGCCTTGTGGGGTTCGGAGCCCTTGCCCCCATGGTGGCCGGCCTCGATGTACTTCTTGGCGTTGTCCCAGGCGCCACCGGCGTTGGCCATGAAGATGGCCAGGGCGAAGCCCGTCACCAGGGCCCCGGCGAGAAACCCACCGAGGGCGTTGATGTCGACGAAGCCGATCACAAGGGGCGCGACGACGGCCAAGGAACCGGGGATCAACATCTCCCGCAGGGAGGCCTGGGTGGAGATGGCCACGCAGCGGGCCGAGTCGGGGACGACCCCGGGCCGGCCCTCGCGCAGGCCCGGGATCTCGCGGAACTGGCGCCGGACCTCCTCGATCATCTTCTGCGCCGCCCGGCCGACGGCGTCGATCGTCAGGGAGGCGAAGAGGAAGGGCAGCATGGCGCCGAGGAACAGGCCGATGAACACCTCGACCCGGCCGACGTCGAGGGAGAGGACGATGTCCTTGTTCTCCCGAACGGCGGCGGTGTTGATCGCCACCTCGAAGCTCTTGAACAGGGCAAGGGCGGTGAGGGCGGCCGAGCCGACGGCGAAACCCTTGGCCACGGCGGCCGTGGTGTTGCCGAGGGAGTCGAGGGCGTCGGTCACCTCGCGCACGGACGGGTCGAGCTCGGCCATCTCGGCGATGCCGCCGGCGTTGTCGGCGATCGGGCCGTAGGCGTCGACCGAGACCACGACGCCGGTGGTGGCGAGCATGCCGATGGCGGCGACGGCGATGCCGTAGATGCCGCCGAACTGGTCGCCGTCGATGGAGCCGAGGAAGGCGGCGTCGGCGGCGAAGGTGATCTGACCGCCCCAGTAGGCCAGGCCGACCCCGATGACGATCAGGACGACCGAGGCCGCCACCGACATCATGCCGGCCGAGATCCCGGAGAGGATGGTGGTGGCGGGGCCGGTCTCGGACTGGTTGGCGATGTGCTTCACCGGTCCGTAGTGATCGCTCGTCCAGACCTCGGCCACCTTGCCGATGGCCCAACCGACGAGGAGGCCGCCGATCACCGAGATGGCCAACCCGATGGGGTTGTCGAACCCGTCACCGCGGAACAACCAGAAGCTCACGGCCAGGGTGCCCAGCACGGTGATGCCCATGGCCACGTTGGTGCCCATGTGCAGCGCTGCCGACAGCTTGCGGATGTCGGTGGAGGCCCCGCCCCTGACGGTGAAGGAGCCGATGATGGATGCGATCATCCCGACGAAGGCGATGGCCATCGGGAACACCAGGAGCGAGACGTTGAACTCGGCCCCGGCGTCGCTGGCCACCAGGCCGAGCGTGAACGCCGTGAGCGAGATGGGTGCGATGATCGAACCGGCGTAGCTCTCGAACAGGTCGGCGCCCATGCCGGCCACGTCACCCACGTTGTCCCCCACGTTGTCGGCGATGGTGGCGGGGTTGCGAGGGTCGTCCTCGGGGATGCCGGCCTCGACCTTGCCCACCAGGTCGGCGCCGACATCCGCCGCCTTGGTGTAGATACCGCCGCCGACGCGGGAGAACAGGGCGATCGACGAGGCGCCGAGACCGAAGGCGGTCACGACCTCGAACGCCTTGTCGACCTCGAGCACCAGCACGAACAGGATGTAGACGAGCATCAGCCCGCCCAGGGCCAGCCCGGCGACGGAGAAGCCCATGACCGCGCCACCCCGAAACGCCAGCGGCAGCGCCAGCCCCGGACCGCTCTTGGCCGCCTCGGTGGTGCGGGCGTTTGCCATCGTCGCCACGGTCATGCCGGCGTACCCGGCGAGGGCGGACAGGACGGCCCCGATCACGTAGCTGAGGGAGGCCCAGCCGCTGATGAACGCCCCGATGAGGACCCCCATCACCACGACGAACCCGGCGACCCAGGTGTACTCCTGCTTGAGGAAGGCGCGCGCTCCGGCCTGTATCTCGTTCATCAGGAAGACCATGCGGTCGCTGCCGGGGCTGGCCTGCTTCACGTTGTTGAAGAAGAAGGCCGCCAACCCGAGCGCGGCAAGGGCTGACAACAAGGCGAGATAGGGGACTGCGCCCACGCGGATTCTCCTCTGCAGAGATGAGTCGTTGGTTGCTGATGGTCGGAGGCGCTGGCCAGCGTCCTGCGGATCAGCTGTCGCCGTCAGATTGGCGAAGGCGACCGCCCGACGGTAGTTGGAGGGGCGGCCAACAGCAACAACCACCGGCGGTGGGGCGAACGATCACCGCGACCGGGTCGTCGTGAAGCCCCGATCGTCGCATCGCCAGCAGGCCACCAGGAGGGCGTGGAGGTGGTCGAGGTCGGCCAGGCCGGCCATCTCCCGGGCGCTGTGCATGGCGAGCTGGGGCACCCCGACATCGACGGTGGGGACCCCGAGCCGGGCCGCGGTGATCGGGCCGATCGTCGAGCCGCACGGGAGGTCGTTGCGGTGGATGTAGTACTGGAGCGGGACGTCGGCCGCCCGGGCCGCCGCCACCACCACGGCCTCGCTCGTGGCGTCGGTGGCGTAGCGCTGGTTGGCGTTGCGCTTCACCACCACCCCACCGTTGAGGGCGATGGGGTGGGACGGCTCGTGCCGCTCGACGTAGTTGGGATGGGTGGCATGGGCCCCGTCGGCCGATACGACGAGCGACCGGGCGAGAGCGGCGAGGTGGGACGACCGGTCGGCGCCTACCGCCGCCGCCACCCGCTCCAGCGTCGTCACCAGGAGCGGTCCGCCGGCTCCGGTCGCGCTCTCGGAGCCGATCTCCTCGTGGTCGTAGAGCACGACCACCGGCGTGCGCCCCACCTCCACCCCCGAGCCGAGATCGGTCAGTGCCCGCACCGCGGCGAAGGCGGATACCAGGTTGTCGATGCGGCCCGAGGCGAAGAGGTCGCCGTGGCGGCCGACGACGGCGGCCGGCTGGGTGTCGAAGGCCATCACGTCCCACGACAGGATGCGGTCGGCATCGACGTCGAGGGTCTCGGCGACGTACGCCCGGAACGCCGGGATCGTGGCACCATCGTCGACCGCACCGCCGCCGGGGCCGGCAGGGCTCAGCGCCCACATCGGGACCAGGTGGCGCTGGGGATCGAGGAGGAGACCGTTCTCCCTGATCTCCCGGTCGAGGTGGATCGCCAGCTGGGGGACCCGGAGGAGGGGTCGATGATCGAGCAGCAGCCGGCCGTCGATCGAGCCGTCGTCGGCCAGGACCGAGACCCGGCCGGCGAGGCCGAGGTCACGGTCGAGCCAGGAGTTCAGCAGGACACCGCCATAGATCTCGACGCCGAGTTGGGCCACACCGGCCGAGGTCACGTCGGGTGAGGTACGCACCCGCAGGTTGGGCGAGTCGGTGTGGGCGCCGACGACGACGAAGCCGGACGGTGGCGAGGGCTGTTGGATCCAGGCCACGAGGGAGCCACCGCGGACCAGGAAGCGGCCGCCGGGCACCGGGGAGAGGGGGCGACCCTCGTCCACGGCGGTGAACCCGGCGGCCTCGAGCAGGTCGGCGGCCCGGGCCACGGCGTGATAGGGCGTGGGGGAGCGATCGAGGTCGTCGAGGATGCCACGGGCGAGTGGGGTGGGAGCCGGGAGGGGAGGGGTAACCATGGCTCCATCTTGTCGCGCCCGCGCCGTGGCGCCACCGACCATCCCCCGCCGTGTCATGGGGGCTCGATCATCTCGGTTCAACGAGGCGTCATCGTCGTCGGCGATAGCGACTTGCGCCTGCGACCTGTCGATCCGATAACATCGACGGGACCGGTTTCTCTACGGCCCGGCCCCTCTCGGGCGCTGGCGCCGTAATCGGCAGGGCCAAAGTCGTCCCGGCCGGCCGCTTCTCGAGCGCCGGCATTTCCTGTTTCCCAGACGACGACATCCTGGAGTCCCGGTGCGTGATTTTCCGCTGCCCCAGGGTCTGTACGACCCTAACTTCGAGCACGATGCCTGCGGCGTGTCCTTCGTTGCCGACCTCCACGGCCGGCCGAGCCACGCCATCGTGAAGCAGGCGCTCGAAGCGCTGCGCTGTCTGCAGCACCGGGGCGCCACCAACGCCGAGCCCAACACGGGCGACGGCGCCGGGATCATGATCCAGGTACCCGACCGCTTCTTCCGGTCGCTGGTGCCCGAGCTGCCGCCGGTCGGCGGGTACGCCACAGGCATGGGTTTCCTACCGCCCGAACCGTCGACCAGAGACAAGGCGAAGCAGGCGATCGACGAGATCGTGGCCGACGAGGGCCTGGAGGTCGTGTGGTGGCGGACGGTCCCGACCGAGCCCGACACCCTGGGTCACCAGGCCAGGGCCGTGATGCCGTCGTTCGAGCAGGTCTTCATCACCTCACCCCAGGGCCTGACCGGCCTCGACCTCGACCGCCGGGTCTACGTGGCCCGCAAGCGGATCGAACGCGAGGTGTCGGACCGCCTGGCCGCCGGGATCTACTTCCCCAGCCTGAGCAGCCGGACCTTCGTCTACAAGGGGATGCTGACCACGCCCCAACTGCCCACCTTCTTCCCCGAGCTGGTCGACGAGCGCATCGAGAGCGGCCTGGCCCTGGTCCACTCCCGGTTCTCGACCAACACGTTCCCGTCATGGCCCCTGGCCCATCCGTACCGGTTCGTGGCCCACAACGGCGAGATCAACACCGTCATGGGCAACCGCAACTGGATGCGGGCCCGTGAGTCGCTGCTGCGAGCCCCCCACTGGGCCGGCGCCGAGGAGAAGCTGTTCCCCATCTGTTCCCCCGGAGCGTCGGACACGGCCAGCTTCGACGAGGCGCTCGAACTGCTCCACCTCGGCGGGTACCCGATCCACCACGCCGTGCTGATGATGATCCCCGAGGCGTGGGAGAAGCATCCCGACCTCGACGCCGACCAGCGGGCGTTCTACGACTTCTACTCCTCGGCCATGGAGCCCTGGGACGGGCCGGCGTCGGTGACGTTCACCGACGGTGCCGTGGTCGGCGCCGTGCTCGACCGCAACGGCCTGCGCCCCAGCCGCTACTGGGTCACCGACGAGGGGCTGGTCGTGATGGCGTCCGAGGTCGGCGTGCTCGACATCGACCCGGCCAAGGTGATCAAGAAGGGCCGGCTCGAGCCCGGCAAGATGTTCCTGGTCGACACCGCCGAGGGCCGGATCATCGACGACGACGAGATCATGACCGGGCTGGCGGCCGAGCACCCCTACACCGAATGGCTCGGTGGCCGCCGCCGCCTGGACGACCTCCCGCCGCTTCGGTACCACCACCAGCGCACGATCGGTGAGATCCAACCCGAGCAGATCGCCAACGGCTACACGACCGAGGAGCTCGAACTGCTCATCGATCCCATGGTGACCGAGGGCAAGGAGGCCATCGGCTCGATGGGGACCGACACCCCGCTCGCCGTGCTGTCGAGCCGGCCCCGCATGCTCTATGACTACTTCTTCCAGCTCTTCGCCCAGGTGACCAATCCACCGCTCGACGCCATCCGGGAGGAGCTCGTCACCAGCCATCGGGTGATCGTCGGCCCCGAGGCCAACATCCTGGCCCCCGGCCCCGACTGGTGTCACCAACTCGTCCTCGACTACCCGGTGCTCACGGAGCGGGAGCTGGAGCGGATCATCGACGCCGCGGCCGACGAGGCCTTCTCCCGCTTCGCCACCACCACCGTCTCGGGTCTGTACCCGGTGGCCGAGGGGGCCGACGGGCTCTCGACCGCCCTCGACCGGGTCCGGGCCGAGGCGGCCGACGCGGTCGCCGGTGGGTCACCAGTGGTGGTGCTGTCGACCCGCGGCGCCACCGCCGACCTCGCCCCCATCCCGTCCCTCCTGCTTACCGGGGCCGTGCACCATCACCTGGTCCGGGAGAAGCTGCGGAACCAGGCCGGGCTCATCGTCGACTCGGCCGACGCCCGCGAGGTCCATCACTTCGCCCTCCTCCTCGGGTGCGGGGCCAACGCCGTGTGCCCATCGTTGGTCTTCGAGACGATCGAACACCGGCTCGGGCCCAATCCGTCGGCCGAGGCCGTGGCCAGCGCCGAGCGCAACTACATCAAGGCGGCGTCGAACGGCGTCATCAAGGTCATGTCGAAGATGGGCATCTCGACGGTCGCCTCCTACACGGGGGCCCAGATCTTCGAGGCGGTCGGCCTGAGTCGGCAGCTGGTGGAGGAGTTCTTCACCGGCATCACCTCGAAGCTGGGCGGGATCGGGTTGGAGCACCTGGCCGAAGAGTGCGCCATCCGCCACCGCCGGGCCTTCCCCGATCGTCCCGAGCAGCTGGCGCACCGCGGCCTCGACTTCGGCGGCGAGTACCAGTGGCGTCGCGAGGGCGAGTTCCACCTGTTCAATCCGGAGACCGTGTTCCGCCTCCAGCACGCCACCCGGACCAAGCGGTACGAGATCTTCAAGCAGTACACGACGCTGGTCGACGACCAGGCCGAGCAGCTGGCCACCCTGCGCGGCCTGTTCAAGCTCGATGCCGCCGGCCGGGCGCCGATCCCGATCGACGAGGTCGAGCCGGTGTCGGAGATCGTGAAGCGGTTCGCCACCGGGGCCATGAGCTACGGCTCGATCTCGGCCGAGGCCCACGAGACCCTGGCCATCGCCATGAACCGGCTCGGGGGCAAGTCGAACACCGGCGAGGGCGGCGAGGACGCCGAGCGGTTCGTCACCCTCCCCAACGGCGACTCGAAGCGGTCGGCCATCAAGCAGGTGGCATCCGGCCGCTTCGGGGTCACGTCGGCCTACCTGACGGCGGCCGACGACATCCAGATCAAGATGGCTCAGGGGGCCAAGCCGGGCGAGGGGGGCCAACTCCCGGGAGCGAAGGTCTATCCCTGGATCGCCAAGACCCGGAACTCCACCACCGGCGTGGGTCTCATCTCGCCTCCCCCCCACCACGACATCTACTCGATCGAGGACCTGGCGCAACTGATCCACGACCTCAAGAACGCCAATCCGGACGCCAGGATCCACGTGAAGCTGGTGGCCGAGGTCGGCGTCGGCACGGTTGCGGCCGGCGTCAGCAAGGCCAAGGCCGACGTGGTGCTCATCTCCGGCAACGACGGCGGCACCGGCGCCTCGCCTCTCACGTCGCTCAAGCATGCCGGGGGACCGTGGGAGCTCGGCCTGGCCGAGACCCAGCAGACGCTGCTCCTCAACGACCTGCGGGACCGCATCGTGGTCCAGGTCGACGGCCAGATCAAGACCGGACGCGACGTCGTCGTCGCCGCCCTGCTCGGGGCCGAGGAGTTCGGCTTCGCCACCGCCCCACTGGTGGTGTCGGGCTGCGTCATGATGCGGGTCTGCCACCTCGATACCTGCCCCGTCGGCGTGGCCACCCAGAACCCGGAGCTGCGCAAGCGGTTCGCCGGCAAGCCGGAGTTCGTCGAGACGTTCTTCACCTTCATCGCCGAGGAGGTACGCGAATACCTGGCCGAGCTGGGCTTCCGCTCGATCGAGGAGGCGATCGGTCGGGTCGAGTGCCTCGACACCAGGGCCGCCATCGACCACTGGAAGGCTTCGGGGTTGGACTTGACCCCCATCCTCCACCTCCCCGACACCGACGACACCGCCTCCCGGCACCAGACGGTGACCCAGGATCACGGCTTGGCCGTGGCCCTCGACCGGCAGCTGATCGCGGCCGCCGCCCCTGCCCTCGACCACGGCACCCCGGTGACACTTGCCTTCCCGGTGGCGAACACGAACCGGACCGTCGGCACGATGCTGGGCCACGAGCTGACCAAGCGGTACGGCAACGACGGTCTGCCCGACGACACGATCCGGATCGATCTGACCGGCTCCGCCGGCCAGTCCTTCGGGGCCTTCCTCCCCCGCGGTATCACCATGCGGCTCGAGGGCGACGCCAACGACTACTTCGGCAAGGGCCTGTCCGGTGGACAGCTCGGCCTCTTCCCGCCGGCCACCTCACCGTTTGCGGCCGAGGAGAACATCATCGCCGGCAACGTCATCCTCTACGGCGCCACGTCGGGTACCGCCCACATCCGCGGCGTCGTCGGCGAGCGGTTCTGCGTCCGCAACTCCGGGGCCGAGGCCGTGGTCGAGGGCGTCGGCGACCATGGCTGTGAGTACATGACGGGCGGGGTGGCCGTGGTGCTCGGTCGCACCGGCCGGAACTTCGGGGCCGGCATGTCGGGGGGCGTGGCCTACGTCCTCGACGTCGACGGTCGATTCGCCGATCGGGTCAACACCGACATGGTCGAGCTCGAGGCCCTCGACAGCGAGGACGACGTCCGGCTCTACGGGCTGGTCGAGCGTCATCTGAACGAAACTGGCTCGGCGGTGGCCGAGCGACTGCTGAACGATTGGAGCACGAGCTTGACCACGTTCGTGAAGGTCATGCCGAGCGACTACCGCCGGGTGCTCGACGCCCAACGGCGAGCGGCCGAACTGGGCACCGACCCGGTGGCGGCGATGATGGAGGCCGCTCATGGGTGATCCACGGGGGTTCCTCCTCCACGAGCGCAAGGTCCCCACCGGCCGTCCGGTGCCGGTCCGGCTGAAGGACTGGCGCGAGGTCTACGAACCGTTCCCCAAGTCGAACCTGCAGATCCAGGCGTCCCGCTGCATGGACTGCGGGATCCCCTTCTGCAACAGCGGCTGTCCCCTCGGCAACCTCATCCCCGACTGGAACGACCTGGTCTACAACGACCGTTGGCGTGAGGCCATCGACCGGCTCCACGCCACCAACAACTTCCCCGAGTTCACCGGTCGGCTGTGCCCCGCCCCGTGCGAGACGGCGTGCGTGGCCGGGATCAACACCGGTGCCGTGACGATCAAGAACATCGAGCTGACCATCGTCGAGCATGCCTGGCGGGAGGGATGGATCACCCCGGTCGTGGCCAGCAAGAAGACGGGCCGGACCGTCGCCGTCATCGGTTCCGGACCGGCGGGGCTGGCGGCGGCTCAACAGCTGACGCGGGCCGGCCACGACGTGACCGTCTACGAACGGGCCGACCGCATCGGCGGCCTGCTGCGTTACGGCATCCCCGAGTTCAAGATGGAGAAGGCCGTCCTCGACCGTCGACTGGCCCAGATGGAGGCCGAGGGCACGACGTTCCGCACCGGGGCCTATGTCGGCAGCAACCCCGACCATCCCGACCATGTGTCGATCGACGAGCTGCGTCGCGACCATGAAGCCATCGTGCTCGCCGGTGGCTCCACGGACTGGCGCGACCTCCCCATCCCGGGTCGGGAGCTCGACGGCATCTACCAGGCCATGGAGTACCTGCCCCTGGCCAACCGGGTCCAGGAGGGCGACCTCACGGCCCCGCCGATCTCGGCCGAGGGCAAGCAGGTGGTCATCATCGGCGGCGGTGACACCGGCGCCGACTGTCTCGGGACGGCCAACCGGCAGGGGGCCACCGTTGTCCGACAGTTCGAGATCATGCCTCGGCCGCCGGACGAGCGGGCCGAGTCGACCCCGTGGCCGACGTGGCCGAATATGATGCGCACCTCCTCCGCCCACGAGGAGGGTGTCGAGCGGCGCTACTCGATCAACACCTCCGAGTTCGTGGGGGCCGACGGTGTCGTCACCCACATCCGCGGCCACGAGGTGGCGTCGGTTCTCGTCGACGGTCGCCCCTCGTTCGAGCCGATCGAGGGCACCGAGTTCGAGATCCAGGCCGATCTCGTGCTGCTGGCCATGGGTTTCGTCGGCCCCGAGCAGGGCACCCTCGTCGACCGGTTGGGTGTGGCCACCGACGAGCGGGGCAACGTGGCCCGTGATGGCGACTGGGCAACCTCGGTCGACGGCGTCTTCGCCTGCGGTGACATGGGGCGTGGTCAGAGCCTCATCGTGTGGGCCATCGCCGAGGGCCGTTCCTGCGCCGCCGCCGTCGACCGTGCCCTCATGGGTTCGACGTTGCTCCCCTCGCCCGTGCACCCCACCGACCGGCCGATCTCGCCCTGACGGAGCCCTGGCCCGGTCCGGTCGGCGTCGCCGGCGGGGAGGACCGCTCAGTCGGAGACGGTGGCCGGTGCGGCCTCGACGATCAACCCCTCGAGCAGGAGCCGGTAGAGGACCGAGCAGACACGGAACGCGCTCTCGCCCGTCTGGTTGATGACGGTCGCCACCGAGCTGCGGCCGTCGAGGTGGGACAGGAACCTCCACTCGTCGGCCGATACGAGGCGCTCGCTCGATTCCGCCGGCAGATCGGCGGCCCAGGTGAACACGGCCTGGATCGAGGGGATCCTGGCGGCGATGCGACGCCACACGTCGATCCGCTGGGCCGCCTCGGCCACGAGCTCCGCCACGTCGTCGGCGAAGCGGGCGCCGATGGGGTGGCGGGTGCCGTCCTCGAAGCGGTACCCGGCGTCGCACGGCACCAGCATCTCGAACAGGGCGCTCAGGTTGTGCTCCCGCAGCATCCGACGAGCCCGGCCCTCGGCCCCGGGGGCGGCATCCAGGAGGCGGTCGAGGGCGCCCCCACCGTCGCTGCCGGCGCTCTCGAGGGCCATGACGATGTCATCGGCCGAGCCCAGGTCGCCGCCGTAGAGCACAGCTACGAGTTCCGGCGACCCGGGAGTGCGGGCCAGGTAGATCCGGCCGTCGGCGAGCCAGATCCGACGGTCTCCATCGATCCGGACGATCCCGGTCGCCGAGGCCTCGGCCAGCGTGGCCAAGAGCTCGGGGAGCGGGGTCGTGTCGAGCGAGCCGGCGGGTGCTTGGTCGTGATCGAACTCCACTCCACGACAGTAATCCAGACCGGTACCCCGTTTGACGGACCGTCCCCCACCTGCCCGGGGACCGGTCGCCGGCCGCACCAGGGCCGGCCCCAACCCCTCAAGTGGTCGACCTCGGCGCCGATGGCCGCATGGGATTCGGAACGAGGAGACGATGGTCGAGGACCTGAGTGTTGGCAACAAGTTCATGGCGGTCGCCCTTCTCCCCGTCCTCGCCCTCGTGACGGTGGTGGTGCTCGCCGCCGCCGGCGCCGGCCCGCTCGTGGTGGCCGGTCTGGCCGGCATCGGCGCCGTCGTCTCGCTCGGATCGGCGGCGGCGATCGCCCGGTCCACCGGCCGCCGGTTGGAGGCGGTGGTACGGGCCAGCGAGGCCCTGACCGGGCCGGGTCCGTGGGCCGTGACCGAGCCCGGCGACGATGTCGGGGCCAGCGATGACCCGACGACTCCCGATGCCGCCCGTGCGGCCGGCGCCGCCGCCACCGCGGGCCGCGACGAGATCGGACGCCTGGCCGGGAACCTGGCGGCGGTCGGTCCTGCGGTTGCAGCGGCGCTGACGAACGAGCGCACGGCCGTGGCCGGCCACCTCGGTCGCGGACTGGCCGAGCTGACCGGGGTGGCCGGGCGCCTGGTCGACGAGCAGATCGGTTTCATCGACTGGCTCGAGGCGACCGAGGAGGACAGCGATCGTCTCGACCAGCTCTACAAGCTCGATCACCTCGCCACCCGGCTCCGGCGCCAGCTCGCCACGATCAGCGTGGTGGGCGGGGTGGCCGGCCTGGACTCCGGCCGACGGATCGAGCCGGCCCCGGTCATCGATGTGGTCCGGGTGGCCATGGGCGAGAACGAGCACTACGACCGCATCGTGCTCCGCTCCTTCGACGAGGCGACCGTCGTCGGGCCGGCGGCCTGCGACCTGGCCCACCTGGTGTCGGTGCTGCTGGCCGACGCCACCGCCAGCGCCGGGGACGGTCCGGTGGAGGTCTACGCCGTTGCCCTCGCCGACCGCTCGTGCCGAATCACGATCGTGGATCAGGGTCCGGGCATGGACACCGAGACGCTGGCCGCCGCCAACCGCTGGCTGGCTGATCCGCCACCGCCGGGCTCCCCGGCCGAGGGTGCCGCCGGCCTCATCGCCGCCGGGCGCCTCGCCCGTCGCCTCGGCGTTGCGGCGACCCTCGATGCCACCCCCGGTTCCGGGGCGACGGCCGAGATCATGGTCCCGTCGTCGCTCGTCGCCGGTTCACCGGCGGGCGCCGGTGGGGCGGCCGGCCTCGCGCCCTCCCCCGGGCCCGACCGACCGGCGCCGGTCGACCGGACCACACCGCTGGCCGATCGTCTCGCCGCCGCCGACCACGCCTGCTCTCCAGGCTCCGATCGGTCGACGGTGCCCCCCGGACGACCGCCGGACCGGGCCACCGGGGTGGCACCGACCACGCCGGAGACCGCCCCAGCGCCCAACGAGCCTCCGACCGCCCCGGCCCGCCGCCGGCGACGTTCCGATGCCGCCGATGCCGAGGCCGGGACGTGGACCCCGCCAACGGTGCCGGGGCGGAACGGGTCGGACGGTGGCGCCGAGGACGAGCCGGGCCGGCAGGCCGCCGCCGAGCTCGGACTGACGCGGCGACGACGCTCGACGGACCGGTCGGGAGCTGCGGGCACGACGAATGGTCCGCTGGCCCGGGCCAGCGCCCGCCCCCCGGAGGAGATCCGTTCGATGATCACCCGCTACCGCGACGGCCTCCGCCACCCACCGCCCGACGGCGGGTGACCGGCGGGGCCGGACCCGCTCCCGGTTGCGGGGCGGGCAGCGGTCCGTGCATGGTGGCGCCATGGAGCCAACCGACGTCCTCGACGCCATCGCCACGACCCGGGCCATCCGCCGCTATCGGGACGAGCCGATTCCCGATGATGACCTGGCCGCTCTTCTCTTCGCCGCCTCCCGGGCCCCCACGGGATCGAACCGACAGAACTTCCGATTCGTCGTCCTGACCGACGGACCGGCGGCGACGGAGGCCAAGGCCATCCTGGCCGCCAGCTTCCGTGAGGGATGGGCGGCCAAGCGTTCGACCGACGGCTACAGCGAGGGCTCGGGAACGATCGAGGACTCCCCCAAGGCCCGCACGGCCCGGGCCATGCAGTACTTCGTCGATAACTTCGAGCGAACGCCGGCGGTCGTCCTCGGCTGCATCAGGACCCGTCACGGCGGGCTGGCCGACGGGGCCAGCATCTTTCCGGCCTGCCAGAATCTCCTGCTGGCGGCCCGCGCGCTCGGGTATGGCGGGGTGCTGACGGGCTGGCACCGGCCGGTGGAGCCCGTGCTACGGGAGCTCCTCGGCATCCCCGACGACGTCGCCATCGCCGCCACCATCCCGCTCGGGCGACCTCAGGGCGGTCATGGCCCGGTCCGGCGTCGTCCCCTCCGGGAGCTCGTCTACGCCGACACGTGGGGCGGTGACGCCCCGTGGGCCGTCGACCCTCCGGGGACGCGCTTCACCGCCGCCGGGCCCCCGACCTCGACCGGCTCGGGGTGACCACCCCTCCGGTCAGAAGGGGGCGGCGCCGAGGAAGTCGAGGCCTTTTTCGAGGAACGGGAACGCCTTGGGCAGACCGAAGTGGTCGACACCCGGCAGGGTGAGCAGCTCGCCGGCGGGCAGGGCCTCGGCCAGGGGCTCACCGGGGCCGGCGAAGTCCTTGTCGCCGATGACGACCAGGGTGGGGCACGAGATGCGGGCCACGTCGTCGGGCCCGAGGGCCGGCTGGGGCCGCTGGAGGAAGGCGGCGAGGGCCTCGGGGTCGTTGCCGTCGCCCTCGGCCATCGTCTTGAAGTGGTTGGCCACCATGTCCTCGCCGTCGGAGCGCCCCTGGAGGGCGTCGAGGATGGGGTTGCCCTTGCGCTTCTCGAAGAGCGTGGCGCCGACCCCGCCGACCACGAGGCGACCGAACCGCTCGGGCCGGCGGGATGCCAGCAGCAGGAGGATGCGAGCCCCGGCCGAGTAGCCGACCCCGTCGATCGTGCCCTCCGGCAGCTCGGCCTCGACCAGTTCCTCGACCCGGTCGTAGGCGGCCGGGTCGTGGGGCTTGGGGGCGTCGCCGTGGCCGAGGAGGTCGGGGGCGATGACGGTGCGACCGGCTTCGGTCAGCAGGTCGATCCATCCCGGCTCGGCCCAGGTCCGTCGGGCCGAGGTGGTGAAGCCGTGGAGGAGGAGGACGGGGTTGGCGGCCATCACGCCGTCGCCAGGAGTTCGTCGTCGACCGCCGAGCCGAGCCGCTCGATACCGCCGCGCCGGATGGCGGTGATGTCGGCGGTCCGGTAGCTGGCCAACCGGGTGGCCCAGGAGTCGATGACGTGGCCGTTGTCGCGGAAGGCGAAGAACGTGGTCAGGGGACCTTCCTGCTGGTAGGCGTCCGCCCCTTCGACGATGTCGGTTGTCTGGTCGCTGAGGGTGATCGCGAACAGGGCCATCGTTGCTACCTCCGTCGTTCGTGAGTCAGGACCGGCTCTGACTCGCTGTAGCCAAACGTACGACGGACCGATTGTGCGGTTCCAGATGAGTAACCCTGTGGATATCGAAAGTTATCCACAGAAGGGTGGCCCTCGTTGCCGCTGGAGGGACCGGAGCAGCCGACGGCGATGGTCGTCGGGCATCCTGGAACGGTCATGGCCGACCACCCGAGCAGACCCGAACCGGGCGCCGATCAGCAGCGCCGCCGCCGACTGGCCCATGACCGGGCGGTCGCCGCCGGCGACCCCGGCTACGTCGACCCCCACTCCGGCCTGTTCGTCATGACCTCGGCCTATTTGCTCGCCCGGGGGTGGTGCTGTGAATGTGGGTGCCGGCATTGTCCATGGACCAGCCCCGAGGAGGGTGAGCCGCAATGAGCGACCGACTGACCGTGACCATGGACGGCGGCGTTGCCGACGTCCGCCTCAACCGTCCCCAGAAGATGAACGCCCTGGACGGGGCCATGTTCGCCGCTCTGGCCGACACCGCCGACGAGCTCGCCACCGACCCCGCGGTTCGCTGCGTGGTGCTGTCGGGGGAGGGGCGGGCCTTCTGCGCCGGGCTCGACTTCGCCAGCTTCCAGGGGATGACCGACAGCGTTCGCGAGAGCTCCACCGCTTCGATCACCGAGTCCGACGAGGGTCGCATAACCCACCGGGGCCAGCAGGCCGTCTACGGCTGGACATCGCTGCCCGTGCCGGTCATCGCCGCCGTCCACGGCCACGCCCTCGGCGGTGGCATCCAGCTGGCCCTCGGGGCCGACATCCGCATCGTGGCCCCCGATGCCAAGCTGTCGGTGCTCGAGATCCGCTGGGGCCTCATCCCCGACATGACCGGCACCCAGTCGCTCGTCAGCCTCGTCGGCCTCGACGTGGCCAAGGAGCTGACCTTCACCGGTCGGATGATCACCGGGACCGAGGCGGCCGAGCTCGGCCTGTGTACCCGGGTGGCCGATGATCCCCGGGCCGAGGCCCTCGAGCTGGCACGGGAGATCGCAGCCAAATCGCCCGACGCCATCCGGGCCGCCAAGCGCCTCTTCAACCAGGCCCCGAAGGTGTCGTTGGCCGAGGGCTTCGCCGCCGAGCGGACCGAGATCGGCAAGCTCATCGGCTCACCGAACCAGGTGGAGCAGGTCACCGCCTTCTTCGAGAAGCGTCAGCCGGACTTCGCCGACCCCACCGGCTGACCCGGGCCCCGGGAGACGGCGAGGGTCTCAGGCGGGAGCCGACCACTCGTCGAGGACCCGACGAAGGGTCGACACCTTGTCGGACATGATGGCGTCGACGCCGTCATCGAAGAGGCGGCGCATCTCGTGCTCGTCGTTGATCGTCCAGACATGGACCTGGAGCCCCATGCGGTGGTACCGACCGACGATCCAGCGGTTCACGAGGGGGATCCCCCACTGGCGGGGCGGGATCTGGAGAGCGGCGTACGGGGGCCGCCAACGGGGCCACACCACGGCCGCCAGGAGTATGGCGCCCGTAGCGACCGGTCCCGGTGAGCGGCACAGCCCGGGACCGACCGCCGACCGCATGCGGGCCAGCCGCCGGTCGCTGAACGACCCGACGCAGATCCGGCTCAGCAGGTCGTGGCGTCCGATGGCCGCCACCAGCGGGTCCACCGACGCATCGTTCTTGGGCTCGACGTTGAACCGCACGTCGGCGAAGCGCTCGACCACGTCGTCGAAGCGGGGGATGGGGTGCTCGCCCCCGACCCGCAGTTGCGACACCTCCTCCCACGAAAGGTCGCCGATGCGCCTCGGGCGGCCCGTGCCCGGGGCCAGATCGTCGTCGTGGTAGACGACGAGGACCCCGTCGGCCGTGACCTGCACGTCGGTCTCGATGTACCGGTAACCGAGGGCGACGGCGTGCTCGAAAGCCGCCATCGTGTTGCCCGGGGCCACCTCGTGGCCTCCCTGGTGGGCGATGCCGAACGGCACGGGCTGGTCGAGGAAACCGGCGCACATCGCCCCGACCGTAGCAGCGTGGCCCGGGCCGGGTTCACGGCTCGGTGCGGCCACGATGCACTATGCTGCGGTGGGCATGGCGAGCGGCCGATTGACCGAGCTACTCGGACGAACCCCGATCGAACTCGATCGGGTCATGGCGGTCATCGCCTCCGTCGATGACAACCCGCCGACCGAGGACGACGTGGTCGCCCGCATCGACGAGCTGGCCGCCGGGGTCGATGACCGCACGGTGGAAGGTGTGATCCGCCACACGTTCGGTGGGTTGGGCTTCATTGGCGACGCCTCCGGCTACTACCGCCCCCGCAACTCCTATCTCCACCTCGTGCTCGAGCGGCGCCGCGGCATCCCTCTGTCGCTGGCCGTCGTCGCCACCGAGATCGGGCGCCGGGTCGATGTGGCGCTGTCGGTGGTCGGACTGCCGGGCCACGTCGTGCTGGGGGACGGGCCCGATCCAACCCGCTGGTTCGATCCTTTCGGAGGCGGCACCGAGCTCGACGTCGATGGTTGCCGACAGCTGTTCGCCCGCTTCCACCCGGCCCAGATGTTCGATCCTGCCATGCTGGCTCCGCTGCCTCCGGCCGCCATCGCCCTGCGGACCCTCAACAACCTCAAGGTCGCCTACCGACGCCTGGGCCTCCTCGGTCCCATCGTTCGCATCTGCGAGCTGTCGGTGGCGGTCCCGGGGGCGCCGGTGTCGGAGCGACTGGAGCTGGCCACGGTGCTGGGGGCCCTGGGCCGCGACGAGCAGGCGGCCAGGCAACGTCGACTGCTCGTCGACCTCGACCCGGAGCGGGCGGACGAACACCGGCGGGCGTTGCGACGTCACCGCGCCCGCCGCAACTAGACACCACGAGAACACGAGACCAGGAGCATCGTGATCGACACCGACATCAAGCGGTCGTTGGGCCAGATGATCAAGGGGGTGCAGGTCGTGGCGGCCACCCACGGTGGTGTGACCAGGGGCTACACCTCCCACTGGGTGTGCCAGATCTCATTCGAGGAACCGATCGTGCTGGCATCGGTCAGCCCCCGCCACGACACCCACCCCCTCCTCGTGGCCTCGGAGCGGTTCTCGGTCTCCCTCCTCGCCGCCGACCAGATCAGCGAGGGTCAGTACTTCTCGTATCCGGGGCACAAGTTCCGCTACGCCGCCCCCGAGTACCTGATCGCCGACGACGAGGGCCGCCCGATCGTGCCCGGCGCCATCGCCTGGCTCCACTGCGAGGTCTTCGACCGCATCGAGCGCTTCGACCACGACCTGTTCCTCGCCACCGTGACCGCCGTGGCGGAGGGCAGGCTGCGAGAGCCACCCCTGCTGTACTCGGCCCGTCACGGATGGCGGGCCACGGGGGATCGGGCCCGGCAGGAGGGGCGGTCGGTACGCGACGAGCTGCTGGAGCGGGTGGCCGAGCTCGACGCCTGACATCTGACCTCTGGTACCTGACATCTGACCTCTGGTACCTGACACCTGACACCTGGTACCTGACACCTGACACCTGACACCTGACACCTGGTACCTGACACCTGGTACCTGACACCTGACACACGGGCCGGCGGACCGTTGGTGGCGTTTGGTTCCACCGTCGCCTGCCGTAGTAGCGTCGGTTCGCTCGTTTGACCCCAGGATGGAGCCACGATGACGACGACCGACCGGGAGACCTCGTCCGAGGCCGAGGTGCTCGAGCGCTGTGAGCGACTGCTGGCCGACCACGATCCGGCGTCGAGCGACCCCGCCACCTTCCTCGGTGCCCAGTTCGACCTCGGTCTGGCCTGGGTCCACTTCCCGGAGGGCGACGGCGGCCTCGGCCTGGGACCGAAGCTGCAGACGACGATCAACCAGCGTCTCGCCGATGCCGGCGCACCCAGCGCCTGGCTCCGCAACCCCATCGGCTACGGGATGGGGGCGCCGACGATCGTGACCCACGGTTCCGACGACCAGAAGCGCCGCTACCTCCGGCCCCTGTTCACCGGCGAGGAGGTGTGGTGCCAGCTCTTCTCCGAGCCCGGTGCCGGCTCCGACGTGGCCGGCCTGTCGACTCGGGCCGTGCGCGACGGCGACGAGTGGATCGTCAACGGCCAGAAGGTGTGGACGTCGGTCGCCCATCGGGCCCGGTGGGGGATGCTGGTGGCGAGGACCGACCCCGATCAGCCGAAGCACAAGGGGCTCACCTACTTCGTGATCGACATGCACCAGCCCGGCGTCGACGTCCGCCCCCTGCGCCAGATGACCGGCGACGCCGAGTTCAACGAGGTCTACTTCACCGACGCTCGAATACCCGACGACGAGCGGATGGGCGAGGTGGGCGAGGGATGGCGGGTCTCCCTGACGACCCTCATGAACGAGCGGGTCGCCATCGGCGGCACCATCCCCCCCAAGGGGAGCGGCATGATCTCCTACGCCGTCAGGGCCTGGGAGGGCAGGGACGGCGGCGGCGCCGCGACGCAGCGCGACGAGCTGATGAAGCTGTGGATCAGGGCCGAGGTGCTGCGCCTCACCAACATCCGGGCCTCGCAGAACCGCAAGGTCGGAACGCCGGGGCCCGAGGGCTCGATCGGCAAACTCGCCTTCGCCGACCTCAACAAGGAGATCACCTCGTTCACCATGAACCTCCTCGGGACCGAGGGGCTCCTCTACGACGACTACGAGCGACCCGACTCCCGGGCCGCGGTCGGAATGGTGGCCAGTCCCCACCGTGCCTTCCTCCGGGCCAGGGCCAACTCCATCGAGGGCGGTACCACCGAGGTCATGAAGAACATCCTCGGCGAACGGGTGCTCGGCCTGCCGGGCGACGTCAGGACCGACAAGGACGTGCCCTGGCTCGAGGTGCCCCGCAACTGACTCGGGTCTCCCTCCGACCGAGCCGCCCCGCCCGAGGCGGGGCATCGTCGGCGGTTCAGGACAAGCGGAGGTCGGGGGCGCCGCGGAGGTGAGCGGTCTCGTTGAGGCTGACGATCGAGCGCTCCCCGGACGAGGCGGCGGCGAAGCGGTTCACCGAGGTGTAGTCGGGGTTGAAGAAGAGGCGGGGCCCGAGATCGAGGACGTGAGCGGCCCAGGCGTTGATGATGCCTCCGTGGCACACGACGGCGACACGTTGGCCCCGGTGGCTGGCGATCAGGCCCTCGAGGGTGCCGATGACCCGCTCGTTCCAGTCGGCGCGGTCGGTGATGCGCTCCCGGTCCAGGAAGTCCCGCCACTTGTCCTTGTCCCGGCGGAGGACCTCGATCGGAACGTACGTCCGATGGAGGGCGTCGTACTCGGTCACCCCGTCGGTGATCACGGCCTCCATGCCGACCAGCCGCTCGAGCGGCGCCGCCGTCTGGCGGGCCCGGACGAGGGGGCTAACGTACAGGGCGTCGATCGGCTCCGCCGCCATCCAGGCGGCGACGGCGAAGGCCTGCCGGTGGCCGATCTCGGTCAGCGGTGGATCGGCGGGCCCCTCGGCGTTCTCGATGTGTTCGGGCCGGGCGTGTCGGATCAGGAGCAGGTCCACCGCACGAGACCCTAGAGCGACCGCCGGCCGATCGCCTAGCTGTCCCCCATCCGAATGAACGGCCGATGACGATACCGGCACGGTGCTCGGGCCAGGATCGCTGCGTCGGTATCATCATGGCCGTGAGACGCCGCACGAAGATCATCGCCAGCATCGGACCCGCCTGCTCCGACGACGCCACCCTCAAGTCCATGGTCGAGGCAGGAATGGACGTGGCCCGCCTCAACCTGTCCCACGGCAGCATCGACGACGCCATCGAGCGGCTCCACCAGATCCGGCGGGTGTCGGAAACCGTCGGCCGGCACGTCGGCATCATGGCCGACCTGCCCGGGCCCAAGGTCCGGATCGGCGAGCTGGCCCAACCGATCGACCTCCAGGTCGGTTCCGAGGTTCGCCTCGCCCCCGGCAACGGCACCAGCACGGTCGACCACCTGTGGGTCGACTACGAGACCCTGCTGGCCGACATCCACGTCGGCGACAACCTCGCCATCGGCGACGGCTCGATCATCCTCCAGGTCGTCGATCACGAGAACGACGCCCTCCGGGCCCGGATCTCGTTCGGGGGACGGACCCAGGGCCGACCCGGCCTCCACATCCCCTCCGACCGCCTCAAGATCGCCACCCCCACCCCCGATGACCTCAGGCTGCTCGACGCCATGGTCGAGCAGGGCATCGACATGGTGGCGTTGTCGTTCGTGCGATCCGCTCACGACGTGCGGCGGGTCGGGCTCGAACCGGCTCCCCGGGGCCCGCTCGTGGTAGCCAAGATCGAGACGAGGGCGGCGATCGACAACCTCGACGGGATCATCATGGAGTCGGGCGCCATCATGGTTGCCCGCGGCGATCTCGGCACCGAGTGCAGCATCCAGGATCTGCCCCACCTCCAGAAGCAGATCATCGCCCGCTGCATCGCCCTGGGCCGGCCCGCCATCACCGCCACCCAGATGCTCGAGTCGATGGTCACCGCACCCTCGCCCACCAGGGCCGAGGCGTCCGACGTGGCCAACGCCGTGTTCGACGGCACGAGTGCCGTGATGCTGTCGGCCGAGACCGCCATCGGGCAGGATCCCGCCCATGTGGTGGCCACCATGGCCAGCATCGCCCACCGGGCCGATCAGGAGTTCGACTACGACGGCTGGGCCCATGCCCTGCGCCGCGATCAGCTGCGCGAACCCCAAAGCCAGGACTCGGCCGTGACCGACGTGATGACGATGGCCACCTGGCAAGCGGCGAAGGAGATCGGGGCCAAGGCCATTCTGTGCATCTCCCGGTCCGGGTTCACCGTGCGGGCCATCGCCCGGTTCCGCCCCAAGGCCCCCATCCTGGCCTTCAGCCCGGAGGAGCGGACGATCCGGCAGCTGACCATGAGTTGGGGGGCGACCCCGATCCAGATCGATCGGATCGACGACAACGTGGTCACCGTGCACCGCGTGCTCGAACTGGCCAAGGCCGAGGGCCACATCCGGACGGGCGACATCGTCGCCGTGCTCGGCGGCAGCTCGGCCACCATCGGGGCCACCGACACGCTGCGCATGGTCCGCTGCCCATAGTGCTTCATCGCCGGCCGCTTCCCGCCCCGTTCCAGGGTGCGCTGCGTTCGGTGGTGGCCCGACTGCCCCGCCGCCGGACGACGGCCTTCCTCTTCTCCGGTGGCGGCAATCTCGGGGCCGTCCAGATCGGCATGCTCCGGGCCCTGGTCGAGGCTGGGATCGTGCCCGACCTCGTGATCGGCTGCTCGGTCGGAGCCATCAACGGTGCCGGCTTCGCCGCCGACCCCACGCTGCGGGGCGTGGCCCGACTGGAGCGGATCTGGCGCCGGCTGGCCGACGGCAACCCCGAGCTGATGCCGGGGGGTTTCATGCCACTGGCCGTGCAGCTGGCCCGCAAGGGTGAGAACCTCCACGATCCGAGCCGGCTGGAGCTCCTCCTCGAGGAGCAGCTGCCGGCCGAGAGCTTCGCCGATCTCCGCATCCCGTTCCACTGTGTGGCGACCGATCTCCACGAGGCCACGGAGCACTGGTTCCACGAGGGCCCGCTGGTGCCGGCGCTGATGGCGTCGGCCGCCCTCCCCGCGGTGTACCCGGCCCGCCAGGTGGCGGGGCGGACGCTGATCGACGGTGGTGTACTCAACGAGGTGCACACGGCGCGGGCGGTCGAGCTGGGAGCCAACGAGCTCTACGTGCTCCACGTCGGCCATCTCGGCCGTCGCCCGATGACGGTCCAGCGTCCGTTCGACAGCGCCATGCGGGCCTACTGGACCGCACGCCGGTACCGCCTGGAGGACGACCTCCGTCGGATCCCGCCGGGCTGTGCGGTGCACCGTCTCCCGGCCGGCGTCACCCCCCGCCTTCGCTTCGACGACTTCTCCCAGGGCCCGGATCTGGCCGACATCGCCTACGAGCAGACGGCGGAGTACCTGCGGACGGGACGGTTGCCGGAGGAGGAGATCGACCCTGCTGCCCTTCCCGCCGAGGCCGCGTTCACGGCCGAGGAGTCGACCTACGACATCGTAGCCGGCACCGGCGACAGGGCGGAGGGCGACGATGACCTCGACACGTGGCCGGTGACCGACCGATCCTCGTGACGGCCGGGGGCACTACCCTCCGGTTCCATGACGAACATCAACCTCGGCTCGGGCCTACCCGAGACCGTCCTCGACCCCGAACCGGCCGACGCGCTGGCGGCGCTGGCCGATGCCGTGGATCGCCCCGACGACGAGCGACGGGGCGCGGTGTCCGACGTCGTGGCCCGCTGGCCTCGGTGCCTGGCGGCATGGGCAACACTGGGTGATCTGGCTCGCGATGACGTCGAGGCCTATGCCGCCTATCGGGTGGGCTACCACCGTGGGCTGGACCGGCTACGCCAGAGCGGTTGGCGAGGCTCCGGCTACGTGCGATGGGCCCACGAGACCAACCGGGGGTTCCTCCGGGCCCTCGACGGCCTGGGCCGGGCGGCCGGCGCCATAGGAGAGGATGACGAGGCCGACCGGTGCACGACGTTCCTCCACCAGCTCGACCCGACATGGGATCAGCGGTCCTGAGGGTCGGCGGGCCGGGGCCTGTGGCATGATGCCGCAGGTCGTGGGCGGCCCGAGCGCCGGGCATCCCGTGTCGCACCGGCTGGTCGGGGCCGTCCTGGTAGGTGGTCGATCCCGGCGATTCGGTCGGGACAAGGCCCTGGCCGATGCGGCGGGGCAACCGCTGGCCGCGGTGGTGGTCGACGCCCTGCGCCGGGTGGGAGCCGACCCGGTGGTGGCGGTGGGGGGCACGGCCGGTGCCTCGCTCGGCCTGCCCACGATCGCCGACCGCCACCCCGGGGAGGGGCCGCTGGCCGCCCTGGCCACGGTGCTGCTGTGGGCCCGCACCGGGCGCGTGCTGGTGACGCCGTGCGATCTGCCCCTCGTCACCGCCGAGCACCTCCGAACCCTGGTGGAGGGGGCCGGCCCGGATCGTGCGGCGGTGGCCGAGATCGATGGTCGACCGGAGCCGAGCCTCGCCTGCTGGCCGGCCCGGTACGGTCCGGCCCTCTTGGCCGCCGTGGCCGGCGGGGCCCGAGCCTGGCGGACCGCCCTCGACGTCGGCCCTTGGACCGCCGTGCCGCTGCCGGCGGTGGCGCTGGCCGACGCCGACACGCCGGGCCAACTGGACGAGCTCCTGGGCCGGGCGACGGTGGAGGGCGGTGAGGGAAATGAGTGAGGCCCCGTTCGTTGGTTTACCCTCGGAACTGTGCCATCCGTCGTAGAGACCGCAACCGAGTTCGATCGCGTCGTCGCCGCCGCTGCCGCCGCCGACCGTTACGCCATCGACACCGAGTTCCATCGGGAGCGCACCTACTTCCCGCAGGTGGCCCTCGTCCAGCTGGCCTGGGACGATCAGGTCGTCCTCATCGATCCCCTCCAGGTCGACCTGAAGCCCCTGGCCACGGTGCTCGACGGGCCCGGGCTGTGCGTGCTCCACGCCGGGGTCCAGGATCTCGAGGTGCTCGATCTGGCCACCGGCACCGGCCCCGCTCGCCTCTTCGACACCCAGATCGCCGCCGGCTTCCTCGGGCTGGCCAACGGTTCCCTCAAGGCCCTGCTCGAGCGCTACCTGGCGGTCGACCTCCCCAAGGGCGATCGGCTGACCGACTGGCTGCGCCGGCCCCTCACCGACGACCAGCTCCACTACGCCGCCGCCGACGTCGAGCATCTGCTGGCACTCACCGATGCCCTCCACGCCGATCTCGAGGCCGAGGAGCGGCTGGCCTGGGCCTACGACGAGTGCGAGCTGTTGCGCGATCGACCCCACAATCGCCGAGTGCCCGAAGACGCCATCCTCAGGATCAAGGAGGCCCGCTCGCTGCGGGGCAGGTCCTACATGATCGCCACTGCGGTGGCGGCGTGGCGGGAGCGGCGGGCCGCCGAGGACGACGTCCCGGTACGACAGATCCTGTCTGATCTGGGGATCGTCGCCATCGCCCAGCAGGCACCGACCCAACCCGAGCAGCTGTCCGGCCTGCGGGGGATCGACCGCCGTCACCTCCGCAACGGCGCCGATCAGGAGATCCTGACGGCGGTGAGGGTGGGGGCGAAGCTGCCGGACGAGGCGGTCCGGGCACCGAGAGTACCGGAGCTTCCCCGCCATCTCCGACCGGTCGTCACGCTCGTGACGGCGTGGATCTCGCAGCTGGCCCGCGACCACCGACTCGATCCGGCCCTGCTGGCGACGAGGTCGGATGTCGAGTCCCTGCTCAAGGGCGACGACGACAGTCGCCTGCTCCACGGGTGGCGCACCGCCCTCGTGGGGGCACCGATCGCTCAGCTGGTGGCCGGCGACGCCGCCGTGGCCTTCGACGGCGATGGTCAGCTCGTCCTGGAGGCCCGGAGTTGGAAGCCGCTCTGAGCAACTCGGGAAGACGCCGCTCCGCAGCGTCGGCCGGTGACCGCAGGCGCGAATCGTGCTCCAGGGCACCCCCTCGAAGCCAGCGACGTGCCGGCGAAGCCGGAACTCGGGAAGACGCCACTCCGCGGCGTCGGCTAGTTCTCGCTATATTCGCCAACTCGGCGCAAAAACTCCTAGACTGAGCTGACTACGCGAGTGCTGAGGGCAGGTGGAACAGCGCCTCAGCCCCACCCTTTAGTTGCAGGAGTGTCCCATGAAAAAGGGGCGTCATCGTCGGTACGAAGAAGCGCGAGCGCTGAAGCGCTCTACGGATGGGGACGACATCGAGTCGTTGATGGATCGTCTCGACGACGATCCTTTCGATCTGCCGACGACGTCGGAGGCTCGGCGCCTCGACGGGGAAATCGACGAGAGCGAGACCGTCGACTGACCCGATCCGGCGCATCCGCCGGATCGACAGCCCCTTCACGTCCACGGATCACGCCTCCGGAACATCGTCCACCGCCGTCATCGCTCCCCGACGGCGTCGGTCGATTGCGTTTCCAGGAGGATCTCGTCAAGCTTGACGATCTCCGATTCTCGAACCATGCCCACCAGGTTCGAGTCGTCGTCGCCGGTCACGGCCAGCAGCTCCGTGTCGGCCCGCCGCAGGGCTTCGACCGCGTCCCGGATCGACCACGAGGTCCGCCCCACCGGGGCGTCGGCGTCCATGATTTCGAGAACGGTGGTGGTGTCCCACTCGTCCCGGTCGACGGCGGAGGCGTCGTGAACCCGCCACCAGGTGGGACATGGCGGCGGCGACGAGAGCGGGCACGACAGCGCTGCCCGTCGTGGACTCGGCCACGAACATCACGGCGGCGATCGGGGTGCGGTAGCCGGCGGCCAGGAACGCAGCCAGGCCCAGGATGGGCCACAGCCGGAGATCCTCCGGCTCGCCCCAGCCCATGACGTCCAGCAGATCGCCCACGATGCGTCACAGCAGGAGGCCCTGTACGGCCAGCGGGATGAACAGACCGCCGACACCCCCGTCGGCCACGGTGGTGAGCGTGGCCGCGGCCCGGAACAAGAACAGGGCTACCAGCAGCGAAGGCCGAGGGAGCCCGTTCGCCCGGCGTCGTCAATGGATGGAGACGGGGGTCTCGGTCGGGCCAACCTCGAGCTGCTCGAGCCGTTCCACCAGCCGCCGGTAGAGGGCCCGACCCATCAGCTCGACGAGCTCGTCCCTGGCGTTGCGGTACACGGGCTCAGTGGCGGTGTAGGCCTCGTCGGACTCGGTGCACCACCAGTTGAACTCCTCGCCCCCCGGCCCCCAGTCCCGTCGCTCCCACGCTCTGACCAGGATGGTCTCGTAGCCCCACTCGTCGGTGTGGACGTCGAGGCGGATCGGGACCTGCCAGCAGACCGAGGGCTTCCAGTCGATGGGACGCTCCCCCCGGCGGAGGGCGGCCAGGTGGAGGGCGCACCCGGCCCCACCCCCGAAGTCGGCCCGGTTCAGGAAGATGCAGGCGCCCTTGACCTTGCGGGTCACCCAGTCGCCCGACTTGTCCTTCTTGGACGGGCCTCCCCGCTGCCGGGCGGTCGCCGCGAACTGCCACTCGTCGGCGGTCAGCTGGGCCGCCAGGCGTTCGGTGCGCCGCCGGTCATCGGCGTCGACGAAGTGGGCGCCGTGGACGCAACAACCGATGGCACCGGTGGGGTCGGGCTCCACATCGATCGAGCGACACCCGGCCCCGTAGATGCAGTTGTAGTTCGACAGCAGGAACCCGGTGTCGAACAGCCAGGTCGACCCGGTGCCGTCCTCGAGCGACAACCAATCACGACCGGCGGACTCAGATGTCACCGCTGCAGGCTACCGTGGCCGTAGCGGGGCACCGAGTGCCCGCGCACCGTTGATCGACGAGAGGTTGTGCTCATCGTGACCGAGGTGAACGACCGGGTGGGCGACGAGGTGAACGAACGGGTCAGCGACATCCGGGTTCGGCTCGAAGCCATCGCCGAGGAGCTCGGTGACGTCTCGATCGATCTGCTGCGCGCTGCGGTCGAGGAGGGCGAGGGCCGGCGGCCCCCGGCCGACAAGCCGCTGTCCCAGGCCCGCCGGGCCGTCGAGAAGGCGGCCCGGCTGCTCGAGCGTTTCGGCGGCGGCAAGGGTTGATGCCACCGGACGCTGCGGCCGACACCGCCGAGGCCGACGATCAGGCGGCGTCGGGGTCCGGTGCCACGTCGTGGAGCAGGCCGTGGGCCGCTCCGGGCTCCGGTTCGGGCGTCAGCTCGTTGATGCGTCGGATGAGCTGGCACAGTCGGGCGAACGACCGCTCGTCGAAGCGGAGGGCGAGGCGGGGGAGCTCGACATTGTCCCCGTCACGCCGCTCGGCCGACGTCGCCTCGATGGCCTCGATCTCGCCCCCGGTCACGATGTCGGCGAACTCGGCGTTGAGGGTGGCGATGTCGGTAGCCGCCATCGGCGCCCGAAGGCGCAGGACGAGCCGCCGGCCGACGTAGCGGAGGGAGTGGTAGTTGGCGTAGAAGCCGCAGATGTAGTCGGCCGCCTCGTCAGGATCGTGGGTGTGGAGGAACAGGCTGAGATCATCGGATCCGATCATGCCGGTCGCCAGGAGCTCCTCCTCGACGAAGTCCTGCCAGCGACGCCAGTACGTCGAGTGCTCGTGGTCGAGGAGGACGATCGGGGCGGGATAGCTCTTGCCGGTCTGGATGAGGGTCAGGAGCTCGAAGGTCTCGTCGAGGGTGCCGAAGCCGCCCGGGAACAGGGCGAAACCGTCGGTCTCCTTCATGAACGTCAGCTTCCGGGTGAAGAAGTACTTGAAGGTGGCGAGCTTGCCGTTGCCGTCGATGATCTCCGCCGCCCGCTGCTCGAAGGGCAGCATGATGTTGACGCCGAAGGCTCGGTCTATCCCGATGCCCTCGATGCCGGCGGTCATGATTCCGGGTCCGGCGCCGGTGATGGCCATCCAGTCACGTTCCGCCATCCGATGGGCGAAGGCCGAGGCGAGCTGGTAGTCGGGCGAGCCGGTGGCGCTACGGGCCGAGCCGAAGATCGCGACCTTCGGGGCGTCGGCGTGGGCGGAGAACACCCGCCATGCGTTCAACATCTCGACCAGGGCCTGCGTCGCGATCTTCAGCTCCAGCCGATCAACTCCGGCGGCATCCATGTCGAGGGCGGTCACGATCATCGACCGGATCAGATCGTCGTTGTCGTCGGTGCCCACGGTGGCCAGGACGTCGGTGAGGGCGGCATCGACCTCGCGATCGCCGTAGTTGGAGCGCGGGCGGGGGACGGACATGGGGACCTCTCGCTGGTGACGTCTTGTTACCGAGCCCCCGCCGGCGGCCGGACCCGGGGGAGGAGAGTGCTCCCCGCCCCGGGACGACGGCCTAGACGGTCGAGGGTTCGCCGACGCGACCGTACAGCGTCGTGCGTTGGACCAGGCGCCGTCCCAGCGGTTCGACCAGGGCAGCGAAATCGTCGACGGTGACCCGCTGGCCGTGGTCGGCGCCGGCGGCGCGCGAGATGTTCTCGTCCATCAGGGTGCCGCCGACGTCGTTGCAGCCGGCCTGGAGGAGCTGGCGAACGGCATCGAACCCGATCTTGACCCATCCCGACTGGATGTTGTCGATGTAGCCCCGGTAGGCGATCCGTGCGATGGCGTGCACCAGCACCGTCTCCCGGAACGTGGGGCCCCGGCGGGCCTTGCGCTGGAGGTAGATGGGCGACGCCATGTGCACGAAGGGCAGACCGACGAACTCGGTGAACCCGCCGGTCTCGGCCTGGAGTCGGCGGGTCACGAGGAGGTGCCGGACCCAGCTCTCGGGATGCTCGACCGCACCGAACATCATGGTCACGTTCGACCGGAGCCCGACCTGGTGAGCGATCCGGTGGGCCTCCAGCCATTCCTCGGTCGACACCTTGTCGGGACAGAGGATCTCCCGGACCGGGTCGTCGAGGATCTCGGCCGCGGTACCGGGCAGGGAGCGGAGCCCGGCCTCCATGCACCGCCGGAGGTACTGGTCGAGCGGCTCACCGAGGCGTTTGGCCCCTTCGGTCACCTCCAGGGCGGTGAAACCGTGGATGTGGATGTCGGGGGCCACGTCCTTCACCGCCCGGCAAACGTCGAGGTAGTAGTCGCCGTCGAAATCGGGGTGGATGCCGCCCTGGAGGCAGACCTCGGTCGCCCCCAGGTTCACCGCCTCCACCACCCGCTCCTGCATCTCCTCCAGCGTCAGCAGGTACGGGGTGCCCCGCAGGTTGAGGCTGAGCGGACCCTTGGAGAAGCCGCAGAAGCGACACTTGAAGGTACAGACGTTGGTGTAGTTGATGTTGCGGTTGACGACATAGGTCACGTCGTCGCCCACGGTCGCCCGGCGGAGCTCGTCCGCCAGCGCCGCCACCGCCGCCACCTCCGGACCCCGGGCCCGGAACAGCGCGAGCAGCTCGTCATGGCCCGCCTCCTGCCCGGCCCGGACCCCGTCGATGACCTCGGCCACCGGTCCGCCGGCGAGGGTGACGCCGCCGGTGACCAGCCCCACGGGCGACACCGGGGCGCCCGAGTACCACTGGGTCGAGCGATCGCCGATCAGCACGACGTCGGCCCCGTCGTCGCCCTTCTTCACGAACTCCGCCTTCTCGGGGAACACCGCCCCGGGGTCGTCCCGGGCCAGTCCCTCGGCGTCGGCACGGTCGAGCACGTTGAACCGGATCGACTCGTCGAGCCACTGCTCGGGGTCGTTGGCCAGCTCGGGGTAGATGGTGAGGCGGGGAGCGAGGGTGTGACCCCGTGCCTCGGTCAGCTCCCGCAGACGATCGAGGTGGGGCCAGGGCCGTTCCGGGTTGACGAAGTCGGCGGTGACGGGGGACACACCTCCCCAGTCGTCGATCCCGGCGTCGAGCAGCACGCCGAAGTCGTCGCTCAGGTTGGGAGGCGCCTGGAGGTGGACGTCGGCCGGCAGCACGAGGCGGGCGATGGCGATGGCCCGGTGGTAGGCCTCCTCCGGGCACGGTTCGTGGCGCCACATCGCCGTACCCTCCTTGGGCAGGAAGTTCTGGACGATCACCTCCTGCACGTGGCCATGGCGGCGGTGGGCGTCGGCGATGGCCTCGAGCGCTGCGATTCGGTCGGCCTCGTCCTCGCCGATGCCGACGAGGATGCCGGTGGTGAAGGCGATGCCGAGCTCGCCCGCCGCCTCGAGGGTGGCCAGGCGTCGCTCCGGTGTCTTGTCGGGCGAGCCCCGGTGGGCGGCGAGGTCGGGCCGCAGCGACTCGATCATCATGCCCTGGCTGGGGGCGACGGGGCGTAGCGTCGCCAGCTCGTCACGGTGCAGGGCACCGGCGTTGGCGTGGGGCAGGAGACCGGTCTCGTCGAGGACGAGGCGACACATGGCGGCGAGATAGTCCACGGTCGAGGCGTAGCCCCTACCTTCCAACCACTCGGCGGCGTCCGGGTAGCGCAGCTCCGGCCGCTCGCCCAGGGTGAAGAGCGCCTCGTGACAGCCGGCACGGGCCCCCTGGCGGGCGATCCGGAGCACGTCGGCGGGCTCGAGGAACGGCTGATCGAGCCGGGCCGGCGGCTGGGCGAAGGTGCAGTAGCCGCACTTGTCGCGGCACAGCATGGTCAGGGGGATGAAGACCTTCGGCGAATACGTGACTCGCCGCCCGAACAGGGCGTCGCGTCGGGCGGCGGCCGCTGTCATGAGCTCCTCGGTCGTGGTCCGCCCTAGATCGGCGGCCACCGGAGCGTCGTGGATGGTCAAAGCTGGCTCCTTCCAGGTCCGGGACGGCTCCTGATCCGTCCCGGATTGAGATCTTCGGCGCAGGTCGGGCACCGGACCGTGTGTTCGACGGGAGTGTCGCACTCGTCGTGAACGAGGATCGTCGGGGCACCGTCGGTGGCGTACCAACGGTCGCCCCAGCCCATGAGGGCGATGAGGGAGGGGGAGAGATCGGCTCCCTTGGCCGTCAGCCGGTACTCGTAACGGATGGGGCGCTGCTGGTAGGGGACCTTCTCGAGCACACCATGGTCGACGAGCTTGGCCAGCCGGTCGGCCAGCAGGTTCCTGGCGATCCCCAGATCGGCCTGGAGGAGCCCGAAGCGGCGGACGCCACGGAACACATTGCGCAGGATCAGCAACGACCACCGGTCGCCGATCACCTCGAGGGTCGTTGCGATCGAACAGGCGAGCCCACGCTCGGTCGCCGAGCCGGAGGGCGGTGTGGCATCCAGTCCCATTGGAGCGACAACCTAGGAGAGTTGGTTTACTTTTGCAACTCACCGCTGACCAGGGGATGGGGGGATCGACCCAGGCCCCAACGGTCGGTCGCCGAGCGTGACCGGCGACGCCGCCGCTATCGTGAGGGCACCATGAGCGCCGGAGCGGACCAGCCGAACCGAGCCGACCATCGTCGTCGCTCGGTCCTCGGCGTTGATCCGAGCCCGGACGAGCGGACGGGTGAGGCGGCCCTCGGCCTGTTCGACGCTGCGCCCCCGCTGCGGACGCAGCGGCCTGCGGGCGTGCGGATCGACGAGGTGACCGGGCCGATCGCCGGCACGCCCGTCGCCCCCGAGCGCCGTTCCGGGCCCGGAACCGGCACCCACACCGCCCGCGCTTCCGGCCCCGACGGCCATGGCCCGATCGGAGCGGCCACCCCCACCCTGACCCGCCAGCGCCGACCGGGCGACCCGGTGCCGTTTCGACCGATCACACAGCAGTTGCCCGTCCTTCCCACGCCGCCCCTGGAGCGCGTCATCGATGCCGCCCACCGCTGGCGCACTGCGCTCGGGCTGGCGCTCGCCGCCCTCATCACGGCAGGGGTCGTGATCGCCTACCAGCGCCAGGGCGGTTCCGAGGTGGCGACGTCCGAACCGACCGCGATACGGGCCGACAACCGGTCCGCCGTGGCCGGACTCACCGACTTCAGTGCCACCGACAGCAGCCCCGGCGGACCGACCGTCTCGGCCAGCGGCGACCAGGCCGTCAACAGCGCGATCGAAGAGACGGCGCCGAGCTCGATCACCACCGTCCGCCCATCGACGTCGGGCACGACCCCGACCACGGACCCGACCTCGACGGCCGCCCCGGCCACCGAGTCCTCGCCCCCGACCACCGTCACCACGACCGAGCCGTCGGAGTCGACCTCGTCGTCGGTCGACAGCACCCTGCCCACCACCTCGACCATCCCCGCCACGTCCGAGTCGAGCCTGCCAACGGAGACGACGCTCAGCGGCGGCACCACGAGCACGTCGAGCACCACCAGCACCACGAGCACGACGGACCCGGGCAGGCGGCGGGTCGAGGCCGAGTCGGCGACGCTGCAGGGGGCGGCCCGGGTCAGGACCGACCAGCAGGGCTACGAGGGCACGGGCTTCGTCGGCGATCTGATCACCCCCGGTAGCGGCCTCACGGTGACCGCCGACGTCGCCGCCGCCGGCGACGTTCCCTTCACCGTCCGCTACGCCGCCGGCCCGGCGGGCAACCGGGCCTTGCGGACACTGACCGTCGAGGTCAACGGCACGGCGGTCGGAGCGACCCGGATGCAGCCCACCGCCTCGTGGGACACGTGGGACGTCGTGGTCGGCACCCTCCCCCTGGTGGCCGGACCGAACGAGATCACCCTCGTGTGGGGCGCCGGCGACACGGGATGGGTCAACATCGACTACGTGGACATCGGCTGACTTCCGAGACCCGGGGTGGGCGACCCCCCGGTGTCGACTGGCGCAACCCCGCCGAGGTGCGGGACCATGGATGCCAGCGGGAAGGAGGTTCTGATGTCGGACTCCTGGACGGGGCGACTGGCCGTGGCGATCTTCTACGTTGGGCTGCTCGGCCTCAGCTTCGCGGTGGCGATGGCCAGCTGATCGAGAACCGGGCGCCGGCTACCGAAGCAGGTCCCGGAGCGTCGACCACCCTGGTCCGCCGTTAGGCTCTCGCCGTGCCCAACGTGCCACTACCGGTCCTGCTGTACCACCGGGTCGACGACACGGGCGGGGAGTATGCCACCACTCCTGCCGTCTTTCGCTCCCATCTCGCCTGGCTCGCCGAACGCGGCTATCGCACCCTGTCCACGGCCGATCTCGATCGAGCGCTCGACGACCCGAACACCCCGCTCCCGGCCCGCTCCGTCATGTTGACGTTCGACGACGGGTTCGACTGTCTGGATCGGGAAGTGGCACCGGCCCTACGGGAGTACGGTTTCACCGCCGCCGCCTTCCTCATCACCGGCCGGTCCGACGAGACCGACCGGTTCGAACGGCCGGAGGACCAGCTCAGCTGGGCGTCCGCCCGCCGGCTGGCCACGGAGGGTGTGCTCGAGTTCCACACCCACACCCACACCCACGGAACGTGGCCCCGGACTGCGGCATCGGCCGATGCGGTGGCCGACGATCTGGCCCGGTCGCGATCGCTGCTGGCCGAGCACCTGGGCCGGCCCGAGTCGGCGTTCACCCATGTGGCGTGGCCCTACGGCCGGAGCCATCCCAGTTGGGAAGCACGGGCCGAGCGCCTCGGCCTGCGCACCCAGTACTCGGTGCAACGGGGCGCCATCGACCGCCGGGACCGGACCCGCCGCCTGCCCCGCCTCCTGACCGACGGGATGTCGACCAGCGCCCTCGCCTGCTGGATGGCCACCCTTTCCCGGCCGGCCGGGGCGAGAGCCGCCAACGTCGTGTTCGGCACGATCCGCCAGGCCCGGCAGGGCACCGCCTACCGCTAGTCCGGCCCCGCCCCGCCCCGCCCC
>JBHJNQ010000016.1:0-89326 GCA_050330635.1 Acidimicrobiales bacterium | reverse complement strand
TTCTGCACCATCCGCTCCTACATCCAAACCGGCCACAAACACCACCAGCCCAGCCTCCCCCTCCTCCAACAGCTCTACACCGCCACACCCTGGCTACCCACAGGCTGAGCAGTTACGGTGAGACTCGCAATGGTCTCTCGGATACTGGGCCGCTGATCGTCCGCGTCCGGCGTCGGGCCCCCGGAGCAGCTAGAGGTCTCGATGGCCGCCATCAGGTGCGGCAACGGCTCCTTGGTCAACACCTGGCGAGCCAACCATTCGTGGTAACGGTGATCGACCTCGACCTCCGGGTGCAGACCGAGCTTGCTTCCGATGGGCACGATCAGATCCTCGTCGAGTTGGCTCACCCGCCACAGGACGGTCCTCAGGTTCGCCGCGGCGCGAGCGTCGGTCACGTCGGGCCACATCGTGGCGGCGATCACCGATCTTTCCGTCGGCTCCTCCTGGAGGGCCAGAAAGGCCAGGAGCTTGGCGGCCGAAGTGCCGAATTCGACCCGCTCGGAGCGCGAGACTGCCGCGAATCCGGGCACCAACGATAGTCGCGGATGAAGTTGACACTTCTGAGGCGGCACCGTGAAATCCCCTCGAATTCAGTCTCAGAACGCCGAGTGACCTGCATCCTCAGTTAACCTCCCTGCGACAAGCAGCGTCAAGACAGTTGGAGCAACAGCCGACGGTGGACGCTGGGCCGAGACGGCGCTGAGACGGGACCGAGACGGCCCGAAGCGATCTCTGGGACTCGTGAAAACCGATCGCGGGGCGAATCGTTGACTCCAGAGCCGATCACGGCGCGATGCCGGGAAAACCAGCGACATGGTACTAGATGGATTCTGACCGACGGCGGATGCTCGAGGTCGTTCTACTCCATTCATTCCCGACCCCGGTGCAGATCACATGCAGGAACCCCGAGAAGGCTGGAAAAGCGACAGCGGACCTCGTGGCGGTTGGCCCACGATCTCTGGTGGCGAGCTTCACGATCCGTCCGGAGCGTCAGAGCTCACGGTCGGGGTGGTCGGATGCGGCTACTGGGGATCGAAACACGTCAGGGTGCTGCCCTCGATACGCGGCGTGGACCGCGTGGTGGCCATCGACCGCGACCAACGAATCCTGGACGCGCTGGCCAACCGATACTCGTGCGCCGAGTACAGCCAATCGTTGTCAGACGTCGTCGACCGGTTGGATGCCCTCGTCGTGGCGAGCCCTCCCCGCACCCACGCCCCGATGGCCAGGGCCGCCCTCGAAGCCGGATGCCACGTACTGGTGGAGAAGCCACTCGCCACCTCCGTGGCCGAGGCCCAGGAGCTCGTGGCGCTCGCCAGTCGCCGGAATCTGGTTCTCATGAGTGGACACACCTTCGAGTACAACCCCGCGGTCTGGAAGCTCCGCGACCTGATCCAACAGGGCGAGCTGGGGCAAATCTTCCACGTCAACACCGCCCGGCTGAACCTCGGTCTCTATCAGGGCGACGTCGACGTGTTGTGGGATCTGGCTCCCCACGATGTGTCGATCCTCAACTACATCCTCGACTCCCGACCGAGCTCGGTGTCGGCCTGGGCCGGCGCCCATGCCCATCGCCAGGTCAAGGACGTCGCCTACCTCCGTCTGCACTTCGACGAGCTCGGCCTGGTCGCCCAGGTCCATGTGAGCTGGCTCGACCCGTGCAAGGTTCGCCGGGTCACCGTCGTCGGTAGCCGCAAGATGGCCGTGTACGACGACCTGGCCGAGGACGAGCGCATCAAGGTGTTCGACAAGGGGGTGGCCCTCGACAGCGTCCACCACGGGCTGGGCGCCGGCGGGGCGATTGACATCGGCCGCCGCCCGGCCGCCTACCGCCAGGGCGGAATCGAGTGCCCCTACATCGAGTTCGAGGAACCACTGGTGGTCGAGAACCGCTCGTTCGTCGAGTCGATCCGGAACGGCGTCGAGCCCCCATCCACCGGCCGATCAGGGCTGGCCGTCGTCCAGATCCTGACCGCCGCCGAGCGGTCACTGACAACCGGCCAACCGGTTGACGTCGACTACGGGGTCGGAACCATCGGCCCGGGAGCACCAACGATCAGGAGAGGAGCCGGAACCGCCACGGCGACGGGCAACGGCTCCATGGGGAGGAGGTCATGGCCATGAACATCTCGCCGGCGGGGCTGGACGCCCCCCGGGACGGCCAGCGGCGGATCCCGTTCTACGCCCTGTTCCCCCAACACGAGCCGTACCTGCCCTCCCTCCATCGTCGCCTCGATGACGTCGTCGCCGACAGCGCCTTCGTCGGGGGCCGGTGGTTGGAGACGTTCGAAGCGCAGTGGGCCGACTACTGCGGCGTGCGACACGCCGTTGGTGTGGCCAATGGAACCGATGCCTTGGAGCTCGTCCTCCGGGGCCTCGGGATCGGGAAAGGCGACGAGGTGATCGTGCCGGCCAACACGTTCGTGGCCACGGCGGAAGCCGTCGTGGCCGCCGGCGCGACCCCGGTCTTCGTCGATGTCGATCCCGGAACCCTCCTGGTCAACGAGGCCTCGGTGCTCGGCGCTGTCGGCCGGGCGACGGCAGCGGTGATCGTCGTCCACCTCTTCGGTCAACCGGTTGACGTCGACGCCATCCGGAAGACGACCGACCGCCGCGGCATCGTCGTCATCGAGGACGCAGCCCAGGCTCACGGGGCCAAGGTGGGCACCCGTCGAGTGGGATCACTGGGCCATGCCGGCACGTTCAGCTTCTACCCGGGCAAGAACCTCGGGGCCCTGGGTGACGGGGGCATGGTCACCACCGACGATGACGGCCTCGCCGAACGGGTCAGGAGCCTGGGCAACCACGGTCGCGGCCACGTCCCGACCGAGCACGTCGAGATCGGTCGCAACAGTCGCCTCGATGGGCTACAGGCCGCCTTTCTGAGCGAGAAGCTTCCGGAGCTCGATGGCTGGAACGCTCGCAGACGCAGTTTGGCCGACCTGTATCGACGGCGACTGGCCACCGGCCCCGTCATCCCAGTGCAGGTCAGAGCCGGGGTCGAGCCGGTTCACCACCTGCTCGTCGTCCAGGCAGCCGACCGTGACCGTTTTCGCCAACGGTTGGCCGATCAGGAAGTCGAGACGGCGATCCATTATCCGGTGCCCTGCCACCGCCAGCCCGCGTTCGAGCGGTTCGGGCCCGGCTACCTGCCCGTTGTCGAACGGGCCGCCGCCCGACTGGTCTCCCTGCCATTGTTCCCGACGATGACGGATGACCAGGTGCACCGCGTGTGCGACGTGATCGCCGCGACCGTCGGTGGGGCCGGATCGTGACGGAACGAGCCACACCCCAGTTCCCGACCCTCGACGTGGCGGTGCACGGGCTGGGCTATGTGGGAGCCGTCACCGCAGCCTGCCTGGCCGCCCGTGGCCATCGGGTGGTGGGGATCGACGTCGACGAGGCCAAGGTGGCCCAGCTCCGGGCCGGTATGGCACCGGTGCTCGAGCCCGGACTGGCCGAGTTGGTGGCCCGAGGCACGAGTTCGGGGCGTCTGGTCGCCCTCGAGTTGGCCGCGAGGCCAGGTGGCGACACCGCGCCCGATGTCGACGTCCACCTCGTCTGCGTGGGGACACCGTCGGGACCGGATGGAACGCCCGACACGTCAGCGGTGGGGAAGGTCGTCGCCGACATCGCCGCGGCTCTGACCGGCCGGAGCGACGCTGACCCCGACCGGCTCCCGGTGGTGGTCGTTCGCTCCACGGTCCTCCCCGGCACCGTCGAACGGCTCGCCGCCGAGATTCGGCAGAGGTTCGGGCTCCGCCTCGGCCGGGACTGGGGGCTGGCGATGTGTCCAGAGTTCCTGCGTGAGGCGTCCGCCGTAGCCGACTTCTTCGATCCACCGTTCACGGTGGTCGGCGTCGCCGATACGCGGACCACCGAGGTCGTCCGGGACCTGTTCGCCTTTCTGGATCGTCCGTTCCACGCCGTGTCGATACCGACCGCCGAGACCCTGAAGTACGCGTGCAACGCCTTCCACGCCACCAAGGTCGCCTTCGCCAACGAGATCAACCGGTTCGCCATGGCGGCGGGGGCCAATGGTCCGGCGGTGATGGACATCCTGTGCCAGGACGAGCGTCTGAACATCTCAACGGCCTACCTTCGTCCCGGCTTCCCCTTCGGGGGCAGCTGCCTGCCGAAGGACCTTCGGGCGCTGGTTCAGCGAGGCTGTGGCCTCGACGTGGAGCTACCCCTCCTCGCCGGGGTTCTCCCTTCCAACGAGCACCATCTCGACCACCTCGTCGAGCTTGTGATGCTCGACCGTCCCCGCCGGGTGGCGCTGCTCGGCCTGACCTTCAAAACGGGAACGGATGACCTTCGCGAGAGCCCCTTCGTGAGGCTGGCCGAGCGTCTGCTGGCCGGGGCGATCGAGCTGGCGATCTGGGATCCCGATCTCGACCCCGAGCGGCTCGGGGGCCGCAACCGGCGCTTCATCGACGAACGGTTACCGCATCTGGCCTGCCTTCTGCGGCCGTCGGCGGAGGACGCCCTCGACGACGCCGACGCGGTCGTCCTGGGCACCACCGACCCGCGGGCGACCACCGCGCTGGCGACCCGGTCCCCGATCCCGGTGATCGGCGCCGACCCATCGATCTCATCCAGCGCATGGCCGCCCGACCGTCGATCGGGAGGGTTGGGCCGATGACCGAAGGCGCGTCGAGCGACCGGCGGCGCCGCGTCGTGATCCTGCTCGAAAACCTCCCGGTCCAGAGGGACCGTCGAGTCTGGCGTCAGGCCCGGGCTCTGGTCGAGGCCGGGATGGCCGTCACCGTGATCTGCCCAGCAGATGAGCCGTCGGGTCGACGGCGGTTCGGCCTGCACCGTCCCCTCGTGGTGGACGACGTGGAGATCAGGGCCTTCAACCCGGCGCGGGAACGGCAGGGTCCTCTTGGTTTCGTGTGGGAGTACGCGCTGGCGTGGCTCCAGATGACACGGGCTCTGGCCGCCTGCCGTCGCTGTCACCGCGTCGACGGCATCCAGGCCTGCAACCCACCCGACATCTTCTTTCCTCACGCGTGGTGGGCCAGATGGAACGGCGTTCCCTTCGTCTTCGACCAGCACGACCTGACACCGGAGCTGTTCGAGACCAGGTTCGGTCCATTGAGGGCCGGATGGTCCCGCCTCCTGCACCGGGTCCTCATCTGGTGTGAGCGCGCCACCTACCGAGGAGCGGCTCGGGTCATCGCCACGAACCAGTCGTACCGGTGGGAAGCCGTGGATCGGGGTCGGGTCCCGCCCGACGACGTGGTGGTGGTGCGCAACGGTCCCGACCCGACGGTCATGCGACCCCGACCCGTCACCACGGTCCGACGGCCGGCCCAACGCCACCTGGTGGTGTGGATGGGCAACATGGGTCCTCAGGATGGTGTCGACGACGCCGTGCGGTCGGTGGCCCACCTCGTTCACGCCATGGGCCGGCGCGACGTGCACGTCGTGTTCATCGGTCATGGTGAAGTGCTGGAGCAGGTACGAGACCTGGCCCGGGCGCTTCGCGTCGGCGACCAGGTCACGTTCACCGGCTGGATTCCCGACGACGAGGCCTTCCAGTGGCTCTCGGCGGCCAGCATCGGGTTGAGCGCCGACCCGCCAGGACCGCTGAACGACAAGTCCACGATGAACAAGACCCTCGAGTACATGTCGTTCGGGCTCCCGGTGGTCGCTCACGATCTTCACGAGACCAGGGTCTCCGCTGGCCCGGCTGCCGTCTACGCCGAGACCGGCGATCCGGCTGGGCTAGCCCGCTGTGTCGATCGCCTCCTACGCGATCCCGAGCTCATGGCCACGATGGGGCGGATCGGGCGCCAGCGGATCGAGGACCACCTGAGCTGGCCTCATCAAACCGGGATCTACGTGGAGCTGTGGGCCTCGCTGCTCGGCCTCGGCCCCTCGGCCCGGCCGGAGGCGGAGGCGGAGGACGACTCCACCTCGGACGATCATCCCACCGACCACAGCCTGGCTACCCCATGACGATCACCGGCGAATCAGAAGACCAAGCGAACGAGACACCAGGAGCGACGGGAGACGACGCGATGACCGGAGCCTCATCCTCGGTCGGCGAGCAGTCGAGCCAACCGATCACGGTCGACGACTGGCTGGAGCAGGTGGTCAGCCTCAGACCCGACAACGAGCGGTCCGAGCCACCACTCCCCGACGAACGCTTCGCCACGGACGAGAACGGTCACCACAACGGCTTCGGCTGCGGCGGCGAGCTCCGCCAACTCGACGAAGGAACACCGGAGCTGGCGAACGGGGACGGGCCGTGCACCGCCGAGGACGGGTTCGACGAGTACGGATCGACCCACCAGGACCCGGATGTGTGGGCCGAGGCGAGCGGTCGGACCGCCGCCGGAGCGGAAGTCGAGACCTCGGCCGACCTCGCAACCCGACCCTGGACCGAATCCCGGCGCGTGAGCGAGACCGACGATCCCCCCGAGCTCCACATCGACGACGAGATCGACGACGAGATCGACGAGGAAGACGACGAGGACGATGACGAGGACGAGGACGACGACGAGGAGGTCATGCTCACCGGCTCGGTCGTCCTCGCCGAGACCATCGACACCGAGTCCCGTACCGCTGCTGCGATCGAGGCGCACACCGACACCGAGATGGCTCCTGCCGACCCGGCCACCGATGCCGGCCGCGAGGCTCCGACTCGGCCCGAGCCCGACGACGACGTGTTCGTGGCGGCAGCGGTCCCCGCGCCCGACGAGCGGATCGACGCCGACGAGGACGGGCGCCGGCGACGACGATTGATCTCGTACGCGCTGGCTCTCGCCGTGGCCCTCATCGCCCTCGGAGGAGGAACGGGCTATGGGCTGGCCCGCTTCCTGCCGGAACGGTGGACCGCCGAAGCCGAGCTGGTCCTCGATCCCGGCAACGACCAGGTGGACCGCCACCTGGCCACCCAGGAGGTCCTCATCCAGAGCTCGACCGTGCTCGACCGGGCGATGACCGAGCTGCCGGTCGATCGCGACTACGTGGAGGGTCGGTTGAAGGTCTTCCCCATCGAAAGCAGCAACGCCCTCGGCCTCACCTTCGTCGACGACGACGCCGACCTCGCAGCGTCGGTGCTCGTCGCCGTGCTCGCCTCGTTCATGACCGAAGTCGACGTGGCACGGACCAACGCGAGCCGAGCGATCTACGAGGCCCGGATCGACGAGCTCGACCAGCGGCGGCAACAACTCGAAGGGCAGCTGCAACCGCTCGAGGCGGCCAACGCCGAGGCCGAAGCCGCCGAACTGGCGCCACCGCACCCAGGCGAGGTCCGGAGGATGTCGCTCGAGTCCGAACGGTTGCTGGCCCAGATCGATGCGCTCGAGGACGCCCTGCTGGCCGACGAGGTGGCGTCCATCGACCGGATCGATGCCCAGATCGTCACCGCCCCCCGGGTCCTCTCGGAGCCCTCGTGGCCCAAGCCGTTGGCGTTCACCGCCCTCGGACTCCTGGTGGGCTCCGTGGTGGCGGCGGCCGTCCTCTTCCTCCTCGCCTCCCGCCGTGCTCGCTGAGCCGACGATCCCCGTCTGGCCCCGAGCCGAAGTCGCCGCCCTGTGCGCGGGGGCGGCCACGGTGGTGGTGGTGGTCATGGCGGTTGCGGCCTACGAGCCCGCGGCGGGGCTCGGCATCCTGGCCGCGTCGATCGTGTTGGCCATCGTCGTGGCCCGGCCCGTGCGGGCCGCCTTCCTCTACCTGGCCGCCACCCCGCTCATCGCCGGCCTACCGCGGGGCGGAGCCATTCCCCAGGTCCGCCCGAGCGAGGCGTTGCTGGCCCTTCTGCTCGCCGGAGTCGGCCTGCGCCTGCTCACCGAGGGTCTCGGCGGTCATCGGCCGCAGCAGTTGCGAGACTACCGAGTGACCAGCCTCGACCGCTCCATCCTGGCCATGGCCGTCCTCGGTTCGTTCGTACCGCTGTTGTGGCGGGCCGCCCGAGGCTACCGACCGCTGGTCGATGACCTTCTCTATGCCACCACATTGTGGAAGTATCTCCTCGTATTCGTACTGTTCCGGCTCGTCATCTTCGATGAGCAGCAGGTTCGGACCTGTGTGAACATCATGCTGGGGGCGGGGATCATCGTGGGTGCGATCGCCATCGCCCAGGCCGTCAATGCGCCGGTCGTACCAGGTTTGCTCGCCGCGCTGCAGGACGAGCCCCTGCAAGCCGTCACCAACAACCGCGGATCGTCGACGCTCGGCACCTCACACGGCGTGGCCGACGTCATGGCCTTCAACCTCGCCTTCACCTTGTCGTTCTGGTGGCTGCGGATAGGGCCCCGGTGGCTGAGCGCAAGCGGTGCCTGCTTCTTCGGACTGGCCTGCCTCGCCTCCGGCCAGTTCTCGGCCGCGGTGGCCGTGGCCGTCGTGACCGTGACGTTCGGCGTGCTCGTCGGTCGGCCGTGGCGGATGCTGGCCGCCGCCGTGCCCGCCTCGCTAGTGGCCGGAGCATCGCTGTGGCCGGTGCTCGAGGCTCGCTTGAACAGCACCGATGCGAGCGGCGTGCCCGAGAGCTGGGCGGCTCGACGCTTCAACCTGACCAACTACTTCTGGCCAGAGCTCTTCCGCGACGGCAACTGGATCCTCGGGGTCCGGCCCGCCGGTCGGCTGCCGTCGTTCGAGCCCTGGCGCGAGTGGGTGTACATCGAGAGCGGGCACACCTGGCTGCTGTGGACCGGCGGTGTCCCCCTGCTGCTGGCGTTCCTGTGGTTGAGCTGGGGCGCCGCTCGGGGCACGCTGGCCCTGGCCGATCGCCCCCGGTGGGCGGGCCCCGGGCGGTCGAGCGCAACGACACGATTCGGATCGGCGCTCGGCCTGGCCACGGCGCCGGCCTTCGCCGTCGTGTTCGTGTTGATGCTCTTCGACATCCACCTGACGTTGCGAGGACCGGCCGACGCCCTGTTCCCTCTGCTGGCCCTCCTGACCGTTCCGGCGTTGTGGCCCGACCACAGCACCTACCGGCGAGCTCTGCTCGGCCGCCCACTGGTTCGGAAGGGCTGGTGGTCATGACACGGCGCGCCACGACCGTGGTCGGTTTCGGTGTCGTGGTGGTGATCGCAGTCGTGGCCGCGACGGTGTGGCTCGGTGGTGACGACGGCGAGATCTCCGGCCCCGACCGGACCACGGGTCCCGCCGGGGCCGAGGGTGACGAGCGCGTCGAACCCGACGATGGCCCAGCGGGCGACGACCTCGACGTGATCGCGGGGCCGGCGCCGCAGGCTGTGGTGGCGGTCCAGGGCCCCGTGGACGAAGCCGCTCGCTACATCTCGGTCACCTGGAGTCACATCGATCTCGACCGAGCGCCCGACGAGCCGCCCCTCGCCATCGGGTACGACATCGAGCGCGACGGCGAGGTCGTCGGCTCGACCGCGGTCGACGACGATCCGTGGGACGACGTGGCCTTCCGCGACGAGCAGGTGTCGGGCGGCGTCCACACCTACCGGGTTCGGGCCCGCTTCGAGTCCGGACCCGGACCGTGGTCGGCTCCCGCCGAGGTGGAGGTCGTGACGAGCGACGCCATCGGTCAAGTGTTCGCCGTCGACGACTACGTCGGCTCGGATCTCGCTCGGGCTCAGCGTGCGGTCGACGATGCCGAGGAGGCCGGGGGCGGCATCGTCCTCTTCGGGCCGGCTACCTACGAGCTCTCGGATTCGTTGGTGATCTCGGGCAACGGCGTGCTGCTGCGGGGGGCCGGCGAGGACCGCACCGTGCTACGGGCGGCGTTCCCCGGAGGCGACGAACCGTGCGGTCCGGTCACTCCCCTCCTGCTCTTCCGGGGCGCCTACGACGAGCTCGGCGTCACCGTCGACCGAACAGCGCCGAGGGGCGACACGAGCGTGCGCCTCGACGGGCCCGTTGCGATCGAGGTGGGCGAGTTCATCGAGATCGACGGCATCCAGGGCCAGCTCGGGATCGACGAGTACGGCCCGTTGGGGATCGCCCAGGACCCCTCCACCGGGCGGGACGAGCGCTACCCCTTCGAGGCCGGGGTGGTGACCGCCGTCGACGGTGACACCATCACCTTCGACCACCCCCTCAGTCCGTTCATCACCGAGGGCGCCGGGCTCTATCGCTACCCGACCGGATGGAACAACGGGCTCGAGTTGCTGACGGTCGAGGGCGCCGGACGCGACGACACCTCCTACCACCGGCTGGTCGATGCCTCCCAGCAGATCGACTTCCGGGTGGCCGAGGTGACCGCTCGGTGGGGCAACCGCAACTTCATCGACGCCGGAGGCCACCGCATCACCGTGGTCGGGCTCACCGCCACCGAGGGAGGCGCCGCCGGCTACCAGCCCGAGCCCTGCAAATACAAGCTGGGCTTCGGGCCCGCGACCGATGTCACCGTCGTCGACAGCCACATTGGGTCCACCGACAGCGACGAGAACATGAGCCTCATCACGATGCAGTTCGTGTACCGCGCCGTGGTCCGCAACAACGTGTTGGGCCAGAGTCGCACGTACGGGATCAACGAGCACGGGGGCGGTAGTCGGGACCTCGTCATCGAGAACAACTGGATCGGGGCCGGGCCGTCGGGCTGGTCCGGCATCCTGCTCGGCAACGACACCTGGGGGTTCGGGGGCGAGACGGCCATCCGCAACAACCGCTTCCTCGACAACGTCGTCGACGTCCTCATGGTCGAGAACCCCTATGGCGTGGTGATCGCCGGCAACCGGTCCCGAGGCTGCCGCCAGGCCTGCGTGACCTGGAGTGGTTGGGGCGGCGGCACGAACGGAGAGGCCGGGGCGATCGCCGATCCTGATCTGTACGGGTCGGCTCGGCTGACGATCATCGGCAACCGGTTCGATCAAGCGGCCAACGGGCTCGACCTCGGCACCGACGAATCGAACGGGTTCCCCTGGATCGGCATCCGGGACGCCGTCGTCGCCGACAACGTGGTGGGGAGCACCGACGGCACCGCCCTCACCGTGCGGGGGGACCCCGACAGCAGCGGTCGGCTGTGGGTGACCGGAAACCTCTTCGAGGGCGATGTCGAGACGGGGAACACCGGCACCGACTGGTGGTTCTGGGACAACACGGCGGGCCCCAGCACCGCCGACGAGGCGTGGCCCGACTGGTTGGCGCTGCACCAGGCGTGGGAAGCGGGGGAGGTCGGAGGATGACGATCGCCACCGACCACGGCCGGTCCACCGGGGCCAAGGCTGTCGGTCGGCGCTCCCTGGCCGTTCCGAGGCAGGTGCAACTCCGCCTCAAGCGGATCCTCGACGTCCTGGTCGCGGCGCTGGCGCTCATCCTCCTCTCGCCGCTGATGCTCCTCGTGGCCGTGGCCATCCGGGTGACATCGCGCGGGCCGGTGATCTTCCGCCAGACCAGGCTCGGACTCGGGCAGCGACGCTTCACGATCTACAAGTTCCGGTCGATGCGAGTCGACGCCGACCCCGAGATCCACCGCCGGTTCCTGAGGCGCGAGGTCGAGCTGTGGTCGTCCGGCCACATCGACGCCATCAGCCACTACAAGGTCGGCGACGATCTCCGGGTGACCGCGGTGGGGCGCCTCATCCGCCGGCTGAGCATCGACGAGATCCCTCAGCTGGTCAATGTGGTCAGGGGCGAGATGAGCCTCGTCGGGCCCCGACCCGACCTCGCCTACTCACTCGAGAACTATCAGCCGCATCACCACCGCCGCTTCGAGGTGCTCCCCGGCCTCACCGGGCTGTGGCAGGTGAGCGGGCGAAGCCATCTGTCGTATGTGGACATGCTCGAGCTCGACGTCGTCTACGCCGACACCTGGTCGCTCTACCAGGATCTGAAGATCTTGATACGGACCGTCCCGGTGCTGGCCATGCCGGCCCGGGCCGGCTGATCGCAGTGACACACGACGATGTCGACCAACGGGTGGTTGGAGGGACCGCAGCGATGAGACTCCAGGATCGACGGATCATCGTCACCGGCGGAGCCGGATTCATCGGGAGCCACGTCGTCGACCTGCTGGCGTCGGCCGGGAACGAGGTCCTCGTCGTCGACGACCTGTCGACAGGGTCGCGGGACAATCTCAGTCGACATCTCGACGGGCTCGGGGCCGACGGGACCCACCCGAAGGCGAAGGTCGGGCTCATCGTCGCCGACATCCGTGATGCCGACGCGATGCACCAGCTCATCGCCGACGCCGACATGGTCATCCACATGGCGGTGGCCTGCGTCCGCACCAGCCTGAACCGACCCGAGCTCGTTCACGAGGTCAACGCCACGGGGACGCTGAACGTCGGGTTGGCGGCCCAGCGGAACGACGTCCGACGGCTCGTCTACGTTTCCTCGTCGGAGGCCTACGGCACGGCCCGTCACGTACCGATGGACGAGGACCATCCGACGGAACCGACGACGGCCTATGGCGCGTCGAAGCTCGCCGGTGAGGCCTACAGCCTGGCGCTCGGCCGCACGTTCGGGGTTGAGGTCACGGTCATCCGGCCCTTCAACAGCTACGGACCGCGGGAGCCGTACCGGGGGCGTCGGTCCGAGGTCATTCCCAAATTCGTGCTGCGGACGGCGGCCGGCGGTCGGCCCGTCATCTTCGGATCGGGCCTGCAGACCCGCGACTTCACCTGGGTGGAGGACACGGCGCGTGGCATCTGCGCCGCCGCCGCCGAGGATGCCCTGGTCGGCGGCACGGTGAACATCGCCCGAGGCCAGGAGATCTCGATCCGCCAGTTGGCGGCGAAGGTCCTCGCCATCTTCGGGCGGGGCGGGGAGCTTCCCGTGTTCGATGCCCCCCGGCCGGGTGACGTCGACCGCCACCTGGCCGACACCACCAAGGCCACCCGGCTCATCGGGTGGAAGCCGACGGTCTCGATCGACGGGGGTCTGCGGCGCTATGTCGATTGGGTGGCCGGTGAGGGGATCGACGTCGATCGCTGGATGGCCGAAGAGGACCAGAGGAACTGGTGAGCGCCAAGTCCTCCCCGGCCCCCGTTTCCGCCCTCGACGGTCGGACCGTGGCGGTGACCGGCGCCGCCGGCTTCATCGGGGCGTTCACCACCGCCGAGCTGGCGGCCCGAGGGGCGACGGTTCTCGCCGTCGATCGCCATCCCGGACCCCGCCCTCAGCTCGCCGCCCTCGTGGCCGAGGGTCGAGTGGCATTCCTCCCAACCGGGACCCGCTGGCCGTACCGGCGAGCATGGTGGGACGAGGCCGAGCGGAAGGGTCTCCTGTCCGGGATCGACACCGTCGTTCACCTCGGCTACGCCGAGCCGGCCGCCACCGATCCCCTCACCAGCTACCGACAGGAAGTCGAGGCCAACGTCATGGCCTCGATCGAGATGCTCGGACGCCTCGGCCCCCAGGTCACCACATTGTGCGCCGCCAGCAGCGCGCTCCTCTATGGCCGTCGCCACCGGGAGCCGGTGACCGAGCGCCACACCGTCGACCCCGACTCGCCCTATGGTCAGGCGAAGCACGATCTCGAGCAGGCGTTGTCGTGGTGGGCCGACGGCGAACGGTGCGTAGTCGCCGCTCGGATCGCCACCGTCTACGGGGCGACCGAGACCGTACCCCGGGCCGTTCCCAACTTCATCCGCCGGGCGCTGGCCGGTCACCAGCCCGACGTGGAGGTGGCGGCCGACGAGCGCGACTACGTCCACGTCACCGACGTGGCCCGGGGTCTCGCGACGGTGGTGGAAGCCGCCTCGCCGACCGTCGGCCGCTTTCCCCGAGGCCTCACCGCCGTGAACCTCGGCACCGGGACGGCCACGACGACCGAGGAGTTGGCCCGGACGATACTCGCGCTGATCGACCCCGACCTCCAGCCCTCGGTGTCACCGCCCGGCCGCGAGCCGGTATCGGTGGTGGTCGACCCGGGAAGGCTCCGGGCGCTCACCGGCTTCACTCCCCGCGTCGATCTGGCCACCGGTCTGGCCGACGAGGTGGCCTGGATCCGCCACCATCCCGAGTTGTGGCGCGAGCGGGTCGGCGTCGCCCGGACCCGCCCGACGCCGCCATGACATCCCTCGACGCTCCGTCGGACGCGCCGCCACCCGCCGGGTTCGAGCCGCCGGGCGGCCGACCGGCCCGTTCGACCGCCGGCAACCTGGTGTGGAGCGTGTCGGGGGAGGCGATCCGGCTGGCCGGATCGTTCGGTGCCTTCCTCCTCCTGGTGCGGGTCTTCCCTCCGGCCGAGCTCGGGCTCCTCATCGCCGCAACCGGGCTGTTCACCATGCTGGTCCCCTTCGCCGGACTCGGCGGTGGTTGGTTGGTGTTGCGGCGGGTGGCCAGCGAGGGGTGGCCGGTCGCCGACGCCCTGAAGGTGGCCAACGGCATGACCCTCGTCGGCTCCGCCGCCCTGGGGCTGCTGGCGGTGGCCGCCCGGCCGGTGATCATGCCACAGATGCCCTGGCTCTGGTTCATAGGGGTCGGGGTCAGCGAGATGCTGGTGCTCGGGCTGGTGGAGACGGCGGTCTTCGCCGCCCAGGCCACCGAGCGGCTCGTGGCGAAGGCCGCAGCCTGGGCGGTGTACGGGCTCGCCCGGGCCGGGGCGGCGGCCGTCATCGTGGTGACGGTCGATGATCCGGGTCTGGGGCTGTGGATCGCGGTGACCATCGGCATCGGGCTCGGCGTGCTCGTCGTGGCCCAGTTGCTGACCCTGGGCCGGGTGGTCGGGGCCAGCCGGCCGCGGTGGAGCACGGTGACCGCCGGCGTGCCGTACAGCCTCGGGTTCGGGGCCGAACGGTTGTTGGCGGCCAGCGACAACGTGCTCCTGGTCCGCCTCGGCTACGAGGCCGACGCTGGTCTCCATGCCGCCGCCCGCCGCATGCTCACGGTGTCGATCGCTCCGGTGCTCGCCGCGCTGCAGGCCGTCAACGCCCGTCTGTGGCGGGCGGGAGGCCGGCACCCGAACGGAGCGGCCGAGGCGGGGCGACTGGCGGTGAGGCTGTCGGCGTTCGGCAGCGTCTACGGTCTCGTGGCGGCGGCCGCATGGATCACGCTGGGCGACACCGTGGCCGCGCTCCTGGGTTCGAGCTACGCCGAGGCGGCCGCCATCATCCCCTGGCTCAGCGTCGTGCCGCTGCTGCTCGTACTGGAGGTGTTCGCCGCCGGCGCCCTCACCAGCTCCGGTCATCATGTCCATCGGGTGGCGCTGACGCTGCTGGTCGGGATGGTGAACATCGGCCTCAACCTGGCCTGGATACCGGGGCTCGGGTGGCGGGGCGCCGTCTACGCCTCGCTGATCAGCTCGCTGCTGTACGTGGTGCTGTTGTGGGTGACCCTGGGCGTGGTCATCCGGCCCAAACATGGAGGGGGTACCCGCTCGTGACCATCGTCGAAGCCGCGGTTTCGTCGGCCGACTGGGACGAGGCCGTCGCCAACTTCCCGGATGCCAGCGTGTACCAGACATCGAGCTGGGCTCTGGCCCGCAGCACGCGGTCGTCGACCCGAAGGATCGCGATCCGGGACGGCGGCGAGCTGGCGGCCGGAGCCCAGGTGCTGATCCGCCGGGTGGGACCGGGAGCCACCGCGGGCTACGTGCCGTACGGGCCGCTCGTGGCGGAACACCGGTGGCACGATGCCGACCTGGTCGAACGTGTCGTGGCCGCGATCGAGGCCGAGGCCCACGATGCCGGCTGTGCGGTGCTCCTCATCCAGCCGTCGCGCCGCCACCACGCCGCCATACCGATCCTGGAGGGTCGAGGTTACCGGCCGGCCCCGGTGGCGGTAGCGACGACGGCGGCGGTGGAGGTCGAGCTCGGCCGGCCTGACGACGAGCTCTTCGCCGGTTTGTCGAAGAAGCGGCGGAGCGCCGTCCGACGGTCGATCGCCAGCGGCGTCGTGGTCGAGCGGGGCGGCGCCGCCGACCTGGTCACCTTCCACCGGCTCCACGTGGCTTCGGCCCGACACCACGGCTTCCTGCCGATGTCGATCGACTACCTCCACCGGCAGTGGCGCGCCCTGCACCGGCACGGCTACCTGCAGCTGTTCCTGGCCCGGGTGGATAGTGAGGTCCGGGCGGCGGGAACCCTGCTGGGCTACGGGCCGGGTGCCGAGTTCAAGCTCACCGGCTGGGATCAGTCCGATGAAGCCCGGCGCGGCTTCGCCAACGAGGCCGTGAACTGGGCCATGATGTCGTGGGCCAATGGCGCCGGCCACCGGTACTTCGATCTCGGCGGCCTGCCCCGGGCCCAGGCCGTGGCGGCAGTGGAGAGCGGTGATGCCCGCGCTGCGATCCAGGGCACCGGATCCGTGTTCAAGCTCGGCTGGGGTGGCCGGGTCGTCGTCTATCCCGACACCTACGAGAAGGTCCTCCGACGGTCGGGCCACCTGACCTACCGTCTGCCGTCGAAGCTGCTGTCCGACGGAGGCATGGGTGGCAGTCTCGTGAACTGGATGCGGCGAACATGAGATCCGCAGCAGGCCCGCCGTCGCCGACCATGGGTGGACCGGCACGCCTCTGCGACCCCTGCCGGGACGACGTCTGGGCCGAGCTCGTCGAGCGTTCCGGGACGTTGTTCCACTCGCCAGCCTGGCTCCGGGTGTTGCGCGACGCCTACCGGCTCCGTCCCCGGGCCGTCGTGTCGAGCGAGGGTGCGACCGACGGCGGCGGCGGCGGTGTGGCCTGGGTCGAGGTCGCCGATGTCAGGGGCCGCCGGGTGGTGTCGTTGCCCTTCAGCGACTTCGCCGGACCGATCGGCGCTTGGAGTACCGGGAGCCTGGCCCCGTTGAAGGGCGAGCGGGCCGCCACCACTCCCTCCCTCGTCACCCGACTGCGGCTCGCCACCCCCGGAGGTCCCCGACGGGGGGCGATTGACGCCAACGACCTCCGGCGGTATCGGATCGAGCTGGGTCTCGCCGAAACCGGGCGCTTGGCCTGGCACTGGACCGAGCTCCCCCCGCTCGGTCGCTCGACCACTGGCGCGACCTCGACCAGCGATGATGATCGACTGTGGCCACAGCTGGCGTCGGGGGCTCGGCAGAACATCCGCCGCAGTCGCCGAGCCGGCGTCGTCGTCGACGTCAGGTCGGATCTCGATGCCCTCGAGGACTACCACCGACTCCACCTGGAACTGCGCAAGGCGAAGTACCGGCTGCTGGCCCAGCCCCGATCGTTCTTCATCGCACTCCACCGCCACTTCGGCCCCGACCGCCTCCGGATCGTCCTGGCTCGCCTCGACGGCATCGCCGGCAGCGGTGGTGGGGAGGCGATAGCCGGGGTGATCCTGCTCCGCCACGGCGATACGGCCTACTACAAGCTAAACGCCTCCAACCCGGCTGGCCTGTCGGTCAGGGCGAACGATGCCGTGATGTGGGAGGCCATGGCGGCGGCACGACGGTGGGGTTGCCGATGGTTCGACTTCGGGGTCAGCGACCTCGATCAGCCCGGCCTCATCCGCTACAAGGACAAGTACTCCACCGGCCGGGGTGAGGTGGTCCTGCTCGGCCGGGCCGGTTCGGGCCGGCCGTGGTCGGCCCGACAGATCGATCGGATCCTCCCGCTGACCAGTCGAGCGCTCACCGCACCACGGTGCCCCGACGCCCTCGGACGTCAGGCCAGCCGGGTCCTCTACCGCCTGTACTGCTGATCGGCCGACGGGCGCCGTCACGGGCCGATGCGACGGTCGGACGTTCCGCGCCGGGTGGCGCCCGCCCCGCCGGGGCGACAAGATCGCGCCATGAAGATCGGACTGGCCTCACCCAACAGCTCCTATGGCGTGCCGACGGCGGCGATGGCCGTCGACCTCGAGGCCCGGGGCTACGACTCGCTCTGGGTCGGCGAGCACAGCCACATCCCCGCCAGCCGCCGGACCCCCCACCCGAGCGGCATCGACCTGCCCCGGCTCTACTGGCACATGCGCGACCCGTTCGTGTCGCTGGCGGCGGCGGCCCAGGCCACCACCACCCTCGACCTGATGACCGGCGTGTGCCTCGTGCTGGAACACGAGATCCTCGACCTGGCCAAGTCGGTGGCCACGCTCGACGACCTCTCCGGCGGCCGGTTCCGGTTCGGCGTCGGGGTCGGCTGGAACGAGGAGGAGCTGGCCAACGTGTCGACCGTGCCGTGGTCGCAGCGCTACAACGCCATGCGGGAGACGATCGATGCCCTCCGCCAGCTGTGGACCAACGACGAGGCCGGCTACCACGGGGAGTTTGTGAACTTCGAGCCGTCGTGGGTCCACCCCAAGCCGGCCCAGGCCGGAGGGCCGCCGGTGCTCCTCGGCTGCCAGGGTCGGATCGGGTTGAGACACGTGGCCGAGTACGCCGACGAGTGGTGCCCCATCGACGTCGGGTTCCGCGACGTCGCCACCGGCATCGGCTGGTTCCGCGATGCGGTCACCGCCGCCGGGCGCGACCCCGACACGGTGCCCGTGTCGATCTACTGCTTCGGCGCCCCCGACGCCGCCACCATCGAGCGCTACCACCAGCTCGATGTGGCCCGGGTGGTGTTCGGCGCCCCCGACGAGGCCGAGGCCCACCAACGCTTCATCGATCGTCACCAACACCTCGTCGACGAGTTCGCCGACTGAGAGGACCCGACACCATGGCATCGACCACGGCATCCACCGCGGCACCCACCACCCGGCAGATGGCGCTCATCGGCTTCCTCCAGGCTCAGAACTGCACCACCATCCCCGCCGCCTGGCGCCATCCCGACGCCCGCCTCGACTTCACCACCGCCGACTACTACCAGCACATCGGCCGGACCCTGGAGCGGGGCTGCTTCGACCTGGGCTTCTTCGACGACCGGCTGGCCATGCCCGACATGTACTCGGGCGACCACGTCCACACCGTCGAGAACGGCATCCGCTGCGTCAAGCTCGACCCGACGGCCGTGCTGATGGCCATGGGGATGGCCACCAGCCGGGTCGGGCTCGGCGCCACGTACTCCACCACCTACTATCAGCCGTTCCACGTGGCCCGCCTATTCGCCACCATCGACCACATGACCGGCGGGCGAGCGGCGTGGAACGTCGTCACCTCCGTCAACGACAACGAGGCCCGCAACATGGGGCTCGAGGCCGCCGTCGGCCACGACGAGCGCTACGACCGGGCCGACGAGTTCATGGAGGTCGTCCACGGCCACTGGGACACCTGGGACGACGACGCCCTCGTGCTCGACCGCGCCAGCGGCCTCTTCGCCCGCGGTGACAAGGTCCACCGACTCGACCACGAGGGCGGCCTCTACCCGAGTCGGGGCCCCTTCACCGTGCCCCGCACCCCCCAGGGTCACCCTGTGGTCATCCAGGCCGGTCAGAGCGGTCGGGGTGAGCGCTTCGCCGCCCGCTGGGGTGAGCTGCTGTTCGTGTCCAACCTGAACCGGGGCCGGGCCAAGGAAGCCTACGACCGGGTCAAGTCCGAGGCCGAGCGCCTGGGCCGCAACCCCGACCACGTCAAGATCGCCACCCTCATGTTCCCGGTCGTGGGCCGGACCAGGGCCGAGGCCGAGGATCGCAAGGCCACCTACGACCGGCTCCCGAAGGACATCGACGAGTTGTCGCTGCTGTCGGAGGGCCTCAACTTCGACTTCTCGACCAAGGATCTCGACGACACGTTCAGCGCCGACGAGCTGGCGTCGCTGTCGGGGATCCAGGCCATCCGCGACCGGGTCGTCGAGCGCGCCGGCAGGACCGAGCCGACCGTGCGCGACTTCATGCGCATCACCGGTCGGGCCAGTCTCGACCACGCCCTCGTCGGCGACCCGACCGAGATCGCCGACCGCTTCGAGGAATGGTTCACCGAACCGGCGTGCGACGGTTTCGTCATCGGCGCCGGCTACCAGCCGGGCTCCCTCGAGCAGTTCGTCGAACTGGTCGTGCCGGAACTGCAACGCCGTGGCCTGTTCCGCGCCGAGTACAGCGGCGCCACCCTGCGGGACCACCTCGGCCTCCCCGTCCCCCAACCCGGCGACTGGAAGGTGGGCTGAGCGCCCCTCGCTCAAACGGCGAGCCAGCCTCGCCCCGGCGCCACTGCGCCCGACCGTGGGCCCCGCAGGTGCAGGAGTGGCCCGGTGCATCCTCCCGGCTCGGTCCATTCGCTCACCATCAACGGGCGGCACCGCGGGGCCCGGCCGAGGTCGAGCCCGGGGCTCCGGCCGGGGTCGGGGTCGGGCCGGCGCGTCGCTCGGTCGCTCCCTACCATGGGAAGATGAGCGGGGATCGTAATCAGGGGACCGACGACAGCCACGGCGAGAACTACGAGGACGTGACCGCCTTCGACCTCGACCCCGACACCGAGGAACGGCTGCTCCTGGCCCACAACGAGTGCACCTTCATCTGGGCCAACCGGGAGGGATGGCCGGTCGGGGTGATCATGTCGTACGTGTGGCGGCGGGGCCGGTTCTGGCTGACCGCTTCCAGCCAGCGGGCCCGGGTGGCCGCCGTGCGACGCGACCCTCGGGTCAGCGTGGTGGTTACCAGCACCGGCTCCCCCCTACCCCGCGACAAGGCCATCACCTGGAAGGGGCGGTGCACCATCCACGACGACGAGGCGACCAGGGCCTGGTTCTACCCGGAACTGGCCGGGGCCCTGGTGGGCGAGGCGCCCGATGCCCGGGCCCGGTTCATCCGCCTGCTCGACTCGCCCCGGCGGGTGGTGCTCGAGGTGAAGCCGGTCCAGCGCATCGGCTACGACGGGGCCAAGATGGCCCGGGCCACGATGGGCCGTCGGGGCGAGCGCTGAAGCGACGGCCCGGTGATGCTCCGGCGCCAGGGGCGCGCCGCCAAAACCGAGGAGACGGACCGAGCACAGGGCATCGGGGAGTGCGGCGGGCACCAGACCATGACGTGGGCGCCTACCGGCGCAAGCTGCTGGCCCGTATCGGTGAGCGCGCGCCCTACCTCTACCCGTTCGAGCGGATCCTGATCTGGGGCCGACCGGCACGGTGAGGGGCCGGCGGCTGCCGGGGTACCATCGGCGGCGGATGGCTCAGAGGGCGTCGACGACGGCGAAGCCGCCGTTGCGCTCCGTCACCCGGAAGGCGTGGGGGGCGGAGAAGTGGGCGGGGAGGAGGACGGCGTTGCGTTCGACGCAGGTCTCCAGCAGCGATCGTCGGGTGGTCACCGCCCCCTCGGCGTCGAGGCAGAACCCGCTGTTCCACTCGGGCCGGTAGACCTGCACCGCCGAGTGCATCGAATCGCCCGACAGCAGACCCCGCTCCCCGTTGGATTCCAGCCAGCCCACACAGTGGCCGGGGGTGTGGCCGGCCCGGACCTCGAGGGTGAGGTAGTCGTCGACCGTCCAGTCGTCGCCGGTCCACAGCTCTACCAGGTCACGGTCGAACACGGGCCGGATGCTGTCGTCGAACACGTTGGCGTTGAACTCGAGCCCGGTCTGGTCGGTCTCGTCGGGGTCCCAGAACTCGAACTCGGCGGCGTTGACGTAGTAGCTGGCGTTGGGGAAGGTGGGCACCCAGTCGCTCCCGTCGAGGGTGGTGTTCCACCCGACGTGATCGAGGTGGATGTGGGTGCAGACCACGGCGTCGACCTCGTCGGGTTGGACGCCCGACGCCACCAACCGGTCGAGCCAGTCGGTGTCGAGCATCGACATGTCCTCGATGTTGCGGGGCTTGTGGTTGCCGTTGCAGGTGTCGACCAGGATGATCTTCTGGGGGGTGCGCACCACCCAGGTGTGAACGCTGAGGAGGGCGAGGTCGTCGTCGGGTTGGACGAACTGGGCGATCGTGTCGGGGCCGTGGTCGTCGCGGACCGACGGGTCCCACGACGGTAGGAGCATGCCGGCCGGGAACCCCGGCCCGTAGCTCTCCTCCAGCCGGGTGATCGTGATGTCGCCGATGCGGACGGCCTGGTCGCTCATGTCGGTCCCCCTTCGTCACTGCGCCGCCCGTCGGCGCGATCCCGTTACCGGCAAACTAGTGCGACCGTCCGCCTGGCGCCCACCACGCCGGCTGTGGACCGGCCGCCGGGCGGGGTCGGCGTCCGGGGCGCCACTTTCGCCGCCGGGAGGGGGAACCATGCGAGCTGGGCGACGGCGCCATCTACTCCGAGGGAGTCGAGACGATCCTCGTGCAGCTCGACAGCGGGTGGAGCTTCTCGATCAACTACCTCGGCCTCGATCCTCTCGACGACCAACGGGCCACGCTGATCGGCCTGGCCGAGGTGGCCCTCGGTCGGGTGTGAGCCGCCCCGGCGCCGGGACCCTGCGGGAGGAGAATTCGTCGCCGCATTCGGACCTCTGGCCCGGGCGCTGGCCTACCAGGTTTGGAGCTCGGGCAGGACCTCGGTGGCGAAGAGGCGCATGCTGGCCTCCGACTCCTCGAACGGCATGCCCCCGTAGCGGAAGCAGGTGGCCAGCTCGAACTCGCCGATGGTGTCCCACCGGGCCTTGAACGTCTCCAGGATCTGTTCGGGGGTGCCCCAGGCGTTGGCGGCCAGGAACCCCTTGACGTAACCGTCGACCCCGATCCTGTTCAGCAGCTCGGACTGCTTGCCGTAGCCCCGGTAGCCCTTGATTTCGGCGAAGTGATCGCTGAACAGCTCGTAGTGCTCGAGGATGCTCATCAGGTAGACCGACATGTGCCGCTCGGCCATCTCCCGGGCATGGTCCGGGTCGGGGTGGCAGAAGGTGAAGTCCGACGTCATCGGGGCCGGCGGCTCGGTGCCATGCAGGTCGCGGTGGGCGACCCGCCACTCCTCGATGTGGGGCAGCCGCTTCTCCCATTGGTTCTCGGCGAACATCACGAGATGGGCGCCCAGTCGGGCGCAGGCCGCGACCGAGTCTCGGGACCCGGCGATGGCGTAGGTGCGATCCTTGAATGTGCGGGTGGGACGAGGCCGGATCTCGGTGCGGGGCTGAGGATAGAACGGCCCGTCGCCCTCGATGAACCCGGTCTCGAGCGCCTCGGCCACCATCAGCGACGCCTCGTCGAAGCGCTCGCGGGCCTCGTCCATCTCGATGCCCCGGAAGTGGCTGTACTCGCGGCGGCTGAGGCCCCGCCCGAACCCGAGGCGGACCCGACCCCCCGACAGCTCGTCGAGCATCGAGATCTTCTCCGCCACCCGCAGCGGCTCGTTCCACGGAAGGATGATCGCTCCCGTGGCCAGCTCGATGCGCTCGGTGATGCCGGCCAGGTACGACAACATCTGGGTGTTGTCGGGGCAGAAGCTGTAGTCGTAGAAGTGGTGTTCCACCGGCCACAGCGAGCCGAACCCGAACTCCTCGGCCAGACGGGCCAGGCGGATCTCCTCGGCGTAGACCTGGCTGTCGTTCATCCCGTCGAAACCGTGCGAGGTGAAGATCATCTGCATGCCGACTTCCACCACAATCTCCCTTCGATGCGTTCCCCAACGACGCTAGGCGCAAGAGGAGATGGACTCCCAGTTGGTGTCCCCGTCGTCCGGCGCGCCAACCCGGCCCGCCTGGCCCGGACTGGGTGGCCGTCGACGTCGGCCACTAGCGTTTCCAGGACGACCACAGGGGGACCATCATGAGCACCGCCACCGCGCCGATCGTCGACCGGCCCATCATCTCGGCCGACTCCCACATCACCGAACCGCCCGAGTGCTACGTCGACAACATCGATCCCAAGTTCCGTGACCGGGCACCCCATGTCGTGCGCGACGAGCGTAAGGGCGACATGTTCGTGGTGCCGGGGATGTCGAAACCGCTGACCGTCAGCCTGTCGTCGGCCGCCGGCATCCCACCGGAGGACCTGCGGGAGACCGGCCGCACGTTCGACGACTTCCACCGCTCCGGGTACGACCCGGAGACCAGGGCCGCCGACCAGGACCGCGACGGGGTGGCGGGCGAGATCATCTACCCCACGGTGGGCATGATCCTGTGCAACCACAAGGACCACGAGTACAAGCAGGCCTGCTTCGAGGCCTACAACCGGTGGATCTCCGGCTACTGCGCCCACGATCCGAGCCGGCTGTACGGGCTGGGGCAGACGGCGGCGCTGTCGGTGGAACAGGCGATCACCGACCTCGAGACGATGAAGGAGCTGGGCCTGCGGGGGGTGATGATGCCGGGCTACCCGGGCGACGCCTACAACCGCAACACCCCCGACTATGACGACCCCTACTGGGACCCGTTCTACCGTGCGTCGGTCGAGCTGGGGATGCCCCTCGGGTTCCACATCCTCACCATGGGAAGCCAGCGCCACCGGGGTCCGAAGTCGGCGTCGTTCATGTCGATCATCCGAGGCAATCAGGATGTGATCGCCATGATGGTGATGGGCGGGGTGTTCGAGCGGAACCCGGAGCTGGTGATCGCCTGCACCGAGGCCGACGCCGGCTGGGTGCCTCACTTCATGTACCGGATGGACCACGCGGTCAAGCGGCACGGAACGTGGATGAAGTCGACCCTGTCCCGGCTGCCGAGCGAGTACTGCCTCGATCATGTGCGGCTCACGTTCCAGGACGACTGGGTGGCGTTCAAAATGTGCCGCCTCGACGACACCCCCATCCACAAGATGCTGATGTGGGCCAACGACTTCCCCCACTCCGACTCGACCTGGCCCTGGAGCCAGGAGGTGCTGGCCGAGCACACCTCGGTGCTGACCGACGAGGAGAAGCGGGCCATCCTTCACGACAACGTGGCCGAGCTGTACGGCCTCTAGGGCGCCACCGTCCACAACCACACCGAAGCCCACGCGCCGAAGCGCCGAGCCCGCCGATGAGCATTGACCGCTCGAGGGGCCGGAGCGTCGCTGCCGATGGCAGGGGAAGCGATGCTGATCCCTGTCTGGCAGTGTGCGAGCGACAGTGCGGGATCGCCATGGACCGGTCGGTCCCGCCGAGCCAGTCCCGCCCGAGCCAGTTCCGGGCACATCGGTAGGTGATCGCTTCGCGATCACCATAGGGAGACGCTGTGACAGCGAGACAAGACGCGTCAACCAAGCACGAGGAATCATGGGGAGCATGGTCAACGCGTCCGCGGACACGCATGGGCTCGCAGTGAGGGAGCGCGGCGGGCCGAGTCGCCGTCGGCGGCGTCGGCATCCGCCACCGGACAGAGGGCACGGCCGAAGCGGTGTCGACCGCCTCAGGAAGCCGGGGCGTGGCGCCGCCGCCTCAGGCCATCAGTCGACGATGGCCTGGTAGGCGAGGCTGCGGAAATCCCGGTCGGGCAGCAGCATGCCGGTCATGTACTGGGTCATGAACACCCCGATCAGCTCCTCGGCCGGGTCGACCCAGTAGTAGGTCTTGGCCGCACCGGCCCACCCGTACTCGCCGACCGATCCCGGACCGGCCGACTCGGCCACGTCCAGCATCACCCGAGAGCCGAGCCCGAATCCCATGCCCGGCACCGGCAGCCCGAGCAGCTCGAGCGGCAGCAGATGGGGCGGCAGGTGGTTCATGTGCATGAGCTCGAGCGTCTTGCGCCCGATCAGCCTCCGACCTCCGCTGGTGCCGTTGTCGGCCAGCATCTGGGCGAACCGCATGTAGTCGTCGATCGTGGAGTACAACCCGAGGCCGCCCCGCTGAAAGGTCTCGGGAGTGTCGACGGGGTAGGTGGCGGACACGTCGATGCGCTCGTTGAATCCCGCCATGGCGGCCTCGGCGAGCTGGATGGCGGAGTAGTTCTCCCCGATCAGATCGGGCAGCCCGTACATGGCGGCCAGGCGGTGACGCTCGGGCTCGGGCACCCCGAAGCCGGTGTCGACCATCCCGAGGGGCTGGAACAACCGCTCGTGGAGGAACTCACCGAGGGGTTGATCGGCGATCACCTCGATGAGCCGGGCGGCCACGTCGATGCCAACGCTGTAGTGCCACCGCTCGCCGGGCTGGAACGCCAGGGGGAGCTCGGCCAGGGCATCGATCACCTCGGCCAGGGTGCGGGTGGCGTCGTTCATGATCCGGGCGTGGCGGTAGTGCTCGGCGGCGGGGTTGTCGGCCATGAAGTCGTAGGTGAGTCCACTGGTGTGGGCCAACAGATCCAGGATCTGCATGGGGCGGGCCTGGTCGACGAGGTTGCCGTCGTGGGCCAGCACCTTCGTGGCCCCGAACACCGGCAGGTACTGGGCCACCGGATGCTCGAGCTGGAACCTGCCCTCCTCGTGGAGCAGCATCAGCGCCGTCGACACGATCGGCTTCGTCATCGAGTAGATGCGGAAGATGGTGTCGGCCGTCATCGGCTGGTCGGCCTCGCAGTCGCGGTGGCCGAACTCGGCCCGGTGCACAATCTGACCCCGCCGGCTGATCATGGTGGCGATCCCCGCCACGCCCCGTTCGTCGACGTAGCTCCGCATCACCGGTCGGATCCGGTCGAGCCGCTCGCTGCTCATCCCAACCGCTTCCGCCGATGCGACACCCGTGGCCATGGTCGCTCTCCCTTCGTCGAAGTCGACACGCTGCATCGACGCTACCCCTCGGCCCGGGCTGCCTCCCATCGGTTCGCCGGGGTCGACGTCGGCAGGTGTCAGAGGCCGACGGCGGCCCCGTCAGCCCGCGGTTCGGAGCCGGCTACGTACACCCCGTCGTCGTCGCGGCTGATGATCTGGCCCCGCCCGAACCCGATGCGGCTGCGCTCGACGACGACCCGGTGGCCCCTCGCCGTCAACCCGTCGACCACGTCCGGCGGGGTCCGGGGCTCGACCAGCACCGTGCCGTGGCGCTGGACCTGCCATCGGGGGGCGTCGAGGGCGGCCTGGGGATTGAGGTCGCGATCGACCAGGCCGCCGACGACCTGGAGATGCCCCTGGGGCTGCATCTCGCCCCCCATCACCCCGAACGGGCCGACCGGGACACCGCCCCGGGTCAGGAACCCGGGAATGATCGTGTGGCGGGGCCGCTTGCCGGGGGCGGCCACGTTGGGATGCCCGGCGTCGAGCACGAAGCCGGCCGCCCGGTTCTGCAGGGCGATGCCGTGCGACGGCACGACCACCCCGCTACCGAAGCCCATGTAGTTCGACTGGATGAAGCTGACCATCATCCCGTCGGCATCGGCGGCGCACAGGTAGACGGTGCCTCCCCGGACCGGCTCGCCCCTCGACGCCAGGCCGGCTCGCTCCCCGATCAGGGACGCCCGAGCCGCCAGGTAGGCCGGGTCGAGCATGGCCTCGACCGGCACGTCGGCGTGCTCCTGATCGGCGACGAAGGCGTCGGAGTCGGCGAAGGCGAGCTTCATGGCCTCGATCTGGTAGTGCCACGACGTGGCGTCGATCTGGGGATGGTCGGCGACCGGGGTGGCGGCCACCATGCCGAGGGCCATGAGAGCGGCGATACCCTGCCCGTTGGGCGGGATCTCCCACACCTCGTGATCGCGGTAGGGCACGCTGATCGGCTCCACCCACTCGCCCTGGTGGGCGGCCAGATCTGCGGCCGACAGCGCACCTCCGGTTTCGGCGGCGTAGGCGGCGATGGCGCCCGCCACCTCGCCGTCGTAGAAGTCGCGCAGGCCCCGCTCGACCAACGTCCGCAGGGTGCGGGCGTGACCGGGGCTGGCCCACCGCTGCCCGGCATCGGGGGCCCGGCCCCCGGGGGCGAACACCGTCGACCACCCCGCCAGCTCCGGCAGCTGCTGGGTGGGGAAGAAGGCCGCCCCGTGGGTCCACTGGCGGGCCACCATGGGCGACAGGGCGAACCCCCGCTCGGCGTAGCCGAGGGCGGGGCGGAGCAGCCGTTCCACGTCGAGGCGTCCGAACCGGCCGTGCAGCGCCGACCAGGTGTCGATCGCCCCCGGCACCGACACCGGCGCCCACCCCCGCTCGGGCATGGCGGTGTGACCGGCCGCCCGCAGCTCGTCGACCGAGGCGGCGGCGGGCCAGCGTCCGGAGCCGTTGAAGCCGTGGAGCCGCTCGCCGTCCCACACGAGGGCGAAGGCGTCGCTGCCCAGGCCGTTCGAACAGGGTTCGACCACGGTGAGGGCGGCGGCGGTGGCGATGGCGGCATCGACGGCCGATCCGCCGTCGGCCAGCACCCCCAGCCCAGCCTGGGCGGCGAGGGGCTGGCTGGTGGCCACCACACCCTCGGTGGCCACCACCGCGGCCCGGCTCGACGGGAAGGGGTAGGTGAGCAGCGAGGCGGGGTCGTGGCGCATGGTCCGATCCTCGTCGACCGGCCGAGCCGGCGCCAGGGCCCGGGCGAGGTCGCTCACGTCAGCCCAACGTGCAGCCGCCGTCGATGCGGATGACCTCGCCCGTGATCTGACGGGCCCGGTCGGAACACAGGAACGCCACGGCGTCGGCGACGTCGGACGCCTTCTGATCCTCGCCCATGGGCATGACCTCGCCGATCATGGCCCGGTAGGCGTCGTCGTCGGGCTGGAGGCGTTCCCACAGGCGGGTGCGGATGATCCGGGGGGCGACGGCGTTGACCCGGATCCGTTCGGGGGCCAGAGCCTTGGCCATCGACCGGGTCCAGTGGATGAGGGCGGCCCGGCGACCACGACACGGGGGCACGACGATGGTGGGCTTCGACAACGGGCCGCTCCACTACGAGCACCTGGCGGCGCGGCCGCCGTCCGGGGGCGACACCTTCGACGACTACGGAGGCCACCGCCGGGAGATGTACCGCTCGCCGGACCGAAGGCGACGAGCGCCGACCGTTCCGCCACAGGTGAGCGGGGGTCACGTCTTCACAGCTTCGACAGGATCTCCTGGGAGTGCTCCTTCACCCTCGGTCGTTTGAACACGTGCTGGATCACCCCCTCCTCGTCGATCAGGAACGTGGTCCGCTGCAGCCCCTGGTAGGTCTTCCCGTAGTTCTTCTTCTCCCCCCACACCCCGTAGGCGTCGATGATCTTCCGATCGGGATCGGCCACGAGGGGAAACGGCAGCTCGTGCCGGGTGGCGAACTCCTCGTGGCTGGCGTCGTCGTCGGGTGACACGCCGATGACGGCGATCCCATGGTCGGTGAGGAGGCCGAGGTTGTCGCGCAGGTTCTGGGCCTGGCTCGTGCAACCGGGTGTGGCGTCCTTGGGATAGAAGTAGAGGGCGACCTTGCGGCCCCGGTAGTCGGCGAGATCGATGTCGTCGCCGTTGAATGTGGTGGCGGAGAAGCCCGGAGCCTCGGTGCCGGCCTCGAGGGGGGACGGTGGAGCAGCCATGCACCGGAGGATAGGGCGCCACGAACCCCCTATGGGTGCTCGGGCCGACGGGGGTTGTCCCCGACGTCACCGGCCCCGTCGGCGATCAGAGTGGGCCCCATGACCGTTGCCACCGTCGACCTGGGAGTCCCCCACCTCCACCTCCAGTCGATGCTCGGCCGCGGCGGCTTCAGCGTCGTCTACAAGGCCTTCGACACGAAGTTCAACCGGCATGTGGCGGTCAAGGTCCTGACGGCGGCCGTCGACGGCCCGGCCCGTCAGCTCTTCGAGCAGGAGTGCCAGCTCCACGGTCCGGTGTCCGGCCATCCCCACATCGTCACCATCCACGACGCCGGCACCACCCCCGACGGCCACCCCTACCTCGTCATGGAGCACGTCGAGGGTGGCACGCTGGCCGACCGGGTGGCGGCTGGGCCGTTGCCGTGGCGCCAGGCCGTCGATCTCGTGATCCCGGTGTGCGAAGCGGTCGATGCCGCCCATCGTCGCGGCGTGCTGCACCGCGACATCAAGCCGGCCAACATCCTCCTCGGTCCCGACGGGCCCAAGCTGGCCGACTTCGGCATCGCCTGTGTCAGCGATGCCACCAGCCCCCAATTCGCCGTCAGTTGGCACCACGCCCCGCCCGAAGCCGAATCGAACCGCCGGGACGTCCGCTCCGACGTGTACTCGCTCGGGTCCACCCTGTTCGCCGCCATCGCCGGTCACGCACCGTTCTGGCGCCCGGGCGAGGACTCGCTCGGCGCCCTCCTGATGCGCCTCGTCGACCAGCCCACCCCCCATCTGCCGGCAGAGGTCGCTCCCTCCTGGCTCGACGACGTCGTCCAGTGGGCGACGGCCAAGGACCCACGCGATCGCCCCCAGAGGGCCGCCGACCTGGCCGACGCCCTGCGCCAGGGTCGCAATCACGGCCGGGTCGGCGCCGGGCCGTGGAACGGGCTCGGTGTTGCGGTCGGGTCCCCGACCGGCTCCGGTGCCATGGCCCCGTCGGCGGTGGAGGCACGCACGGCTGTGCTCGTTCCCCTCCCGGCGCCCGACGGCACCGGGACGATCGGAGCGTCGACCGGACGAGGGGCGACGAGCGAGGTCGTGACCCTCGGCCTCCGCCAGGCCCAGTCCCGGCGCCGCCCGCGCCGCCGGGGCCGAGGCCTCGCGGTGACCGCCGCCGTGCTCGCCCTCGCCCTCGTCGGCCTCGCCGTGGGACCTGCGGCGTCACTGCTACGGACCGAGGCCCCGGACGGCCGGGCCGTTGGCGGTGCCTCGTCGACCGACGACCCGACGACGCCGTCCTCCGACGTCCCGGTCGAGACGGTCGGGGACTCCTCCACCACGGCCACCACGGAGGCGGGCCCCACCTCGACGGTCGACGGTGGGCCCGCCACCACCAACGAGACGTCGGCCCCTTCGACCAGCCTCTCGACCTCGACCTCGACATCCGCGATCTCGACATCCGCAACCTCGAAGTCGACCACCTCCTCTACCTCCAGCTCCACGAGCGTGACGGTGCCGGCGCACCTCGTCGTGCCGACGGTCGCCGGCCTGAGCGCCGTCGCCGCCCAAGACCAGCTCGACGACGCCGGGTTCACCGACGTCACCACCATCAGCGAGGCCAACGACGACGTGGCCGCCGGCATCGTCGTGAGGACGACCCCGGCGGCCGGGACGAGCAGCGCCCCCGACGATCCCCTCACGGTCGTCGTGTCGAGCGGACCGGAGCTGGTGACGGTGCCCAACGTGGTGGGCGAAGACCGGGCCTCGGCCGAGGCCGCCCTCGCCGAGGCCGGGTTGGTCCCCGTCGTCCAGGTCGAGGTCGTCGACGACGAGGCCGACCACGGCCTCGTGCTGTCACAGTCGCCGAACGGCTCAGGAGCGGGGGTAGCGCCCGGCACCGAGGTCACGATCGTGGTCGGCCGGGTGCCCAGCACCGTGCCGCCGGTGGGGGGTCTCACCCCCTGACCGCCGTGGGGACAACCGGTCGCCGCTCCCCAAGATCCCGACGAGGGAACAAAACCGGCCGACGGATCGTTTGAATCAGTACAACGAACTGCCGTCGGGGAGTACCCCTGCAACACGGCGTCGCCGTCAGCACGGGCTCCGGCCCCGGCGGCGCCGGCCGTCGATCGCCTCCGGGGGATCGACCGTGGGGAAGACCGGAGGCCTTCACGAAAGGCTCCTGAATGCGCGCCTCCATGCGCCTCGGAAACATCGCCGGCGTCTCCGTCGGCATCCACTGGTCGGTTGCCCTCATCGCCGTGTTGCTGACCATCAGCCTCGCCGGCACCATCCTGCCCGCCTCCGCCCCCGGTCTCGCCTCCGCCGCCTATCTCGTCGCCGCTCTCGCCACGGCCGGGTTGTTCCTGTCCTCGATCGTGGCCCACGAGCTGGGTCACTCGATCGTGGCCCGCCGCAACGGCATCGGGGTCCGGGACATCACCCTGTTCGCCCTCGGTGGCGTCGCCGCCCTCGAGACCGAGCCCCGGACCCCGGGGGCGGCGGCCCGCATCGCCCTGGCCGGCCCTGCGGTCAGTGTCGCCGTCGGCGCCGGCTCCCTCGTCGCCGCCCTGGCTGCCGGAGGCGCCGGGTTCTCCACGTTGACCGTGGCCGCATTGACCTGGCTCGGGGTCATCAACCTCGCCCTGGCCGTGTTCAACATGATCCCCGCCCTCCCACTCGATGGCGGCCGCGTGCTCCAGGCCGCCCTGTGGAAGCGGGGTGGCGACCGCCATCGGGCCACGATCTCGGCCGCCACCGTCGGTCGCTACGCCGGCTGGCTGGTGGTCGGTGTCGGCGTGTTCCAGTTCATCCAGGGCGGTGGTGGGGGTCTGTGGACCGCCTTCATCGGTTTCTTCATCGTCACCAGCGCACGGGCCGAGGAGTTCAGGGCCCGGTTCGATCGGCGACGTGAGGAGTGGGCCCGGACGACGTCGCCACCGTTCGGGCCCCAGGAGTGGCCGGGATGGGGCCAGGGGCCGCCGCCCCCGCAGCCACCGCGAGGATGGCCGGGCCAGGGGCATGGGCCAACCCGGCCCCACCCCGGCTTCCGTCCCGGCCCTCGCCCCGATACTGACGTGATCGACGTCGACGTGATCGACGTGCGGGTGGCCGACGCGCCCCCACCCCCCGATCCCGCCCACCGGGTCGGGCGCTGACCGTCCCTCCCTCCGGCCCCGACCCGTCCCGCCGGTAGCGCCCGCAGCACCGGTCGGACGGGCATGATGGCCCGATGGAGCTCGATCCCGTCCAGATCCGTGTCCTCGGCTGCCTCATCGAGAAGGAGTCGACGACGCCCGACGGTTACCCACTGTCGACCAACGCCCTCCTCAACGCCTGCAACCAGTCGAGCAACCGGGATCCCGTCGTCGCCTTCGACGAGCGTACGGTGACGGCGGCCATGCTCGAACTGCGGGCCGAGGGCCTGGCCCGGACCGTCCGCGGCGGACGGACCGACAAGCACAAGCACGTGCTCGAGGAGGCGTGGTCATTGACGCCGGCCGAGCTGGCCGTGCTGGCCGTGCTGTTCCTTCGGGGGCCCCAGACAGTCGGGGAGCTGCGGACCCGGACCGAGCGGATGCACCCGTTCGACGATCTCGACGAGATCGAGGCGACCCTGGCGGGACTGGCCGGAGGCGATCGACCTTTCGTGGCCCGGGCCGAGCGGCGGCCGGGCCAGAAGGAGTCCCGCTGGTACCACCTACTGGTCGATCCCCACACCGCCGCCCCGACACCCCCGTTCCCACCGACCATGGCGCCACCGGCGCCCGGTGTGGCGGCTCCCAATGCGGCAAGCCCGGGCGTGACGTCGCCATCCGGTGCCGTCACCCGCACCGGCACCGACCCCACCGCCGTGCCCGTGCGATCGACCGATGCCGACCTCGACGTCCTCCGAAACGAGGTGGAACGCCTCCGCCGTGACGTCGACCGGCTCTACGAGCTGCTGGGAGAGCGGCCCCCCGGCACCTGAGGCCCCGATCTCAAGGACGCTCTGCAGGCGCCGATACGAAGGGCCTAGGTCGAAACAGCAGCGTGCGAGAGGGCCATGTTCGAAAACGTCTCCTTCCGATCCAACCTGTCGGTGGCCCTGGGTCTCCCGATCCTGGTGTCGGTACTGATCGCCGTGGTGGCGGTGGCAACGGGTGCACCTGCCGGTGTCATCATCGTCGCCGGCGTGACCACGGTCGCTTCGGTCGCCGCCGCCGTCCTGCTCCGCCGCCAGCTCCTGAGCCAGCTCGACTCGGTGGCGGCCGCCGCCGACCGGGTGGCGACCGACGACCTGCCCCGCCTGATCTCCTCGACCGGGGGCGACGGCGCCCAACCCGTCGTCCTCGAAGGTGCCGGAGACGACGAGCTGGGACGCATCATCGCCTCCCTCAACTCGATCGAGCAGACGGCGGCCTCCGCCGTCGCCACCCAACACAAGGTCATCCGCCAGGGCCTGAGCGAGCTCGTGGTCAACCTGGTCCGCCGCAACCAGAGCCTCCTCGACCGCCAGATCGGCTACATCGACAACCTCGAGGCCAACGAGGAAGACCCCGACCGGCTCCAGGAGCTGTTCGGGATCGACCACCTGGCGACGCGGATGCGGCGAAACGCCGAGAGCCTCCTGGTGCTGGCCGGCTCCGAGCCGCCGCGCCGCAAGGGCGGCCCGGTTTCGGTGACCGAGCTCGTACGGGTGGCGATGAGCGAGATCGAGGACTACCGCAACGTCCGGATCGGACGGATCGACGAGGGCGAGATCGGGGCTCAGGCCGCCTTCGACCTGGCCCACGTCCTCTCGGAGCTGCTGGAGAACGCCACCCAGTTCTCGCCACCCGAGACCGACGTCGAGATCCGGGGCATGAGCCAACCCGACGGCGCCTACCTGCTGTCGGTGGCCGACCACGGCATCGGCATGAACGACGAGCAGCTCACGGCCTTCAACGCCCTCCTGGCCGAGCCCCCGGAGCTCGATCTGCACCTGTCACGCTCGCTGGGCTTCATCGTCATCGGGCGGCTGGCCCAGCGTCTCGACCTCCGGGTCGAGCTGGCTCACAGCAGCGGTGGCGGTGTGACCGCCCTCCTGCTCGTGCCCGCTCCCCTGCTCTGCGGTGGCGCCGCCTCGGTCGCCGACGCCCCCGCAGTGAGCGCGCCTCCGCCCGGGCCACAGGTTGCCCACGACGTCCTGGAGGCCATTCCCGTCCCCGATCCCGTCCCCGTCGATGCCGCGCCGGCCGCCGCCCTGCCGTTCGACCTGCCGTTCGACCTGCCGGAGGCCTCCGGCTGGGCCCCGACCGCGGTCCCCGAGCGGGGCGCCGCCGATCTCGGTCGACGGTCCGCCGTCGAAGACCCCAGATCGGCCCCCGTCGGCGACACCCGGCCGGCCGCCGCTCCCGCCGCCGATCCCGCCCGGTCGGCGGCTCTGGCCCGGCTTCTCGGCGCCCCCGCCCCGCCCCCCTCGCCCCCGGTCTCGGCCCCCCAGGCCTCCCCCGAGATCCCTCCCGTCGCCGCTCCCGAGCCGGTGCCGACGCCACCGGTCGAGACCGCTCCCCCCGCGCTGACGCCGCCGGCCAACCTCGACGAGGCGGTGCCCAGCGGCGACCGGTTCGACGCCGCAATCGACGCCCTGCTCGGTGGTGCCACCCCGCCCCCGGGGGCCATCCCGGCCCGAGGCAGCGGTGCGCTGGTGAAGCGTGACCGGTCACGCTCGCAGGCGCCGGAGAGCGAGGGACGACGGATTCCCGATGCCAGCCAACCGTCGACCACCGTGAGCAGCCGGTCGCCCGAGGAGCTGAGGGCGATGCTCGCCCGCTACCGCAGCGGCCGCGATCAGAAGGGTGGAGCGCCATCGCATGCCACCACGCCGATCAACGAACCGACAACCAGCAACGAGAGTGGAGGCCCGGCATGACCGCGTTGAGTACTCAAGCGAACAATGTCAACTTCCTGGTCAACAACTTCGTCGAACAGGTCCCCGGCGTGAACGAGGCGGTCGTCGTCTCGTCCGACGGTCTGCCGATCGCCGCCTCGAACGGCCTCGATCGGGATGGTGTCGATCGTTTCGCCGCTGTGTCGTCGGGCCTGATCGGCCTGGCCTACGGGGCCGCCGGACGCTTTGGTGGCGGCGCCGTCACCGAGGTCATCGTCGAGATGGAACACGCCTTTCTCTTCGTGACCGGGATCAGCGACGGCTCGCTCCTCGCCACCATGGCCGACGCCAACTGCGACGTCGGCCTGGTCGCCTACGAGATGGCCGTGCTGGTCGGCAAGACCGGCGATGTGTTGACGCCGGAACTGAGAGCAGAACTGCAGGCGGCGCTTCCCCAATGACCCACGACGATCGCACCGCTTCCTCGGCTCTCCGGGTCCGTCCCTACCTCCTGACCGGTGGTCGGACGAGAAGTGCTGTCGATCTCCCCCTCGAAGCCCAGGTGCGTACCACGCCTGCCGGTGAGGAAGCGGACGACGGCAGATCACCGGAACATCGGGAGATCCTGGCCCTGTGCGCCGAGCCGCACTCCGTGGCCGAGATCTCCGCCCTCCTCGACATCCACCTGCAGGTCGCGCGCATCCTCGTGGGCGACCTCGTGAGCGAGGAGCTCGTCACGACGAGCACCGCTTCTCCGCTCCCTTCCGAACGCCCCGACCTGCACCTTCTCGAGCGTGTGCTCGACGGACTCCAGTCCCTCTGAGGTAGACCCGATGACTTCAGCCAACCCCATCCCCGTCAAGATCGTGGTCGCAGGTGGTTTCGCCGTCGGCAAGAGCACGTTCGTCACCTCCATCTCCGACATCGACCCGCTCACCACCGAGGCGGCGATGACGAAGGTGAGCGAAGGCATCGACCATCTCGGCGATGCCACGACGAAGACGTCGACGACGGTCGCCATGGACTTCGGCCGGGTCGGGCTCAGCCGCAACCTCGTGCTCTACCTCTTCGGCACGCCGGGCCAGAACCGGTTCCACTTCATGTGGGACGAGCTCGTCAGGGGTGCCATCGGCGCCGTCGTGCTCGTCGACACCGACCGGCTCGACCATTGCTTCCCCGCCGTCGACTACATGGAGCGGGCAGGTGTGCCGTTCATCGTTGCCATCAATGCCTTCGACGGCGTGGTCCGGCACCACCCCGAAGACGTCCGCGACGCGCTCGACATCCCCAGCCACATCCCGATCGTCATCACCGACGCCCGCCACAAGGCGGCGGTGCGGGACTCCCTGGTGAACCTCGTGCGCCACGCCATGACCGTGGCCACGGCCACCCCCGTCTGAGCGCCGCCCGACACCGCCCCCTGGCGCCGCCGCCTGGCGAATGAGAGGCTCGTTCTGGCCGGCACAGCTCCCGGCAGAACGACTGGCCCGCCACGGAGGTACCGACGGCCAACCCTGGCGGCAGCGCCGCCACGGAGGTTCGTGCCGGCGAGGACCCGCGGCCGTCCTGCGGCGGCCGATCGACCCAGGGTCAGCGTCGCAGAAGATGGGCTCGGAGGGCGCCGACGTCGGTCGACGGCTCGGCGAAGTGGTAGCCCTGGCCGATGCGGCAACCGAGGTCGGTCAGCAGGGCAGCCTGGGCGTCGTTCTCCACCCCCTGAGCCGTCGTCTCCAGGCCGTGGGCGGCGGCGATGCCGATCAGGGCCTTCACCACCTCGACGGCCGATCCGGTACCGGGTAGCTGTCGGATGAGGGCCCGGTCGAGCTTGACGGCGTCGAACGGAAGGCGCTCGAGCACGGTGAGGTTGGCGTTACCGATACCGAAGTCGGCGACGGCGACCGTGACGCCGGCGGCCGACAGGGCCTTGAGGATCTCGTGCACGTCGCGGGCCTCCACCGGAGGGCTGGGGCTGAGCTCCAGACCGATCCTGACCATTGGGTCGGCCGTGGCGGCACCGGTGACCGTGTCGACGAACTCGGGGTGGACGATCTCCTCGGATGAGACGTTGAGCCACAACGTGAGCTGGCCATAGCCGTCGGCCGCCACGCAGTTACTCACGACGGACAGGGCGCCCCGAAGGACCTGGCGGTCGATGAGGTGCCCGAGGCCGGTCTCCTTGGCGATCTGGATGAACTCCACAGCAGGGACCGGGCCCTCGTCGATCCGGTTCCAACGGGCGAAGGCCTCGAACGCCACCAGCGCACCGGTCCGGAGATCGAACGCCGGCTGGAGGGCGAAGGCGATCTGATCCGACAGGACGGCACGACGGAGATCGACCTCCATGTCGAGCCGTCGCTGGCGGCGTATCCGCTGGTAGGGGTGGAAGACCATGGCCCGGTGGATCGGGTCGCACTCGTCGAGCGCCAACCTGGCCCCATCGACCAGCATCTCGACCGACGGATTGTCGTGGTCGAGGAAGGCGGCGCCGATGGCGGGAGCCAGGTGGTGAGCCAGTCCGTCGATCATGACCGGTGGACTCAGTTCGGCCACGAGTCGGGAGATGAGCTCCTCCCCGTCGGCACGGCGGCGCAGCGACGGTGTGAACAGCATCATCTCGGTGGCCCCGGGGAGGGTCACCCGGATGTTCTCGTTGCACGAGCGGATGCGGTCGACCACCTCCGGTGGCAAGGACCGGGTGCGGAGCGTGGCTTCGTCGGCCCCGGGGACGGCCCGATGGCGGACCCGCATCACCAGGACCGTGTGCTCGTCGGCCAGAGCCCGTTCGATCTCGGCCTGGAGTGCCGTGGTGAACTGGTTCTTCGTCAGAACGGTGGCGCTGGTGTCGAGGCGGCGGGGGCCGTCGCCCTGGCGCAGCCGTCGCAGCCCGCCGCCGGGCCGGATGGGATGCACGTTGTCGGTCAGGTCGGTCATCGGGCTGCCTCTGACGGGGTTGTCGGATGCTCGGGAGTCGGACGCTCCTCTCTCCTTGTCGGCTCATCCCCATCCCGGGTTGACCCTCGCCGGCCCGATGACCCGGCGGATCCACCGCAACGGACCGGCGGGCCCGGATCACCTCGGTGGAACCGGCCGAGCCCCGGCCCGAACCCCGCCGGCCGACGGACCCGGGCCCCGCCGGCCCTCGTCCCTCGCCCGAGCGGTCCCTCGCCTACGGTTGGGCGATGGCCGACGGCCCGCCCATCCACGACACCCTCTACGGGCTCCCCGCCGACGAGTTCGTCGCCGCCCGTGACCGGCTGGTGGCCGAACTGCGGGGTCGGGGCGAACGGGAGGCGGCGACCGAGGTGAAGGCGCTCCGCCGGCCGAGCGTCACGGCGGCCGCCCTCAACCGGGTCCTTCGGGCCCGGCCGGCGGACCTCGATGCCCTGCTCGAGCGGGCACGAGAGCTGACCGAGGGTCAGCGGAAGGCGATGGCCGGGCGTGCGGTGGACGTCCGGGCCCTGCAGGCCGCCCACCGCAGCGCGGTCGGCGCCGTCGCCGACCGCGCCGAGCGCGACCGTGACGTCATCGCCCTGCTGCTCGAGGTCACGTCGCTCGACGGCGACGCCCACGACGACCTGCGGGCGGCGCGCTTCACCGAGCCGCCGCCCCCCACCCCCGGCTTCGACCTCCTGACTCCGTTGGCCACGGTCTCGTCGCTCGACGACGCCCGCTCGGCCCGTCGATCCCCCGGCGAGCGGCCCCGCGATCGTCGCCGCATCGGGCGACGCCGTCCGGCCCCCATCCCGGAAGACGGGCCCTCACCCGACGCTCCGCCCGCCCACGAACCGCCCGTCGATGGGGACACCCTCGGAGAACCGGCAGCCGCCGAGCCACCGACCGGCGACGAGCCGTGCACGACCGGTGGGCCCGTCGGTGGGGACACCATCGGTCAACCAGCAGCCGACGAGCCACCGACCGGCGACGAGGGGGTGACGCCGAGGCGGCGAGGTGAACGCCCCGGGTCGAGGCGGCTCCGACGTCCGGGTCCATCGCTGGCGTTGGCCGACCGCCGCCTGGCGGCCGCTCGCAGCGCCGAGGACAAGGCGGTCGAACGGGTGGCCGAACTCGAACGTCGCCTCGTCGACGCCCGTCGTCATCTCGAGGCGACCAGGGAACGGGTCGCCTCGGCGGCGGCCGCCCGGCAGCGGGCCGAGCACGAGCTCGGCGACGGAGCGGAGTGAGTCCGGTCGCCACCCCCATCCTGTGGGTTTCGAGGTGGACAACCGGTGGACAGCGTGTGTCCTCCTGGGGAAGACGAAGAAAGTCTGCGGACAACCCTGGGGATTTCCAAAAAGCTCTTGACCTGGGAAAACGCTGGTAGCAGGATCACAGCACTCGGTCGAGGCAACAGCCGGACCGGGCCAGGCAAACAGTGAGATCGACCACACCGACGTCCGACCGGACGGCCGAGGGGAAGGGTCGACATCGAGCAACGGTTCCGACGTGTCGGACCGAAGGCATGGGTCGTTCGACGCCGAGTGCCGCCACCGCTCACTCGAGCAGTGGCTGTGACCGGTGGGGATCATCGCCCTGCCCGAGGACGGATACCGAGGTGCCGTTCACGGGTCGATGCTGAACCACGATCGCCGAATGGGTCGTCGACGGTGGCCCCGGTCTCGACGGGTGCCGGCTCGTTCCACCGTGGTCGACGATCGACAGGAAAGAAATCCAGAGGATCGTGTCGCACTCGCTGCGACGCTTCGATGGCTGTCGACTCCATCGTTCGTCGCACGCTGACCGGCAGGCGAGCACGAGGCGATCCACATCCGGACAGTCGCATGCAACCATCCGGGTGCAGAACCGGAACCGCCTGCCGGGCGCCGGATCACGGTCCGAGCCAGACAGGCGGCACTTCAGGTATCGAGTGAGAAGATAGCGCTATCGAAGTCGATACTGGTGGATTTCCGACCTTCGAGACGTCCCCCGGCCCGGAAGGCTCACGCCGACCGGCCGGAGGGCGTCTCCGCTTTTCCCTATCGGTCCACTTGCCCGAGGCGGGCGCGGCGGCGACCGGACCTCGGACCCGCGGGTCATCCGGTCGGGGCTCGGCCTCGGGCAAGAACCACGATCGCCGACCTGTCGCCCCGAAAATGTCGCCCGCAGCGGCGGCCGAGAATGCGAGACTCCCTTGCGTGATCTCCCCCATCCGACCCTATGACCGCGACCGTGATCTGGCGGCGGCGGAGCGGATCTGGCGCGAGGTGTCCTGGATCACCAGCGACGACGAAGCCGCTCCCCTCCCCGAGTACCTCGACAGCGCCCACGCCGAGGTCGCCGACGTCGAAGGATCCGCCGAGTGCCTCGTGTTGTGGCACGACGGGACGATCCAGTACCAGGACACCGATCTGCCGCTGTGCGCCGTCACCGCCGTCACCACCAGCCGGCTCGGCCGCAAGCGCCGGTTCGCTACCACCCTGACGGCTCGGGCCGTCGCCAGCGGGGCCGAGTCGCGGGCTGCGGTGGCCGCCCTCGGCATGTTCGAGCAGGGCTTCTACGACCGGATCGGCTTCGGCACGGGCCCCTACACCGTGCGGGCGACGCTCGATCCCCGCTCGCTGCGGGTCGAGCACGTCCCCTATCGCCAGCCGGTCCGATTGAGCGAGGACGATCACGAGGACATGCACCGGGCGCTGCTCACCCGCAGGGCCCATCACGGTCGGGTGACACTGGCCGCCCCGGAGATCATGCGGGCCGAGCTGCGGTGGGTCGACAAGCCGTTCGGCCTCGGCTACCGCGACGACACGGGACGGCTCAGCCACTTCGTCTACGGCTCGGCCGACGACGAGCACGGTCCGTACCGCATCCGCTTCATGGGCTACGAGCACGACGGGCAGTTGCTCGAACTGCTCCGCCTCCTCCGGGAGCTCGGCGACCAGGTGGCCACCGTGGTCCTCGACGAGCCCCCGGGGGTCCAGCTGCAGGATCTGGTCGCCACCCCGCTGAGGGACCGGCTGCGCACGACGGGCTCGACCCACGCCACGGGGACCGTCGCCCTCGCCTGGATGCAGCTCCGCATCCTCGACCTCGAGGCCTGCATCGGCGCCCGGCGCTGGTCGGGGCCCGAAGTTGCGTTCGATCTCCGCCTCCACGACCCGGTCGCCGCCCTGGTCGACGGCGACGACGCCGACTGGCCGGCCGACGGATGGCGGGGGGTGGGGGGCGACCACCACGTCGTCATCGGCGCACCGTCGACCGTGACGCCGGGCATGGGCGGTGGCGTTCCCGTGCTGACGGCGTCGATCGGGGCCTTCTCCCGCTGCTGGTTCGGTGTCCGACCGGCCACCGGCCTCGCCCTGACCGACGACCTCGACGGGCCGCCCGAACTGCTGCGCCAGCTCGACGAGGCCCTCGCCCTGCCGCCGCCATTTCCCGGTTGGGACTTCTGAACGGGGTTCGATCTCTCCTCCTCCGATCCCGCCCTCTAGGGTCGGTGCGATCTGCGGCGGCGTCCGTCGGGTATCACCACGACGGGCGGCAGTGAGGGGGATCCACCATGACCGTCGACCGAACCCGGACCGGCTCGACAGCCCGCCGTCGCCGTCCCCGCGTCCTGCTCGTGACCGCGCTGTTGGTCGTCACCGTCGGTGCCGCTCCCGTTGCGGCCGACGACGCCCGGTCCCGACGGGGCGACGACGGGCGCCTCACCGACCCGACGACCACCCCGTCGATCGTCTACGAGGTCGACGAGAGCACCCTCCCCTTCGAGCCGTTGGACGGCCACGAGGACAGCCGACGGGAGTGGGGGGTGCTGGCCGGGGCGGGGTACCGCATCGAGATCCCCGCCGAATGGAACGGCGACCTCGTCCTGTGGGCCCATGGGTTCCGCGGCACCGAGACCCGCCTCTACTTCCAGGAGGAGGAGGTGCCGTTCCGGGAGTGGTTGCTCGACAACGGCTACGCCTGGGCGGCCTCGACCTACTCGAAGAACGACTACAACGTGGGTACGGCGGTGACCGACACACGGGTGCTGGCCTGGAAGTTCGGCCGTGTGGCCGACCGGCGGCCCGACCTGACCTTCATCGCCGGGGCCTCGATGGGGGGCCATGTGGCCGCCGCCTCGATCGAGCGTCACCCCCGAGCCTACGACGGGGCCCTCCCCGTGTGCGGCGTCGTCGGCGACTTCGAGCTGTTCGATTTCTTCCTCGACTTCAACGTCACCGCCCAGCAGCTCGCACTCGGCCGCTCGGGCTTCCCCGTCGGGCCCGACTACGCCACCACCACCGCCCCGGAGATCAAGGACGCCCTCGAGGCGGCGCCCGGCACCTGGCCCCTGCTCCTCAACGAGCGGGGCCGGGCCTTCAAGCAGCTGGTCGAGCTGCGCACCGGCGGTGACCGACCGAACTTCGACGAGGCGTGGATCTTCTGGAACTCGTTCCCCGAGTTCGGCTCGGGCATACCCGGCAACTTCCTGTTCGACCTCGGCACCGGAGACGGCACCGTGGGCGAGCGCGACAAGGTGGCCGTCGACAACACCGACGTGTTCTACGAGACCGACCTCGTGCCCGGCCCGTCGAACGACCTGGAGATCGACCTGAACGCCGACGTTGCGCGGGTGGCCAAGGAGCGGCTCTCCCGGGTCAACACCCCGGCCTCCCCGTCACCCCACCTCACCGGCCGGATCCGGGTGCCGGTCCTCACGATGCACAATCTCGGGGACCTGTTCGTGCCGTTCCACATGGAGACCACCTACGCCGAAACGGTGGCCGCCCGGGGCAACGCCGACCTGCTGGTCCAGCGGGCCATCCGGGGCGTCGGCCACTGCGACTTCACCACCGCCGAGTACGAGCGGGCCATGACGGACCTGGTGGCCTGGGTCGAGGACGGGGTCAAGCCCGAGGGCGACGCGGTGAGCGACCCGGCGGCGGTTGCCGCCGACGACTTCGGCTGCCGCTTCACCGATCTGAACACCCCCGCCGGGCATCTGCTCCCGGCACCGTGCCCGTGACCACGGACCATGAGCCGGCCCCGATAGCCTCAAATCGATCACAATACCGGTAGTTTGGACATCCGGTCGAGGGACGGCGGCGGACCGCCACCACCGACCAGCGCCAGGTTCGAGCCCGCACGGGCGACCTCGCCTCGGCGCTCCGTTGCGTACACATCCCTCCACGCGGCGGGGCGCCGGGGTTCATCGCATGAGCCTCCTCCGCCGGTGCCAGCCCGTCGGATTCGTCGATGGCAACGGCGAAGATGCGCTACTTTCTCCTCTCGTACGTGCTGCGAGGAGGATACGGATGGCAGGGAAATTCGAGCTCTACGAGGACAAGGCCGGGAAGTTCCGCTTCCGCCTGAAGGCCGGCAACGGTGAGATCATCGCCGTTGGCGAAGCCTACGAGAGCAAGGCGGCGGCCGTGAAGGGCATCGAGTCGGTGAAACGGAACGCCGCCGACGCCGACCTCGTCGACCAGACCTGACGTCGTGGCCGACACCGGCGATGGGGTCCTCGCGGAGCTCGCCCATACCCACATGCCGCTGACCGGGCTGCTCGGGCTCACCATCCTGTCCGGCCACGCCAGCTCCGTCGCCACCCCCATCCACGTCGGTCGGACCACGATCGTCATCCAGGCCGACATCACCAGGGGGGCGACGGCAAGCTCGTGACCCGCACCACCCAGACCCAGGCCGTCCATCGAGCGCTGAGCATCGAGCGCTGAGGTCGGCAGGGTCGCAGGGTCACACGGTCACGTCCCGTCACTGCGGTGACGGTAGGGTCGGCCACATGGAGTCCTACGACCTCGTCGTGATCGGCGCCGGCCCCGCCGGCGCCGCTGCGGCCATCGAGGCGGCCCGGGCCGGCGCCCGCGTGATCGTGTTCGAGCGGGCGCCCTACGGTCGCGACAAGGTCTGCGGCGACGGGCTCACGCCCCGGGCCGTCGGCGCCCTCTACGAGCTCGGCATCGACCTCAGCGGCGCCCACCGCATTGCCGGTCTGCGCATGATCGCCGGCCGCCAGGTCAGGGAGCTGCCGTGGCCGTCGGGCTCCCGGTTCCCCGACCACGGGGCGGTGTGGCCACGGCGGCGCCTCGACGCCGCCCTGATGGACGCCGCCGTCGAGGCCGGAGCCGCCGTGGTATGGGAGACCGAGGCGCTCCCCCGCATGGACGGCGACCGGGTGACCGGCGTCGTCGCCGGCGACAAGGAGATCGAGGCCGCGCTGACCGTGATCGCCACCGGCGCCCCCGGCAAGGTGGCCCGTATGGTCGGGGCCGAGCGAGTACCCGACGAGCCGTTCGGCCTCGCCATCCGCACCTATGCCACCTCGCCCCGCCACGACGACCGGCACCTCGAGGCGTGCCTCACCCTCCGCGACGAGCGCGGCACCGCGGTACCAGGCTACGGCTGGCTGTTTCCCGCCGGCGACGGCACGGTCAACATCGGCGTCGGCGCCCTGTCGACGATGAAGGACTTCCGGCGCCTCAACCTCAACACCCTCCTCGAGAGCTACCGCTCCCTGGTCGACGACAGCTGGGACCTCGGTCCCAACCTGGAACGACCCCGGGCGTGGCGGTTACCGATGACCGCCCAGCGGCGCCACGGGCCGGGCTGGGTGGCGATCGGCGACGCCGCCGGCCTCGTGAACCCGATGAACGGTGAGGGCATCGACTACGGCCTCGAGTCGGGGATGCTGGCCGCTCGACTGTTCGTCGACGACCCGGCCACGGCGCCGGACGCCTACGACCGGGCGATCGGTGAGCGCTTCGACAGCTACCTGCGCACCGGGCGGCGGTTCTCGTTCCTCATCGGGCATCCGTGGATCCTGCGGGCCGGACTCCGCCTGGCCGTCGGCACCCAGGCCATCGCCAACATCACCCTCGAGGTGATGGGCAACCTGGTCGACTCCGAGACACCGGGTGTCTCTGGCACCGTCCTCGCCTTTGCTGATACATCTTTGGCCGTCGCAGATCCTCTGCTTCGCCGCACCCGAGCCGACGCCGGTTCGACACCCACCGGTTCCTGACCCACCCACCCCGGGATCCGCAGTAGTGTCGCTGACACCGATCACCCGACCACCGCCACCCACCACATCTTGACCCACAACATCTACGAGCTGTTCGTTTCACGCTTCGCCGGGGTCGTCGACGACGTCTTCCTCGCCACCCCCGGAGAACCGTCGTTCACCTACGCCGACATCGAGCGTCGCAGCGCGTCGTTCGCCCGGGCCCTGGTCGACGCCGGCACCCTGCTCGGCGACCGCGTCGTCGTCCAGGTCGACAAGTCGGCCGACGCCGTGGCGCTGTACCTGGCGTGCGTCCGGGCCGGGTTCGTGTACGTCCCCCTCAACACCGCCTACACCGCGGAGGAGGTCGGCTATTTCATCGGCGACGCCGAGGCGTCGGTGTTCGTGTTCACCCCGGGCCGGGCGTCCAAGCTGCAACCGGTGGGCGAGTTGGCCGGCGTGGAGCGCATGTACACCCTCGGCACCAGGGGCAACGGGACGCTGGCCGAGGCCGCGTCCGAGGCCGGACCGGGCTTCGGGGTGACCGAACGCGAGGCCGACGACGTGGCCTGCATGTTGTACACGTCGGGTACGACAGGGCGGTCGAAGGGGGCGATGATCACCCACGCCAACCTGGCCAGCAACGCCCTCGCCCTCCACGCCATCTGGCGGTGGGAACCGGGCGACGTGCTGCTGCACGCCCTGCCCGTCTTCCATGTCCACGGTCTCTTCGTGGCCCTCCACTGCGCCATCCTCAACGGCTCGAAGGTGATCTTCCTCCCCCATTTCGACGTCGACGACGTCCGCTCCTATCTCCCGTCGGCGACGGTGATGATGGGTGTCCCCACCTACTACAGCCGCCTCCTCGAGGACCCCGACTTCGGTCCGGAGGACTGCGCCACGATCCGGCTGTTCACATCGGGTTCGGCTCCGCTCACCTCCACGGTGTTCCGCCAGTTCGCCGACCGCACCGGTCACACCATCTGCGAGCGCTACGGCATGACCGAGACCGGCATCATCACCTCCAACCCCCCCGAGGGACCGAAGATCGCCGGCACCGTCGGCTATCCGCTCCCCAAGGTCGACGTCCGGGTGGTCGACGACGACGACCGGGTCCTCGGGCCGGACGAGATCGGAACGGTGCAGGTCAAGGGGCCCAACGTGTTCCCCGGCTACTGGCGGCTCCCCGACAGGACGGCGGCGGAGATCACCGCCGACGGCTACTTCCGCACCGGCGACATCGGTTCGATGGCGCCCGACGGGCGCCTGACGCTGGTCGGGCGTTCGAGCGACATGATCATCTCCGGCGGTTACAACGTGTACCCGAAGGAGATCGAGATCGTCCTCGACGAGATCGACGGTGTCATGGAGACGGCGGTGGTCGGCCTTCCCCACCCCGACTTCGGGGAGGGGGTGGCCGCCTTCGTCGTGGCCGATCCCGACCTGATCCGTCCTCCGGCCGCTCCCGAGGGTCACGAACCGGCGACGGTGGAAGCGGCGATCGAGCAGCGGATGCGGTCCGCCGTCGAGCGCCTCGCCAACTTCAAACGGCCCAAGGCCTATCTGTTCGTCGACGAACTACCCCGCAACGCCATGGGCAAGGTGCAGAAGACGATGCTCCGCACCGACCACAGCGAGGCGTTCGCCCTCCTCGACCTCTGATCCGTCACCGCCCGGTACCTCGGCCGGATCGGGTCTTTCGGCCAAGAGAATTGGATCGGGAACCAGGACCGCTCCGGCCGACGTCCAAAAGTCATGTTGAAACGACAGATGCGATTGGCCGCCGTCCTGGCGGCACTGCTCCTCTCCCTGGCCGCCTGTGGCGACGACGACACCCCGATCGACGCCGGCGGCCCGACGGACGACGCCACCGACGAGACGACCGACGACACCACTGACGGCACGACGACGGAACCGACCGGCGGCGACCACGGGAACGGCACCCAGCCACCGCTGGGCGGGGGTCCGTACCCCATCGCCACGCTCGAGATCACCTACTCCCACCCCGATGCCGACGCGGTCAGCTACACCATCAGCTGCCTCGGCGACACCGCCACGATCACCCCGGCCGTCGATGGGCTCAACGACCAGTCGGCCTGCGCCCGGCTGGCCGACCCCGAGGTCCAGGCCCTCCTGGTCGAGGGACCGCCCCAGGATCGGATCTGCACCGAGATCTACGGAGGGCCCGACGAGGCGGTCGTCACCGGCACCATCGACGACCGGGCGGTGAACACCACCATCACCCGGGAGGACGGCTGCGGCATCGACGACTGGGACAACATCCTGGCCGGTGTCCTCCCCACCGCCATCGGCGTCACCTGACCGTCGCAGCCGACCGGCGGCCGGCCTGGCCCCTGCGGTTCACGCCTCGGCCGGGGCCGGGGCCGGTGGCCGGAAGAACAGGAGGATCTGACCCACGCCGGCCACCAGTCCGACGACGAGGGCGATGGCCAGGCCCGTGTACCCGTTGAGGCCGCCGGCGATCCCGAAGGCCTCGTCGAGCGACCACCGGCCCGGGCCGAGACCGGCGATTGCGGTGGCGATCAGCCCCGTGATGAAGGTGTACTCCCACCCGTTGGACACGATGAAGAACCCAGCGCTGCGGTGGACCGTCCAGCCGGCGACAACCATCACCCCGATGATGCCGGCCGCCGCCAGCGGGGTCAGCAGCCCGAGGGCGATGGCGATCCCGGCCGCCATCTCGGTGCCGGCGGCGGCCCAGGCATGGACCCGACCCGGCCGGAAGCCCATACCATCGAACCAGCCGGCGGTACCGGCGATTCGTCCGCCCCGGAACACCTTGGCGTAGCCGTGGGCGGCGAACACCAGCCCGAACATCACCCGGAACACGAACATCACCAGATCGAACTCGGTCGGGTCCAGGCCCTCCATCACGCTCCCCCTCGTGTCGCATCGACGACTCCCGTTGAGCCACCGACCGGGCAATGATGCCAAAAGAAGGAACGCCACGCCCGTTGACCGGATTCGGTCAGCCGGAGGCGTTGGTGTCGCTGGGGTCGGCGGTGGAGGTACCGACGAGCACGAATTCGATGCGTCGGTTGGCCGCCTTGCCGTCGGCGGTGGCGTTGTCGGCGATCGGGTTCGACTCGCCCTCCCCCCGTGACGACATCCGACCGGGGTCGATGCCGAGCTCGGCCAGCCTCGTCACCACCGCCGCCGCCCGATCCTGCGACAGGACCAGGTTGGTCTCCTCCTCGCCGGCGTCGTCGGTGTGGCCGACCACCTCGAACGGTATATCGGGCAGCTGCGCCAGCAGCTCCCCGACCTGGACCAGGACGGCGTCGCTGGCCGGGTCGATGCCGGCTGAGTTGGGGGCGAAGCGGATGGGGTCGGCGGTGACGATGTCGGCGATCGAGGACTGGATCTCCGCCCGCAGGGAGCTGTCGTCGGCCAGGGTCAGCCCGCTGGTATCGACCGTGACGAGCGTCGCGATCCGCTCGGGGGCCTGGGCCACGAGCTCACCGATCCGCTGGTCGCTGGTCGCCGTCGTCCCCACCACCCGGATCCGCCCGTCGGTCCAGGTGGTGTCGCCGACCGACAGGCTCGACCCATCCACCCGCTCGGCGCCCCAGATGTCACCGACCAGGGCCACCAGGTCGGCTACGGACTGCTCGTCGGGCAGGATCCCGGACAGGGTGACGGACCCGTCGCCGACGCTGACGATGGCATCCACGGGAGCGATGGCGGTGTCGCTGAAGCCGACTTCGAAGCCCCGGTTGGCCAGCCCGAAGTCGGCGGCGATCCGGTCCTGCAGCTGCCCGGCCCGCTCATCGCCGCTCAGCGCGCTGCCGACGACGCGGATCGTGCCCTCCTCCAGCGTGGTGTCCTCGTCGACGACCAGCTCGTTGACCACGTTCTCGGCCTGGTAGAGCGCTCCGGCGGCGGCCACGATCTGATCGTGGGCGGCCTGGTCGGGTACCGACCCCTGGAGGACGATCACGTCACCGTCGACCCGGAACACCAACCGGTTGGGCTCGCCCCCGGCCATGACCTGGGCCGGATCCGAGGTGGCGATGTCGTTGCCGCGGACGTCGCTGCAGCCGTAGCCGAAACCGACGATGAGCACGAACAGCACGCCGAGCACACCGAGATACGACCAGGCGCTGCGTTGCTCCAGGCCGCCGTCGGCCCGCAGGCGTTCGGTGCGTCGGGCCAGCTCGGCGGTCGTCGTCGACCACGCCCGGCGGCCGTTACCACCGGCGCCGCCGCCATCGCCCCCTCCGCTGGGGCCATCCTGGTCGGCTCGACCACGGCGGGCCACCGGCGGGGGCACCGCCCGGCGGTCACGATCGTCGTCACGGTCCCGCTCATGGTCACGGTCGTCCCCGTGGGCACGGTCGAGGTCGACGACACGGTCGGCGTCGACCTCCACCGCCCGGTGCTCACCCGTGGGCTCGAGAACGAAGCGAGGCCGCAGGTCGGACGTCAGGGCCCGGTGCGACGGCGGTGGCGGGGGCCCGTCGGTCGCCGACGGGGAGGTCGGCGGGGAGACCGGCGCCCGCTCCTCGCCCCCGTAGACGTCGAGATCCTCGTCGCCGTAGACGTCGAGGTCGTCGTCGCCATGGTCGAGATCGTCGTCGGGGCGGCTGGAGCGGAACGGGAGCTTCATCGAGGGGGCATCAGAGGTCGACCTGCGGGAGCCGGGTGAGGGCGTCCTGGACCCGCTCCTCAGGGTACTCGTAGTCGATCATGTCGCCGGCGAGGTAGCGCTCGTAGGCAGCCAGATCGAGGTGGCCGTGACCGCACAGGGCGGTGAGGATGACCCGCTCCTCGCCGCTGTCCTTCGCCTCGAGGGCGGCCCGCACGGTGGCGGCCAGGGCGTGCGTCGGTTCGGGGGCCGGCACGATGCCCTCGGTGCGGGCGAAGCGGACCCCGGCCTCGAAGCACTCGGTCTGACCGATGGCCTCGGCCTCGATGAGGCCGAGTTCGTAGATGTGCGACAGCAGGGGTGACATGCCGTGGTAGCGGAGGCCACCGGCGTGGATCGGATCGGGCACGAAGTCGTGGCCGAGGGTGTGCATCTTCATGAGGGGGGTCATCCCGGCCGTGTCTCCGTAGTCGTAGGTGTACACGCCCTTCGTCAGCGACGGGCAGGCGGCCGGCTCGACGGCGCGGATGACCGGGTCCATGCGACCCGCCAGCTTCTCCCGCAGGAACGGGAACGACAGGCCGGCGAAGTTGGAGCCGCCGCCCGTGCAGCCGACGATCAGGTCGGGCGTCTCGTCGACCTTGGCCAGCTGGAGCAGGGCCTCCTCACCGATGATCGTCTGGTGGAGGAGCACATGGTTGAGCACGCTGCCGAGGGCGTAGCGGGTCTCGGGATCGCGGGCCGCCACCTCGACCGCCTCGGAGATGGCGATGCCGAGACTACCCGGCGTCTGCGAGTCGTTGGCCAGGATCTTGCGCCCAGCCTCGGTCAACACCGATGGGGAGGGGTGGACCGTGGCCCCGAACGTCTCGATCATGGCCCGGCGGTAGGGTTTCTGATCGTACGACGACCGCACCTGCCACACCTCGCACTCGAGCCCGAACAGGGAGCAGGCGAAGGCCAGGGCCGTTCCCCACTGCCCTGCGCCGGTCTCGGTGGTCAGCTTGCGGACACCCTCCTGGGCGTTGTACCAGACCTGGGGTACCGCGGTGTTCGGCTTGTGGGAACCGGCGGGGCTGACCCCCTCGTACTTGTAGTAGATGCGGGCCGGGGTCTCCAGGGCCCGCTCGAGACGATGGGCCCGGTGCAGGGGCGATGGTCGCCACAGGCGGTAGACGTCCTGCACCTCCTCCGGGATGTCGATGTAGGAGTCGGTCGAGACCTCCTGCAGGATCAGCGCCATGGGGAAGAGAGGGGCGAGATCGTCGGGCCCGACCGGCTCCCCGGTGGCGGGGTGGAGCGGCGGGGGCGGGGCCGAGGGCAGGTCGGGGATCACGTTGTACCAGCGGGTCGGCATCTCCGACTCGTCGAGCAGGATCTTCGTTTGCTTCGCCATGGCCCGTCCTTCGTCGGCACGCCGCTGAGGGTGACCTCCGGTCACCTGGCCCGACGATACTGGCGCCGGGGCCGACGGCGAGCCCGCTCAGTTCTCCAGCTCGACGTAGTCCTCGAATTCGACGAAGATGCACTCGCCGGGGCACTCGGCGGCGGCGTGGATGACGCGGGACTCGTTCGACGGGTCGACGACGGCCAACTCGGCGGCCCCGCCCGGATCGTTGAAGATCCGGTCGTCCTGGCGGCAGTAGGCGATCCCGTCCTCGAGGATGGTGAACACCTGGGGGGCGTGATCGGTGCAGATCCCGTCGCCGGTGCACAGATCCTGGTCGATCCACACCTTGAGCCGGCCGCTGAGGGTCGCCGGACCGGCTCGCTCGCCGTATCGCTGACCTGAACTGTCGGTGTCGGCGGTGGGGGCCCGTCGTGCATCCATCTCCTTTCCAGGCTACCGGCGGACCGGGCTCCGGCGCCGATCCGGGGTTCCGGTACCCTCGGAGTGTGACCAGCACCTTCGGGCGGGCGTTCCGCCTCACCACGTTCGGTGAATCCCATGGCGCCGGCGTCGGCGTGGTCGTCGACGGTTGCCCGCCCGGGCTGTCCCTCGACGAGGCGGCGGTGCAACGCGATCTCGATCGCCGCCGGCCGGGCCAGAGCCGCCTCGTGACCCAGCGGGCCGAGTCCGACACCGTCCAGATCCTGTCCGGCCTCCACGAGGGCATGACGACCGGCACCCCGATCGCCATGTTCGTCCCCAACGCCGACCAGCGCCCCGGGGCCTACGACCACCTGCGCGACGTCTACCGGCCGAGCCACGCCGACTACACCTACATGGCCAAGTACGGTCGGCGCGACCACCGTGGTGGTGGGCGCTCGTCGGCCCGGGAGACGATCGGCCGGGTGGCGGCGGGAGCCGTGGCCCGGCGTCTGCTCGAGGTCGGTGTCGGCGTCGAGGTCCTGGGCTGGGTCAGCCAGGTCCACGACATCGACGCCACGGTCGACGCCGGCGCCGTGACCGTCGACGAGGTGGAGCACGACCCCACCCGCTGTCCCGACCCGGTGGCCGCCGTCGCCATGACCGAGGCCATCGAGCAGGCCCGGCGCCACGGCGACTCCCTCGGTGGGGTCGTGACCGTCGTGGCCCGCCGCGTCCCCCCCGGGTGGGGGGAACCGGTGTTCGACAAGCTGGACGCCGACCTGGCCCGGGCCATGGTGTCGCTACCGGCGGCCAAGGGATTCGAGATCGGGAGCGGATTCGCTGGCACCCGTCTCACCGGGCTGGCCCACAACGACCCGTTCGAGCCCGGACCCGACGGCCGGCCGGTGACCACGTCGAACAACTCGGGCGGCATACAGGGCGGGATCTCGAACGGCGCCGACATCGTCTGCCGGGTGGCGTTCAAACCGACGGCCACGATCGCTTCGGAGCAGAAGACCGTCACCTCCAGCGGCGAGCCGACGACGCTGTCCGCCCACGGCCGCCACGACCCGTGCGTGCTGCCGCGGGCCGTGCCCCTGGTCGAGGCGATGATGCTCCTCGTCCTGGCCGACCACTGGCTCCGTCAGGTCGCCACCGCCGTCCTGCACCCCGACACCCGGTAGGCGCCGAGAGCGCACCACGAGGAGATCAGGCGAGGTCCTTGCGGTCGCGTTCGATCTCGACCTTGTCCTTGCGTACGGGCTGGGACACGGTCTCCCGCTCGTGACCGTCTCGGTCTCCACGCCGACTCGCTCCTTGGCCCACACGTTCCGTGGTCGGTCCGCGTCGTCAGGGGCCCGTCGGACCATCCCCGGCGTCGTCGTCGCCCTTGTCGTCGATGTCGTCGCCCCTGTCGCCAGCGTCTCCCGGGGTGTCGGCGTCGCTCGTGTCGTCGGTGTCGGCGCTGCGCTGGTCGCGGAGGAAGGCCTCCAGCTCGGCCGCCAGGTCGTCGCCCGACGGGAGCAGCTGCTCGTCGGTGTCGACCTGGCGCTCCAGGCGGGCCACGTACTGGCGGCTCTCGTCGTCCGACGCCACCGCGGCGTCGACCCGCTGCGACCACTCGTTGACGTCGGCGTCGAGATCGGCGTAGGCGGTCGCCACCCCGGTCGTCTGCTCTAGGCGACGGAGCAGGGCCCGGGTCGCCTTCGGATTGGGTGGACCGGGAACGTAGTGGGGTACCGCCACCCGCAGGGAGATGACGGGGACGTCGGCCCGCTCCAGCCGCTCGTTGATGACGCCGGCCAGGCTGGTCGGCCCCTGGTAGGTGGGGCGGCTCAGGTTCAGACGCTTGACCAGATCGGGGTGGACGGCGCTGCCGGTGACGGTGAAGGGGCGGGTGTGGGGCACCATGGCCACGAGGGCGCCGACGGTCACCACCATCTCGCAGCCGCTGCGGCGGGCCACCTCCACCACGTGATCGGCGAACCCGTTCCACCGCAGGTGGGGTTCGATCCCGGTCATGACCACCAGGTCGCGGGCGGCGTCGGTACGGACGGCCCTGATCTCCGTGCGGGGCCAGTCGATGACGCGGGTGCCGTCGGCGTCGATGCGGGCCAGGGGCCGCGTCTCCTGGAAGTTGAAGTACATCTCGGGATCGATCTCGGCGATGAGGCTCGACTCCGATCGCTCGCAGATCCACTTCAACGCCGTCGTGGCCGATTCCGCGGCGTCGAAGATGCCCTCGAAGGCGGCCAGCAGAAGGGGGCGGCGGAGCACGGGAACCTCGGACCAGAGCAGATCTGTCACGCCACCCAGCCTCGCGCTTAGGTTGGAGCCGTGCACGATCGCCTTCCACCAACGGCTCGCCGGCATCCGCCGCCCCCACCCGTCGTCGACTGGGGTGAGGCCCAGTTCCGCCTCTCCCCCACCGTCTCGGTCCTGTTGGGCGCCGAGGGCGGCCGCTATCCGGCCGGCAACGCCGTGCTGGTCGAGGGCGGGGCCGAGAGCGCCATCATCGATCCGTCCGTCACGGTGGTGGCGGCGGGCGGTGCCCCCGTGCCCGTCGACGTGGTGATCAACTCCCATGGTCACGAAGACCATGTCGCCGGCAACGGTCTCTTCGCCGGGGCCCGGGTCCACGCCCACCACGACGACCTGCCCGCCGTCCACGCCTTCGAGGGCCTGCTCGACGTCTACGGGTTCCCCGCCGGACCGGCCCGCGACGAGTTCGCCACCACGGTGCTCGAGGAGTTCCACTACACGGCCCGTCCCGACGCCACCGGCTTCGGCGACGGGCACGTCTTCGACCTGGGGGCCGGGGTGACGATCGAGGCCCTGCACCTTCCGGGACACACCCGGGGCCACAGCGGTTTCGTGATCGACGACGTGTTCTTCCTGTCGGACATCGACCTCACGGGGTTCGGTCCCTACTACGGCGACGCCTGGTCGGATCTCGAGCAGTTCGAGGACAGCCTCCGGGTGGCCCGCCAGGTCGAGGCCCGGTGGTACGTCACGTTCCACCACAGGGGGGTGATCGAGGGCCGTCACACCTTCCTCACCCTCCTCGACGAGTTCCACGCCGTGATCGATCGCCGCCACCGGGCCATGCTCGACTTCCTGGCCGAACCCCGCTCGATCACCGACATGGCCGAGCGCCGCTTCGTCTACCGGTCCGACGTCGAGAGCGGTTTCGTCGAGCACGTCGAGGCCCGGACGGCGTCGCTCCACCTGGCCCGGATGCTGGAGCGAGGCGAGGTGAACGAGGTGGAGGCGGGCCGCTACCAGCGCCACTGAGCAGCCGCCGAGGGTCAGGGCCGAGCGATCCACCCTCGACGGATGACCGTTCGCCGGCGCCCCGGGGTGCTTGACTTGAGGGCTGTGAACGCGCCCCGGCGACCCTCGCCCCGCCAACCGGCCCACCCCGGTGAACCGGCCCCGCTCCGTGAACCCGCACCGCCCTGGGTGTGGCTGATCGCCACGGGCCTGGTGGTGGCGGCCACGGTCACCGTCATCGTCCTGCTGACCCGGGGTGAGAGCGACGAGATCGTCGCCGACGAGACCACCACGACCGTCCCGCTCGAGACGACGACGACCACCGTCCCCGACGAATCGACGTCGAGCACCGGTCCCGTCGACGAGCTCACCCCGTGGCTCGGCACCCTCCAGTGGACCGAGGTGGCACGCAACCCCGCCACCGGCGACCGGACCCTCGTCCACCGTCTCGATCTGGACGAGGCGACGGCCGAGGGGATCGACGGGCGCCTGCAACAGAACGGCTTCGAGCCGGCGACCGATGTGGCGGTGTCGGCCGAGATGATCGACGGGGTGTTGACCGTGCTCGCCACGCCCGTGGCCGGTGACACCACCCCCTACGTCGAACGCGAGGTCCTGTTCCGCCTCGGCGGCGATCCGGCCGCCCCCTCCACCGAGCTGGCCGGCCTGCTCACCCTCCTGTCCGACATCGACGACACGGGCCTCTACTTCGCCCGGGGTCCCGGCACCACCACCGTGGTCGACGTGATCGGGGAGACCACGACCTCGACCACCGATCCGACCTCGTCGAGCTCCACGTCGAGCACCGCCGAGCCCGGTCCCGACCTGAGCCGGTGGCTGGGCACGTTTCGCTGGACCGAGACGGCCGGGAACGGGGGAAGCGGCGACCCGACGGTGATCCACCAGCTCGACCTGCTCCGCTTCGACGACGACCGGACCGCCCTCGAGGGTCGGCTGACCCAGACCGGCCTCGACCGTACGATCGAGGTGACGGTGGTGGCCGCCCCCGGTGACGACGGGATCGTCATCGCCGTCGTCGAGGACCGCTCCGAGCCGCCCTTCTACAACGACGGTGCCGTGCTGTTCGGCCTGACCGGCGACGCCACGCGGCCCACCACCGCCCTCTTCGACCTCGCCGTGCTCGAGCCCGAGCGGCCGGCCACCGGGACCTACTTCACTCGCTGACTCCCGGCGCGGTGCGGACCGGGTCCCCCGGTCCGCCGGGCACCTCCCGCCACCGTCAGGATCTCCGCCCCCCGGGCTCGACGGCCTCGATCCCCCGCAGCGTCGCCTCCCTGGCCCTCGACCAGCGCACCGTCGGTTCGTCGACCCTGCCGACGATGAAGGTGGCCGAGGTGTCGCGGTGCCTCCCGTCGACGACGGCGGTGACGCCCACGTTGACGATGTCGCCGTCGTCCAGCGGTCGGTCGTCGGGTGATACCGGCAGCTGTCGCCGGATCGCCGCCGCCGCTCAGACGTAGGTCGAGCCCTTGATGCCCTCGACGTCGCGCCGCATCTCCACGTTGACCAGGGCGGGCTTGCCCGAGGCGAAGGCCCGCTCCAGGGCGGGGGCGATGTCGTCGGGATCGGTGACGTGTTCCCCGTGGCCGCCCATGGCCTCGACGATGCGGTCGTAGCGGGTGACGTTGAGCTCGGTCGCCACCACTCGGTCGGTGCCGTAGATCTTGGCCTGGGGCCGTAGCATCTGGCCCCACGCCCCGTCGTTGCCCACCACCCCCACGATGGGGAGCCCGAAACGGACGGCGGTGTCGTACTCGAAGCCGTTGAGACCGAACGAGCCGTCGCCGTAGATGATCAGCACCCGCTGATCGGGGTGGGCCAGCTGGGCGGCGAGGGCGAACGGCATGCCGACCCCCAGGGTGCCGAGGGGCCCCGGATCCATCCAGGTTCCGCGGGGCGGCACCCGCAGCACCTTCGACGCCTGGGCCACGATGTCGCCCCCGTCGCCGATGACGATCATCGAGTCGTCGCCGGCCACGAAGCGGGCCACCTCGGCACACAGCCGGAGAGGGTCGATCGGCACCTCCTCTGACCCGAGCTGGGTCGCCAGCAGCGCCTCCGCCTCGTCCTCCATCGTGCGAAGCTCCGATGACCAGGCGCTGAAGTCGAGGTCGGCGCCCGAGGCGGCCATGGCGTCGAGGAGGGCGTCGAGGTTGGCCCCCAGGTTACCGACGAGGCCGACATCGCTCGGCCGGTTCTGACCGATCAGGGTCTCGTCGAGATCGAGCTGGACGACCTTGGCCCCCGGCGGGATCGAGGCTCCGAACTTCATCCGGAAGTCGAGGGGGGTGCCGGCCAGCACCACCACGTCGGCCTCGCCGAGGGCGTGGGAGCGGCTCCGGTTGAAGAACTGCTGGTGGTCCATGGGGAGCTGGCCCCGAGCCATGCCGTTGGTGAAGCACGGGATCCGGGTGGCCTCGACGAACCGGCGCAACGCCGGTGCCCCCTCCGACCACTTGAGGGCGGTGCCGGCCATGACCATCGGCCGCTCGGCGCCGGCCAGGATGGTGACGGCCTCGTCGAGGAGCGGCTGGGCCGCGGTGGACGCCACCCGGTAGTCGCGGAACGGGGGCAGCGGCGCCGTGGCCAGATCGACCGGCCCGTGGAGCACGTCCATCGGGATCTCGAGGAAGGCGGGCCCCGGAACCCCGCTCAGGGCGGTGCGGATGGCGAGCTCGATGTACTCGCCGATGCGGCGGGTCTCGTAGCAGGCGTCGGCCCATTTCGTGATGGGCTTCATCACCGCCACGTGGTCCATCTCCTGCAGCGAGCCCCGCCGGAGGTTGTTGAACGGGCCCTGCCCCCCGAACACGAGGATCGGCGAGTTGGCCCGCCAGGCGTTGGCCACGCCCGTGACCCCGTCGGTAACCCCGGGCCCGGCGGTCAGGATCGCCACCCCCACCCGGCCCGGGTGGAGCCGGGCCCAGGCGTCGGCGGCGTGGGTGGCGGCCTGCTCGTGGCGGACGTCGACAACCTTGATCCCCTCGTCGAGACACCCGTCGTAGATGCCCATCACATGGCCCCCGGACAGGGTGAACACACAGTCCACCCCCGCCGCCTTGAGGGCCTTGGCCGCCAGGCGACCGCCGTGCACCGTCATCGAACCGCTGGCCATGGTCACACCTCTCGTCGGATCCGGGGCGCCGCCCCGTTCGGGGTCAAAACTAGGTGGAGGGCAGGAGGGCGGCCAGCCGGTCGAGCCAGGGCAGGACCTCGTCGGCCGGCGCCGAGGGCAGGCCGAAAGCGCCCCACGAGGCGCCGGCCGCGGCGTAGGCCTCGATCAGCTCGGCGTCGGGGGGCAGGGCGAACACGCCCCACCGGAAATCGGCCGGATCGCGCCCGGCGTCGGCCCACGCCTTCGTCACGTCGGCGAGCTGGGCCAGGATGTCGTAGCGACCGTGGATAGGCATCCACCCGTCACAGAACTCGACGATGTCGGCCAGGGTGCGCGGACCGGGGGCCGCCCCCATCAGGATCGGAGGGTGGGGCTGCTGGGTCGGCTTGGGCCACGACCACGAGGGGGTGAGGTTGACGTGGTCGCCCTCGAAGCCGAACTCGTCGTCGGCCCAGATGGCCTTGCAGGCCAGGATGTTCTCCCGCAGCACCGCCCTGCGGTCGCGGTAGGCCAGCCCGTGGTTCGCCATCTCCTCCTTGTTCCACCCGTAGCCGATGCCGAAGATGAACCGTCCACCGGAGATCATGTCGAGGCTCGCCACCTCCTTGGCCAGCCACAGGGGGTCACGTTGGGCCACGAGGGTGATGCCGGTGGCGAGCTTGATCGACGAGGTGGCGCCGGCCACGGCGGCGAGGGCCACGAACTGATCGTGGCTCCGCCAGTACTCCTCGGGCAGGGGCGGGGCCCCCTCCCGGCCACCCCACGGGGTCTCCCGACTCGACGGGATGTGGCTGTGCTCCGGAAACCAGATCGACCCGAAGCCGCGCTGCTCGGCCTCGACGGCGAGCGGGATCGGCTGGATCGCCTTGTCGGTCGGGAACATCATCACGCCAATGTCCATCGCAGAGACTCCTCGGATCGTGTCGGGTCGGTTGTGTCGGGTGGCTGGCCGGACCGGTACCGTCCGGCCGCGGGCACGTCACGGACGGGACGGCCCCCGTGGCCACAACCTAGGATCGGGCGATGTCCTGCGTCGAGATCTCCTCCCCCAAACCCGGCATCACCCAGCTCACCCTCAACCGACCGGAGCGGCTCAACGCCCTCACCCACGAGCTGGTCGACGAGCTGCACGCCGCCCTCGACACCGTCCACGCCGACCACGACTGCCGGGCCGTGATCATCACCGGCGCCGGCCGCGGCTTCTGCGCCGGTCTCGACCTCACCGGGTTCGGCGAGATCCCCGGGACCGAAGACCAGGGCCGTCCCCAACAGGGCATGGCCGTTCAGCAGTTCATCGCCCGTCTCGTACCCCACATGCGGGCCACCCGCCAGCCGATCATCTCCGCCATCAACGGGGCCGCCGCCGGTGGGGGCTTCGCCATCGCCCTGGCCAGCGACGTCCGCATCTGCGCCCGGTCGGCCAGGTTCGGCACGGCGTTCGTCCGCCTCGGGATCTCGGGCTGCGACATCGGGGTGTCGTGGCTGCTGCCCCGCCTCATCGGGGCCTCCCGGGCGTGGGAGCTGATGCTGACCGGACGGGTGTTCGGGGCCGACGAGGCCGACAAGCTGGGTCTGGTCAGCCGGGTGGTCGACGACGGCGCCCTGATCGACGAGGCCCTGGCCACGGCCGAGATGATCGCCGGCAACAGCCCCATGGGGGTGTGGATGACCAAGGAGGTGATGTGGTCGAACCTGGAGGTCGGCTCACTCCAGGCCGGGATCGACATGGAGAACCGGACCCAGATCCTCACCAGCGGCACCGAAGATTCTCGCCGGGCCATGGCCGGCTTCCTGTCGAAGGAACCGGTCGACTGGCAGAACCGCTGACGGCCACCGTCGGGGCGAGCGGCGCCCTGCCGCCGTCCCCGTCAGCTGTAAAGGGCGTCGATCTCCGCCTCGTAGCGAGCGTGGATGCCCCGCCGCTTCAGCTTCGAGGTGGGGGTGAGCAGATCGGTGTCGGGCAGCCACTCCTCGCCCAGGACCTTGATCTTCTTCACCTTCTCGGCGTGGTTGAACGGCGCCATGGCCTCGCCCAGGGCGCCCTCGATCTCCGCCACCACGTCGGGGTGACCAGCCAGATCCTCGAGCGAGGAGAACTCGATCCCGTGGCGGGCCGCCCACTGGGGCGCCACGTCGGGGTCGAGGACCACCAGGGCCGACACGAAGGGCCGACGGTCGCCGATGGCCACGGCCTGACCGACGAGGGGGATCATCTTCAGCGCCGACTCGAGATTGGACGGCGATAGGTTCTTGCCCCCGGCCGTGACGATAAGCTCCTTCTTGCGGTCGACGATGCGGAGGTAGCCGTCGTCGTCGAGCTCGCCGATGTCGCCCGAGTGGAACCAGCCGTCGGCATCGATCACCTCGGCCGTCTTGTCCGGCTGGTTCAGGTACCCCCGGAATACGTTGCCGCCTCGGCACAGGACCTCGCCGTCGTCGCCGAGGCGGACCTCGACCCCGGGGCAGGCGTGCCCGACCGACCCCGGCTTGACCCTGTAGGGGGCCCAGGTCATGGGGCCGGTCGTCTCCGACAGGCCGTAGATCTCCGACAGCGGCACCCCGATCGTGCGGAACCACGACAGGAGCTCGGCTGGGATGGGGGCCGCCCCGGTGATGGCGACGACCAGATCGTCGAGGCCCACCAGCTGGCGGATGGTGGAGAAGGCGACGGCGTCGAGGAACTCGTAGGTCTCGATCTCCTCCGGGGTGGCGGTGCCCCACGTCATCTTCTCGGCGATGGGGCCGGCGGCGGCGACGCCCTCGGCCACCGCCCGCTCCTTCTCCGGGTCGGCGGCCAGCGCCGCCTGGACCCCGGCGTAGATCTTCTCCCACACCCGCGGCACCCCGAACATGATGTTGGGGTGGACCTCGCCGGCGTAGGCGGCGAACAGCGTCGGGTCGGGACAGCAGCTGATCTCGTAGCCGACACACAACGTCTGGTAGTGGCTCACCATGCGCTCGGCGATGTGGGCCATCGGCAGATAGCTCACCAGCCGCTTGCCGGCCAGATCGTCGAGCCCCAGGGCCTCGGTCAGGCACTCGACCGTCCAGCACACGTTGCGGTGGTCGATCATGACCCCCTTCGACGGGCCGGTGGTCCCGGAGGTGTAGATGAGGGTGGCCAGATCGTCGGGGGCGACACCCTTGGCCGCCTCGGCCAGGTCGAGGGGGTCGGCCGCCAGGAGCTGGTCGTAGTTGAAATCGGCACCCGTATCGGCATCGTCGACCACCCCGACCCGGGTCAGCGAGGGGATGTTGTGGCGGACCTTGGCCACGCTCTCGTAGAAGCCCCGGTCCTCGACCACGGCGAGCTTCGCCGCGGCGTCGCCGGCCAGGTACTCGACCTGCTCCGCCGACGAGCTGTTGTAGATCGAGACCGGGGTCGCCCCGAGGAACAGGGCGGCGGTGTCGAGCACGTGGAACTCGGGCCGGTTCCGGAGCATCAGCAGGAGGCGATCGCCGTGGCCGAGGCCCTGGACCGCAAGCCCGGCGGCCACCCGGGCCACCTGCTGGGCGAACTCTCCGAACGTGGTCTCGTGCCAGGCGCCATCGGCGTCCTTCGACCGCAGGGCGACGAGATGCTCGATCGTGGGCAGGATCTCGAGGAACCGGCCGGGCACGGTCTGGCCCTCGATCTTGGCGTCGATCTCAGCGGTGGTGGTCATGGTGACTCCTCGGATGCGGTGGTCCGGCGACCTGTCATGGTGCTCGGCCCGCCAGGTGCGTCTCTCTGGCACTCTGTGGCACCGCAAGGGTACCGGCCCCGGCGGGAGAGCTGCCGCTCAACCCGCTGGCTCACCGCTGGACGTTCAGGGGGCGACACGGGCCCACGCCTGCGCCAGCTCCTCGTCGCCGAACACCTCGAGGCGGTCACCACTCCGTCCCCACAGGTAGAGGAGGAGATCGGCGCCGGATCCCCGCACCGCCACGTCACCCTTGGCGTGCTCCCTGGTCACCACGAGGCCGCCGCCGTCGTCGGCCAGCACCAACCATTCACCGGGGCCGTCGGTGCGGTGGAGGTGCAGCGAGCCGGACGGGTAGGAGTACGTCTGCGTCGGATCCGACGAGTACCGCATGCCGACGTGGAGCAGCTCGTCGACTCCGTCGGCCGCCAGGTCGCCGTCGATCGGGGTCGGCGCCGCCACCGCCGACTCGACGTCCCACCGGTGGACGAGCGTCTCGTGGGCCATCCGCCGGGCGTACCAGCCGACGGTACCCCCGTCCCCCCATGTCCAGATCGGGCGGGCCGGGTCGGTGGCCCGCAGCACCTCCACGAGCCGGTCGAGGCGAGCCCGCCCCCAGGCGATGACGTCGCCGGCGGGCCGATCGGCCGATCCCACGGTGGGGCGTTCCGTGCTGTCGGCCTCGATGATCCGGGTGATCCCGTCGTGGACCCGTCCCACGTGGACGACCAGCCGGGCCACGTCCCACCCCGGGCAGGCGGCCACCGGCCGGTCCAGGCCGGTGACGGCGGCGGCCAGGAGGCGGTCGCCCTCGGTGGCGACGACCTCGACGAGGGCGGACGGTTCCATCGGGGAGCTCGTGTCCATTGAGCGGAGTGTAGGGGTGGGGCGGAGTCAGGGGTGAGGCCGAGTGTGGGCGTGGGGCCGGCTCGCCGCCGGGGGCGGCGAACCGGTACCGTCGGGGTACGACCGTCCGTCGACCCGCCGCACGTCGACCCATTCCGAGGAGCACACCAGTGGAGAACGCTGTCATCGTCGACGCCCTGCGCACGCCCATGGGTAAGCGCAACGGCCAACTTTCGGGCTGGCACCCGGCCGAGCTGGCGGCCCAGGTGTTGGAGGGGTTGGCCACCCGCAACGATCTCGACCCTGCGCTGGTCGACGACGTCATCATGGGTTGCGTCATGCAGGTCGGGGCCCAGGCGGTCAACGTGGGCCGCAACGCCGTCCTCACCGCCGGGTGGCCCGAATCGGTGCCGTCGACCACGGTCGACCGGCAGTGCGGATCGTCCCAACAGTCGGCCCACTTCGCCGCCCAGGGGGTGATGGCGGGGGCCTACGACGTCGTGATCGCCGCCGGTGTCGAGGTGATGAGCCTCGTGCCGATGGGGGCGTCGCTGATGGTCAAGGACGTCGGGGACCCCTTCCCCACGTCGATGCAGGACCGCTACGCCGACGTCGGCGGCCTCCAGCCCCAGGGCATCGGGGCCGAGATGATCGCCGACAAGTGGGGCATCAGCCGGGACGACCTCGACGCCTTCGCCCTGTCGAGCCAGCAGCGGGCGGCCCGGGCCCGCTACGAGGGGCGTTACGACAACGAGATGCTGCCGGTGGCGGAGAAGGTGCTCGATCGGGAGGCCGGCAGGGTCGTGGTGACCGGCGAGACCGTCACCACCGACGGTGGCATCCGCGACACGTCGCTCGAGGTCCTGGCCGGGCTGAAGCCCGCCTTCCTCCCCGACGGGAAGGTGACGGCCGGCAACAGCTCCCAGATCACCGACGGGGCGGCGGCCGTGCTCATCATGAGCGAGTCGAAGGCCAACGAGTTGGGCCTGCGCCCCCGGGCGAAGTTCCACAGCTTCGCCCTCGCCGGAGTCGACCCGGTGACGATGCTGACCGGGCCCATTCCCGCCACCGCCAAGGTGCTGGAGCGGTCGGGTCTGGGCATGGACGACATCGACGTGTTCGAGGTCAACGAGGCCTTCGCCTCGGTCGTGCTGGCCTGGGCGGCCGAGCACCATCCCGACATGGAGAAGGTCAATCCCAACGGGGGTGCGATCGCCCTCGGTCACCCGCTCGGCTGCTCCGGCGCCCGGCTGATGGCCACGCTGCTCAACGAGCTCGAGCGGACCGGCGGCCGTTACGGCCTGCAGACGATGTGTGAGGGCGGCGGCATGGCCAACGCCACCATCATCGAACGTCTCGGGTGAGCGACCTCGCCCGAGGGCGGCGCACCCCGGCCCGGCCCGCTGTCCGTCGCGCCCCGATGCGGCGGGGCCGGAGCGGTTGTCGCTACGCTGATCTTTGGTGACCGACTTCGAGCCGACGACCGACTTCCCGGAGTACATCGACAACGACGAGAGCCCCGTGGAGTCGAACGCCCGGAGCCACGATCGTGGCGTCCTGCGTCGTCGGCATCGACTGATCCAGCTGGGGATCCTGGCGCTGGGTCTCGGGCTGCTGGCGTTCGGCCTGCCGGTGTTCCGGGTCGTCGTCGCCCTGGCGCTCATGTACGTGATCGTGATGGGCGGTGTCGCCGTCATCGGAGCCTTCGCCCGGCCCGTGCCGGAGGCCCCCCCGCCGGGCGAGCTCCGGCGGGTGCGGCTCAACTACCGCTGCCCCACCTGCGGGGCCGAGCTGCGCATGACGCTGGCCAACGATCAGATTCCACAGGCCCCTCGTCACTGTGCCGACGAGATGGAACTCGTCACCCCCGCCGACGAGCTCTGATGGCACCGCCCCCACGAGGTGGTCCAACCGTCGGTTCACCACGAACCGGCTCGATGGTTGTCCACAGCACTGGGGTGATTGTCGTAGTCAACAGTAGGATCCGCAGTCCACACCCTGTGGATGATGCTGTGTTATGTAACCTCGTGACCATCTGATGGTCATGGCAGGGGTACGATGTCACTGCTTGTGGCTCGACGTTACTCACAGGTGTGAATTGCCTGTGGACAACAGCCGTGTCGGGGACGGCTCAGCGGTACTGGGTGGCGGCGACGATCCCGCCGAGGATGAGCCCCAGCCCGGCCAACAGGTACCAGTTCGATGGGGCGCCGAGGCCCTCGACGATGTAATTGGCCAGGATCACGAGCAGCCCGAGCCCCATCAGTCCGAACATCAGAACCGACACCAGGGCCGGCATGCGGCCACCGCCGTCGATCCTCACCGGTTCCCGGCTCACGCCCGAGGCGGGGGAGACGGCCTCGGGCCGGGTGCCCTTGGGGGTGACCCGGCCCTGTCGAGACTTGTCCTGTCGTACCACGGAGCCAACCCTACCGTCTCGCCGTGGCCCGAAGTCGCGGCGTGGTCGACGACCCACCGGCTAGCCTCGCCCAAGTGCAGCCCCGTGTCCTCGTCGTCGACAACTACGACTCGTTCGTCTACATCCTCGTCCAGTATCTGGGTGAGCTCGGGGCCGACCCGATCGTGGTCCGGAACACGGCCGCCACCATCGACGAGCTGACCGACCTCGATCCCGACGCCGTGCTCATCTCGCCGGGCCCGGGCACTCCCGACAACGCCGGCATCTCCAACGAGGTGATCACCCACTTCGCCGGGCGGCGCCCCGTCCTCGGCGTCTGCCTGGGCCATCAGTGCATCGGCCAGATCTACGGGGGCCACGTCATCCGGGCGCCCGAGCTGATGCACGGCAAGACGTCGATCATCGACCACGAGGAGTCAGGGGTGTTCGCCGGGCTACCCCGCCCCCTCGAGGCGACCCGCTACCACTCTCTCATCGTCGACCGGGCCACGCTGCCCGACACGCTGGAGATCACCGCCACCACCCGCAACGGCCTGATCATGGGATTGCGGCACCGTGAGCACGACGTCGAGGGAGTCCAGTTCCACCCTGAGTCGATCCTCAGCGTCGGGGGTCGGGACCTTCTGCGGAACTTCCTGGCCCGGGCCGCAGTGGACGCCTGAGCGATCGCTATCCCGTCGGCGGGTCGGACTCAGCCCTCGGCGGGGTCAGGCGCCGGCGGGGTCAGGCGCCGGCTTCAGTCGTCGTCGTCGCCGTTGTTGTTGCCACCACCACCACCACCGTTGTTCGGCGGGGCGGTGGTGGTCGTCGTGGCCTGGGCCCGCCCGACGCGGATGATGACCTCGGTGCCGATGGGGGCGACCTGCCCGCCCTCGGGGCTCTGGGAGACCACGTTGCCGACCTGACCCGAGTTGGGATCGACGTCGACGAACTCGGCCCGGTGCCGGAAGCCCCGGTCGGTCAGCTGCACCTCGGCCGCCGCCTGGGCCAGGTTCAACACCGCCGGAACCTGCTGATCGTCGGGGCCCGACGAGGCATAGACGGTGATGGTGGTGGTCAGATCGACCTGGGAGTTGGCCGGCGGGTCGGTGCGGATGACCTGGCCCACCGGCACGTCGGCACTGGCCTCCTCCACCACGGTCACGTTCACGAAGCCGATGCCCCGCAGGGTGTTGTTGGCCGCCGTCACCTGCTGGCCGGCGAGCCCGGGCACGACCCCCTGCTTGGGACCGTTGGAGACGACGAGGGTGATGTTGGCCCCCTCGTTGGCTTCCTGTCCCGCCTCGGGCGACTGGCGGATCACCCGGTCGAGCTCGACGGTGTCGCTCTCCTCCCGTTCGATGCTGACCGAGAAACCGAGAACCGAGAGCTGACTGTTGGCCTCGTCGCGCGTGAGGTTCAACACGTTCGGGACCTGGACCGTGTCCTCCTCGGCGGCGATCGTGATCACGACCTCGGACCCGGGCTCGACGTCGCTGCCGCCGGGCGGTGTCTGGGCGAACACGACCCCCGGTTCGGTCTGGGTCGTCTGCTCGAACTCCTCGCGGACCACCAGGCCCTGATCGCCCAGGGTGCTGATCGCCATTCGCTGGGTCTGGCCGATCACGTTGGGCACGGTCACCATGTCGACGACCACATTCTCCCCGGTGTCATTCGACGGGCTCAGGGCGTTGGAGATCCAGAAGATCAGCCCGATGAGCACCAGGAGCAGGCCGGCCAGCATGGCAACGAACACCCCGGTCCGGCTGGGGGGCTCGTAGTACTCCTCGACCGGTTCTTCCTGGCGGACGGCGGCCCGCGCCGGCATGGCCCGAGTGGTGTCGATGATGGCCCGGGAGCCGGTGTCCTGGGGTCGGAACTGGGTTCCGGCCCCGGCCGGCGACACCAGGTCGGGGCGAGCCATGGCAGCGGTCTGGCCACCGTTGGTGTAGGCGGTCGACGCCACCCCCACCACGGGCTGGCCCTCTCGGAACCGGCGGAGGTCGGCCCGCACGTCCTCGGCCGCCGGGTAGCGCTGCTCCGGGTCCTTGGCCAGGAGACGGGCGATGATCACATCGATGGCGGGGGGAACCGACGGGTTGAGGGCGCTCGCCTTCGGCGGCTGCTCCTGCACGTGCTTGTAGGCGATCGACACCGGCGAGTCGCCGGTGAACGGTGGGGTGCCGGTGACCATCTCGAACAGGACGATGCCGAGCGAGTAGAGGTCGCTGCGGGGATCGACCGGCTTGCCCTGAGCCTGTTCCGGCGAGAAGTAGCTGGCCGTGCCCATGACCGAACCGGTCTGGGTCAGCTCGTCGTCGTCGCCCCCGAAGGCCCGGGCGATACCGAAGTCGGTGACCTTCACCTGACCGGCCGGGGTGATCATGATGTTGCCCGGCTTGACGTCGCGGTGCACGGTGCCGTTGCGGTGGGCGAACCCGAGGGCGGCGGCGACGTCGGTGGCGATCTCCGCCGCCCGGTCGGGATAGAGGTGACCCTCGGCCGCCAGCACGTCGGCCAGACTCCGGCCCTCGACGTACTCCATCACGATGAAGTAGGTGTCGTCGTGGGATCCCCAGTCGTAGACGGCGACCACCGACGGATGGTTGAGGTTGGCGGCGGCCTGGGCCTCCCGGCGAAAACGGGCCACGAACGACGGCTCGGCTGCGTACTGGGGGAACAGCACCTTGATGGCCACCGGCCGGTCGAGGAGCTGGTCTCTGGCCAGGAAGACATCGGCCATACCGCCGCGGGCGATCCGGCGGTGGAGTTCGTAGCGGCCGCTCAGCACCGGTCGCGCAGTCGAGGCGTCAGTCACAACAACCCAAGGCTACTGAACCCGACGGGGCGCGCGTCGTCTCTCCCCGTTTCTCCTTCCGACCGCCCCGGGCGGCCCTGGCTGGTCATCCGGCGTTCCGATCGACATAGGCGTCGAACAGGGCCCGGGCGATCGGTCCCGCCACCAACCCGCCCGTCTGGTCGCTCGACCCCTCCTGGCCCTCGACGAGGACCGCTACTGCGATCTGGGGCTCCCCGCCGGGGAGACCGGCGAAGCCGACGATCCAGGCGTGGGACCGGGGCGGATCGAGACCCAGTTGAGCCGTGCCCGTCTTCACCCCGATCTCGAGGCCGGGCACCGACGCCGCCTCACCGACCTCGTCGGCCTCGACGAGGGCCTCCCGCAGGGCCTGGGCGTTCTCGGGCCGCATCGACATCCGCCACGGATCGGGCTCGTTGGAGGCCAGGGCCCGACCGTCGATCCCCCGCACCTCAGCCATCACGTGGGGAGTGGGGATGATCCCGCCGTTGGCCACACCGGCCACCATCAACGCCATCTCGAGGGGCGACGCCTGGACCTCATTCTGGCCGATGGCGGTCTGGGCCAGCAGGGGGGTGTTCTCGAACACCCCGGCCGGGATCTCCGCGGTCGGGGCCTGCAGCTGCTCACCGAAGAAGTCGAGCGTCGGGTAGTTGCTGGCCACCGCCCCCGGCAGGTCGAAGGGGGGCACGCTGTTGAAGCCGGCGGCCTCGGCCTGGTTGATCATGACGAAGGGGCCGAGCCGCTCGGCCGCCAGCTCGGCGAACGGGGTGTTGCACGAGCGGACCAGGAGCGTCGAGAGGTCGCCGCCGCACTCCCGACCGCTGAAGTTGGTTATGGGTCGGTTGGTGAGCGGCGGCACGTACTCGGCCGTGGCCTCGAAGACCGGCTCGTGGATGGTGGCGGTGCCGGTCTCCAGGGCGGCGGCGGCGGTGATGACCTTGAACGTCGACCCGGGGAAGAAGATGTCGCGATACGCCTTGGCCCGCAGCGGGTTACCCACCGCATCGCGCAGCTCCTGGAAGGCGGCGTTGCTGGCGGTCGAGTCGTTGTCGGCGATCAGGTTCGGGTCGAACGTCGGGTAGCTGTACATGGCCAGCACCGCCCCGGTCCGGGGGTCGAGGGCCACCACCGAACCCGGCCGCTCTCCCAAAGCGTCCCTCGCCACCTGCTGGAGCCCGTGGTCGAGGGTCAGGACCAACGTGCCGGCGTCGGGGTCGGGGTCGAGGATGCTGATCAGGTCGGAGAGCTGCTGGGCCGGCGACTGGCCGGTGATCTCGTCGAGGTAGGCCCGCTCCACCCCCTCCGCTCCCACCGTGAACGACACATAGCCGACCGTGTGGGCGTAGAGGCTTCCCTCCGGGTAGCGCCGCTGGTTGGCGAACGGCCCGCCCGGAGCCGGATCGGTCGTGGCCACCAACACCCTGTCGCTGGTGACGATGTCGCCCCTCACCCGATCGAACTCCCGTTGGATGCGGCGGGTGTTCGCTGGGTTGTCCTGCAGGGCCTCCGTCTGGAACACCTGGACCCGGTTGAGCTGCACGAAGAGCAGGGTGAAGCAGACCAACAACACGAGCATCACCCGGCGCAGGGGACGGTTCACGGGATCGCCACCGTCGCCCCGTCCGGCGACGCCGCCGGGGCCGGGACCGGGGCCTGGGCCTGGGCCGTGCTATCGGATATGCGGACGAGGAGGGCCAGCACGATGTAGTTGGAGATCAGCGACGATCCGCCGTAGGACACGAACGGCAGCGTCACCCCCGTGAGCGGGAGGACCCGGAGCACCCCGCCGATGATGATGAAGGCCTGGAATCCCAGGAGGGCGGTGAGGCCGGCGGCAAGGAGCTTTTCGAACGGGGCCGGGGCCGACGCCGCCACCCGGAACCCGGAGCTGATGAAGAACATGAACGCCGCCAGCACCGCGGTGGCACCGAGCAGGCCGAGCTCCTCACCGATGGCGGCGAAGATCATGTCGGTGGCGGCGAACGGGATCTTGGTCGGCAGCCCGGCCCCGAGCCCGGTCCCGGTGACGCCGCCGTCGGCCAGGGCGAACGAGGCCTCGGCGATCTGGAATCCCGCCCCCTTCGGATCGGCGAACGGGTCGATCCACACGTCGACCCGGCGCTGGACGTGGGAGAAATACTGCCACGACAGGAAGGATCCCCCAGCGAACAGGGTGAGGCCCGTCACCACGTAAGCGGCCCGCTCGGTGGCCACGTAGATCATGACGAGGAACAGGGTGAAGAACAGCAGCGACGAGCCGAGGTCGCGCTGGGCGATCATCACCATGAGGGCTACCCCCCAGGCCAGCAGCAGGGGACCGAAGTACTTCAGGTTGGGGATGTTGAGCGGCCCCACCCGGCGGTTGCTCAGGGTCATCAGGTCGCGCTTGTCGACGAGGTAACCGGCGAGGAACGCGGCGAGCACGATCTTGGCGAACTCACCGGGCTGGATCGAGAAGGGCCCGACCTGGAGCCAGATCCGGGCGCCGTTGATGTTGACCCCGATCCCGGGAATGAGCGGGAGCATCAGCAGGACGACGCCGAGGAGGGCCAGCGTGTACCGGTAGTGGGCCACCCATCGGAGGTCGCGGAAGAGCAGGAGGGTGGCGCTGAAGGCCCCGATCCCGATGAACGTCCAGGCGGCCTGGCTGTCGGCCAGACCCTGATCGAGGCGGGCGATGACGACCCACCCCAGGCCGTTGAGCAGGGCGGCCAAGGGGAGGAGGAGCCCGTCGGCATTGGGAGCGGTGACCCGGATGATCACATGGGCGCCCAGCAGGAGGACGAGCACGATCCCGAAGAAGACGGCGATGCTGGCCCGGATGTCGGTGGTGTCACCGACATTGAGCAGGGTGTAGGAGACGACGGTGATGATCGTGCCCAGGACGAGCAGACCCAGCTCGAGATTGCGAGCCCGCACGGTCAGCTGCCGGCGTCGTCGGTCGACGTGGCCAGCGACCCCTGGCCTCCCGTCGTCGCCCCCTGATCGGTCGAGTCGGCGTCACCGGTGGTGTCGACGTTGTCACCGGCTTCATTGGCGATGACGCCGGCGGTCGCCGCCCCGTCAGCGGTGGCATCGGCGGTGGCGTCGGCCGCTGGGGGCTTCTCGTCGACCTGCCCGAGGAGGTCGACCGCCTCGGGGGGCATCGACATCTCCTCGACCAGGTAGGTCTCGGCGTCGGCCCTGGTGGGAAACGTGCGACCGGCGCGGATCTCCTGTTGGGCATCGGGGGACATGTCGGTCAGCGCGGTGGTGGTCACCTCCTCCAGCACCGGGTCGGCCCACAGTAGGCCGCCGGGCCGGCCCCGGAACAACGCCACCTGTCCCGACTCATCGTCGGCCAGGAACCAGGTGCGCTCGGCATACCAGCCGATGCCGACATAGGCCAGGGCGGCCAGCGCAACCAGCCCGATGACCCCGACGAGCCGAGGCACGATCGTGCGCCGTACCGGCGCCGCCTCCAGGTCTGAACCCTGGCCCAGAGTAGGCGACTGCCGCTCCTCGCCGTCGTGGTCGGGGAGGTGGTCGGCGTCAGGGGCGCCGTCGACGACGGCCCGGCTCCGGGCTGGCGCCAGATCGAGGTCGTACTCGGCGGTGTCGACCGTCGGCGCCAGGGAACCGTGGCGGTCGGTGCCGAGATCCTCGATGGCACCGGAGTCGGTCCCGACCAGGGCCTCGGGCTCGACGACGTCGACACCGCCCCGCCCACCCCGGCGCTCGTTCGAACGGGCGGGCGGGGTGCGATCACCAGCGGTGCCGCCGGCCGGCGGCTCGTCGTTCTCGAGCGGCTCAACGCCTTCCGGGTCCGTGGTGGAGCGCCGGGAGACGGCGGGCACCAGGAGTGTCTCGGCCGCCTCCGACGACACATTGCCCCCCGCACCGTCCTCGACGACGTCGACGACGGCGACGGTGATGTTGTCGCGGCCCGGTCCCTGGAGGGCGGCTGCCACGAGGGCGTCGGCCGCCTCGTTCGGCTCCTCGGTCACGGCGAGGATCCTGGCGATCTCCTCCTCGGTAACCTCGTTGAAGAGGCCGTCGCTGCAGAGCAGGAAGCGGTCGCCGACCTTCGTCGACCTGAGGAACTTGTCGACCTCAACATCGGAGGCGATGCCGAGCGCCCGGGTGAGGATGTTGCGCTGGGGGTGGGTCAGCGCCTCCTCCGGGGACAGCCGGTTCTGGCGAACCAAGTCTTCGACGAGGCTGTGGTCGAGGGTGATCTGCTCGAGCTCGTCCTCGTTGAGGTAATAGGCCCGACTGTCGCCGACGTTGACGACGCTGACCTTCTCCTCCCCGGGGCGCAGCGTCATCGCCACCAGCGTGGTGCCCATCCCCCGCAGTTCAGGGTCGGCCGCCTTCTCGAACACGGCCCGGTTGGCCTCCTCCACCAGCTCCACGAGGCCCCCGGGGCCAATCGGGTCGTAGATGTCGGTGAACTCCGAGATGGCGATGCTCGCCGCCATCTCACCGCCCTGATGGCCGCCCATACCGTCGGCCACGACGGCCACGTACCCGGCGAAGTGGGCCCGGTCCTGGTTGTTCTCCCGGACGTTGCCCACGTGGGTGGCGATCGCTCCCTTGAGCTCCATCAGCGCAGCTCCATCACGATGCCGCCCAGTTGGAGACGATCGCCGGCCGAGCCGATCACCTTCGAGGTGACACGCTGTCGATTCAGATAGGTGCCGTTAGTCGAACCCAGATCCTCGATCGCCACCTTGTCGCCGTCGGAGATGACGCGGGCGTGGAGTTGGGATATGTACGTGTCGTCGAGCGTGATGTGACAGCTGGCGGCGCGGCCGATGGTCACTTCACCGTTCACCGCGTACTCCCGTCCCGCCTCCGACGGCGGCTCGAGCACCACGAGGTGCAGGGGCCGTGTCGTCGACGTCGCCAACGGGCCGGGGCCGCTGGCCCTGACCCGACGGGCTCGGCGAGCGCCGGTCGGCGGGCTGGCGTTCGACGCCGCCCGGGATCCGGCCCAGGTGGCCTGGAGCACACGGAAGAAGAAGAGGTAGAGGAGGCCCAGGAGGCACCACCGCAGCAGAGTCAACAACGCGTCGGTCACCAGCCCGCAGGCTAGCGAGGTTCGAGGGGCGGAGGGTCGGCGTGTGATGGTTCAGCATTGTTCTACAGCCGACGGAAGCGGAGGGTGATGGCCCCGAAGGTGATCTGGTCGCCGTCGTGGAGCCGCTGACGCTGGACCCGCTGGCCGTTGATCTTGCTGCCATTGGTGGAGCCGAGATCGACGAGATCGTAGCCGTCGCCCACGGCGTGGAGCTCGGCGTGACGGCGCGAGACGTTCTGATCGTTGATCACGATGTCGCTGTCGGAGAGCCGGCCGATGGTGCTGATACCCGGCGACAGCATGTGGTGGTGGCCGTCGGGGCCCTCGAGCCAGGCGTCGGGCTCGTCGGCCCCGATGCGCTCGTCATAGGAGGGGTGGACCCGGAACAGCCCGACCTTGAGGTTGGCGTCGGCCTGCAACTCGACCGATACCCGTCCGAGGAAACCGAGACCCTCGGCCTTGGCGTGGTCTCGCACGGTGGCCATCAGCTCCTGGGTGAGCGATTGCTGGACCTGACCGAACCGGGCGTGATCCTCGACGGACACCCTGATGACGAAGCGGTTGGGGGCAAGGGCCCGGCCCCGGACATCGATGGTGCGGCTCGTGTCGATCTCCTTGATCAGTCGCCGGCCCAACTCGACCGGCTGGAGACCGCTCCTGAAGGCGCGAGCGAACATTCCCTCTACCAGCCGTTCCAGTCGATCTTCAAAACTGCGTAAGACCAACGTAGTCCTCGGTCGCGGTCCTGTCTGTCGACCAGCATGCCACGAACGTAGTCGGCGATGCGCTCGCGTGTGACCCGAGAACGGCGCGTGTCGGCTCCCGCTCGGCTACCATTCCCGCTTCACCACTCGCGCGAGTGGCGGAATTGGCAGACGCGCAGGATTCAGGTTCCTGTGTCCGAAAGGATGTGAGGGTTCAAGTCCCTCCTCGCGCACAACTGGCTGCTACGCAGCCCACCGGAGTCAGCGCCACCGACCACACCCGTTCCGCCTCGGGCGAAACGATGCTCGTCGTCGCCGGGATACTCGAGCGCCGGCCCTACGACGAGGCCCGAGGCCGCCACGACTACCTCCTCACCGACAAGGGTCGGGCCCTGTGGCCGGTCATGACGACGCTGCGGCACTGGGGTGACGAGTGGATCCTGGGCTAGGGCCAGGAGCCGGTCGTGCTCGAACATCGCCACTGCGGCACCCGCACCACAGCGATCCTGACCTGCGACGTCTGCGGTGAACCCCTCGACGCCCGGTCGGTTCGGGCCGTGGCCGGCCCGGGGGCCACCGACGAGTCACCCCTCCACACCGACCAGGGCGGGCAACGTCTCACCAGAGGTTGACTCAGCGTTGGACGAGTCAGTAGCGTTACCTCGTGGACGCCTCTCTCGAACGGCGGGCCCGGGTCCATGCGGCCCTCGGTGACCCGATCCGGCTGGCCATCGTGGACGACCTGGGCGTCTCCGATCGCGCACCGGCCGAGCTCGGGCACCGGTTCGGTTTGGCCAGCAACCTCCTCGCCCATCACCTGGACGTGCTGGAGCACGCCGGGCTGATCGAGCGGACGGCCTCGGCCGGCGACCGTCGTCGCCGCTACGTCCGCCTGCTCCACGGCCCCCTGGAGGATTCCAGGAACCCGGTGGCCGTCCCGAGTGGGTTGGTGCTGTTCGTCTGCACCCACAACTCGGCCCGTTCCCAACTGGCCGCCGCCCTCTGGGCGGCCCGGACCGGACGGCCCGCCTCCTCGGCCGGGACCCATCCCACCGAGGTCCATCCAAAGGCCGTGGCGGCGGCGGAACGGGCCGGGCTCGACCTCACCGGGGCCACCGCCCAGCACGTGGACGACGCACCCGACGCCGCGCTGGTCGTCACCGTGTGCGACCAGGCCCACGAGGCGCTCCGCCCCGATGCCTCGTGGTGGCACTGGTCGACGCCGGCTCCCACCGCCATCGGCACCGACCGGGCGTTCGACCAGACCGTCACCCTGCTCGACGCCCGCATCCGGGCCGTCACCCTGCCCACGGCGGGTGTCGGATGACGGCCGCCCAACCCACCGCCCAACCCACCGCCCCACGAACGACGCCGGCCGCATGGCCGTCGGCGTCGGGCACCGACGTCGGGCACGGCGCCCGCAGCACAGCACCGACGAGAGGAAACACATGACGACACGCCTCGGGATCAACGGCTTCGGTCGCATCGGCCGGCTGGTCGTGCGGGCCCTGCGCCATCACCCCGACCTCGAGCTGGTCCACGTGAACGACGCCCACGCCGATGCCGCCACCTCGGCCCACCTCCTCGAGTTCGACTCGGTGCACGGACGCTACGACGGCCACATCGGCGTGGGCGACGACGGAAACACCGTCGTCATCGACGGCGCCATCGTCGGCCACACCGCCCACGACACCCCAGGCGCCGTGCCCTGGGTCGGGCGGGGCGTCGACATCGTGCTCGAGTGCTCCGGCCGGTTCCGCACCCCGGACCTGCTCGCCCCCTACCTGGAGCAGGGGGTGCGCAAGGTCATCGTGGCCGCCCCGGTCAAGGACCCGACGGTGCTCAACATCGTGATGGGCTGCAACGACGATCGCTACGACCCGGCGGTCCACCACATCGTGACGGCGGCATCGTGCACCACCAACTGCCTGGCTCCGGTGGTCAAGGTCATCCACGAGAGCGTCGGGATCGAACGGGGCGTGATCACCACCATCCACGACGTCACCAACACCCAGGTCGTCGTCGACGCACCCCACCGCGACCTCCGCCGGGCCCGGTCGGCGTTGACCTCGCTGATTCCCACCTCGACCGGTTCGGCCACCGCCATCACCCTCATCTACCCCGACCTGGTGGGCCGGCTCGACGGCATCGCCGTCAGGGTCCCGCTCCTCAACGCCTCACTGACCGACGCCGTCTTCACCGTTGCCCGCGACGTGACCGTCGAGGAGATCAACGATCTGTTCCGAGCCGCCGCCGACGGTGAGCTGAAGGGCATCCTCGGCTACGAGGACCGGCCTCTGGTATCGGTCGACTACGTCAACGACACCCGCTCGGCCATCGTCGACGGGCCCTCCACCATGGTCACCGATCACCGGATGGTGAAGATCCTGGCCTGGTACGACAACGAGTACGGCTACGCCTTCCGCATGGCCGAGCTGGCGGCCATGGTGGCCGCCGCCCTCCCCAGGAGCTGACGTGCAACGCCGCAACTATGCCGTGGTGACCGCCGGCTACTGGGCCTTCACCCTGACCGACGGCGCGCTGCGCATGCTGGTGTTGCTGCACTTCCACGACCTCGGCTACTCGCCGGTGTCGATCGCCTTCCTGTTCCTCCTCTACGAGTTCATGGGGATCGTCACCAACCTCGTCGGCGGGTGGGTGGGCGCCCGGTCCGGGCTCAATCGCACCCTGGTGGCCGGCCTCGGACTCCAGGTCGTCGCCCTCGCCGCCCTCACGTTCCACGAGGCGAGCTGGCCCACCGTCGCCGCCGTGGCCTACGTCATGGGCTTCCAGGCCCTGTCGGGGGTGGCCAAGGACCTCACCAAGATGAGCTCGAAGAGCGCGGTCAAGTTCATCGCCGGCGAGGGTGCCCTCTTCCGACTCGTCGCCGTGTTGACCGGATCCAAGAACGCCCTCAAGGGCGTCGGCTTCTTCGTCGGGGCCGCCCTCCTGGCGTGGCTCGGCTACGACGCGGCGCTGTGGACCATGGTGGGCCTCATCGTGTGCGCCCTGGCGGCGGTGATCCTGCTGTTGAACGAGGACATCGGGCGGGCCACCCGCAAGCCGCCGCTGCGGTCGATCCTGTCCACGTCGTCGGCCGTGAACCGCCTGTCGGCCGCCCGGCTGTTCCTGTTCGGTTCGCGCGACATCTGGTTCGTGGTCGCCCTGCCCATCTTCCTCGACGAGACGCTGGGCTGGTCGTTCGAGGGCATCGGCGCCTTCCTCGCCGCCTGGGTCATCGGCTACGGCGGCATCCAGGCGGCCGCTCCCCGGCTGCTGTGGTCGACCCGGGGCGACCTCGACGCCGAGATCACCGCCACCCGGACGTGGGCCCTCGTCCTCGCCGCCGTCTCGGCCACCATCGCCGTGCTCGTGGCCCTCGACGTCGCCACCACGATCGCCGTCGTCGGTGGGCTCATCGTGTTCGGCGTCGTGTTCGCCCTGAACTCGTCGCTCCACTCCTACCTCATCCTGGCCTACAGCGTCGGCGACGACGTCAGCCTCGACGTCGGCTTCTACTACTCGGCCAACGCCGCCGGCCGCCTCGTCGGCACCCTCCTGTCCGGGGTGCTCTACCTCTGGGGCGGTCTCGACGCCGCACTCTGGGGCTCGACCGCCTTCGTGGCCATCGCCTGGCTGCTGGCGCTGCGGCTGCCGTCGGCCGAAACCCTCAGGGCGGCACCGCTCCTGTCACGCTGACCGGTCGCACGACGGGACTCAGAACTGGGGGAAGTACTCCCGTTGCTCCCAGTCGGTGACGGCGGAACAGAACCGCCGCCACTCGCTCCGCTTCAGGGTGGCCAGGTAGGCGGCGACGTCGGCACCCAGTACCCGCCGGTAGAGATCGCTGGTCTCGAACGCCATCAGGGCCTCACCGAGGGAGCGGGGCAGGCGATCGCCGCTACCCACGTCGTAGGGATCGAGGGCCGGAGGCGGGGGCTGGCGGCCGCACTCGATGCCGTCGAGCCCGCTCCAGATCTGCGACGCCACGTAGAGGTACGGGTTGGCGGCCGGATCGCCGGCCCGGTTCTCGACCCGGGTGGCGGGGTCGTCCGGGCCCCCGATCACCCGCAGCATGGCGCCCCGGTGCTCCCGGCTCCACGTGATGCGGTCGGGGGTGACGGCGTGGGGCCGGTAGCGCTTGTAGCCGGTGACCGTCGGCGTCGTCAGCAGGCACGAGGCCGGGGCGTTGGCCAGGAGTCCGGCCACGAAGTTCCGGCCCAGCGGTGACAGCAGCTCGTCGCCCGGCCCGGGGCGGAACAGGTTCCCGCCGTCGGCGGCGTCGACGAGCGACTGGTGGAGGTGCCAGCCGCTGGGGAAGGCGTCGTCGTCGAGGCGGGGCCGGCTCATGAACGTGGCCCGGTGGCCGTTGCGGCGGGCCAGGTGGCGGATGGCGCTCCGGACCAGCACGGCCTGGTCGGCGACGGCCAGACCGGTGGTGGGGGCGAAGGTCAACTCGATCTGGCTCGGCCCCAGCTCGGCCTCGATCGTCATCGGCGTGAAGCCGAGGGCGGTCAGGCCCCGCCGGATCGGCTCGACCGCCGGCTCGATCCGATCGAGCGCGTCCTCCCCCAGCAGATCCCAGCCCGGGTGGGTGTGCTCCAGGGCACCGTCGCCGGCCACCCGGAACAGGTGGAGCTCGAGCTCCAGTCCGGCCATGTAGCCCAGACCACGGGCCCCCAGTTCGTCGACGGCGCGGCGGCAGAGACCGCGGGTGGAATGCGGTATGGGCCGGCCGTCGGTGGTCGTCAGGTCGGCCAGGACGATGCCGGTGCCGTCGACCCACGGGAGCACCCGGAGGGTGGCCGGGTCGGGCCGCATCACGATGTTGGGCGCCCCGACCAGGCCGTCGAGGGTGGCGTCGCCCGTCGGCTCCCACACCCGCACCGCGTAGGTGTTGCCGGTGTCCTTGTGGAGGAGCGAGGCCGGCACCCCGATCCCCCGTTCGAAGGCCGAGGCCATGACCGACGCCGCCATCGTCTTGCCCCGGAGGTGGCCGTGCTGGTCGGTGAACACGACCCGCACGCTGTGGAGCTCCTGGTCGGCGACGCGGTCCAGGGCCTCGCCGACCGTCACTCCCCGACCCCGCCCGCCGGCCACGGGCACGCCGCCCGACGGGCTGCGTCCTGCCGCCGCCACGCAGCGTCGAGGGCCGCGTCGGCCGCGACACCGCCGCCGACACCGCCGTTGTTCCCGTCGATTCCGCCGTCGGCGTCGACCGCAACGGCGTCGACCGCGGTGACGGCGTCGACGGCGACCGGGCCGGCCCGGACCGGCGTCCCACCGGGGGCGGGGCGGCCGACGAGGTGGTGGGGCGGGGGCTCGGTGGCGGCGGCCAGGAACATGCGCCGGTGGGTGCGGATCCCGACGTCGGTGGGGGCCAGGTGCTCGGTCGTGCGGTCGTAGACGGTGCCCTGCGACTCGACCGCCCACTGGTCGTGCACGTTGATGTCTCGGCCCATGCCCGTGTACGTCGAGCGCCGCTGCTCGTCGGGATCGAAGCCCCAGTTGTTGGCCCGGTTGGTCACGGGGCGGTAGTCGGGCAGCACCACCTGGGCCAGCCGCTGCGACCGCATGGTCTCCCGCTCGACCGGGCGGCCGAAGCTGACGAACATCGAGTACCAGTAGCAGCTCGTGTCGTCGATGGGGACATGCCATTGGGTGATGGCCATCTCCCGGCTCATCGACACGGCGATGGCGTTGGGGAAGATGCAGTTCGAGGTGCGGACGTGGGTCAGCTCGCCCGGGAGGTGGCGGGCGGTCCGCATCCGGAACCCGAACGACGTGGACTCGGTCACGATCGACGGGGCCGACGCCTCGCGCATCAACCGCGTCATCGTCATACCGGTGTCGGCCACCCGGTCGCGGAACTGGAGGCCGTACTCCTCGGTGTCGTCGTCGAGGAAACGGTGGAGGAAGGCGGCGTGGGCGGGATCGATCCCGACCTCGTGGGCCTGGAGCCAGTTGGCGTCCCACCGGCCCTTGAAGGCGAAGACGTGCGACTCGGGGGCGACGAAGCAGTCGAGGGCGGGAAGCGGCGGCGGGTCGCCGTCGCCCAGGTAGGCCCACACGATGCCGTTGACCTCCCGCACCGGATAGCTGGTGTGACGGATCCTGGTCCGGAACGTGCTCGACACCGGCTCGGCCGGCGTCTCCAGGCACGTGCCGTCGACCCCGAACAGCCAGCCGTGGAAGGGGCAGCGGAGTCCCCCGTCCTCCGGCCGGCCGAAGGCGAGATCGACGCCGCGGTGAGGGCACCGTCGGCCGACGAGGCCGAGCCGCCCGTCGTCGTCGCGGAACAGGACGAGGGCTTCGTTCAACATCGTCACGGGAACCACCGGCCGATCGCCGTGCAGTTCCTCGCTCAGCGCCGCCGGCTGCCAGTACTGGCGCAGCACCCAGCCACCGGGTGTTGCCGCTCCCGACTCGGTGAGGAGGCGGTTCGCATCTGCGTCGACCACGACGCCTACTATGCCACGATGGTCCCCGAGGCGTCTACGGCCGAGACGGCGGCCGCAGTGGCGAACGGGTCGACCTCGGCGGTCGAGGTGGCACGGCTCCACCTCGAGGTGCTGTGTACAGCAGCCGGAATCTGGACGGCTGCGCTCGCTCTTCGGGAACGCGGGACGTGGTGCTGAGCGGTTGGTGCCGGCGACCGTGAGACCGACCGGCGATCACTGACGCGGTTCGGCGACGAGGTCGCTCACCGTTCCTTGTCCTTCGATTCCCTGGCCGGTGCGCGGCCGCCTGGGGGCCCGACCAGGAGTAGCGAGGCCCTCGGCGATGAGCCGGTCCAACGGGCGCGGCCGACCGAGTGGAACGAGGCGCGCCACCGCTTTGCCATGGTCGGTCACCGTCACCTCCTGGCCGTCACGAACGGCGTCGAGGTAGCGGCTGAGGTGGTCGCGTAGTTCTCGCACACCGACTTCCATGTCGACCAGTATGGCCCCTTCCCGACCCAGATCTAGCCACATCGCGGGTCCGAGGTCGAGCAGAGCGTCAGCCACCGAAGTCGGGCTGGAACACCATGAGGTACAACCCGATCACGAGCCCGAGATGGGTGATCCCCACGCCCGCACCGAGCATCGACGTCTGGCGCTCACCGCCGCCGACGAGCGATGGACGGATCAGGAACCAGCTGACGGCCATCAGGCCCACCCACAGGACGACCGACAGCGTCACCCAGAGGTGAGACACCTTGATCACGTCGTCCGACAGGCCGGCGAGACCCATCCCGAGCACCCAGAGCAAGGTCAGCGACGGGAAGACGATCCGCATGTGGAGCTGGGCCACGGCCTGGCTCTCACCCGCTCGCCGGAGAGCGGGATAGACAAACAGTGGACCGAACGCGGTGATCGCCGTGATCAGGTGGGCAATGAGGAAGATGTTGTAGAGCGTGCCGCCGTAACCCATAGGAGCGATGACTCTACCCGCCCGCCTCAGGGCCGCAGCTCCCGACCCTCGAGGAGCACCCGACGCTCGGCCTCGCACTCGGGATGGGCGAAACACGTGGCGAGGTGATCGTTGGTCAGGCCCTCCGACTGCATGAAGGCATAGGCGGTGGTCGGCCCGAAGAACCGCCAGCCCCGCCGCTTCAGCTCGGCGGCGAGGGCGGCCGACCGAAGGGTGGTGGCCGGGATGGTGTCGCCGTCGGTCCGCTCCGGCTCGGCCACCGCCCACGACCAGATCCAGTCGACCAGCGACCCCTCGGCCTCCTCCAGCTCGCACGCCCGTCGGGCGTTGTTGATCGTGGCCTGGATCTTGCCCCGGTGGCGGATGATGCCGGCGTCGCCCAGGAGGCGCTCGACGTCGGTGTCGCCGAAGGCGGCCACCACCTCGAAGTCGAAGTCGGCGAACACCTCCCGGAACCGCTGCCGTTTGCGGAGGATCGTGAGCCAGCTCAGGCCCGACTGGAACCCCTCGAGGCAGATCTTCTCGAACAGCCGGTGGGGGTCGGAGGTGGGGCGCCCCCATTCCTCGTCGTGATAGGCCACGTAGTCGTCGAGCTCGCCCGGCCAGCCACAGCGGTTGCGCTCTCCGTCGTCGGTCATGGCCGCAGTATGGCGGCAAGGACCGACAGTGGAATCGGCCGCCTACCCTTTTGGCGGTGACCACGCCGACGATCGACGAGAACCGATCCGAGATCTTCGGCTGGCAGATGTACGACTGGGCGTGGTCGGCGTTCTCCACCACGGTCACGACCGCCCTGCTCGGCCCCTACCTGTTCGAGCTGGCCGAGGACACCGGCGGGGTCACGGTGGCCGGGTGGCGAATCGACGAGGGCTCGTTCTTCCCGTTCGCCGTCAGCCTGTCGGCCCTCCTCCAGGTGCTGGTCCTTCCCCTGGTGGGAGCGGTGGCCGACCACACTCCGCACAAGAAGCGGCTGATGATGTCGCTGGCCTACGCCGGCAGCGCCCTCGTGGCCGGCCTGTTCGTCGTCACCGTCGACACCGTCCTGCTGGGCGGCGCCCTGTTCGTCCTGGCCGGGGTGGCCTTCGCCGCCGCCTCGGTCATCTACAACTCCTACCTGCCCGAGATCGCCGCCCCGGAGCGACGCGACCGGGTCAGCGCCACCGGCTACGCCTACGGCTACGTCGGTGGTGGCCTGTGGCTGGCCATCAACTTCGCCATGATCGCGTTGATGGACGACACCGGCCTCGCCGTGCGGCTCAGCCTCGGCGGGACGGGGCTGTGGTGCGCCGTGTTCTTCGTCCTCTACCCCGGGCGGCTGCTGCGCTCCCGGCCCGCCATGCGGACCAAGCCGCCGGCGGTGGGCTGGTTCGGGTTCAGCCTCCGCTCGGTCGGGGCCACACTCGTCGAGATGTACCGGCGGTACCCGGTGGCGTTCCGCTACCTGATCGCCTATCTCCTGTTCGCCGACGGGATCGCCACCGTCATCCACGTGGCCACGCTGTTCGCCGCCGACGAGCTCGACGCCGAACCGGAGACGCTCCTGGCCCTCGTCCTCGTCATCCAGGTGGTGGCCGTACCCGGGGCCCTGGCCTTCGGCCGGTGGGCGGAGCGGACGGGGGCCAAGCGGGCCCTGATGGTCAACCTGGCCTGCTGGATGGCGCTCGTGGTCTACGCCTTCGTCGCCCTCGACACGATCGTCGAGCTGTGGGTCCTGGGGGTGCTGCTGGCCCTGGTACTGGGCGGAGCCCAGTCCCTGAGCCGCTCGTTGTTCGCCCAGATGATCCCCGCCAACCGGGGGGCCGAGTACTTCGGGTTCTTCGAGATCGCCGCCAGGGGCACCTCGTGGCTCGGACCACTGGCGTTCGGCGTGGTCAACCAGGTGACCGGCTCCCAGCGTCTCGCCATCCTGTCGCTGATCGCCTTCTTCGCCCTCGGCCTGGCGCTCCTGGCACCGGTCAAGGTCCGACAGGGCATGGTCGACGCCGGCCAGGACCCCGACCGCCCCGGCCTGGTCATCTGACCCCGGCATCAGGTTCGCTCCGTCAGGGGACCACGCCCTCGGCGGCGACCTCGGGCCTGGTCAGCTCGATCGGGTGCGTGCAGTTGCGGATGCGGACCCCGAGCGTCTCGTCGTCGACCAGGAGCGGCGCCCCGTCCGCACCGCGGGCGATCACGTCGGAGAGCACGGCTCCCCGGAAGCCGACGACGTGCTCCCACTGGCAGCCGTCGGGCACGGTCCACAGCCCCGGAGCGAGATCGCCGACCCAGTAGTCACCGTTACCGACCCGGCGCAACGGCTCGGGTTGCGGCGCCCACGGATGCCAGCTGCCGCACCCGGCGCTGGACAGGAACCAGTCGGGTTCGATCCCGTTGATCGTGACCAACGCCCGACCGGAGCTGAGCTGATCCTCGCCGATGACCGACCACCGACGGGTCCGCATGACCCGCCACAGCTCGTAGTCGCAGCCGACGATGTCGAAGTCGGTGGCGTAGAGCCCCGGCACGATCTCGCCCTTGACCATCTCCTCGCTCGGCGACAGCTCGGTCACGAGTTCCTCGTCGATCTCGATCAAGGGCGTCGTCGGCCGGTGGTCACGATCGCGGACCGCCTCCCGGGGATCGGGCGAGTCGCCCACCTCGTAGGCACCGGCCGCCAGACCCGGTCCCTTCGGCGGCGCCGGTTCGGGAACGAACCACTGATCGCGGGCCGGATCGTCGAACGCCTGGAACAACGGGGGCGGCTCGTCGACGTCGCTGGTGGTGGAACCGGAGGTGGGGGCGCCGGGAGTCCCGGGGGCGTTGGCCAACGACCAGCTGATCGAAGCGTAGACGCCCCACAGCACCACCCCGATTGCGACCAAGCGCGCCATGTAGCGCCATCGGTGCCAGCCGACGAGAACTGAGGATTCCGGCCCATCTGGGCGGCGGCGGCGGCCCCGCTACCGTCGGAACCGATGACCGATCCCGACGCCCCGCGACGGCCGGACGAAACCGACGGGCCCCGACCCGGCCTCCACCTCGACGAGGTGGGCGTCGGACCACACCCGGGGCCGTGGCCCGACGACCCCCGCTACGACCCGGAGCTGCTGGCCGGCGGCGACCGACGCAACGTCATCGACGCCTACCGGTACTGGACGGTCGACGCCATCAGGGCCGAGCTCGACACCCGCCGCCACCCGTTCCACGTGGTCATCGAGAACTGGCGGCACGACCTCAACATCGGCACCGTGGTCCGCACCGCCAACGCCTTCCTCGCCGCCGAGGTCCACATCGTGGGGCGGCGGCGGTGGAACCGGCGGGGGGCGATGGTGACCGACCGTTACCAGCACGTGCGCCACCACCCGGACGCCGGCGCCCTGGCCCGGTGGGCCGACGATGCCGGCGTCGCACTCGTCGGTGTCGACAACCTCCCCGGTTCGATCCCGCTCGACGCCGCTCCCCTGCCCCGGGACTGCGCCCTCGTCTTCGGCCAGGAGGGGCCCGGCCTCTCCGACGCCATGCGCGACCTGGTGGTGGAGTGCCGATCGATTCCCCAGTTCGGCTCGACCCGATCGATCAATGCCGGGGTGGCGGCGGGCATCGCCATGTACAGCTGGGTCCGTCAGCACGTCCGATCCTGACGGGCCCCGACCATACACGGACCGGTCGGTGGGATCAGCCCTCCATCACCCGGAACTCGATCCGCCGGTTGGCCTGCTGGGCCTCGACGGTGTCCTCCGGGTCGACCCTGAGGCGACTCTCGCCGAAGCCCCGGGGCACGAGCTGGTTCGTCACGCCGCGGGCGGTCAGCTCGGCCACCACCGACTCGGCCCTGGCCTGGCTGAGGCGCTGGTTCGACTCGTCGGTACCGGTCGAGTCGGTGTGACCCCCGACCTCGACCACGAGAGCGGGGTTGGCGACGAGCAGCTCGGCCGCCTGGTCGAGGATCGGTGCCGACTCGGGCCGGATCAGGGCGGAACCCGAGTTGAACTGGACGCCTTGCAGCTCGTTGAGCGCCGTCTCGACATCCGACGACTCCTTCAACGTGACCCCTGTGGCGTCGACCTCGACACCGACGACGCCGTCGAACGCCGTCGTCACCGCCTGGTGGAGCACGGGGTCGGTCATCGAGCCGGTGACCGTGACCCGGACGGGCACACCCATCGCCTCGTCGACCGTCAGCTGATTGTCGATCTGGTCGCCGGCGTAGATGGCGGCGACCCGGGCCACGAGTTCGTCGATCAGCGCCTGGCTCGGGACGGCACCGGCCAGCACGATCAAGGCCTGGGAGGCGGTGACCGTCGCCTCGGCGGCGGTGCCGGCCGGATCGTCGGCCGCGGCGGCGATCATCAGCTCGTCGATGACCGACTCGACGCCCGACAGCCCGGCCAGGGCGGCGATGGCCCCGGCCCGCTCGCCCTCGTCGGCCACCTCGCCTCGGGCCGTGACGACCCGGCCGTCGGCCGAGAGGATCAAGCCGGTGAATCCCGCGGCCTCGAGCTCGGCGACGAGACCGGCGAGCTCGGCGTCGGTCAGGTCGGCGGCGGCCTCGCCGTCGCTCTCGACATCGTCGGCAACGGTGGTGTCGGTCGGGGTGTCGGTCGGGGCGTCGACCTCGACGTCGTCGGCGGCTTCGGCGAGGGCAACCGCCCCGGCGTCCATCGGGGTCGACGGCCCGAAGGCGCCGGACTGCCACACGATGACGACGATCACCGCGATGCCGACGGCGAAGGCGAGGAGGGCCGGCAGGTCGTCGGACCCCTCCTCGCCGAGCGTCGGCCCCCGGCCCGGGCGGCGGCGCTCGGGATCGTCGCCGGTGGCACCCCGATCGATCCTTGCTTCGTCCTGATCAGCCATGTAGAGCGCCCCTTGTCGCCTCTCGGGCGCTCAGTTTGCCAGGCGGCACCCTGGGTTGACACCCTCGCCGAGGCGGGCTCAGGCGCCGGCCGATCCCGGCGAGGACGACCGCCCGGCTTCCACCCGCTCGTAGTGGTCGATCTCCGGAGGAGGCACGACCCGGACGGGTCGGATCGTGCGCCGCAGCGCCTGCTCGACGGCGACGGCGACGGCCAACACGACGGCCAGGAGGATCACCCCGAGGGTCAGCCTACGGATGATCGGGGGGAACGACCGGGTGGGCTCGACGAGCAGCTCCTCGGTGAAGGCCTCGACGGCGGCCGCCGGCTCGGACTTCGAGCGAGCGGCGGCCAGGGCCCGGAAGCTGGCGGCCTCGAAGTCACTGATGACGTTGATCTCGACCGCACCGTCGGCGGGGAACACGATCGAGGCGTCGGCGTCGCTGGCCTCCAGGATCCGGCGGGCGAACGCCTCGGCATCGGGCTGGGGGTCGGCCGGTGCGGTGACGACCAGTCGGAGGCCGCGGGCCCGGGCCTGCTTGATCGGCTCGACCAGGGACGCCTCGTCGATGTCGGTACGCTCGGGGGCCACGTAGACACCGTCGATGTCGAGCTCCAGGGTCACCTCGCTGGGCGACTCGGCCGCCGATGGCGAGGCGGCGCCGACCGTCAGGACCAGCACGGCGGCGGTGACGACGGTGGCGACGAGGGTCCGGAGCGGCGACGGGCTCCACGGCACGGGCCTGCGGCGTCGGGCCCCCGGATGCTCAGTCGAGCAGGAACTCCCTCGTCTTGGCATGGACCTCATCGTAGGCCCGGTAGAACTCGTCGAACGCTCGAGCCTCCTCGTCGTCGTCGTCGAACACGTAGATGTTGGCGCGGTCCCCGTCATCGAGGGCGTCGTCGGTGTCGATCGTGACGACGGCACCATGGCCGGGCGTGTCGTCGGCGTCGGTGGAGAGCCGGTCGACCTCCTGACGCAGGAGAGCGATCTCGGCCTCCAGGGCCAGGGTCGAGGGCTTGTGTCTGATGCTCATCCCCGCCCCATCGGACGGTCTGCCCCCTCCTTGAGCCCCTGTTCTCAGCGGGCGGCGCTCAGTGACCGAACATCATCAGCCACTGCTCGACCGAGCGCGGCTTGTACACGACGTTGAGCTGGCGGGTCTCACCCATGGAGCGGGAGGCCTCCGGCGAGTAGAGGTGACCGGGGAACAGCATCGCCTCGTCCGGGACCTTGCCCAGACGATCGTGGAGGGAGTGGTAGAGCTCGACCGGATCGCCGCCCGGCAGGTCGGTCCTGCCGCAGCCGTCGAGGAAGAGGGTGTCGCCGGCGACGAGGTTCTGGCGCACCAGGAAGCACTGGCTGCCCGGGGTGTGGCCGGGGGTGTGGATCAGCTCGATCTCCACGTCGCCGACGGTGACCACGTCGCCCGAGTCGTGGCCCACCAGGACGTCGGGGCCGAGGCCGGTGGTCTTGGTCACGAACTCGACCTCGGGACGCTGCAGGTGGATCGGCACGTCGACCCGTCCCACCAGCTCGGCCACCCCGTCGACCTGGTAGCCCATCATGTTCCCGCCGATGTGGTCGGCGTGATAATGGGTGCCGAGGACGCCGACGAGGCGCATCTCGTCGGTCGCCACCACCTCGAGCAGGGAGTCGATGTCGTAGGCAGGGTCGACCACCACCGCCTCGCCGGTCGTCCGATCCCCGATCAGGTAGGTGAAGTTGACCATCTGGCGGGCGATCATGTTGTCGGTGGCGTAGTCGCGTCCGCTGAGCAGCTGCCTGAAATAGAGGCGGTCATCCATGGCGTCGACTCTAGGCTCGATGCGATGAGCACCACGACTCGGCCCTCTCCGTCCCGGCGCATCGCCTACCTCGGCCCGACGGGGACGTTCACCGAGCAGGCGCTCCTGAGCCAGCCCGACCTGGCCTCGAGCGAGCTCGTCCCCCTGCCCCGGTTCTTCGACGTTCTGGCGTCGACCGCCGAGGGGGCGTCCGACCTGGGCTTCGTGGCCATCGAGAACGCCATCGAGGGCACGGTGAACGTCACCCTCGACGCCCTCGCCTTCGACCACGAGCTCCTCATCCAACGCGAGGTCGTCCTCGACATCACCATGAACCTCATGGCCCGCCCGGGGACCGGGTTGGCCGACATCACCGCCATCGCCTCCCATCCCGTGGCCAACGCCCAGTGCCGACGCTTCATCCACAAGGAGCTTCCGGAGGCGGAGGTCGAGCCCGCCAACTCGACGGCGGAGGCGGCCCGGGCGGCGGCCGACCAGGCCGGGCTGGCCGCCATCGGCCCCGCCCTGGCGGCCGAGCAGTACGGGCTCGACCTCCTGGCCACCGACATCGCCGACCACGCCGGCAACCAGACCCGCTTCGTGCTGGTGGGCCCCTCGGGCGTGCCTGCGCCCACCGGCCACGACAAGACGACGGTCGTGCTGACCCAGCGCGAGGACCGTCCCGGCTCGCTCGTCGCCATCCTCGAGGAGTTCTCGGCCCGGACGATCAACCTGTCCCGCCTCACCTCCCGACCGGTCAAGAACACCCTCGGTCACTACTGCTTCATCGTCGACCTCGACGGCCACATCGCCGACGATGTCACCGCCAACGCCCTGCGCAGCATCCGGGCCCGGCACGCCGACGTGAAGTTCCTGGGCAGCTACCCGACGGCCGGGACCGGCGCCACCGAGGCGAGGGCCGAGGCCTCAGCCGCCGTGGCCGAGGCCGAGCGGTGGATGACCGACCTCCGGGCCCAGATCGCCCGGGGCTAGTCGACCGGGGCCGGCGCACCGCTCTCGGCCACCACCGTTGCCGGAACGAGGCGGACGGCCCGGAACCCACCGTCGGGCGCCGACTCCAGATGGATGACGGGCTGGGGCGGAGGGATGGTCACCGGCGGATCGCTACCCGGGCTCACATAGCCCAGCACGAATCCTCCGGCTACTGCCACGAGCGTTAAGGGAAGCCACACCATTGTTGGCAATGGCCATACCCTGAACGTCGAACATGCAACACTCACGGCCAGTCCGGCCGCCGCTGCACCAGGCATGAACCGGAGGCCTCGCATCGTGGCATCATCGGGGAGTCGGCGAAGGGCGAGGGCCTTGAGGTTCCAGGCGAATCCCAGCGCCGCCGCCCCGAAGAGGACGAGATTGAAGACGGCGGTGGTGGCGAACGGGCTGCCCCTGCCGTCGATCACGACGGGGACACCACCGAGCGGCCGCCGCTGCTCGTCGAAGAGCTGGACGTGGCCGCGGAGCAGACCGTGGGCCTGTCCCTCCAGGTCGAAGAAGTCGATGGGAAAGGCGAGACCCCGCTGTTCACCTGGCTGGATCGTCTCGCCGACGCCCGTGTCGTAGGTGAGGAAGATCATGTCGAGCAGTTCCCCCTCGAGACGGACGTGCGCCACCGTCACCGGCCCGTCGGAGATGTTGGTGACGACGACCGCCAGCTCGGTCACCTCCTCGTGATGGAGGGCGATCGGATCGGTGGCGCTCGATGACCCGACGTCTCTCCCGGCCAGCGTCGCTTCGAGATCCACCACCGCACCGTCGTTGCCGGTGGCGCACGATGCCAGCGAAACAGTGCCGACAATGAACAACATCAATCCCCAAGAAACTCTCCTGTTCAGGGTGTTCTTTGGTCGTTTTACGATCATGATTCTGCCCCTATTGTGCGCTCTGGTCAGAGAGAGTAGAGCGCCTAATGGCGACTTCCAAGGAGACGTGTGCATGGAGGAAGTCCAAGGGTCGACCCGTGCCCGGTGGCGGTGGTGCCTCCGAGGCCGGTTCGTGGTCGCCTTCGCCGCCGCCGTGTGGTTGTCGATCGCGGCCGTGCCCGCCGGCGCCACCGACGACGACTTCGCCCCCGACGACGGGACCCCGCCGACGACGGACGACCCGACGACCACGATCGAGGAGCCGGCGGGCACCGCGACGTCGACCACCGCACCGACCACGACGGAGACCCCTCGGACCGAGCCGCCGACATCGGCGGCACCTCCTCCTCC
>JBHJNQ010000015.1:0-189977 GCA_050330635.1 Acidimicrobiales bacterium | reverse complement strand
GATGCGGGCGCCGACCGGGGTGGGCTCGGGAGCGGCCGCCGCCCCCTCGACGTCGACGGCGAGGATCCGGCCACCGGGCCCGGTGCCGGTCACCGACGCCAGGTCGACCCCGAGGGTGGCGGCAAGCTTGCGGGTGGCCGGCGACGCCTTCGGCCGGCCGAGCGGGCTTTCCGGCACGCTCGCCGGGGCCGGGGCCGGGGTGGCGACGCCGTCGTCGATGACGATCAGCAGCTCGCCGACCCGCACGATGTCGCCCGGGGCGGCACCGAGGCGGACGACGGTGCCGGCGGCCGGGGCCGGCATTTCCACCGACGACTTGTCGGTCATGATCTCCACGAAGGGCTGATTCCGGGCCACGATGTCACCCTCGGCCACGTACCACTCGACCACCTCGGCCTCGTGGAGGCCTTCGCCGATGTCGGGTAGCAGGAACTCGACGGTCACGGCGCCACCTCGAGGGTGCGGCGCACGGCGGCCAGGATCCGGTCGGTGTCGGGGACGTAGTAGTCCTCGATGAGGCCGACCGGGTAGGGCACGTCGAAAGCCGAGACCCGGGCGATGGGGGCCTCGAGGTCGTAGAAGCAGTGCTCCTGGGCGGTGGTGATGACCTCGGAGGCGAAGCCGGCGGTCTCCGGAGCCTCCTGCACGACGACGGCCCGGCCCGCCGCCGACACGGCCTCGGCGATGCCCTCGACATCGAGGGGGACGATCGTGCGGAGGTCGAGGACGCCGACCGACAGGCCCTCGGCGCGGAGCTGGTCGGCGGCCCGGTCGGCCAGCTGCACCATGTAGCTCCAGGCGATGATGACGAGGTCGTCACCCTGGCGGGAGGGGCGTGCGGTGCCCAGCTCGACCAGGTGCTCGCCCGTGGGGACCGGGCCCCGCACCATCCGGTAGCCGCGGAGCGGTTCGAGGAACAGGACCGGGTCGGGCGTTCGGATCGACGCCGCCAGCAGGCCCTTGGCATCGGCCGCGGTGGCGGGCATGACGATCTTGAGGCCGGGGCAGTTGGCCAGCTGCGACTCGAGTGACTCCGAGTGCAGCTCGGGCGTCCGCACCCCGCCCCCGAACGGGGCCCGGATCGTGATCGGGGCATCGAACCGGCCGCCGCTGCGGTAGCGGAGGCGGGCTACCTGGCCGACGATCTGGTGCATGGCCTGGTAGGCGAAGCCGAGGAACTGGATCTCGGCCACCGGCACCATGCCCGAGGCGGCCAACCCGACGGTGGTGCCGGCGATCACCGCCTCGGCCAGCGGCATGTCGACCACCCGATCGGGGCCGAAGGCGTGGATGAGACCCTCGGTGGCCCGGAACACGCCCCCGTTGACCCCGACGTCCTGGCCGAACACGAGGACTCGCTCGTCGCGGGCCATCTCCTGGTGGAGGGTGTGGTTGATGGCCTCCAGCATCGTCATCTCGACGGCGTCGACGGTCTCGACGGTCTCGACGGTGTCGAGGGTGTCGCCGCCGGCGGCGGGGGCCCCGGTCGTTGCGGTCTCGGTCATCTCAGCTCCCGCGGGGCCGCCAGCTCGGCCCGCAACCGCGCCCGCTGGGCCACCATGCGGGGGGTCGGGGTGGCGTACACGTTGTCGAAGAAGGCGTCGGGCTCGACGGGCTCGGCGGTGGCCCGCTCCCACGCCAGGTCGAAACGGTCCTCGGCCCGCTGCTCGGCCTCGGCCTGGGTCTCCCCGCTCCACAGGCCCCGCTCGGTAAGGTGCCGGGCGAAGGTGACGAGCGGATCCCGTTGCCGGTTGGCGGCGACCTCGTCGGCGTCCCGGTACTTCGTGGGGTCGTCGGCCGTCGTGTGATGACCGAGCCGGTAGGTCACGGCCTCGATCAGCATCGGGCCCCGGCCCCCGACGGCCCGGGCCCGGGCCTCGGCCACGGCCGCCCGCACGGCCAGGGGATCGGTGCCGTCGACCTGGACCCCGGGGAACCCGAAGGCGTGGGCCTTCGTGGCGAACGATTCGGCCCGGGTCTGGCTGGTCACGGGGGTGGAGATGGCCCACCCGTTGTTGACGAGCACGAAGATGACCGGCAGATCGCGGACCCCGGCCAGGTTGGCGGCCTCGTAGAAGTCACCTTCCGAGCTCGACCCGTCGCCGAAGAAGGTCAGGGCGCAACCGGCGATGCCCTGGAGGGCGAGACCCCAGGCCATGCCGACGGCGTGGGGTATCTGGGTGGCGAGGCTGATGGCGAAGGGGAACACGTGGATGTCGTCGGGGTAGCGGCCACCGGCGGGGTGACCCATGTTGTAGAGCACGACCTTGTCGATCAGGTCGTCGCCGAATCGGCCGAGAGCCACCTGCTCCCGGTACTGGGGGAAGACCCAGTCGACGGTGGGATCGAGGGCGGAGGCGGCGCCGGCCACGACCGCTTCCGACCCGTCGATCGGGGCGTTCGTCCCCACCCGGCCCTGGCGCTGCAGGTTGAACAGGCGGGTGGAATAGACCCGACCCTCGATCATGCGACGCATGATGTCGAGGAGTTCGTCGTCATCTACGTCCGTGTTCACGGCGGTCAGTGTCGCACAGGCCACGCCGACCGTCGACGAACCACACCCACGACCCGGCGGCGCCGTCGCCGGGTCATTCGAACAGGCCGAGGCCGATGAGCTCGGCGGCGTTGTCAGGGTCGTAGCCGAGGGTCTCGGTGAGGATTTCCCAGGTGTGTTGACCGAGGGTGGGGGCGGCCCGCTCGATCCGGGGCGGGGTCCGCGACAGGTGGAGCCGACAAGCCTCGACCGTCGTCGGACCCATGGCGTCGTGGTCGACGGTGACGAAGTGGCCCCGGTGGGCCAGCTGGGGATCGGCCAGGCACTGGGCCGAGTTCTGGACCACGTGGGCCGCCACCCCGGCGTCGATCAGGGCAGTCATGGCCGACTCCCCGTCCCGTTCGGACGTCCAGGCCCCGACCACCTCGTCGAGCTGCCGGCGACGATCCCGGCGGGCGGCGGCGTCGAGGTGGCACAGGTCGGGGCGTTCGAGCAGGCCGCACAGGGCCCGCCACCGGTGGTCGTCCTCGACGGCGACGGCCAACCACTGGTCGTCACCGGCCACCGGGTACATCCCGTGGGGCGCCATCACCGGGTCGTCGTTGCCGGCCCGACCCATGACGTGACCGTTCACCGTGTAGTCGAGGATGGCGGGCGCCTGGAGGTGCATCGACGCCTCGGCCTGCGACAGGTCGAAGTACTGGCCCTCCCCCGTGCGCCGGCGATGCTCGATGGCGGCGAGGATCGACACGAAGAGGAAGCGGGGGGCGACATAGTCGGTGTAGGCCATGAACGGCCCACACGGGTCGAGGTCGGGCCACCCGGTGAGGTGGAAGAAGCCGGAGATGGCGGCCGCCATCGTCCCGAACCCGGCCAGGAGCCGCTGGGGGCCGGTCTGACCCATGAGGCAGCTCGACGCCATGATCAGGTCGGGGCGGACCTGGCGCAACGAGGCGTAGTCGTAGCCCCAGGTGGCCATGGCCTTCGGCGAGAACGACTCCAGCGTCACGTCGGCCCAGCGGACCAGGTCGTGGACGACATCGCGGGCCTCGGGATTGGCCAGGTCGAGCGTCATGCCCCGCTTGTTGACGTTGATGTTGGAGAACTGCAGGGCCCAGTCGGGGTCGGTGTTGTCATTCTGGAAGTTGCCGGCCGTGCGGAGGGCGTCGAGGGCGGTGGTCGACTCGACCCTGACCACGTCGGCCCCCAGATCGGCCAGCGTCCGGCTGGCGAACGGGCCGGCGAACACCCACATGAAGTCGGCCACCTTCAGTCCCGCCAGGGGCAGGTCGGCGGAGGCCTCGTCGGCGCGGTCGTGGGTGAAATCGGCGGCCGACCGGGCCCGCACGGTGACCGACGGCGGGCGCGGCGCCTCGGCCAGGACCTCGTCGGTGTGGGCCCCGAGGGCGGGGGCCGGACCGAGGTCGGGTCGGGGGCGGGCCGAGAAGCGGGCGATGGCCCCCGGCACCCTGACCCGGCCGGCGGGGGTACCGGTGTCGAGGTGGTGCCAGAAGTCCCGGGCCTCCCACTGGGCACTGTTGACCACGTCCTGCGCAGTGGCGACGGGGGCGATCAGCACCCGCCGCTCGAACGAGGCGTCCAACAGCTCGTCCTTGGTCCTCGTGGCCAGGAAGTCGCCGACACAGCGCTTGACCCGCTCGTACTCCGCCACGGGTTCGGTCCCGTCGAAGAGCTTGTTGGCGTAGAGGATCCAGTCCTTGTCCCGCGTTGCCTCGTCGCAGAAGCCCTCCTCGCACACCCACACCATCAGGTTGCGGGTGAACGGCCCGAGGGCCGTGCCGAACAGGAACGTCACCGACACCTGCCCGTCCTTGCAGGGCCACAGCAACTGGATCTTGGTGTCGAGGCCGGCGAGGGCGACACCGCCGGCGACCCGTTGGGCCGGGCCCGACCCGCACGCCTCGTTGAGCATGAACGACTGGGAGGCCACGTTGAACGACTGCTGGGCCGACAGGTCGATGTGCTGGCCCCGACCCGACCCGTGACGCTCCCACAGGGCGGCCAGGACCGCCCCGGCGGCGTCGGCGGCGGCGTGGTGGAAGGCCTGCGGCAGCGAGTTGCGCAGTGGCGGGCGGTCCTCGTTGCCGGTGAGGACCGCCACCCCCGAGGCGGCGGACACGGTCAGGTCGGTGGCCGGCCAGGCGGCCTTGGGGCCGGTCTGACCGAAGGCCGATATCGAGGCATGGACGAGGGCGGGGTTGTGGGCGCACAGCACCTCGGGGCCGAGCCCGATGGCGGCCATGGCACCGGCGCCAGCCGACTCGACGAGCACGTCGGCCCCGGCCACGAGATCGAGCAGGGCCCGACGCCCGTCATCGGTGGCGAGGTCGAGCACGACCGAGCGCTTGCCCTGGTTGTACGACCAGTGGAAGAGCGAGTGCTCGCCGTCGTCGATGCCGCCGGCGAACGGTCCGATGGCCCGGGACGGCGACCCGCCCGGGGGTTCGACGGCGATGACGTCGGCGCCGAGGCCGGCCAGGATGTGGCCACACAACTGGCCCCGGTCGTCGCTCAGGTCGAGCACACGGACATGGTCGAGCACGGTGTGGTCCCCCTTCGTTCAGCGGGACATCCGACCCGCCGAGGCACCATCATGGCCCACCGGTTCCCTCCGGACCCAAGGCCGTGGGACGGTCCATGGGCGGGACCCGTTCCGGCGCAGGGTCAGGAGAAGCTGTCGCCCGGGCCGGGGGCGGCGGCCAGGGGCTCGGCCGATCCGGCCAGGAGCGCCTCGCCCCGCCGCTCGGTGGTCGACCACTCCCCGTCGAGGGCCGGGCACCGCAGCGTCACCGGCCGGTCGGGCCCGGGGCCGTCGAGCTCCCACAGCAGGGCGGGCCGCGGTCCGTGCCACCGGACACCGTAGGACAGCACGCCCGACGCCGTCGGGGCCCGGTGGACCTCGATCCCGCCGCCCCGCCAGGCCGGCCGGTGCCCGGGGGCGAGGAGGAGCTCGCCGTCGACGTCGTCGTCGACCAGGGTCCGGCGGGCGGCCACCACGAACCGGGCGGCGGGGGCGACCCCATCGTCGGCACCCCAGGTGGCGGTGGCGGAGGCGGCCTCGACCAGTTGCTCGAGCTCCCCGCCGGCGGCGGGGCCCGAGCCGGAAGCGGGCCGCGGCGCACCCCCCGGGCCGAGGAGGTGGTTGGCCGCCTCGTCGTCGCCGGCCAGGCGGGCCAGGCGACCGAGTGCCCGACGGGCCCGGACCACCGCGTCGTCGGGGGCCGATCGTTCGGCCAGGCCGGCGAGGTGCACGGCGGTGGCCATCAGTTCGGGTGGGGGCGGACCGGACGGGTCGAGGAGCGCGGCGGCCGGGAACAGGGCCTCGACGACGGCCGCCGCCTCGGGCCCGGCGGCCCGCCGGCGGCGGGGGAAGCAATCGGCGAGGGCGCGCACCGCCGCCGCCACCTCGACCCGGTGCCCGGCGGTGGCGAGGGCGCAAAGGGTCGTCCCCGCACCGGTGTCGAGCGAGCGCAGCCGGGGCCCGAGGTCGTCGGCGGCGAGCAGGACACGGGCTCGGGCGGCGCCCACCAGGGCGGTCAGGCCGGGGTCCGGTAGCTCGAAGCGGGCCCCGGCGTCGACCATCGAGGTCCAGCCCCGCACGACGGCGTCGACCTCGGGCACGGCGGCGGTCGATGGCAGGGGCCCGGGACCGGGAGCGGCCACCACGAACCGCAGCGACGTGCGATGAGGGAGGGGGTAGAGGACGACGGCGTTGGGGAACGTGGCAGCCGCGGGCCACCGATCGGGCCAGGTGAGGGACCGACCGTTCGTGACCTCGTCGACCTGATCGTCGGTTGCCGACGCTCCGGCCTCCGAGGGGGCCCGGGGCAGGGCCACCGCCGGCTCACCGTCGACGGTGATGACCCGGTCGTGGAGGGCCAGCCCCACCCGGGTCACCCTGCCCTCGTGGCCGTAGGGACGGAGGGCGAGGGCGAGGGCGACCGGAACGGGGGAGTCGTTGTGGATCTCGACGACGGTCGCCTCCCGCCCGCCCACCAGGACCTGGGCCGCCCGGTGTCGGGCGTCGCCCGACGGGATCCGGACCGTCGTCTCGATCACCGGTCCCGGTCCGCGCCGGATCTGGCGCACCGTCGGCTCCCGACCCGGGAGGTACCAGCGGTCGTCGGCCCCGATCCACCAGTCGAGCGACCACCGGGCGCCGGCCACCGTGATCAGGCCGCCCCCGTCGAGGCGGCTGGGGCGGGAGCTGCCGAGAACCCCGAGGAGGGTGATGCCGGCGTCGCGGGGACGCTCGACGGCGCGGGGGCGGAGGGACGGCTCACCGGTCGGCACGAGCCCACCCTACGTTTCGGTCGGGGCGACGGCACCCCGCGCCGTCAGCGGCGACGCGACCGGCCGAGCTCGTGGCCGAGACGGCCCCGGAGGAGGGACTCCTGGGCGAAGTCGGGGTCCTTGCCCTCCCAGCAGACGGCGTAGACCTGGGAGGCGATCGGCATGAACACCCCGTGTTCGGCCGCCAGCTCCTTCACCACCTTTGCCGCCTTGACCCCCTCCGCCACCTGGTCCATGCCGGCCAGGACGTCCTCGATCCGCTGGCCGGCACCGAGGGCCCGTCCGACGCTCGAGTTGCGGCTCTGGGGGCTGATGCACGTGGCCAGCAGGTCGCCCATGCCGGCCAGGCCGGCCAGGGTCAGGGGTTCCCCCCCGAGCTTGGTACCGAGCTCGATCAGCTCGGCCAGGCCCCGAGTGATGAGCGCCGACCGGGCGTTGTCACCGAGCCCTCGTCCCTCGACGGCGCCGGCGGCGATGGCGTAAACGTTCTTCAGCGCCCCGCCGAGCTCGCACCCGACGACGTCGTGGTGGATGAAGACCCGGAACGTCGGGGTGCTGAACACCGCCTGCAGACGTTGGGCGATGTGCTCCTCCCCCACGGCCACCACCGCACCGGCCGGGCTCCCGGCCAGGATCTCCTTGGCCAGGTTGGGGCCGGTGAGGACGCCGACGGGCCGGCCGGGGAGCACCTGTTCGATGATCTGGGTCATCCGCAGCCTGGTATCGGGCTCGAACCCCTTGGCCAGACTCACCACGGGCACCCAGGGCCGCAGCATCGGGGCGATCCGCTCACACGTGGCCCGCACGGCGCCCGTGGGCACACCGACCACGAGGAGATCGGTGTCGGCGACGGCGGCCTCCAGGTCGGTGGTGGCCACCAGCGTCGGGTGAAGATCGTGGTCGGGGAGGTAGCGGAGGTTGCGACGGCGGGTGTTGACGCCGTCGACGGTCTCACCGTCGCGGGCCCACAGCGTGGTGGCGGCGTTGTGGGCCGCCAGATGGGCGACGGTGGTCCCCCACGACCCACCGCCGAGGACCAGCACCCGCAGGTCCGACATCGTCGCTCCTCTCGTCCCGCCGGGACCGACCCTTCCCGACGGGGCCCGAGCCTACCTGGTGGTCCCGGCCGGTGGGAGCGGGGGCGGCCGGGCCGGCCGAGGTCGGGCCGAGGTCCGGCCTAGGCTGCAAGCGATGACCGATGAGCTCCGCCCGGCCGGCGACGACCACCCAGCCGCCATCCCGCTGGCGGTCGTGGTTCCGGTCAAGGCCTTCGAGCTGGCCAAGGGGCGACTGGCCGATACCCTCGATCCCGACGCCAGGGCCGAGCTGGCCCGCCGCATGACCGCCGGGGTGCTCAAGGCGGCAGACCCCCTCCCCCGCTGGGTCGTGTGCGAGGCCGACGACGTGGCCCGGTGGGCGATCGACGCCGGGGCGTCGGTGATCCGCCAGGATCGGCCCGGCCTCAACCCGGGGGTGACCGAGGCGGTAGCCGAGCTCGGCGCCCGGGGGGTGCAGCGCGTCATCGTGGCCCACGGCGACCTGCCGCTGGCGGCGTCGCTGGCGTGGGTCGGTGACTTCGACGGGGTGACGGTCGTGCCCGACCGGCGGGGCGACGGCACCAACGTGCTGGCGGTACCCACCGGAACCGACTTCACCTTCGCCTACGGTCGAGGATCGGCCGAGGCCCACTGGGCCGAGGCCGAACGGTGCGGGCTGGCGGCGCGGATGGTGCACGACGAGTCGCTCGGGTGGGACGTCGACCTGCCGGACGACCTGACCGTGTTCGAGATCGTGCCGGCCCGGTCGGAATGACGGCGTCGCCGACGGGGAGGACCGCGTGACGGAAGCCCAGAACCCCCTGACCCCCGCCCCGGTCGAGCTACGGGTGACCTCTCGTGATCTGCCGACCCCGGAGCGGGCGCTCGCCGTGGGGGCCCACCCCGACGACATCGACTTCGGTTGTGGGGCCACCCTGGCCAAGTGGGCCGCCGCCGGCTGTGTCGTCAACCTGCTGGTGTGCACCGACGGGTCGAAGGGCACGTGGAATCCGTCGGCCGACGAGGCCCAGCTCATCGCCACCCGCCAGCAGGAGCAGCGGGCGGCGGCCCGGGCGCTGGGTGCCATCGGCGAGGTGGGCTTCCTCGGCTGGGTCGATGGGGAGCTCGACTCGACGCTGGAGCAGCGGGCCCAGGTGGCCCGTTGGATCCGCATGACCCGCCCCGACGTGGTGCTCGGCCACGACCCGTGGAAGCGCTACCGGCTCCACCCCGATCACCGTCACGCCGGCCTGCTCGTCACCGAGGGGGTCGTGGCCGCCCGCGACCCGAAGTTCTTCCCCGACCAGGGCCACCCCCACCACCGGCCCCGATCGCTCCTGCTGTTCGAGGCCGACGAACCCGACCATGTGGAGGATGTGACCGGCTTCGTCGACGCCAAGCTGGCGGCCCTGCTGTCGCACGAGAGCCAATTCGAGTCGACGATGGCGTCCGGCGACGATCCCCACCTCCTGGCCTTCCGCCAGCGGGTCGAGGAGAAGCTCCGGGTGGCCGGGCGGGCCGCCGGGGTGACCCATGCCGAGATCTTCAAGCTCATCGACGATCTCTGAGGCCGGGCCGGCCGGACCGCCCGTCGTCGACGTGGCCGTGGCCGGGATCGACGGATGCCGGGGTGGCTGGGTGGTGGTCACCGCCGGACCGGGCCCGAGCCCGACGCTGACGGCCGACGTGGTGACCGATCTCGACGGCGTCGTGGCCGCCGCCCGGGCGGGACAGCTGGCGGTCGTCGCCATCGACATTCCGATCGGGCTCCTCGACGACCGGCCGCGGCGCTGTGATGTCGAGACCCGTCGGCTCCTCGGACCCCGTCGGGCCTCGGTGTTCCCGGCGCCGCTCCGACCGGTGCTGGCCGCCACCGACTACGACGACGCCTGCCGGCTGAGCCGGATCGCCAGCGGCAAGGCGCTGTCGAAGCAGACCTACCATCTCCTCGATCGGATCCGGGCCGTCGACGAGCTGCTCGAACCCGACGACGGGGAGCGGATCATCGAGGCCCACCCCGAGTGCGCCTTCGCCCGCCTCGCCGGTCGTCCCCTCGAGTCCAAGCACTCCGAGGTGGGACGGGATCAGCGCCGGCGGGCCCTGTCCCGGGCGCTCGGCCGCCCGTTTCCTCGGCTGCTGGCGGCGTCACCGGCCCCCGCCGGCGACCTCCTCGACGCCGCCGCCCTCGTCTGCACCGCCCGCCACCTCGTCGCCGGCACCGCCATCGTCGTCGGCGGCGAGCTCGACCCGACGGGCAAGCGGGCCGCCGTCGTCTACTGATCACACCCACCGGAGACATCTGTCACGTCTCGGACCGGCTTGCGGGGCGTCGACAGGACATGGATGACCGTTGTGTCGGGGACCCGAAGAACCTGGTGGTGGGATCCAGAGAGGCGGTCCCTCTGGCCGACGGTCGACTCGTGCGCTACGTCAACCTCGACAACGCCGCCTCCACCCCGGCCCTGCGGACGGTGGCCGACGCCGTGGCCGACCTGCTCCCCTACTACGCCAGCGTGCACCGGGGGGCGGGCCACAAGTCCCGGCTCTGCACCGAGGCCTACGAGGCGGCCCGCCGACGAGTCGCCGCCTTCTTCGGGGCCGACCCCGAGCTCGACGTCGTCATCTTCGGCCGCAACACCACCGACGCCGTCAACAAGCTGGCCCACCGTCTCCCCCCCGGTCCCGATCCGAGCCGGCGGGTGGTGCTGACCACGCTGGCCGAGCACCACTCCAACCTGCTCCCGTGGCGGGCCCGGGGAGCGACCGTGCAGATCGGGGTCAACGGCGATGGGTCGATCGACGAGGACGATCTCGACCTCCAGCTCGATCGTCACGCCGGGCGCATCGACCTCGTCGCCGTCACCGGGGCGTCCAACGTGACGGGCATCGTGCCCCCGATCCACCGCCTGGCGGCCAAGGCCCACGCCGTCGGGGCCCCGATCCTGGTCGACGGGGCCCAACTGGCCCCCCACCGGCCGATCGACCTCCGCCCCCACGACGACCCCGGCCACATCGACTACCTGGCGATCTCGGGTCACAAGCTCTACGCCCCCTATGGCGCCGGCGCCCTGATCGGTCCCCGGGCCACGTTCGACCGGGGCGAGCCCGAGTACCAGGGCGGCGGCACCGTCGCCACCGTGACCGCCGACGGGGTGTGGTGGGACGACGCCCCCGCCCGCGACGAGGCGGGCAGTCCCAACGTGATCGGGGCGGTCGCCCTCGGCGTGGCCCTGGCCACGCTCGAGACCATCGGCATGGCGTCGGTGGCGGCGGCCGAGCATCGGCTGGCGTCGCTCGCCCTCGACGCCCTCCGCCGCATCGACGGGATCCGGCTCCACGAGCCCCACGATCCGGCGGCCGACCGGGTCGGGGTGATCCCGTTCGAGGTGATCGACGACGACGGTCGAGCGGTCGACCACCGGCTGGTGGCGGCCCGGCTGGCCCACGAACACGGGGTCGGCGTCCGCAACGGCTGCTTCTGCGCCCACCCGCTGGTCGCTACCCTCGTCGGGATCCCCGACACCGACATGGCCGGTTGGGCCGATGACCCGCAGCGGCTCCGACCCGGGCTGGTGCGGGCCAGCCTCGGCTGCTACTCCGACGTCGACGACGTCGAGCGCCTGGTCGAGGGCCTGACCGCCGTCGCCGCTGGCGGACCCTCGATCGACTACCGCCTCGACGCCGAGGGCCAGTTCGCCCCCGCTGGAGCCGAGGCATGGGTTCCCCCCCAGCTCCGGTCGCTGTTGGCGGCGTAGCTCTGGCCGTCGCCCCCCGAGGCCACCGCCACTTGGGCCTCCACCCGGCCACCGACGTCGACGTCGACCACCCCGACGAGCGGAACGACGACGACGGCGACGACGGCGACGACGACGACGACCAGCAGCTCGACGAGCAGCTCCACCGCCCCCACGTCGAGCACCTCGCCGTCGACCACCGGCTGAGACCCGGAGGGCGGATGGCCGCGCGACCGCCGGTCGGCCATACTCGTCGAGTGCAGGACGAGTCCCCTCTCGACATCGAGCAGCTGCTCAACCCCGACGAGCAGCGGGCGTTCCGTCGCCTCTGCATCGAGACCTCGGCCGAGGATCTGGCCGAGCTGGTCAACGTCGTCGACCTCCATCTCGACCACATCCGCCACAGCGGCGGCGCGGTGGTCGACCGGGAGACGGCCGAGCGGATCGGGTCCTCCCTGGCCCGCCTCCTGAGCGCCGACAACGGCTACAGCCCCGACGATCGGGCCCTCATCCGGGGTGCCGTCGAGTACTTCCTGCTGACCGAGGACGCCTCGAGCGACCTCGACGACCCGCTCGGCTTCGACGACGACGCCCGGGTGGTCAACTCGGTGCTGGTCAAGCTGGGCCGCCAGGACCTGGCCGTCGAACTGCCCTGAGCCGGCTCGTGGCCCGCCGTCCTCCCGTCCGCTCCGCCGGCATCGCCGTGCTGCGGGCCGGCGCCGACGGTCACCAGCTCTTCCTCGTCCACCCCGGCGGCCCCTTCTGGTCGGGCAAGGACGAACACGCCTGGTCGATCCCCAAGGGCGTCGTCGAATCGGCCCGTGGCGACCGGGCCCCGACCGACGGCCACGGCGACGGCGACGGCGACGGCGACGGCGACGGCGACGGCGACGGCGACGAGCCGACGGTCGCCGCCCTCGAGGCCACGGCCAGGCGGGAGTTCACCGAGGAGATCGGTCAGCCGGTCCCGCCCGGCGAGCTCGTCGCTCTCCCCCCCTTCCGCATCGCCTCCGGCAAGTGGCTGCATCCCTTCGCCCTCGTAGTCGGACCCGACGACGGACCCGACGCGACGTCAGTCGTCAGCAACGCTTTCGAGGTCGAGTGGCCTCCGCGGTCGGGCCGGCTGCAGTCGTTCCCCGAGGTCGACCGGGCGGCCTGGTTCACCCTCGATGAGGCCCGGATCCGTCTCCACAAGGGCCAGGTGGCCCTGGTCGACCTGCTGGTCCCGGTCGTGTCACCGCCCGACGAGCGCCGCTGAGCGATCGCCGTCCCGTCCCCCGCCATTCGTGGTGGCGATCGCCGCCGGTACCAACTCGTCCACTCCCGTCGACCGCTGGTAACGTCGGTCATCGTGCTGGTGGAACTCGGTCCCGTGGCAGCGTCGGACGTCGAACGGTGGACCCGATTCGCCCGTCGCCAGATCACGGAGATGCGGACCGCGCCCGCCGAGCTCGACGGGGTGCTCACCGACGACCTGTTGGCGGGCTGGACCCTCCTCATCGACCGGTGGGCGGCCCAGGCCCACACCGTCGACGATTTCCGCTGGTCGGAGTCGATCGACTGCGAGGTCGGCGAGTACCTCCTGCACGGACTCGAGCGCTGCATCCACTCGCCCAGCGTCCAGGCCAGGATCACCGAGGAGGAGTCGCAGGCCCACCGCCCGTTCACCGCCCACCTGGTGGAAGCGTTCGTCGTCGCCCTCGAGGGTGAAGGGCGGACCTACGAGCATTACACGGCAGAGGTGCGCGCTCTCCTCGAATCCCTCCGCTGAGCGAGCCGGTCGCCGGCCTACGAGCGCCGTGACACGGCAGAGGTGCGCGCCGTCATCCGCCACGCCCTCCGCTGATCAGACGATGCTGCGCAGGGCCCGGCCGGCCCGCACGTCACGCCGCGGCTCACCGTCGGCCAGGGCGATCTGGCCCCCGACCAGTACCCAGTCGATGCCGGCCGACGGCTGGTCGGGATCGGCGACGGTGGCCCGATCGATGATGGTGGCTGGATCGAAGACGACGACGTCGGCGTCGGCCCCCCGCTGCAACCGGCCCTTGCGGGCCATGGCGGGAATCATGCGCTCGACCCGTCGTGCCGGCAGGATCGTCAGCTTGGCCAGGGCCGTCACCAGGTCCAGGACCTCGAGCTCGCGTACGTAGCGGCCGATGGTCCGGGCGAACGTGCCGGCGGCCCGGGGATGGTTGTTCAGATCGGGGTTGAGGATGGCGTCGCTCGCCACCATCGTCCACGGGGTGGAGAGGGCCAGCCTCACCTCGTCCTCGGGGATGGAGCCGAGGGCCGCCACCAGCTTGTTCTGGGCCACGGCCGGCCCGAAGGTAGCGGCCGACAGGCGCTGCTCCGTCCCCGCCACCTGGAGATCGTCGAACGTCAGCCGGTACCGATCCTGCCATCCGAGGGAGAAGCGGGGGCTGGCCAGGAACGTGCCCCAGTAGTCGTAGGGGTAGAGACAGGCGGTCACGTCGAGTCCGTCGGCCCGGGCCCGCTCCAGGGTGTCGAGCGCCTCGGGCATCATGAACGTGCCCCCGGTGCTCGTCAGGTGCTCGATGTGGATGGCGGCACCCGTCTCCCGGGCCACGAACAGTGCCTCCTCGATCGCCTCGGCGCTGGTGCCGGGGGGATCGGGGTCGCTGTGGCGGAGGTGGAAGAAGGCGACGTGACCATACTCGGCGGCCGTGGTGGCCAGCCGTACCATCTCCGCGGTGGTCGTGCCGGGAGAGTACTCCGGCGAGAACGACACCCCGGCCATGCCCTGCTCCAGGTTCTGGCGGAGCAGGGTGTCGAGGGCGCCGAGCTGGCGGAGGTCGAGCTCGTCCTCCACCCCCACCCCCAGGTCGGCGCCGCGCATGAAGTGATGGTGGAACGCCCCACCGAAGTGGATGGGGGTCTCGTCCTCGTAGCGACCGAAGAACGGCCCGGCGTAGTTGCTGACACCATGCATGCCCAGGTTGGTGGTGACGCCGTCGGCCAGCTTGAACCAGACGCCGAACGAGTTCGGCTCGTACGACAGGAGGTCGATGAACCCGGGAGCCACCACCCGTCCCCTGGCGTCGATGACCCGGTCGCCCCGGAGCTGCCCCCCGCTGATGGCGCTGATGACACCGCGGTCGACGCCGACGCTAGCCACCCCGTCGAACCCCGACGCCGGATCGATGACCCGGCCGTTCGCCACCACCAGCTCGTACACGTGATCCGGACCGGGTTCCGGTCCGGCATCGGCCATGGCCGGGGGCAGGCCGAGGCGGATGCTGCTCGTCAGGTCGACGATCTCGGTCAGGTCGCGGTCCACCGGCGACGGCGAACCGCCCCCGGGCCGGAACCCGGCGGCGCCGATGAGGGCTGCGTTGGCCGCCCCGTAGCCCAGGGCGACGAGGAACCTCCGGCGGGCCCGCGTCGACAGGAAGGGGTCGTCGTCGTCCGCTGCCATCTCGAAGCGAACCTAGCCGGTCGACGCGGGCCAATCGGTGACCGTCATGGGCAGAACACCAGGTGGTGCCGCCGGCGGCGGGCACTAGTACCGGGTTTGTGAACCCCGAACGACTAACGTTCGTGGTGTGTCAGGAGATCTGCCCGCTCTCTACCGCCTCGGCATCGTCGGCGCCGGACAGATCGCCCGGATGATGCATCAGGCAGCCCTCAAGCTCGGCATCACCCCCCGCCTCCTGGCCGAGCATCTCGACGACTCGGCGGCCCAGGCCGCAGCCGAGGCGATGTTCAGCCACCCCGACACCCTGGCCGCCTTCGCCGAGTACTGCGAGGTCCTCACCTTCGAACACGAGCGCCTCGATCTCGGGCTCCTCCAGGTCATGGAGAACAACGGGGCCATCATCCGCCCCGGAACGAAGACGATCAGGGCCGCGTTCGACAAGCTCCACCAGCGCCGGGTGCTCGGCAACCGCAACTTCCCGGTACCGGCGTTCAAGGAGCTGCGGGGCCCCGATGACCTGTTCGACTTCGCCAGCGTCCACGGCTTCCCGGTCGTGATCAAGTCGGTGCGGGCCGGTCTGCCGGGCCAGCGGGGGGTGTGGATCGTGGAGACCCGCACCGAGGGGTTGCGCGTGCTGGCCGAGCAGGCCGACCGCGACCTGATGGCCGAATCGTTCCAGCCGATCGTCAAGGAGCTCGTGGTCCTCGTCGTGCGGCGGCCCGGCGGCCACACCCGTTCCTATCCGGTTACCGAAGTGATCAACCAGGACGGCGCCTGCCTCGAGATCCGCTCCCCCGCCGCCATCGGTCCCCGGGTGGCGGCCGAGGCCCGCCAGCTCGCCCTCCGCCTGGCCGACGAGCTCGAGGCCGTCGGCGTCCTGGCCGTCGAGTTGTTCCTCACCGCCGACGGGCTGATCGTCAACGAGCTGGCGGCCCGGCCCCACAATGCCGGCCACGTCACGATCGAGGGCTCCCCCACCTCACAGTTCGAGAACCACGTCCGGGCCGTCCTCGATCTTCCCCTGGGGCCGACCTGGTCCAACGCCGCCGCCACCGTCACCATCAACGTCATCGGCGGACTCGACGGCGTCGACCCGGCCAACCACCTTCCCGACGCCCTGGCGGTCGAGGGTGCGCAGGTCCACCTCTATGGCAAGCGACCGCGCCCGGGCCGTAAGTTGGGCCACGTGACCGCCCTCGGCGACGACATCGATCAGGCACGCGAGCTGGCCCGGCGGGCCGAGGCGGCCCTTCACGGACGCCGCTGGTGAGCGTCGGAGCTCGCCGTACGAAACGGAACGGAGGCCGATGACGGGCCGGCTCACCGTGGTCGACCATCCCCTTGTCGCCCACAAGATCACCCTCCTGCGCGACGTGGCGACCACCCCGAGCGCCTTCCGTACACTGTGCACCGAGGTCACCCTCCTCACCGCCTATGAGGCCCTGCGCCATCTCCCGACCGAGGACGCCTCGGTGACGACGCCGCTCGTCGCTACCCGGTCGCCGATGCTGGCCGGTCCGGGCCTGGCCGTCGTCGGCATCCTCCGGGCCGGTCTCGTCATGATCGAGGCCATGCTCACCCTCCTTCCCCAGGCCCGGGTCGGCCACATCGGCATCCACCGCGACCACGACACCCACCGACCGGTCGGGTACTACTGCAAGCTCCCGCCCGATGTCGCCGAGCGTGAGGTCGTGCTGGTCGACCCGATGCTCGCAACGGGAGGGAGCGCCGTCCACGCCCTGGATCTCCTGGCCGAGCACGGCTGCCGACCGGCCAAGGTCGTGTCGATCATCGGGTGCCCGGAGGGGGTGCGGGCGGTCCACGAGCGCCACCCCGAGGTCGACATCACCGTTGCCGCCCTCGACGAACGACTCGACGAGAACGCCTACATCGTCCCCGGCCTCGGCGACGCCGGCGACCGGATCTACGGCACCCCCCAATGACCTCGCCCGGGGCCACGGTCGACTGGGAGGCCCTGCGACGGGCGGCCCGGGAGGTGTGTTCCCGGGCCTACGTTCCCTACTCGTCGTTCGCCGTGGGGGCGGCGGCCCTCGTCGACGACGGACGGATCGTCACCGGCTGCAACGTCGAGAACGTCTCCTACGGGCTGAGCCTGTGCGCCGAGTGCGGCCTCGTGTCGGACCTCCACCGGACCGGCGGCGGCCGGCTGGTGGCGGTTGCGGTCGTGTCGGCTTCGGGGGCACCCTGCACCCCGTGCGGCCGGTGCCGCCAGCTCCTCGTCGAGCACGGAGGGCCGGAGTGCCTCGTCGACGGCGACGGCACCCCCCGTACGATGGACGAGCTCCTCCCCGGGTCGTTCACCGTCGATCGGTTGGCAGAGGGCTGATGGCCACCTGGGACGCGGTGTCGGTGATCGCCCTCAAACGCGATGGTCGGACCCTGCCGGCCGAGGCCATCGACTGGTTCATCGACCGCTACACCGCAGACGAGGTGGCAGACGAGCAGGCCGCCGCATTGTGCATGGCCGTCTACCTCAACGGTCTCGACGGCGATGAGCTGGCGGCCTGGACGGCGGCCATGATCGCCAGCGGCGACCGGACCGACCTGTCGTCGGTGGGGCGGCCCACCGTCGACAAGCACTCGACCGGGGGGGTGGGCGACAAGGTGTCGCTGATCCTGTGTCCGCTGCTGGCGGCGTGCGGGGCGGCGGTGCCCCAGGTGTCGGGACGGGGCCTCGGCCACACGGGCGGCACCCTCGACAAGATGGCGGCCATCCCCGGATGGCGGCCCGAGCTGAGCCCCGAGCGGCTGCGCCGGGCCCTCGACGAGGTGGGGGCGGTGATCACGGCCGCCGGCGACCGCCTGGCGCCGGCCGACCGCAAGCTCTACGCCCTGCGGGACGTGACCGCCACCGTGGCCTCCATTCCCCTGATCGTCTCGTCGATCATGTCGAAGAAGATCGCCTCCGGCACGTCGTCGCTGGTGCTCGACGTGAAGGTGGGGAGGGGGGCGTTCATGACCGACCTCGACGACGCCCGGACCCTGGCCCGGACCATGGTCGACATCGGCAACGACGCCGGTGTGGCCACCGTGGCCCTGCTCACCAGGATGGACCAACCCCTGGGGCGGGCCGTGGGCAACACGCTGGAGGTCGACGAGTCGATCGAGGTGCTCGACGGCGGCGGACCCGACGACCTCCGAACGGTGACCCTGGCCCTGGCCGCCGAGATGGCGACCCTGGCCGGCCTCGACGTCGACGTCGCCGCCGTTCTCGACTCCGGTGCGGCGGCCGACGCCTTCGAGCGGATGGTGGCGTTCCAGGGTGGCGACCTGGCGGCCGAGCGGCCCCGGGCCCCCCATCAGCGGACGGTCGACGCCCCCACCGACGGGTGGGTGACCGACCTCGACGCCCTCGCCGTCGGCCTGGCCGCCGTCCGCCTCGGTGCCGGCCGGGCCCGCAAGGAGGACGATGTCGACCCGGGGGCCGGCATCGAGTGCCTGGCCAAGCCGGGCGAGGCCGTGACCGCCGGCCAGCCCGTGCTCCGCCTCCACGCCGGCCACCAGTCCCGGTTCGGCCCCGCCCTGGAACTGCTGGAGCGGGCAGTGGTGGTCGGCCCCGATCCGGTCGAGCAACCCGCCGTCGTCATCGAGCGCATCGCCTGAGCTGCACTGTCGGAGGCGGCGATCTCGGCGCTCGCATGCCACCACGATGGGGGACGGGAGCGTGGGCCGCATCGGCCTTGCGGACGATCCCTGGGGACGAGGCGACCCGGGCTACAGCTCGGGAAGGAGAGGTAGCAACTGGTCGAGGCGGTCGATCCGGGGCCATCCCCTCCCCTCCTCGTCGGCGTCGTGGTCGGCCTCGTGGGCCCAGGTGATGCCGTAGGGCACGTGGACGGCCCGGGCCCCGATCTCGATGACGGGCAGCACGTCGGAGCGGACGGAATTGCCCACCATCACGAACTCCTCGACGCTGACCGACGCCGCCGACAGCACCCGCTGGTAGGTGGCGGGCGACTTCTCCGACAGGATCTCGACCCGCTCGAACTGGTCGGCCAGTCCGGATTCGGCGATCTTGGACTCCTGGTGGAACAGATCACCCTTGGTGATCAGCAGGAGCCGGTAGTCGGCGGCCCGGAGGGCGTCGATCGTGTCCGCCACGTGGTCGAGGAGCTCGACCGGATGGCGCGACAGCTCCTTGCCCCAGTCGATGATCTGGCGCACGGCGGCCGCCGGCAGCTCACCCCCGCTCACATCGAGGGCGGTCTCGATCATGGAGAGGGTGAACCCCTTCGCCCCGTAGCCGAAGACCTGCAGGTTGTCGCGCTCGCGCCTGAGTAGCCGGTCGGCCACCTCGCCGGGCTCGAGCCACGGTTCGAGCAGGGCCCGGAAGCGTTCCTCGGTGACGGCGAAGTGGCTCTCGGAGTGCCACAGGGTGTCATCGGCGTCGAGCCCCACGACCGTGATCGACATAGGGGAGTCAACATAGAGCCTCCGACGTCGAGGTACGCGCTCCGGTTCCCCGGCCGCGGTTGGCAGTACCATTGGCCATGCCCGCAGAGACCACCGTCGAACCGACCGATCCGATACTCGCCGCCCCCAAGGTCCTGCTCCACGATCATCTCGACGGTGGGATGCGGCCCGCCAGCGTCATCGAGCTGGCCCAGGAGCAGGGTTACCGGGGCCTACCGACCGAAGACCCCGACGAACTGGCCCGCTGGTTCACTCGGGGGGCCGACCGGCGAAACCTCGAGCTGTACCTCGAGACGTTCGCCCACACGGTGGGCGTCACCCAGACCAAGGACGGCCTCATGCGGGCGGCGGCCGAGGCGGCCGAGGACCTGGCAGCCGACGGGATCGTCTACGCCGAGGTTCGCTTCGCGCCCGAGCTCCACACCGAACAGGGCCTGACCCCCGACGAGGTCGTCGAGGCGGTGCTGGAGGGGTTCCGCCTCGGCTCGGCGGGGACCCGGCTCACCGTGGGCACGCTGTGCACGGCCATGCGCACCGCGGCCCGTTCCTACGAGATCGCCGAACTGGCCCTGCGCCATCGCGACGAAGGGGTCGTCGGGTTCGACATCGCCGGGGCCGAGGCCGGCCACCCCCCATCACGCCACCTCGACGCCTTTCAGCTGGTGATGCGGGAGAACTTCCACATCACCATCCACGCCGGGGAGGCCTTCGGTCTCCCCTCGATCGCCGAGGCGCTCCACTACTGCGGGGCCGAGCGTCTGGGCCACGGCGTCCGCATCGTCGACGACATGGAGGTCGACGACGACGGCAGGGTGCGGCTCGGGCGCCTCGCCGCCTACGTCCGCGACCGTCGGGTTCCGCTCGAGATGTGCCCCACGTCGAACGTCAACACCGGCGCCGCCTCCTCGATCGCCGAGCACCCGATCGGGCTGCTGCGCCGGCTCCGCTTCCGGGTCACGGTCAACACCGACAACCGGCTGATGAGCGACGTGACGCTGTCGGAGGAGTTCCGCAGGCTCCAGGCCGCCTTCGGCTACGGGCTGGCCGACATGGAGTGGCTCACGATCAACGCCATGAAGAGTGCCTTCTGGCCGTTCGAACAGCGGCTCCGGATCATCGACGAGCTGATCAAGCCGGGCTACGCCGCCCTACGGGCGGCGGAGCTGGGAGCGAGCTGACCCCGGCGCCGCCGGCTGGCGGGCGCAGCGGGAGGCCGGGCTCAGTTCAGGCTGGGGTCGAGTGGGAAGTGGGCGTACCAGGCCAGATCGCCGCCCTCGCGCTGGAGCACCCGAGCCCAGAGCCGGGTCGGATCGTCGGTGAAGAGGTCGTCGATGGTGCCGTCGACCACCCACCACCCGTGGTTGGCGATCTCACCTTCGAGTTGGCCGGCGGCCCACCCGGCGTAGCCGGCAAACACCCGCACGGCCTCGATCCCCTCGGCCGCCACCAACGTCGGCTGTTGGTCGAGGTCGACGGAGTGGGCGCCGAGAACTAGGGCCCCGTCGTCGGTCCCCGAACGGCCGAGGGCGATGAGGGCGTCGCGGTCGACGGGGCCTCCGGCGAACACCACGTCGGGCCGGGCGGTCATCTCCTGCCAGTCGGGGAAGGCATCGGCCATGGTCAGCGGAGTGGGCCGGTTGAGCACGACGCCCAGGGCACCCTCGTCGCTGTGCTCCAGGACCAGGGTCAGGGTGGCGTCGAAGTTGGGGTCGCTAAGCTCGGGACGAGCGACCAGGATTCGGCCCGAGAGCGACGGCGCCATGTGCACCAAGGGTACCTCTGGTTCCTTCACGTGGCCTTTTCCTCGGAACGGACAGCGAGCCTCCGTTCTATCGGCTCCTGATGGCGCGAGCTGAGGCTCGGCGAGGTGCCCCTGATGCATGCCGCCGGGTGCGTCGTCCATAGAATCAATGTGATGCGAGTGCTCCCGAAGGCGAACGATCTCTGCTGGTGCGGTAGCGGCCGGAAGTACAAGCGCTGTCACAAGGACGCCACCGACCCGGTGCGCCAGGGCCGGATCTCGGCCCTTCGACCCGTTCCCGACACGATCGCCAAACCGACGTGGGCCGACGGCGGCACGCTCGAACGGTGGGATGAACCCCGGGTCAAGTCGCCCGACGTGATCGAACGAATGCGCCGCACCGGTCGGGAGGCGGCCGACACCCTCGTCATGCTCGGTCGGCTGTGCCAGCCGGGGGCGACCACCGAGGAGATCGACATCGCCTGCCACGAGGAGGCGATCCGGCGCGGCGCCTATCCCAGCCCGCTCGAGTACCCTGGCGGCAGTGGCGCCGACCCGTACCCCAAGTCGTTGTGCACGTCGGTCAACGAGGTGATCTGCCACGGTATCCCCGACGACCGACCCCTGGCCGACGGCGACATCGTCAACCTCGATGTCACCCTGTTCAAAGAGGGCGTCCACGGTGACACCAACGCCACCTTCTTCGTCGGTCAGGTCGACGACCGGTCGCGGCGACTCGTCGTCGTCACCCGCGATTCGCTCCTGAAAGGGATCGAAGCGGCGAGGCCGGGCCGCCCGATCAACGAGATCGGACGGGCCATCCAGGAACACGCCGAAGGGCACGGCTTCGGCGTGGTGCGCGACTTCGTCGGCCACGGCATCGGCGAGCAGTTCCACACCGATCTCCAGATCTGCCACTACTACCATCCCCGGCTGACCGACGTCATCGAACCGGGCATGACGTTCACGATCGAACCGATGATCACCGCCGGCTCGTGGCGGGCCCGGCTGTGGTCGGACGGATGGACGGCAGTCACCACCGACGGCGGACGTACCGCCCAGTTCGAGCACACGATCCTGATCACCGACGACGGCAACGAGATCCTCACCATGCCGTCCGAACCCGAACGTCACCCGTTCTTCGCCCTGTAGCGGTCGGTGTCGTCGGCCGGGGACGGGTGGCGGCCCCGTTCCCCGTCTGACCCGCATGGGTAGGCTCAGGGCAGACCGGCGCCGGGGACATCGACCTCGATGACCTCGATGCGGCCCTTGCGGGTAGCCGCCGCTTCCGCCCCACTGGTGGGGGCCGTGACCAGGTGGAGGGTGCGCCGGTCGTCGCCGCCCAGCATGCAGGCGAAGCAGTTCAGCTCGAGTTCGATCCGGTCGGTGACCTCGCCGCCCTCCACCACCCGGAAGCAGGCGGCGTTGCGGGGATCGGCGACCCAGATCCCGCCCCCCTCGTCGAGGCAGATCCCGTCGGGCACACCGTCGCCGAGGTCGGCCCACACCCGCCGGTCGAGGAGGTCGCCCCTCTCGTCGATCGTGAAGGCGGTCAGACGACGCCCGACCGATTCGCCGACGATCAGGGTCCTGCCGTCAGGGGTGATGACGGTCCCGTTGGCGAACTCCATCCGATCGGGTCCGGGTCGAACGGTGCCGTCGGGGGCGACGATGGCCAGGGTGGCGGGGCCCCGCTCGTGGCCGAAGTTGCCCACGTAGGCGGTGCCGTCGGCCGCCACCACCATGTCGTTGCACCACCCGGTGGCCACCGCCGACAGATCGGCGTGGGGCGACAGGGTTCCGTCGGCGGATCGCCGCAGCAGCTTCTGGTCGGTCATCGACACGATCAGGAGGTCGCCGTCGGGCAGCCAGCCGAGCCCCGATGGCTGGGTCGGGACCTCCGCCATGAGGGTCTCGGTGCCGTCGGGGGTGACGGTGTAGACCCCGTGGCGGTAGAAGTCCGAGAACCACAGGACGCCGTCGCGCCACCGGGGTCCCTCGCCGAACGACAGGCCTTCGAGGATGATGCGGGTGCTCATGCCCGGATGCTAAACGGCGCTCAGCCGGTGCGCTCCTCCAGGGCCGTGGCCAGCTCCAGCCACAGCTCCTCGGTGGACGCCAGCTCGTCCTGGACGGCGGCCAGATCGGCGCCCAGTCGGGCCAGCACGCCATGGTCGGTGCCGGCGTCGACCAGCTCGTCCGTCAGCTGGTCGCGGCGGCGTTCCAGGCGCCGCAGGTCCTTCTCGGCCTCACGCATCCGGTGGCCGAGCGTGCTGGCGCTCGGTCCGTCGGTGGGAGGCTTGTCCTTGGCCCGCTTCGGCTCCGGGCCCGCCGGCCCGACCGGACCGGACCGGTCGGCCGATGCTGGCGTCCGGCCCGTGGCCCGCCCTCGACGGCGAGCCGCCCGCCGCTCGTCCTCCCACGCCGCGTAACCCCCGGGGCGCCGACCGGCGAACCCGTGGCCGTCGAGTATGACGACGTCGGCCACCGTCCGCTCCAGGAACGCCCGGTCATGGCTGACCACGACGAGGGCTCCCGGCCATTCCTCGAGGAAGTCCTCCAGGACCCGTAGGGTGTCGACGTCGAGATCGTTGGTCGGCTCGTCGAGCAGGAGCACGTTGGGTTTGGCGGCCAGGGTCATGACCAGCTGGAGGCGCCGCCGCTCACCTCCCGACAGCAGCTCGACCGGTCCGTGCTGGACATCGCTGTCGAACCAGAAGCGCTCGGCCAGGCGGGCGTGGGTCCAGTCGGGTGGATCGTTGGGGCCAGCGATCGTCTCCAGCACGGTGGCGTTCGGATCGAGCGTCCGACCCAGCTGGTCGTGGTAGCCGAGCTCGACGGTGGGCCCGACCTCGCAGTGCCCGCTCCGGGGTTCGATCCGCCCGGCGACGATGTCGAGCAAGGTCGACTTGCCGGTGCCGTTGACGCCGACCACACCGAGCCGCTCCCGCCGATCGAGGGCGAGGTCGACGCCGGTGAACAGATCGGGACCCCCGTCCCAGCCGTGGCCGACACCTTCCAGCTCGATCACCTTGTCGCCGAGGCGGGGGGTGCCGAAATGGAGATCGAGCTCACCGCTGCGGGCCGCGTCCTGGGGTCGGCCCGCCACGATCGCCTTGGCCGCCTCCACGTGGGCCTTCGGCTTGCGCGTCCTGGCCGGCGCCCCCCGGCGCAACCAGGCCAGCTCCCGGCCGGCCAGGTTGCGCCGGACCTGTTCGTCCTCGACCGCCCGGACCTCCCGCTCGACCCGGCCTTCGAGGTAGCTGGTGTAGCCCCCATCGTGGACGTAGCCGGTGCCCCGGTCGAGCTCGAGGATGCGGGTGGTGGCGGCGTCGAGGAGATGCCGGTCGTGGGTGACGAGGACGAGTCCCCCCGTGTGCTGGGCCACCCGCTCCTCCAGCCAGGCGATGGCGTCGATGTCGAGGTGGTTGGTCGGCTCGTCGAGGATGATGAGATCGGCCGGAGAGACGAGGGTCCTGGCCAGCGCCACCCGCTTGGCCTGCCCACCCGAGAGCTGGTCGAGCCGACGCTGGTGGAGATCGAGCCCGATGCCGAGCCGGTCGAGGACGGCGGCCGCCTCCCACCCCTCGCCCACGGCGTCGATCACGGTGGCGGCAGCGAGGTCGGGGTTCTGGTCGAGGGTGGTGATGACGACGTCGCGGCCGCGACGGACCGTGCCCGACTCGGGAGTCACCGTACCGGCGAGCACGCCGAGCAGGGTCGACTTGCCGGTGCCGTTGAGGCCGACGACGCCGATGCGGTCGCCGCTCGAGATCGTGAGCGACAGGTCGGCGAACAGGGCCCGGCCGGGCCGGGTCATCGTCACCGCCTCCAGGTCGACCAGGATCATCCCTGCCACGTTAATGGGAGAACGCCGATCGCCACGCCGGGCCCGGGTCGCTCAGGAGAACAGATCCCAGAGGCCGAGCATGCGACTGGCGAGCACGAGGACGACGACGACGAGGACGGGGCGGATGACCCGTTCGCCCCCCTCGACGGCCACATGGGCGCCGGTGAACCCCCCGACCGCCATGCCGGCCGACAGCACGATGGCCGGCAGCCAGCGGACCTGCCCGTTGAGGATGAACACCGGGAGGGCGATGCAGGTGATGGCCAGGTTGGTGAGTACCTTGATGCCGTTCGCCGTCACCAGGTCGAACCCGGCGCGCGCGAGGACGAGGAGCATGAGGATGCCGACACCGGCCTGGACGGCGCCACCGTAGAGACCCACCCCGAAGAAGGCGATGACGGTGGCCCACAAGGGCCACGCCTTCTTGCCCCCATCGGTGGGGGGCTTGCTGCGCAGCGACAGCACGAGCAGGGGCAGCATGAGGAAACCGAACAACCGCTCGAAGAGGCGGTCGTCGATCCGGGAGGCGACGAGGGAGCCGATGAGCGAGCCGACGACGGCCGGGGCCAGAACGGGAACGGTCTGCGACCACGCTCCCACGCCCTTGCGGGCGAAGCCCCAGGCCGAGCTGGCGTTCTGGGCCAGGATCGCCACCCGGTTGGAGCCGTTGGCCAGCGTGCCCCCGACCCCGGCCAGCGACAGCAGTGGCACGGTGATGAGCGACCCGCCCCCCGCCATCGAATTGATAACACCGGCGAAGAAGCCGCCGACGAGGATGACGACTACATCGACCACGGACACAGCCGCTCACGCTAGCGGGCGGCCCGACAGCACAGCCGCTCACGCTAGCGGGCGGCCCGACGACCGCACTGCCGGCCGGTGGAGCGCGATACTTGACCACCAGACCGGGTATGTCCGGTCGACTGCCGACGATGGGGACGAAGGAGAGGCGATGCGACGAGGCCTGGCCGCACTGATCATGGGGTTGTCGCTCGTCGTCGCCTCGGCCAGCTGGGCCGGGTTCATTCTGTCGCGGACCGTGCTGGATCCCGGCCGATCGGAGCGCCTGGCCGACAACCTGCTCGACAACGAGGAGGTGCGGGCCACCATCGTCGACCGCTTGGCCGATTCCGTCGAGTCCCAGATCCCCACCGAGGTCCCGGTGACGAGGGAGACGATCGAGGCGGCGGCGGCCATCGCCCTCGACGACCCCCGCGTCGAGTCTCTCATTCGTGACGGCATCGTCCGAACCCACCAGAACGCCATCAACGGGGTCGACGAACCGGTCATGATCGACGCCAGCGCCCTCGGGGAGGCCGGGCGCGACGCCATCATCGGGTTACGGCCCGAGCTCGACGGCGTCCTGCCCACGGCACCACCGCTCGCCTTCGAGTTGCCGAGCGCCGGTTTCTCCTGGCTGGGCGCCGTCAAGCAGTGGGTCGACCGCTTCACCCTCATCGGGGCCGTCGTGTCGCTCGTCGGCATCGTGTTGTCGTTCGTGGTGGCCAGGAACCGTGCCGCCGTGCTGCGGCGGGTTGCGTACTGGGCGTTCGGCGCCTCGTTCTTCTGGCTCGCCGTCGCCTACGGTGCCCCGTTGGTGCTGGCCCGCATCGCGCCGTCGTCGGTGGCGATCGCCATGGCCGCTGTCGACGTCTTCCTCGGGGCCATGATCCGACCGGCCCTGACCCTGGCCGGTGTCGGGGTGGCGCTCCTCGTCGCCAGCCTGGTCTGGCCGGCCGTCACCCGGCGCCGACCCGCGGCCCAGCTCGATCGGGCCGCCCGCCAACGCAGGGACGAGGTGGGGCGCCACCCCCGCGGTCGGGTCGTGGTTGGCCCGTCGGGGCCCTACGCCGCCCCGCCTCCAGCCGGCACCGCCGTCGGGTCCCGGGGCGCGCCGACCGCCCCTCCGGCCGACCACCGACCACCGCCCCGGCGGGAGCAGGGACCGGTGGCGTCGCCGCCCGCCTACGATCCCACGGCCCGCTTCCCCGTCATCGTCAGCGGTCGAGACGCCGCGGCGCCGCCACCCCCCGTCCTGGGCCACGACGCCTCCCGCTTCGACGAGGGGCCGACCACGATCGACCGCCCGGCTGCGCCCGATCCCTCACCGTGGCCCCAGACACGGCTCGAACGGCCACCGGCTCCCGCCACCGAGTACGACCATCCCGCCGCTCCGTCGCCGTGGACGCCCGCCGCCTCACCCGGCGGCTCGGGTCCCGACGGCCGGGCGTCATGGCCATCTCCGGCTGGACCGACCGTCCAGAACGGTGGTGCCGGTACCGCACCGGCCACCGGCGACCCCGGGCCCGCCGGATGGTCGCCCGACGACGGTCTCCTCCCGAGCGGGCGGCGACCGGTGTCGAGCCCGTGGCCCGGTGGCGACGAGCTGATCGGCAGTGACGATCCCGCCGACCTCGACGACGGCCAAGACGGCTCCGGACCGGCCGGGCGGTGGGTGGAGGGCGTCGGCTACGTCGACGACACCAATCGGCGCTGAGCGTACGCCGACGCCATTTCTGGGGCGGGGGGACGCCACCGTCGCTCTCTGAAGATCAGCCGAGCCGGGGAAGATCAGCCGAGCCGGGCCTCGATCCAGTCGACCAGCTCGCCCAGCACGTCGCCGCCGTTCGGCTCGTTGAAGCACTCGTGACGCAGACCCGGCCACAGGCGGTAGGTAACATTGGGTAGATCGGCCAGCGGCTGGCTGTGCTCCGCCGGGACGAGGGTGTCGGCGCTGCCGTGGAGGACGTAGGTGGGCACGCTCAGGCGATCGAGGGCGGCGCCCGTCTCGTCCATCGTGGTCAACACCTCGTGGCCAAACCGGCCCGTCGATCCCTTGACCCGGAGGGGATCTCGCTCGTAGGCCTCCGCCACCGCAGGATCGCTGGACAGGACGGAGCCGTCGATGTCGTTCCTGACGAGGACGCTGGGCGCCACCCGGGACAAGATCGGGGCCAGGAGCCGCCGCCAGCGGGCGGTGACCACACCGAGGGCGGGAGAACTCAGGACCAGCAGCGACGGCTGAGGCCGCCCCCGCACCACGTAGGTGGCGGCGATCAGACCCCCCAGGGAGTGGCCCAGGAGGACCACCGGCACGCCGAGCTGGCGCCGCTCGACCACGAGGTCCTCCACGTCGTCGAGGAAGTGGACGAACCGATCCACATGACCCCGCTTGCCCCCGCTCTGCCCGTGGCCCCGGTTGTCGAACGACAGCACATCGTGGCCCCGGGCGGCCAGGAACCGGCCCACATGGTCGTAGCGGCCGGAGTGCTCGCCCACCCCGTGCACGACGAGGACGGCCGATCGGGTGGTGCCCGGCGGACGCCACCGCCGCTGGAGCTGGGTCAGCCCCTCCCTGGTACCGGTCAGCTCCTGTTCGACGACGACATCGGTCATGAACGCGAGGTTACCGACCGGGTGGCGACGGGCCAGACTGGGGCCCGATGAACGTCCTCCTCCCCCTCCGCTATGTGGCGGTCGGCGGCGCCGTCGGTGCCCTCGTCCGCTGGGCCGCCCTCGAATGGGTCGGCGGATCGCCCACGGTGACCGTGCTCGTCCTCAACACGGTCGGGTCATTCATCCTCGGACTGCTGGTGGGGGGTCGGCGGCCTCGTCGGGGCCGACCTCGGATCACCGAGAACCAGTTGCTTCTCGGCGGCGCCGGGTTCTGCGGCGGTCTCACCACTTTCGCCACGTTCGCCGTCGATGTGGCTGTGGCCCTCGACGACGGCGATCCCCTGCGGGCGCTGTGGGTGGCGGCGGCCACGGCGGCCGCCACCGTCGTCGTGGCCGGCATCGGCTACCGCGTCGGGAGTCGTCCATGATCGTCGTGTTGATGGTCTTGGCGGCCGCCGTCGGCACCAGCGTCCGGGCGTTGGCCGCGGCGTCGCTCAACACCCGCTTCCCCTACGGCACCCTGGCGGTCAACGTGGCGGGCTCGTTGGCCCTCGGCGCCCTCGTCGGAGCAGGAGACGCGTGGCGGACGGTCGCCGGGGTCGGCGCCCTCGGTGCGCTGTCGACCTGGTCGTCGGTGGCGATCGAGGTGGGCGAGCTGGCACGCGACCGGCAGGGCACCCTGGCCGCCCTCTACCTGGCGGCCACGGTCACCACCGGCGTCCTCGCCGCCTGGATCGGGCTTCAGCTCACGTGATCATCGTCAGACGCCGATCGGCGCCGGCCCCGCCGGCGGCGGGACGAGGCGGTGACGCCACCCACCTCCCGGCCCACTGGACGACCGGGCGTCGCCAGAGACGGGCCGATCAGTCGGACGGGTCCACGTCGTTGCAGTCGACCTCGACCGACGAGAGGAGGCGATCGTCGTCAGCCGGGTCGACGGCGTTGACCACACCCCGGTCGAGTTCGGGATCGTCACGGCACTGCTGCGCGGCCAGTTCCCGCATCTCGTCGGTCGGGGACAGGAGGTGGGGGGTGGTGATCGATGTTTCCAGGTACTCCGACAGTGGGGTGGCATCCTCGCCCGCACAGGCTGCGAGGGCGACCGCCCCGGCCGCCACCATCACGGCGGCGGCGCGGGCCCGGATCGACGGACGTCGTGTCGTCTTCACCGCGCTCACGGTAGGGCCTCGGTCGGACGGCCCCACGGCCCGCACGGCGCAGGGCCCCGACGGCCCATCGTCGACGGGCCGGCCTCCGGCGGGGAATGCGCGACCCGACGATGCCGGGACGAGTCTCCAGTAACGATGGAGGTGGCGGAGAACCCCGATCCCGACGAGCCGACCGAGGCCAAGCTCTTCCCCGACTGGCATCTCAGCTCCGGCGACCAGATCCTCGTCGTCGCATCGGTCGTCTTCGCCGTCCTGGTGCTGTTGGTGGCGTGGTCGATCTGGCGCAACGGCAGTGGTGGCGACCCGGAGCCCGGCCCGGCGGGCGGACCGGGCTCCTCGGGTTCGGTCGGTGCCGAGATCGCCGCCCCGGCCACCATCGGCTCCGCCGTCGCCCCGGGCACCATCGGCTCCGCCGTCGCGGTCGCTGACGTGGGCGACATCCAGTCGATCGTCGACCAGCTCCCGGGCAACGTGGGCGCCACCACCGACGGCTCCATGGTCCGCCTCGAGGGCTATGTGGCCAACCGGGCCGAGAGCGACGAGGCGCAGCAGGCGGTGTTGGCCGTGGGCGGGGTCGAATCGGTCGACAATCGACTGGTCCTGCTCGAGGGGGCCGTGACCGACGCCCTCGACGGGTACGGGGTGGCCGACGCCTCGGCCACCGGCGTCGGTACCGACATGACGGTGCGGGGCACCCTGGGTCGGGAGGCCGATCGCCGAGGTGCCATCGACGCCGCCTTCGAGGTACCCGGGGTCACCGAGGTGGTCGACCGGCTCACGGTGGACGTGACCGGCCAGCTCAACGATCTTCCCCAGGTCCAGTTCGCCACCGGCTCGCCCCGCATCCTGGCGGTCAGCTTCGGCGAGCTCGACCGGGCGGCGGCGCTACTCGTGGCCCACGGGGGGCGGTTCGAGATCCAGGGCTACACCGACACCGTCGGCGAGGCCGAACCCAACCGTGCGCTGAGCGCCGCCAGGGCCGATGCCGTACGCCTCCATCTGGTCGACTCCGGAGTCGACCCGGCGAAGCTGACCGCCGTCGGCTACGGCGAGACCGACCGCTTCGCTCCCGGTTCGTCACCCGAGGCGCTCGCCGCCAACCGGGTGGTCCGCTTCGAGCCGATCGGTTGACCGTCCTCGCCTGACGGTCCAGACGAACGCGATGTTCGTTTGTCGTGGAGGCCGATAGTCTTGATCCGTCCACCCTCAGGTGGAGCCGCCTTCGGGGGTGGTGTAATTGGTAACACAGCTGGTTCTGGTCCAGTCATTGGGGGTTCAAGTCCTCCCCCCCGAGCAAAATGCAGCACAAGCGCTAGGCTCGCCTGGCGCACTCGGCTCGCCGAGGTGGTGTCTAGCTAGCCCCGTTCGTCTAGCGGCCTAGGACGCTGGCTTCTCATGCCAGTAGCACGGGTTCAAATCCCGTACGGGGTGCAACAGCGCACGAGTTCGCAAAGCGAACTCGTGGTGGTGACGACGTCGTCGGTCGTGTCGGCCCACCGATGCCGCCGTTCTCGGTCCTGACAGGCTCCTCCACCATGTTCCACTCGCCAGTTGAGCGCGTGCGGATCGGCCGGGCGGGAAGCTACTAGAGACGCTCGAGGCGGCGGAAGCCGATGATCCGGCCCACCGCCACCGCCCCCGCCTCGCGGACGAGACGGTCGAACGGGGCCGGTGCCGGGGTGAGAGCGACCCGGGAATCGAGGCCGACCTCGTCGGCGATCAGGCTCGAGCGCTTGGCGTGGTAGCGGTCGGTGACGAGCACCACCTCCGTCACTCCCTCGGCGCGGAGGAAGCGGGAGGTGGCGGCCAACGACTCGTAGGTCGAGCCCCCCTGGACCTCGAGCCGGAGCCGTTCGTCAGGGATCCCCGCCGAGATGCGGAGATAGTCGTAGCCCGACTTGGCCTCCGTGGTTACATCGGCCTCCTGACCCCCGCCGGTGACCACGACCAGATCGGCCTCCCCGGCATGGTAGAGACCGGCGGCCTCCTCGAGTCGGGCCCGCAGCACCGGCGACGGCTCCCCGTTGTACTGGGCGGCGCCGAGAACGACGGCGGCCACCTCGCCGTCGACCACCCTCCCCGCCTCGAACTCGCCGGTCGAGGCCAACCACACGTCGACGAAGCTGAACAGGTAGTAGGCGACGACGATGGACGCAGCGACTGCGGCCACGGCCGGTTTCGAGACGCGTCGGGACGGGTTCACCTCATCGGCCTCGGGACCGTCGCCGTCAGAGACGGGCCCGGGCGGCTCGTAGCCGTTCAAGCACCACGCCCCGATCGAGCTCTGCCATCGGCTCGAAGAGCGGCAGTCCGGCACGACTGCCGGTCACCGCCAACCGAACCGGCAGCTGCGACTTTTGGCCCAGTCGTTCCCCCACGCCCAGCACCAGTTCCTCGAGGGCCTGTGGCGTCCACTCGACCGTGGCTGCGCCATCGATGACCCCGTCGAGCACCTCGGCCACCCCGTCGCGGGCCATCACCTTCGTCCAGTCCTTGGCCGCGGGCTCAGGAGCGGGACCGGTGACCCAGTCGACCAGGTCGGCCACCTCGCCGAGACGGCGGACGCGCTGCTGGATGAACGGAGCCAACCGTTCGAACAGATCGGCGGGAAGCCGGTCGCCGGCGGCCTCGACGAACGGAGCCGAGCGGGCGGCGAACTCGTCGACGCTGAGGGCCCTGATGTAGTCGGCGTTGACGTGGTCGAGCTTGACCACGTCGAAGAAGGCCGGAGCCTTGTTGATGTCGACGATGTCGAACAGCTCGATGATCTCGTCCAGCGGACGGATCTCCACCCCGTCCTTGGGGCCCCATCCGAGCGTCACCAGGTAGTTGCGCATGGCCTCCGGCAGATAGCCCCGACGCTGGTAGTCGCCGAGGGAGACGTCGTCGCGCCGCTTCGACAACTTCTGCCGCTTGTCGTTGACGATGAGGGGCAGGTGGGCGTAGACGGGATGATCGGCGGTCCCCATGGCCTGGCGGAGGAGGAGGACCCGGGGTGTGGTGTTCACCAGGTCCTCGCCCCGTATGACGTGGGTGATGCCCATGTCGAGATCGTCGTAGGCGTTGGCCAGGTGGAACATGGGCACGCCGGTGGAGCGGACGATGACGAAGTCCTCGAGGAGGGCGTTGTCGAACTCGACCCGGCCCCGGATCACATCGTCCCACGCGGTGACGCCGTCGTCGGGGGTGAGGAAGCGGACCGCCACCCCCTCGCCAGGCCCGACGTCGCGGTGGCGGCAGTGACCGTCGTAGCCGCCGGACTGGCCCCGGGCCTCGACCCTCGTCTTCACCGCCTCCTGGGTGCAGTCGCAGCGGTAGGCCAAGCCCCGGGCCAGGAGGTCGTCGGCGGTCCGGCGGTAGCGATCGAACCGGTCGGACTGGCGGAACTCCTCGTCCCAGTCGATGCCGAGCCAGCGGAGGTTGTCGACGATGGCGTTGATGTGCTCGTCGGTGCTGCGGTCGGCGTCGGTGTCCTCGATGCGCAACACGAGCTGGCCACCGGTGTGACGGGCGTAGAGCCAGTTGAAGAGCGCCGACCGGGCGCTGCCGACGTGGAGATAACCGGTGGGGGCCGGGGAGAAGCGAACGCGTACCGTCACCACTCAGAGGCTAACCGGACCCGGTGACGGTGCCCGTCCACCACCGCCCGACGGGAGGGTTCGCCCGGTTCAGACCCCGGGATCGAGAGCGAGGTTGGCCCGCCAGTCGCTGCCGTAGATCGACGCGATCCGTTCCGGGGTGGCCCGCAGCACGTCGGCAGGAACAAGATCGACCAGCTGCCGGCACTCCACATAGTGGTGGCTACTGTGGACCTGGGCGAACAGCCGGCGACGGAGGGCGACCAGCTCGGCCGGAGGGTCGTCGTCGAGGAACCCGAAGATGGTGAAGGCGGCCACGAGGTCGTGGACCACCGGGGCGCGACCGAACAGGGCCGCCCGCTTCATGGCGACGGCGACCCCACCGGCGACGGCGTCGTGGCGGTCGACGTCACCGAGCCGAAGCCGATCGTCGAGGTGGCCGACGAGTCGGTAGGCGTAGCCCTGGTCGGGCCCGATGCTGCCGAGTTGGGCGCCCGTCGGCTGAGCGCCTTCGAGGTCGCCGGGGCGGTCGGCGACCCAGGAGTCGGCACGGCGGGGCGGCGACGAGTAGGAGCGGACCCGTTGCGTGGGATCGATCGGCACGAAGTCAGGAGCAGCCACGCCGTGGAGGCTACCCTACGCACCGTCCGTGACAGCTCCTGCGCCCGGCGTCGGACCGATCCGGCCCCGGAGCCGGCGGTGCCCGGGCACCCCGCCGAGAAAGGAAGTGGTCACACCCATGGGGATCGATTCGTGGCTCTACCGCATCGTCCTGCTCCTGCACATCGCAACGACGATCGTCGGTTTCGGTGGCGTCATCACCCACGGTGCCTACAACGCCCGGGCCTTCCGGGGCCCGGCGGGGGCGGCCGAGGCCATCGTGTCGGCCACGCGGAGCGTGACGAACCTGGCCCACTACGCCATCTACGCCGTACTTCCGCTCGGCATCGTGCTCGTCGCCATCAGCGACGACACCTTCGGCTTGGGTGACCCCTGGGTCTCGGCCAGCTTCGTCGTGTGGTTCCTCACGGTGGGGGCGGCCCACGGGGCGGTGCGCCCCGCCGTCCGAACCCTCGGCGAACGGGCCCAGGCCCTCAGCCCCGACGCCCGCCTCGACGACGACCCCGAGGCCACGGCCGCCACCCGTCGACTCATGGTGGGCGAGGCCGGCACCCAGATCCTCCTCGTCATCGCCCTGATCCTCATGATCTGGAAGCCCGGCGGCTGAGCCCTACATCGACGGGTCCGCCTTTCGACCGGCGAGCGACGGTCGACCTAGCATCGCCCCATGAAGGTGGGAGTGCTCCAGTTCTTCAGTTGGCCCGGCCGTAGGAACCCGATCGAGGAGGTCTACGCCCGGGCCCTGGAGCGGATCGAGATCATGGACCGCACCGGCTACGACGCGGTGTGGCTGGCCGAGCACCACTTCAACTCGTTCAGCGTGTGCCCCTCTGTCACCATGATGGGGAGCCAGGTGGCGGCCCGGACCTCCCGGCTCCGGATCGGCACGGCGGGGACCCTCGCCGGTCTCCACCATCCGCTCCACCTGGCCGAGCAGCTGGCCTTTCTCGACGTGATGAGCAACGGGCGCCTGAACTGGGGGGCGGCCCGGGGCTTCGATTCGACCGAGTTCGCCGCCTTCGGGGTGGAGGGGCACGAGAGCGCGGCCCGGTTCCGGGAGAACGTGCTGGCGGTGCTGGCGGCGTGGGGCTCGGATCGGGCGTCGTTCCACGGTGAGCACGTCTCGTTCCACGACGTCGAGCTGCTGCCCAAGCCGGTGCAACGGCCCCGACCGCCGACGTGGATGGCGGTGAGCTCGCCCGAGGCGATCCGGTGGTCGGCGGCCCAGGGGTTCCCCATTCTCATGGACCCCCACAGCTCCCACGCCGAGATCGCCCGGAAGCGGGCCATCTGGGCCGCCGACATGGTGGCCGCCGGCCATGATCCGATCGGCTACGACATCCCGATGGCCCGGCTCCTCGCCATCGCCCCCACCGACGCCGAGGCCGAGGCGGTGGCCCGCCGGGGCGCCGGCTGGATGATCGGCAGCTATGTCGGCACCGCTCCCACCACTGGCGGTCCGAGCACGATCGACGACGGTACGGACGGCGATGGCCAACCTCCCGAGAACGCACCGATCGACGTCCGACCCGACGTCGACCCGGTCGACCGCTACGTCGACGACGTCATCGTGTGGGGCACGCCCGAGCGGGTGACCGAGGAGCTGCAACGGCTGGCATCGGAGCTGCCCCTCCGGTACCTGATGGCGGCCCCGCTCAGCAACGAGTCGTTCCGGCTGCTGACCGACGAGGTGCTACCGGTGCTGCTCGCCTCACCCAGCCCTGCCCCACCGGCCCCGGCCCCATCGTTACCGGTGTAGCCGGCCCCGGCCCCATCGTCACCGAGCCGCGCTGGACGGGGCTCATCGTCGCCCTCCCCGGCATCGAGGGCCGCGTGTCGTTCACCAGCGACGAGCCGGACAAGCTCGACCGGGTGCCCGATCAGATGGGTTCGATGCTGGAACGCCTCGGCTACGACGGCTGAGCCGCTCCGTCGGCCTGGGCCAACAGGGCGTAGACGACCGAGTCGGACAGGGCCTGCCACGACGCCTCGATGATGTTCTCCGAGACCCCGATGGTGCTCCAGTGGCGCTCGCCGTCGGTGGCGTCGATCAAGACCCGGGTGACGGCGCCGGTGCCCCCGCCGGAGTCGATGATGCGGACCTTGTAGTCGGTGAGGCGAACCCGTTCCAGGATCGGGTAGCGATCGCCGACGGCGCGACGGAAGGCGGCGTCGAGGGCGTTGACGGGCCCGTTCCCCTCGCCGGTGGCGACGATGCGGTCGCCGCCGACGTGGAGCTTGATCGTGGCCTCGGTCTCCACCCCGTCGTAGTGGCCGAGCGGGTTCTCGTCCCGGGCCGACGCCTGACCGGGTCGGTGCTCGACCATCACCCGGAACGACTCGAGCTCGAACAGCTCGTTGCGCCAGCCGGTGGCCCGCCGCATCAGCAGCTCGAGTGAGGCATCGGCCGCCTCGAAGTGGTAGCCGGCGTGCTCCAGTTCCTTCAGCTCGTCGAGCACGACCATCATCTGGGGACCATCGAGCTCGATGCCGAGCTCCTTGGCCTTCAGCTCGATCGTGGCCCGACCCGAGAGGTCGGAGACCAGGAACCGGGTGCCGTTGCCGACGAGGGCGGGGTCGACATGCTCGTAGGCGTCGGGTCGGCGGGCGATGGCGGAGGTGTGGAGTCCGGCCTTGTGGGCGAAGGCCGACTGGCCCACATAGGGCTGCGACGGGATCGGGGGCAGGTTGACCAGCTCGGCCACGTGGTTGCTGACGGCCGTGAGCTGGGCCATCCCCCCGTCCGGGAGGGTGCGGATCCCCATCTTCAGCGTGAGGTTGGGGATGAAGGAGGTCAGATCGCAGTTGCCGGTCCGCTCCCCGTAGCCGTTGATGGTTCCCTGGACGTGAGTCGATCCGGCCCGCACGCCGGCCACTGCGTTGGCCACGGCGCATCCGGTGTCGTTCTGGGTGTGCATCCCCACCACCAGCTCGGGGAACATCGCCACCGCGGCCCGGGTCGCGCCCTCGACCTCGTGGGGCAGGGAGCCCCCGTTGGTGTCGCACAGGACGAGGGCTTCGGCCCCCGCCACCGCCGCCGCCTCGAGGCAGCGCAGCGTGAACTCGGGGTTGCGCTGGTAGCCGTCGAAGAAGTGTTCGAAATCGACGAACACCCGCCGGCCCTCGGCGACGAGGAAGCGTACGGAGTCGGCGATCATGGCCACCCCCTCGTCGAGGGTGGTGCGCAGGGCCTCGAGCACATGGTAGTCCCACGACTTGGCCACGATGCAGCACACCGGCGTGCGGGCCGCCAGCAGGTTGGCCAGGGTCTCGTCGGCATCGACCTTGCCCTTGGGCCGACGGGTGGAACCGAACGCCACCAGGGTGGAGGTGGTGAGCCGTAGCTGCCCGGCGGCGGCCCGCCGGAAGAACTCGTCGTCGCGGGGATTGGCCCCGGGCCAGCCACCCTCGATGTAGTGGACACCGAGCAGGTCGAGCTGCTCGGCGATACGGAGCTTGTCGTCGGCGGTGAGGGCGATGCCCTCGAACTGGGAGCCGTCGCGGAGCGTGGTGTCGAAGATCTCGACCGCCTCGGGCCAGGACGGGTCGCGGCGTCCGAGCCGCTCGATGGTCATCGGCTCGTGGCCGGTGCCGGTTCCCCCTGCGGTGCTGGTCGTGGTCTGGTTGCTCATCGGTGTGATCCGCTGCCTGTTCAGAGCCGGGCGATGACGGCGTCGGCCACCTCGGCGGTCGATCCGGGGGTGCCGGTGGCCGCCTCGCACGCCTTCACGATCCGGGCCGCCGCCGCCTCCTCGCCCAGGAAGTCGAGCATGAGGGCGCCCGAGTGGATGGCGGCGATCGGATTGGCCTTGGCCTGACCGGCGATGTCCGGGGCCGAGCCGTGGACCGGCTCGAACATCGACGGTCCGGTACGGTCGGGGTTGAGGTTGGCCGACGACGCCAGACCGATCCCGCCGGACACGGCGCCACCGAGGTCGGTGAGGATGTCACCGAAGAGGTTGTCGGTGACGATCACGTCGTAGCGGCCCGGGTCTTCGACGAAGTAGATGCAGGCGGCATCGACATGGTTGTAGGCGGTGCCGACGTCGGGGAAGTCGGCCGCCACCTCGTTGAAGGTGCGCTCCCACAGGTCGCCGGAGAACGTGAGGACGTTGGTCTTGTGGACGAGGGTGAGGTGCTTACGGCGGCGCTGGGCCAGCGAGAAGGCGTAGCGGATGCAGCGCTCGGCCCCCATCCGGGTGTTGACCGAACCCTGGGTGGCGATCTCGAACGGGGTTCCCTTGCGGAGGAAGCCCCCCTCACCGGCGTAGGTGCCCTCGGTGTTCTCGCGGATCACGATGAAGTCGTGGTCGGCGGTGGCGAAGGGCCGCTGGTTGACGTAGAGGTCGAGCTCGAAGCGCATCTTCAGCAGCAGGCCCCGCTCGATCACTCCGGGCGGGACCTCGGGGGTGCCGACGGCACCCAGATAGATGGCGTCGAGCTGACGCCACTCTTCGAGGATCTCGTCGGGCAGGACGGTGCCGTCGGCGAGGTAGCGGTGGCCCCCGAGGTCGTAGTCGACGGTGTCGAGGACGACCCCGGCGGCGGCGATGACCCGCAGGCCCTCGGCGATCACCTCGGGACCGATCCCGTCGCCTCCCACCACGCCAACTCGATAGCTCATGGCCCAACGCTCCTGCTCACTCGGGTGCCGGCCCTCAACCCTACTGCTCAAGCGGGTCGTCGAATCTTCCGACACAACGAATCAGGGGACGCTCCCATATGGCGGGTCCTCGATATCGCCTGTTCCGGTGCGCCACCGCGGTGCACCCCTGAGGAGAAGCGGCCGTGACGAGCGACCAGCGATTCGACATCTTCACCGACGACGTTCCCCAGGAGTGGCTCGACGCCGAGGCCGAGGCCCCCCGCGGCGAGGGCGGGGTGCTGAAGAAGTCGGCTGCCCTGGGGGTGATGCCGGTGGCGATCTCCCTCGACCTCTTCTCCGCCATCGTCGCCGGGCTGGCGGCGGGGCTATTGGCCGGCTGTGTGTGGTTCCTGGCCGAGACGAACGGTCTGGCCAGCCCGCTGTGGGCGATGCCGGTGGCCGCCGCCGTGACCGTGGCGGTACGGGTGGGCGGCGGGCGACCCGACCCGCTGGCCCGGACGGCGCTGAGCCTGGCCCTGTACCTGATGGCCCTGACCACGGTCGGCTACCTGACGGCGGAGCGGACGTTCGTCGACCTCTACGGCGTCGATCCGAGTCTGAACGGCCTGGAGCAGGAGTTGCTGTACCGACAGTTGCGCGATCCGCTCACCGTGTCGGCCTGGCTGGGAGGTGTCCTCCTGACCGCCCTCATCAGCCACCGCACCACCCGGCGCTGAGCGACCGTCGGCCGTGGGTGGCGTGTCCCGGCCCGGGGCGACCGGACCTCCCGCTAGGATGGCGCGGTGGTAGATGTACACAAGCTCTCCCGTGAAGCGTTCGACCGCTTGCAGTCGGAGTTCGACGATCTGACGACGCGGGGACGGATCGAGATCGCCAAGAAGATCGAATCGGCCCGCGAACTGGGCGACCTCTCCGAAAACGGCGACTACCACGCCGCCAAGGAGGAGCAGGGCAAGATGGAGGGCCGCATCGCCCACCTGTCGGCCCTGATCGACAACGCCGAGATCGTCGACATCGACCCCGACGAGCGGTCCGTGCAGCCGGGCTGCGTCGTGTCCCTCCGCTACGCAGGCGACGACGACGTCGAGCGTTACCTGCTCGGCTCGATCGAGGAGCGTCGCGACGACGTGACCGTCATGTCGCCGGGGTCACCGTTGGGTCAGGCCCTTGTCGGGGCCGGCGTCGGTGACACCGTCACCTTCGAAGCGCCCAGCGGCCCCCTCGACGTCACCGTCGTCGGCATCGAGATCTGAGGGCCCACGGCCCACGGCCCACGCCGTTCGACTCGATCGGCTGAACCGGAACGGCGTCGGTGCCGTCTGGCGGTCATCTCCGCAGGTCGGCAACGTAAGAGTAGACGATCGCCACCAGGAAGAGGCCGCCGCGGGCTAGCGGTCAGCCGGGATAGATGGCGGTGCAGAGGCGACCGGCGGCGCTGGTGCGTCCTCCGCAGCTGTCCCCATAGGCCTCGTAGCCCGACTCGAAGTCCGACTGGAAGAAGAGATCGTCGCACGACGTGAAGTCGCCGCCCTGGCAGGCGTCGGCCAGCTCGTCGAGCGCATCGTCGGAGCCGTACTCGGGAATTGCCGTGCTCGGATCGGTGGCGGCTGGCGGGTCGTCCTCGGTCGTGGCCGCGGTGGTCGACACGCTGGTGGAGCTGGCCGTGGTCGTCGACACGCTGGAGCTGGCCGTGGTGACCGTGGTGACCGTGGTGACCTGCGGCCCGGTCGTGCTCGAGGCCGGGCCGGCCAGCACGTCGCCGCCGCCATCGTCACCGCGAAGGAGGCCGACCCCGATGACGACGACGGCCACGATACCAACGACGGCGATGCCGGCGAGGATGGCCATGGTCCGGACGCTGTTCCCGCCGGACCGGTCGATCGGTGACGGCGCCCCGCCCGGGTAGGGGGTCGTCCCGCCTGGGTAGGGGGTCGTCCCGCCCGGGTACGGTGTCGTCCCGCCCGGGTAGGGCTGGCCGCCCGGGTAGGGCTGGGTGGTCGGTCCGGCCGGCGGCGCCGGGTTCGGGACGGCGACGGTCATCTCGGGGTCCGGTACCGGGTCGGTAGAGGTGACGCCGGCCGTGGCCACATGCGCTGTCCACTGGGCGCCATCGTGGTACCGCACCTCGAAGCGGCCCGAGGGGTCGGGGTACCAATCGGGTTCGGTCACCGGTACAGCATGCACCACGACGAGCCGGTGGGGCAGGCGGAGGCGGACACAACACCCGCAGGGCGACGTCCGAGCCGGCGGCGACGGCGCCCATTCTCACTGTCAGCCGACGACGAGATCGGCCGATATAGCGGCGGCGGCGGCCCGTACCTGGGGTCCGTAGCGAGGGCCCGGTCGGCGGCTGACGCGGTCGATCGGACCCGACACGCTGACCGCGGCCACGACCACGCCGTCGGGCCCGACGACGGGGGCGCTGACCGAGGCGACCCCCGGTTCCCGCTCGCCGACGGAGGCCCGGTAGCCGACGGGTGTGGCCTCGCCCCGAAGCACGGCTCCGGCCGAGCCGCGCGCCATCGTGAGACGCGAACCGACCGAGACGATCGTGCGCAGCCCGTGGCTCGACTCCGAGGCGGCGACGCAGACCCGTTCGTCGCCGTCGGCCACGTAGAGCTGGGCGCTCTCCCCGGTAACGTCGCGCAAGCGGTCGAGGTGGGGCCCGGCCAGCTCGACGAGGGGGATCTGGGCCGTGGCCCGACGGCCGAGGCTGAGGAGCCGATAGCCGAGGGCGAAGCGGCCGTCGTTGCGGCGGCGGACCAGGCCGTGGCCCTCGAGCGCCACGGCCAGGCGGTGGGCCGTGGCACGGGGTAGTCCCGACGCCTCGACGAGCTCGGTCAACGAGCACGGCCCGCCCTCGAGGGCGTCGAGCACGAGAACGGCCTTGTCGATGACGCCGACCGACCCTAGGGTGGATGCCACACTACGAGATAGTAGTCCCACATGCTGAGACAGCATCACCTGGTGGGACGCCTCAACCGGAGGACCGACATGGCCAACGACGCCCGGACCCTCGCCGACAAGCTGTGGGAGAGCCACCTGGTCTCCCGCGGTTCGAGCGGCGAACCCGACCTGCTCTACATCGATCTCCACCTCGTCCACGAGGTGACGTCGCCCCAGGCCTTCGACGGGCTCCGCCTCGCCGGCCGCAAGGTCCGCCGCCCCGATCTCACGGTGGCCACGGAGGACCACAACGTCCCGACCGAGAACATCGACCAACCGATCGCCGACCCGATCAGCGCCAAGCAGATCGCCACCATGCGGGCCAACGCCGCCGAGTTCGGCATCACCAACCACGAGATGGGATCCCCCGGTCAGGGCATCGTCCACGTCATCGGCCCCGAGCAGGGCCTGACCCAGCCCGGCATGACGGTGGTGTGCGGCGACTCCCACACCGCCACCCACGGGGCCTTCGGGGCCCTGGCCTTCGGCATCGGGACCAGCGAGGTCGAACACGTCCTCGCCACCCAGACCCTTCCCCAGGTCCGGCCCCGGTCGATGGCGGTCAACGTCAACGGCGAGCTGGCGCCGGGAGCCACGGCCAAGGACGTGATCCTCGCCGTGATCGGCCACATCGGCACCGGGGGCGGGATCGGCCACGTCATCGAGTACCGGGGTGACACCTTCGAGCGGCTCTCGATGGAGGGACGCATGACCGTGTGCAACATGTCGATCGAGGCGGGGGCCAAGGCCGGCATGATCGCCCCCGACGACACCACGTTCGTCTACCTCGAGGGCCGCGCCCACGCCCCCCGGGGTGCGGCCTGGGAGCAGGCCCTCGACCATTGGCGCGCCCTCCCCACCGACCCGGGTGCGGGCTTCGACACCGAGGTCACGCTCGCCGCCGCAGCCATCGGACCCCACGTGAGCTGGGGCACCAACCCCGGCCAGGTCGTACCCCTCGACGGTGTCGTCCCCTCTCCCGACGACTTCGACCAGCAGAACGAGCGCGACGCTGCGGCCCGGGCGCTCGAGTACATGGGCCTCACCGCCGGCGCCTCCCTGCGCGACGTGGCCGTAAACACCGTGTTCATCGGGTCGTGCACCAACAGCCGCATCGAAGACCTGCGGGCGGCGGCCGCCGTGGCCGAGGGCCGACGGGTGGCCGACGGGATCCGCACCCTCGTGGTGCCCGGCTCGTTCGCGGTCAAGCTCCAGGCCGAGGCCGAAGGCCTCCACGAGATCTTCCGGGCCGCAGGATTCGACTGGCGGGAACCGGGGTGCTCGATGTGCCTGGCCATGAACCCCGACAAGCTGTCGCCGGGTGAGCGGTCGGCCTCGACCAGCAACCGCAACTTCGAAGGCCGCCAGGGTCGCGGTGGGCGAACCCACCTCGTCTCACCGGCCGTCGCCGCCGCCACCGCCATCGCCGGCCGCTTCGCCTCCCCCGCCGACCTGGACTGAACCGGAGACCACCATGGAACCAGTACGCATCGTCACCGGTCGGGCCATCCCCCTCGACCGCTCCGACGTCGACACCGATCAGATCATCCCGTCCGACTGGCTCAAGCAGGTCGAGCGCACCGGCTTCGAGAAGGGCCTGTTCTCGGAGTGGCGTGACGACCCCGCCTTCGTGCTCAACGACGAGCGTTTCGCCGGCGCAACCATCCTCATCGGAGGGGCCAACTTCGGTACTGGGTCGTCGCGCGAACACGCCGTGTGGGCCATCCAGCAGTCGGGTTTCCAGGCCGTCATCTCCCCCCGCTTCGGCGACATCTTCCGCAACAACTCGACCAAGAACGGGCTCGTGCCGGTTGTCGTGTCGCCCGAGGTGGGGGCCCAACTCCTGGCCGCCGTCCAGGCCGAACCCGAACTCGAGCTCACGATCGACATCGAGCGGCGGCTACTGGAGGTGCCGGCCCTCGGCCTGTCCGAGCCGTTCCCCCTCGACGACGCCACTCGGGAACGGTTCCTCCAGGGCCTCGACGACATCGGCATCACCTTGCGCCACGAAGGTGACATCGACGCCTTCGAGACCAAACGCCCCGGCTGGCTGCCCGTGGCCACCTGACGGCAGCGGCAGCGGAGCGCCGTATCGACGGACACGAACACCGCTGGTCGCGGTCGGGTCATCAGGCCCGGCCGCCACCCTGCCGCCACCCGGCCACGGCGGCCCGGGCGGCTCGTGCCGTGTCGAGCGCCCGCGTGCGTACGGTCGACCTGGCGATCGTCACGGTCACCACGTCAGCCGTCGACGACGCCCAGGGGCGAACGTAGTCGGCGTAGCCAGTGAGGAAGTCGGCGGCCACCAGGTCGGTGCTCATGAGGTCGCGCAGGACGAGACCGGTGAACAGCGTTCCCGGCGAGTGATCGGCCCAGTCGTCGGCGTAGACGGCGGAATGCATGAAGGCGGTCGACCCGAACCGGTGGGTGATGTCGGCGGCGATGTCGTCGTCGCCGACCCGGAGTATGCTCACTGCGGTGCGGCCCTCCACCGCCAGCAGCGGGAGCAGCTCGGCGTAGAACCCCTCGACCACCTCCGACTCGCTGACCCCCACCGACCGGTACTTCCAACTGCGGCGGGTCACCGCCAGGTAGCGCTCGAGCCCGGCCGCTACGTCGTCGGGCCTGTCGAACCGGTCGATGTGGTGATCGGGGAAGGCGGCCTCGAACCGACGGAGCCGCCGCCGGAACGACTTGTGGGCGGCCAGGAACCCGTCCCACGAGCCGCTGAGATCGACGATCATCCCCTCTCCCGGCTTGCTCGTGGTCACCCTCACCGGGTACTCCTTCGCCACGGTGAGTAGGGCGGATGCCAACGACGACGACCGTTCCAGTTCGGCGACGGACCACTGGTCCCAACGCGCCGAGAGGATCTCGGGCAACAGGAGTCGCCACGCGGGGTCCTCGAAGCCGGGCCGTACGAGCGGACCGAGGCGGTCGACGTGGCGCGTCACGAGCCACTCGAGCACCGTTTCCAGGGGGCGACGCCGAAAGCGGAGGGGGACGGCAGCGATCAACTCGCCGTCGTCGGCCCTGACCGTCACGATCCACGGCCGGGTGCCGTCCGGTGTGAGGTGCCGCCACGCGGTGAGCAGGTGGTCGGACGTGTTGTAGATCGAGGCGCTGGCCGAGCTTGCGGCCAGCTCGTCCCACTCCTTGCGGATCGTTGCGATCTCCGAAGCGTTGTCGAGGATGACGATGCGCATCCGTACTTCCTTGGGGTCGTGGCCGACCACCCGACGCATGGGTCGCTGGGCGTCAGGTGCCAGGTACTGATGGGTCCAATGGGGGCGTTCCGGTCGCACCGTAGATCAGGGTCGTCCACGGTGTGGGAAGCCGTTCTTCGGCGAGCAGTTCGAACACGGGCGAGCGGTCGAGGCGTTCGCGCTCCCGGGGATTGACGTAGATCACGTGGAGTGATCGCCGGCCGCGCCGCGCCCGAGCCTCGAGCGAGGCGACGACCTGATCGAACACGTGCCCACCGAACGGATTGAACATGAAGACGACAAGGGGCTGGTCGGGCCATGTCACCTCGGTGGCGGAGCATGACAACAGCTCGATGTCGACCGGCGGTAGAACGGCCCGGGCCGCCTCGACGTTGGCCGTGGCCACCCGGTGCAGCTCCTCGTTGCACTCGACGCCGACGGACCGCTTGAAACCGTGCTCGGCGGCCAGGACCGTGATCCGCCCCTTGCCCGAGCCGAGATCCCACAACTCGGCCGTGTCGATGTCGATCGACAGGAGACCGAACGCGTAACGAGCCACATCGACCCGGGTCGCCTCATAGCCTTCGGCCTCGGCCCAAGGCCGGGCGTCGGTCGGATAGTCCCACGCTCCCGTGGTGTCGACGCCGAGCCGGCGGTCGAGGTCCGCGTCATAGGAATGTGGGTCGGGCCGGAGAACGTTGGCGGCATACAGCCGGAAGGTGAAACGAAGGCCCAAGACCCGCGCTGAACGGCGGAACGTCTCACTACGACGACAGAGGGCGGCGATGTCCCCCCTGCGCCGCCGGAACGGACCCCGGATCGCCTGCACGTCATCCACTGCTGGTCTTCCCCTCTCTCGCCGACAACCTAGCGTTGAAGTATCGGCTCGGTTCGTGTGCCCGCGTCGTGAAGGACGGCCTCGACCTCCACCCGGCCCGCCCTCAGCGTCGAGGTGGCTGGTGGGAAGTCGGGGGAGTGGTGGGGCTGGGCGCCGGGCCCTACTCGTAGATGGGCTGGCGTCGCTGGCGGAAGGCGGTGATGCCTTCGTCGAAGTCGGCGCTGGCGCGGACGGCGTCGCCGAGGGCCTGCTCGAACGGCTCGCGCTGCTGGGCGACCTCGGCGATGCCGGTGGAAATGAACCGCTTGACCGCTTGTACTGCCCTGGGGCTGTTCGCGGCGATCGCCTCGGCCGTGGACACGGCCCGCTCCACGACCTCACCGGCGGGGACGACCTCGTTGATCAGCCCGATGCGGAGGGCCTCCCCGGCGTCGATGTTGTCGGCCACCAACAGGAGCTTCATGGCGTGGACGTGCCCGATCTGGTGGACCAGCTTGGCGGCGGCACCGCCGAAAGGGTAGATCGCCCACTTCACCTCGGGCAGCCCGAAGGTGGCGTGTGGGGCGGCGTAGCGGATGTCGGCGGCCAGCAGCAGCTCGACCCCTCCCCCCAGGCAAGCACCGTTGACCGCGGCGATGATCGGCTTCGAGAACGGCTCGGTCTTCAGCAGCGCCCGGTTGATCATGGCGGCGGTGTCTTCGCCGGCCGACAGGTCGCCCGACACGTCGGCTCCCGCGGTGAAGGCCCGATCGCCGGCACCGGTCACGACGATGGCACGGCAGGCGTCATCGTCGTCGAGTTGCCGCCAGACGTCGGCCAGTTCGGCGAGCATCGCCCGGGACATGGCGTTGGCCTTGCGGGGGTTGTCGATGGTGACCACCGTGATGTGCGGCCCGTGGCTGCTGAGGGCGATGGTCACCGACGTCCCCCCAGCACCGGCTCCGATGTCGGCATGGCTCCCCCTCCGGTCGCAGCGACCGTCCTCGACGTGTCCGCATCGTAGCGACAGGCCCGATGCCGGTGCCCACTGCCGACGGTGGCGACCGTCGACGACCTCGGGATCCCCGGTGCCCCGCTCCACCAGCCGGCCCCCGGGGTGCGCGTCAGCCGACCCGGGCCCGGCCGTCCGGGTCGACGACGACGAAGAAGGCCGCGCCGCCCCCGACCTTGCCCACGGGCATCGTCCAGCCCTCGATCGCGACCGAGTCGCCCGCCACCACCGAGGTCAGCTCGCGCTCGTCGGCACCGACGGTGACCCAACCCCACGCTCGATTCACCAGGGCCGCTCCCCCGTCGGCGATCGTGGTGATGTCGGGCCCCCGATGGATGTCCCGGTACTCCTCCAGGAGCGCCGCCACCCCGTCGACGGCGGCGGTGGCCTTCTCGGCCAGGAGTCGGAGACGCAAACCGAGCGGCGGTGAGGTCGGCGGGATCGGTTCGCAGGGCCGGAGCGACGAGGGGTGAGCTCATCGGATCCGGCCCCACACCCCGGTGCGGCCCCCGCCGAGGCCGGGCTCGGCGTCGGTGGCCAGCTCCTCGTGCTGTCGGTGGAGGACGTCGGCCAGCAGGCGGCCGGCCTCCGCCCACTCGTCGAGGCGACCGTCGACCGTGCGCCGGTAGGCATCGAGTTCGGCGAGGAGGGCAGCATGGCCGACGCCATGACCGCGCCCGTGGTGGGCGAGGTTGAGGCGCGCCGCCTCACAGGTGTGAGGATTCCGGCTTCGATCGCCGCCACCGAGGCGGCACCGGCATCGAGGTCGTAGCGGGTGACCGTGTCGCTCATCGACCGGTGAGTCGTCGGAAGCGGGCGAAAGCTTCCCGAGCGCAACTCCCGAATGCCGACCTCCGGCCGGTCCGGTCAGCCCTCGACGACGACCGGAATGGCGCTGAACTCGCCGGGGTCGGTCTCGAGGCCGACGCCGCCGCGGATGAGCACCATCACGGTGTCGCCGGGCTGGGCGGCCGACAGGTCGAGCGTCACCGAGAAGGGTTCGCTGTCCTCCATCGACCCGCCCTGGGCGATCTGCTGATCGACGGCGGTGCCGTCGCCGGCCACGAAGGCCTCCACCACCACCGTGCCCTCGAAGCCGCGGCCCGTGCCGTCGACGGCGAGGTCACCGGCGGCGACGGTGGCCGCCGACTGGGGCGAGTCGATCGTCATGTTGGCGTTGACGGCGCCCAGCACGAACCAGCCGTCGTCGGGGCCGAGCTGCCGCAGCAGCAGGACGCTGCGAGCGATCTGGGTCGAGCCACCCTCCCCCGGGCTGAACACCTCGATCTCTCCGCTACGGCTGTCACCCTGCATGAACTCACCGAGGGTCGGGGGCACGCCGAGAACCTGCTCGACGAAGTCCTCGGCCGCCTCCTCCGGGGTGGCGAACGTCGTGCCCGCATCGGGCCAGATGGCGGGTTGACCGAGATCGACGTCGGCGGTCGTCGATGACCCGTCGGCCGTCGTGGTCGTACCGTCGGCGGCCGAGGTGGTCGACTCGTCGGTCGTCGTCGACGAGCCGTCGGCCGTCGTCGACGAGTCGGCCGTGGTGGTCGTCGCACCCGTGTCGTCGGTCGACGTCGTCGCGTCGTCGGCCGCCCCGTCGTCGTCGCCGCAGGCGCCGACCATGAGGGCGAACGCCAGGAGAAGGGCCACATGTGGCCTGCGAGTGGCAGTCATCGTCATCTCCCCGGGCACTGGGCGCCCACTCAGCCCGGCCGACCGTCGGCCCGGGGCCTTACCATCCAGTATGCCCGAAGGATGCCGCCGCCAGCGGCAGGGGCGGACGTCCCCATGCCACCACGCCCGGGTCAGAGCGCAGCGGCGATGGCCAACCTGACCTCGTCGGCGTACTCCGGGCGGCTGACGACGAAGCCCCGGACGATCGGCCGCGGCTTGTTGTACACGATCTGGTCGCCGTCGAGGTCGGTGACCACCATGCCGGCTGCCGCCGCCACCGCCGCCGGGGCGCACACGTCCCACTCCCACAGGCCGCTCGAATGGACGTACACGTCGACCGCGCCGCTGACCACCAGCATCGCCTTCCCCCCCGACGAGCCGCAGGCGGTGAGACGCCCGCCGAGCTCGTCGGCGACGGCCGAGGCCAGGTAGGCGTTGGAACGGCCGCTGATGATCAGGGGTTGGTGGCGGGCCTCCCGCTTGTCGGGTCCGTCGAGGTCGGTGGCGAAGACCCGACCCAGACCGGGGATGGCGACGGCGGCCGCCGTCGGCCGCTGGTCCTCGACGAGGGCGACGTGGACCGCCCACTCGATCGAGTCGGTGTAGGGGTAGTCGTGGGTACCGTCGAGGGGATCGATGATCCAGCACCGCTCGGCGTCGAAGCGGCGGCGGTCCTCGGCCCCCTCCTCCGACATCACGATGTCGGTCGGGCGGCAGCGCCCCAGGTGCTCGACCAGCAGGTCGTGCGCCACCTGGTCACCCCGGTCGCGCAGCATCCACGGATCGTGGCGGCTGTGCGGATCGTCGCGCAGCTCGACCAGGGCCCGGCCCGCCAGGTCGGCCAGCTCGGCCGCCAACCGGTGGTCGTCGTCGGAGAAGTCGATGATGGGCCGAGCCTAGTGCCCGGCTTCGTCGACACCCGTTTCGGGCGTTCGGGCCACCCCACCACCGGACCCCGGGGGCGGAGCGGCGGGTCAGCCGAACTTGGGGGGGCCGGTGGGCCGGTCGCCGAACAGCTCGGCCCGGGCCTCGACCAGCTCGGCCGGGGTCCACCGGTCCTTGCCCTTGCGGATCCGGTTGGCCCGGGTCCAGCCCTCCATCAGAGCCACGGTGTCACCGCCGACCACGAACGTCTGGCCGGTGATGTCGGCGGCGTGGTCGCTGCACAGGTAGGCCACCCACGGCGAGACGTTGTCGGGGTCGTTGACGTCGAACTCGCCTTCGGCCCCCGTCAGGCGATCCGCTCCGAAGGTGTTGACCGTCATCCTCGTCCTGGCCCGAGGGTTGATCGTGTTGCACGTCACGCCGTAGCGACCCACCTCGCGGGCCACGACGATGCCCAGCGAGGCGATCCCGGCCTTGGCCGCCGAGTAGTTGGGCTGACCGGCGTTGCCGTAGAGACCGGCCTCCGAGGCGGTGAACACGATCCGCCCCCCGACCGGCTCCTCGGTCTCCTTGAACCGTTCCCGCCAGTACGTGGTGGCCCATCGGGTGGGCACGAAGTGGCCCTTCAGGTGCACCCGGACGACCGAGTCCCACTCGGCCTCGCTCATGTTGAACACGGTGCGGTCCCGGACGAAGCCGGCGTTGCAGACGAGGGCGTCGAGTCCGCCGAACGCCTCGATGGCCTGGTTGACGAGGCGTTGCCCCCCTTCCCAGTCGGCCACGTCGTCGAAGTTGGCCACGGCCCGCCCGCCGGCGGTGGTGATCTCCTCCACCACCTCGGAGGCGGCCCGGTTGTCGGCCCCCGTGCCGTCCCACTCGCCGCCGAGGTCGTTGACGACGACGGCGGCCCCCTCGGCCGCCAGCAGGAGGGCGTGGCTGCGGCCCAGCCCCCGCCCGCCCCCGGTCACGATGGCCACCTTGCCGTCGAGCAGTCCCATGGTTCGATCCTCTTGTCGCTGGTCGGCCCCACCCCTCGGGGGTGACCCCCACCCTACGGGTGGTGTCCTACCATCGCCAGCGGGCGACCGGCGCCATCGCCCCGAGGGCCGGACCGGGGACCCGAGCCGCATGTCGATTCGATGACAGCCCATGGGTTTCCGCCGTCGGCCGGGAACCGGATGCCGACCACCCATCGTCGTAGCGGTACCGAACCGATCAGCACGGCCGATGGGAACACCCCTGCGCCGCCGGCGACGAGAGAGACGACCAATGACCAGCCTCAAGAGACCGCTCCGCATCGCACCGGCCCTCGTGGCCGGCCTGCTCGGGCTCTCCGCCTGCACCTCGTCGGGCAGCGGCGACGCCGGGCCGACGACCACCCGGGGCTCGACCGATCTCGACGCCGACGACCTCGTCCTCACGTCGGCCCTGGTCACCGTAGACAGCTGCGACACTCTCCTCGAGCGGATAAAGGACGAGGCGGTGGAGCGGGTCGGCCCCTACGGATTCGACCAGGGCGGCGGGGTCATCCCCCTCGAGGGGACGGCCAGGGCCACCGACGGCGCCGAGACGACCACCGCCGCCGCCGAGAGCGAGTCCGGGGCCGCCGCCCCCGGGCTCGCCGCCGGCGACGCCTCGGCCGACACCGCCACCGGTGAGGGCGGAATCTCCGGCACCAACAACCAGGAGCGGGGCGTCGACGAGGCCGACCTCGTCAAGACCGACGGCCGCCGACTGGTCGTCGTCAGCGGCAACACCCTGCAGGTGATCGACGTGACCGGCGACGAGCCCCGCCTCGACAAGGTGGTCGACCTGCCGGAGGACGTGTGGGGCGGCCAACTCTTCCTCGACGGCGACCGGGCCCTCATCATGACCAGCGGCTGGACGGCGCAGCCGTTCCTCGCCCGTTCCGTCCCGGTCGACTGGTACCCCGGCTCCCCCACCGGTCGCCTCACCGAGATCGACCTGGCCGGCGGTCGGGTCGTCCGCACCCTCGAGTTCGAGGGCGGCTACCTGTCGGCCCGGGAGATCGACGGCACCATCCGCATCGTGCTGTCCGCCTCGGCCAACCGGTTCGCCTTCGTGTACCCCTCGAACGAGGGGGCCAACGACTCCGCCGAACAGGCCAACCGGGCCCTGATCGAGGAGTCGACGATCGATCAGTGGCTGCCCACCTACCGGATCGTCGAGGATGGCGAGACGGTGGTCGAGGGTTCGCTGGTCGACTGCCAGCGGGTCCACCTGCCAGCGGAGTTCGCCGGGTTCGGCTCCCTCATCATGCTGACCACCGACCTCGACGACGGTCTGCAGATCAACGACGCGGTGTCGGTGTTCACCGACGCCCAGACCGTCTACGCCTCCACCGACCGGGTGGCGGTGGCCACCCCCCGCTGGCCGACCTACGGTCCCGGCGGGGTCGTCGAGGACGACGACGGCCACGACTACAGCACCGCCATCCACACCTTCGACATCACCGACCCGGCCCGGGCCGACTACGTGGCCTCCGGTTCGGTGCGCGGTCACCTCCTGAACCAGTACAGCCTGTCCGAGTACGAGGGCCACCTCCGGGTGGCCACCACCGACGGTGCCCCGTGGTGGGGCGGGTCGGGCGAGAGCGAGAGCTTCGTCACCGTCCTGGCCGAGGAGGGCGACGCCCTCCGCCAGGTCGGCCAGGTCGGCGGGCTGGGCAAGGGAGAACAGATCTTCGCCGTGCGCTTCCTCGGCGACCTGGGCTACGTCGTCACCTTCGAGCAGATCGACCCGCTCTACGTCGTCGACCTGACCGATCCCACCGATCCCACCGTCCGGGGCGAGCTGAAGATCCCCGGGTTCTCGAGCTACCTCCACCCCCTCGATGAGGGTCACCTCCTCGGGGTCGGCACCGACGGCGACGACGAGGGGCGGACCGCCGGGGCGGTCGTGTCGCTGTTCGACGTGAGCGACCCGTCGGCCCCGACCCGGACGGCCGTGCTGCGGCTCGATCGGGCCCTCGCCCAGGGCCTGCAGGGCGACAGCTACAGCCCCGTTGCCGACGACGCCAAGGCCTTCACCTACTGGGACGGCACGGCCGTCGTGCCCGTCAGCTGGTGGGCCTACGACGGGCTGCGGGGCGTGGACGCCAACGGATCGGACGCCGTGGTGATCAGCGTCGATCCGGCCGGTGAGCTGACCGAGCTCGGTCGGATCTCCCATCCCTCGAGCGAGCAGTGCGAGGGGCCCATCATCCTCGAGGGAGACCAGCCGGTCGACGGCGGGGGCGAGGGCGACGACGACGGAACCACCACCACCGCCGAGACCACCACGCGCGAGGCCCCGACGCCCGAGACCACGTCCACCGATGCCGAGGCCTCGTTCGCCGAGGAGCAGGGCGACGGCGAGGCGTCGCCGGTCGTCGAGGCCGAGGACGACCCCGCCGTCGGGCGAGCCATCGCCCCCGAGGACTACTGCTACCTGTGGACACCGCAGATCACCCGGTCGATGGTGATCGACGGGGACCTGTTCACGGTCAGCGACGCCGGGGTGAAGGTGAACCGCTTCGACGGACTGTCCGAGGTCACCTGGATCCGCTTCGGCTCGCGCTGACCGGGCGGCGGGGCCGGGGATCACCCCGGCCCCGCCGAGCGGTGGAGAGATCAGCCGAGGTCGATGAGATCGACCGACAGCACACCGTCGGCGGCCCGCAGCGCATCGAGCACCTGCGGATCGGGCGACGTGGTCACGTCGATGACCATGAGGGCCGAGGCTCCGTCCTCGGCCCGGCCCACATCCATGTTGTCGATGTTGACCCCGGCGTTCCCGAGGATGGTGCCGACGACGCCGATCACGCCGGGACGGTCGTCGTTGCGGACGATCAGCATGTGGTCCGAGGGCGGCACGTCGATGATGTGATCGTCGATCTGGACGATGCGGGCCTCGTCGCGCAGCCCGATCAGCGTGGCGGCCAGCTGCCGGTGCTCGCCCGCCACCGCCAGCCGGTTCACGTAGTCGAGCGAGCGCGACGACGCCGTGACCTCCAGGCTGATCCCCAGTTCGTCGAGGAGACCGGCGGCGTTGACGAACGACACCGGCTCGTCGACGAGCTGCGAGGCCAGGCCCTTGGCCGCCGCCAGGGCGACCAGCCGGTTGTCGTAGCCCCCGATCTCGCCCTGGAACACGACCTCCAGCCTCGACCCGACACCGTCGCGGCCGAGGGCCCCGAGGAGCGCTCCGAGCTGTTCGGCCAGCGGGAGGAAGGGTTCCATCGTGCCGGCCAGCTCGGCGGCGTCGATGTTGACGGCGAACGGCACGAAGTCGCCGGCGAGGGCCAGCGCCACCTGCTCGGCGATCGTGATGCCGGCCCGCTCCTGAGCCTCGTTGGTCGAGGCCCCGAGATGGGGGGTGACGACCACGTTGGGGAGGCAGAACAGCGGCGAGTCGGTGCAGGGCTCGGTGACGAAAACGTCGAGACCGGCCCCGCCCACCTTGCCCGACACCAGCGCGGCGTGGAGCGCCTCCTCGTCGACGATGCCGCCACGGGCCACGTTGACGATGCGAACACCGTCCTTGGCCTTGGCCAGGAAGTCGGCCCCGATGATGCCGGTCGTCTCCGGCGTTCGGGCCACGTGGACGGTCACGATGTCGGCCCGGGCCGCCATGTCGTCGAGCGAAACGAGCTCGACGCCCATCTCCCGGGCCCGGTCCTCGGAGACGTAGGGATCGAAGCCGACGAGGTGCATGCCGAACGCCGCCGCCCGCTCGGCCACCAGCTTGCCGATGCGGCCCAGGCCGACGATGCCGAGCGTCTTGTTCTGGAGCTCGATGCCGTTCCAGCTGTTGCGCTCCCACCGCCCGGCCACGAGGGCCGAGTGGGCCTGGGCCACGTTGCGGGCCTGGGCCAGGATGAGGGCCATCGTCTGCTCGGCGGCCGACACCACGTTCGACTGGGGGGCGTTGACGACGAGGACGCCCTGTTTGGTGGCGGCCTCGACGTCGACGTTGTCGAGGCCGATACCGGCCCGCCCGACGACCACCAGCTCGGTGGCGGCCCGCAGCACGTCGACGGTGACCTCGGTGGCCGAGCGGATGATCAGCCCCTCGGCTCCCTTGACCGCGCCGATGAGATCGTCCGGCGACAGACCGAGACGGATGTCGACCTCGTGGCCGGCGGCCCGGAGCTTGTCCAGGCCGTTCTCGGCGATCGTCTCGGTGACCAGGATGCGGCTCATTCGTGGAAGGATCGCCACTTCTCGTCGCGACCACAATCGTTGGAGACGAAAAGCACAGAAAGTGTGTCGTCCGGCCCGAGGTGGCGCCCGGCGGCGGTCGAGGCTTGACTCGACGGGACAGACGACGGAACGAACCGGGAGCAGGCCGTGGCCGACCATCGCGCAGTGATCATCGGAGCGGGCCTGGCCGGCCTGACCGCCGGCACCCGCCTCGTGGCCAACGGTACCCTCGCACCCGACGAGCTGCTGATCGTCGACGACGGGCCCGAGGTCGGCGGGCGTCTGGCCACCGCCCACCTCGGCGGGGCCACCCTCGACCACGGAGCCCAGTTCTTCACCGTCCGCTCGGAGGAGCTGGCCTCCGACGTCGACCGGTGGCTCGCCCTCGGTGTCGTCGAGGAGTGGTGCCGGGGCTTCGGTGTCCCCGACGGCTATCCCCGCTACCGGGTGCGGGGTGGGATGCAGGCCCTGGCCCGCCATTTGGCCGAGGGGCTGATCGGCGCCGGGGTGACGATCGCCGTCGGCGTCTCCGTCGCCACCGTCGACATCGACGGCGACCGCTGGCGCCTGGCCTACGGCGACGGGGACGGAGGCGCCGACGGGGTGAGACCGGTCGACCGGGCGGCGGCCGTGATCGCCACCCCACCGGCGCCGGCCACGGCGGCGTTGCTGTCGCCGGCGGTGCTGGCCGCCGCCACCGCCACCGGCCGGGCCGTCCTCGACGACCACCCCTACCACCGGGTCGTGGCGATACTCACGGTGCTCGACGGTCGCTCCCCCCTGCCCGACCCGGGAGCCCTGCAGCAGCCGGACGATCCAACGTTCAGCTTCGTGGCCGACAACCAGGCCAAGGGCATCAGCCCCGTGCCGGCCGTGACGTTCCACACCAGCCACGCCCTGTCGGCCGAGCTGTGGGACGCCGACGATGCCACCGTCGCCGACCGGCTGCTTCCGGCGGCGGCCACCGTGGTGGCCCCGGCCACCATCGTCGAGCACCGGTTCGAGCGGTGGCGCTACGCCGGGCCGCTCACCCCCCACCCGGAGCGGTGTGTGACGGCGGTGGAGCACCCCGGCCCGCTGCTGCTGGCCGGCGACGGGTTCGGTGGCTCGAAGGTGGAGGGGGCGTACCTGTCGGGCCGGGCCGCTGCCGACCGCCTCGCCACCGCCTGATCCTGGCCCGATCGGCGTCAGGGCGACCGGCGACGGAGCACGGCCCAGAACCCCGTGCCGGCCCGGGCCGTGACCCCCGACCAGGGGCCGGGCAGGGCGGCGACGACGTCGTGGGGCGGGAGGTGGATGGGGGTCTGGTCGCCCAGGGTGTTGACCCAGACCACGGCCCCGCCCGCCCCCAGCACCCGGTCCACCTCGCCGGGGAACAGCAGCATGTTGACCATGACGACGGTGTCGAAGGCGGCCGTGGCGAACGGGAGGGCGGCGGCGTCGGCCCTGACCCGGGGGGCCACGTCGGGGGCGTGGGCCAACATCTCGGCCGACAGGTCGACGGCGGTGAGGTCGGCCACCGTCGGGTGCAACACGAGGGCCCCGGCCCCGGTGCCACACCCCAGTTCCAGCCACCGGCCTCTGGGGTCGAGGCCACCCCGGTCGAGGGCGTCACGCAGCGGAGCGGCCTTGACCTCGTCGACGTGATCGGCCGACCAGTCGGCCGCCATCGAGTCGAACAGGGCCCCCACCTTGGCCGCCCGCTCCGGTGACCAGCCCCCCTCGAAGGCGACCTGGCGGGTCACCCGACGCATCGGGTGGTCGGGCCCGGCGAAGGGCTCGGGTCGTCGGGCATCGGCGGCGTCGTCCAGCTCGGTCACGGCCTGGGCTGGGGCGTCGCTCATACGTCCTTTGTAGGCGGACGGAGCCTACTGGTACAGCCGGTCCGAGCTGTGGCAACCGCACCGCCGGAGGAGTTGCGCAGCAACTCCCGAAGACCGGCCTCCGGACGGTCGGCTCAGTCGTACAGCAGGTAGGGCTGTCGGAGACGGGCGAAGGCGGCCAGCTCGGCGTCCCACCGGGTGACGATGTCGTCGGCCCGGTCACCGCGTTCGAGCGCCGTGCGCACCTCGGAGGTGCCGGCCAGGAGGTCGAACAGAGCGGGTTCGGTGATCGGGCCGGGCAGGCCCCGTTCCCGGGCCTGACCGGTGACCACGTCGAGCAGGTGGACGGCGGCCGCCGCCGGTCGTGCGGTGGCGGGGTCGGTGACGGTGAGGCGAACGGCGGGTATGTCCCGGCCGACATAGGGGGGCGACGGCACGGCCGCCGACGCCGTCGGCGTCATGGTCGCGGCCCCGAAGGCGAGACCCGGCAGGTTCCGCCGGGCGAGCTCGGCCGTCGCCGCCGGTGCGTCGATCCACGGGGCCCCCACCGCGGTGAAGGGCTCGCTGGTTCCCCGCCCGACCGACAGCGACGTCGCCTCGAACCACACCGTGGCCGGGTAGAGCTCGACGCTCGACGTCGACGGGAGGCTGGGGCTGGGGGCGACCCAGGCCCGACCGAGGTCGCTCCAGCGGGCCGAGCGGCGCCATCCGACTACGGGGATCACGTCGAGCCGGACGCCGTCGAGGCCGGGCAGCCACCCCTCGCCTCTCATGGCGAGGGCCAGCTCCCCCATCGTCATCCCGTGGGCCAGGGGTACCGGGTAGCGGCTGACGAGCGACACCTGGTCGGGCTGGCGGGCGGGGCCGTCGACATAGGTGCCGCCGAGCGGGTTCGGCCGATCGAGCACGATGACGTCGACGCCGGCCTCGTTGGCCGCCACCAGGGTTAGTCCCATGGTCGAGGCGTAGGTGTAGGGGCGGGCGCCGACGTCCTGGAGGTCGAACAGGAGGACGTCGATCCCGTCCAGGACGGCCGCCCTCGGCGCCGTGGCACCGTCGCCGTAGAGGCTGCGCACCGGCACCCCGGTCGCCTCGTCGATCCCGCTGGTCACGGCCGCCCCGGCCGGTTCGGTTCCCCTGATCCCGTGCTCCGGCCCGAAGCCGGCGACGAGGTCGACGTCGGGGTGGCGGGCCAGGACGTCGAAGAGGGCCTCGCCGTCGACGGTCGACGCCGGATTGGCCACGAGCCCGACCCGGCGGCTCCGGAGCTCGTCGAGCCGGTCGGCCAGCAGGATCTCGGCCCCGACCCGCAGGGTTACCGGCACCGCGGTCGCCGTCGCCGTCGCCCCGTCACCGGTCGGTGGGGTCACCGTGGCCGAGGGCGGGGCGGCGGTGGAGGGCCGGGCCTGCGTGTCGGTTGCAGGCGTGTCGGTTGCAGGCGTGTCGATTGCTGGCGTGTCGACGGCGGGGGTCGGCCCGGCGCCGCAGGCGGCGGCGGTCAGGGCCATGACGAGGACCGCAGCGACCGACGGGGCCCGCCGAAAAAAGTTCCGGGCGTACCAGCTGGTCACGCGCCGTCCGAGCCGGCCCGTTTGGCCAGACGGGACGGGGTGCGCCGCGGCGAAGGGTAGCCCTTGTCCAAGCCTGTTGCCACAGATAGGGGTTGAGTGACCGCTCTCAGTGTTCTAGCCTTCGGGTCGTCAAACGGCGTGCGGTTCGGCGGAATCTCACTCACAGACTGAGAAGCAGAAGACCGATGACCATCGAAGATAGTCCATGGTTCATGGATTCAGGCCGGCCCCACCCGGCCCCGGGCACGGCAGACCACGAGACGGCGGCCCCGTGCTGACCCTATCGATCCTGCCGTCCCACAACAGCAGTGCTGACCCGACCGCTCCGGCGAGCGACGACGTGATCCTCCCCCGCACACCCCCCACCGAGGACCATGCCGACGCCCGGAGCACCCTCACAACGGTCGATCGTCAGCCGCAGGGTGCCCACCGCCTCCGGGCGGGGCACCCTGCACCTTCTCGTGCCGTCCGGGAGGTGCGTCGCTCCAGCCGTCGCCTCGACATCTCCCGGTCGGCATGGGACATCGGCGCCGGCCGGCCCCTGACGGCCGACCTCCACGCCGTCGGCGTCGTCACCACCACCACCGTCACCGAGACGTGGCTGGCGTGGAGCGCCCACCGTTCGTCGTCGGTGATCCTGCGGATACCCCGCCGGCGACCTCTCACCCGGCTCGCCGCCGACCGGCTCATCGCCGAACGCGACGCCCTGGCCGCCGCCGGCGGCGAGGGCTTCGCCCCCCTCCTCGGCGACCACCTCGACCGACCCCTTCCCCTCCTCGTGCTCGGGCACCTGCCCGGAGCCGCCCTGAGCTCCCTCTTCGGTACCGGGTTCGATGGCACCGGCGGCGGGCGGCGACGCATCGTCGACGCCGTGACCGACGTCGCCCGCGCCCTTGCCGTGCTCCACGACGGGGGCCGGGCCCACCTGGACCTCGACCCCGACCGGATCGTGCTCGGCCCGTCGGGCGCCGTCGTCACGGCCGCCGACGCCGCCCTGGCGGTCGGCGTCGACCCGCTCCGCTTCTACCGCGGCGACCGCCGCTTCTTCACCGCTCCCGAGCAGCTCCGGGGTCACCCGGCGGCTGCAGCCATGGATGTCTTCGCTCTCGGCGCCCTGCTCTACCGAGCACTGGGCACCAGGACCGGGGCACCGGGATCCGTCTTCCGCAACGTCGGGCCGGGTCGAACCGCTCTCCGTCCCCTGAGCGAGCTCGCCCCCGACACCCCGAACTCGATCGTCGAGCTGGTCGAGCGGATGATGGACCCCCAGCCCCAGGGCCGGCCCTCCGCCGTAGAGGCGGCGGAGGCGCTGGCCGAACCAGACCACCCTCTCCCGGTCCCCCCAGCGCCGGGAGCCGAGGGCACCGGGGCACCCCCCGCCCGGTGCGAGCCGCCCGTCGGCGCAGCGACCGACACCGGCTCGGACTAACCGTCCTCCTCGGTCCCGATCTCACCCATGAAGAACCGCTCGACATCGACGGCCAGTCGATCGGGTTCTTCCAGCGGTCCGAAATGGGTGAGATCGGGGTACTCGACCACCCTCACGCCGCTGAGGGGCCCGACGGCGGCGATGGCCTGAGCGGCCGGCCCGTCGTCGGCTCGACCGACGGCGACCAGGAACGGGATGCCGAGCCCGGCGATGAGCAGATCGGCGCCCGTGTTGTGATGCTCGAACACCGCAGCCTCGGTCTCGGGTGAGCAGCGCAGCGCCACCGTGCCATCCGCCCGCTCGACGAAGCCGTGCTCGACGTAGGCATCGAGGGCCCGCCGGTCGAGCCGATCCAGCGGAGGGCGGCCGGCATAGCGCTGGCGGGCCTCGAGCCGCGAGGCGAACACGCCCCGGCGGCGGCGGGCCGCCCTGGCGATGTCGGGCCCCGCCTCCCCGGTCACGACGGGAGCCAGTGGCAACAGGATCGGCTCGAACGTCCACGCCCGGTCCACCAGGCCCCGGCGGGCCGTCTCGGCCATGATGATCGCCGTTCCCCCCATCGAATGGCCGACGGCCAGCACCGGCTCGCCGGGCGACAGGTGGTCGATGACGGCGGTGAGATCGTCGGCCATGCCCCGCCAGACCGGCGCCAGCCCCTCCGGCAACACGGTGTGACCGTGAGCCCGCAGGTCGATGGCGACGCAACGGAACCGGGAGCGCAACGACTCGATCATGGGCTGCCACACGTGGCCGCAGAAGCCGGTGGCATGGTTGAACAGCAGCAGCCGGCCGTCGCCGCCGAAGTCGTGCATGGCCACCTGCACCCCGTCGGTCGACGGGACATACGTTGTCTCCCAGGACGGCATGGGCCACCAGCTAAGCGCGCCCAGCGGCCGGGAGCGAACGGGCGCCACCCTGGGACGGGGCGGGGCCACCCGCTACCATCTCGCCTACCCGGTGGTCAGCACCCGATCCGGAGGTTGCCGTGACACCAGCCCCATCCCCTCCGACGGCCCATGTCGACACCTTCTGCGCCGAGCGGCTCCCCCCGCCCGAGCAGTGGCCCGAGCTCCCCGGAATCGACGGTTACCCGACCCTGCTCAACGCCGCCGACTTCCTGCTCTCGGCCGTCCGGGGCCGACCGTTCGGCGGCTCCGACGTCGACGCCGGAGCGGTCGCCTACCGACGGGGCGATGACGTCTGGACCTATGGCGAGCTCGATGAACAGGTCCGCCGGCTGGCCGGATCGCTCGGCTCCCTCGGCCTCGTCCCCGGCAACCGGGTCCTGCTGCGGGGCTTCAACTCGCCGGAGCTGGCCGCCGCCATCCTGGCCTGCCTCCACGCCGGACTGGTCGCCGTCCCCACCATGCCCCTGCTCCGGGCGGCCGAGCTCGACGCCATCGCCACCAGGGCCGACGTGGCCCAGGTGCTAACCGACGAGCGCCTCGCCGACGAGGTGGCGGCCATGGACCACGAGGCCCCGGTGTCGACCTGGGGGCCGTCGGGCGACCTCGATCCGCTGGCCGCCGCCGCCGAGCCGGTGCCGTCGGTGGCGACGGCGGCCACCGACGTGGCCCTGCTGCTGTTCACCAGCGGCACGACCGGCTCACCCAAGGCGGCGTGCCACTTCCATCGTGACATCGCCGCCATCTGCGACACCGCCGGCGTCGACATCTACCGCCTCGGCCCCGACGACGTGGTGACCGGCACCCCGCCCCTGGCCTTCGCCTACGGCTTCGGGGCGTTCTGCGCCTTTCCCCTCCGGGCGGGAGCGAGCACCGTGCTGCTCGAGCAGCCCACCCCCGACGACCTCCTCGAGGCCATCGAGCGCCACCGGGCCACCGTCACCTTCACCGCCCCCACCGCCTACCGGGCCCTCCTGCCCCGCCTCGACGGACGCGACGTCTCGTCGCTGCGCTACGGGGCCTCTGCCGGCGAGACGCTCCCCGCCCCGACCTACGAGGCCTTCCTCGACGCCACCGGCGTCCCCCTCCTCGACGGCATCGGGTCGACCGAGCTGCTCCACATCTTCTGCTCCAACCGGATCGACGACCACCGCCCCGGACTGACCGGCACCGACATCGCCGGCTACCGCAACCGCGTCGTCGACGACGACGGCAATCCCGTGCCGGACGGGGAGATCGGCCACCTCGAGGTCAAGGGACCGACCGGCTGCCTCTATCTCGACGACGAGCGCCAGTCGGTCTACGTCCGCCACGGCTGGAACCGCACCGGCGACCTCTACGTCCGCGACCCCGACGGCTGGTTCGCCTACCAGAGCCGGGCCGACGACCTCATCGTCACCTCCGGCTACAACGTGGCCGGCCCCGAGGTCGAGGCCGCCCTCCTGGCCCACCCGGCGGTTGCCGAGTGCGCCGTCATCGGGGTCCCCGATGCCGACCGGGGCCACGTGGTCAAGGCCGTCGTCGTCCCCGCCGCCGACGCCGTGGCCGACGCCGCCCTCGTCGCCGCCCTCCAGGACCACGTGAAGGCGGTGATCGCCCCCTACAAGTACCCGCGCCTCGTCGAGTTCCGGGCCGCGCTGCCCAAGACGGGCACGGGCAAGGTCCAGCGGTTCGTGCTCCGCCAGCAGGAGGCGGCGGGCCCGGCCGAGACGGCGTGATCCCCACGGCATGAGCGACGCCCGCCACCTCCCGATCGAGGGCATCCACCGCCGATGGGTGGAGCCGGCGACGGGTCGAACCGGCGACGTTCCCCTCGTCCTGCTCCACGAGGGGTTGGGTTCGATCTCGTCGTGGGGCCCGTTCCCCCAGGCCCTGGCCGACGGGTGCGGTCGTCCCCTCCTCGTCTACGACCGGCTCGGCTACGGGAGTTCGGCCCCGCACCGCGGCCCGTGGCCGGCCGAGTTCATGCACCACGAGGCCGAGGTCCTGGCCGGTCTGCTGGCGGCGGAGGGCGTGGAGCGGGCCGTCCTCGTCGGCCACAGCGACGGAGCCACCATAGCCCTCCTCTACCCGTCGTGCGCCGGTGTCGACGACGCCGCCGTCGACGGCATCGTCTCGATCTCGGCCCATGTGTTCGTCGAACCTCTGGGCGTCGAGGCCATCACCGAGCTCCGTGACGGCTACCGGGAGCGGATCGCCGACCGGCTCCGCCGCCATCACGCCGACGCCGACGCCACCTTCGAGGCCTGGTCCGAGGTGTGGCTGTCCGACCGGTTCCGCCCGTGGACGATCGACGCCGACCTGGCCGCCGTGACCTGCCCCGTCCTCGCCCTGCAGGGCGCGGCCGACGGCTACGGGACCGTGGCCCAGGTGGAGCGGGTGGCGGCAGCGGTGAGCGGACCGTCGCGCGTCGAACTGCTCGACGGCGTCGACCACTGGCCCCACAAGGAGGCCACCACCGACGTCATCGCCCTGATCGACGGCTTTCTCCGAGCGGCCGGTGACGGGCCCGGATCGAGCTGAGCGGCGGGGTCAGAGACCCACGGCCCCGTCCGGGGCCGCTATGGCGTCGGCCGGCTCGAAACCGAAGACCCGCCCGTAGAACCACAGCTCCACCTCGTAGGAGCGGACGATGTTGGCGGCCTGGCGGAACCCGTGCTGCTCGCCCTCGAAGGTCACGTAGGCGTGGGGGATGCCCTTGGCTGCCAGGGCCCCGACGATGGCCTCCGACTGGTTCGGGGGCACGATCTCGTCCTCCATGCCCTGGAGCACGAGGAGGGGACAGCTCAACTCGTCGACGTGGCTGATCGGCGAGCGCTCCCGATAGCGGTCGATCCGCTGGGGATAGGGCCCGATCAGGCCGTCGAGGTAGCGGCTCTCGAACTTGTGGGTGTCGCGGGCGAGGGCCTCGAGATCGGCCACCCCGTAGAGGCTGGTACCGGCGGCGAAGGTGTCGGAGCGCATGAGGGCCAGCAGCACGGTGAACCCGCCGGCGGAACCGCCGCGGATCGCCAGCCGGGCCGGATCGACCACACCGTCGGCGGCCAGCCGCTCGGCGATGGCGACGCAGTCCTCGACGTCGACGACACCCCAGGCGTCGTCGAGGAGGCGGCGATAGCCCCGGCCGAAGCCGCTCGAGCCGCCGTAGTTGACGTCGGCCACGGCGAAGCCCCGACTCGTCCAGTACTGGATCCGCAGGTTGAGGGCGGGAGCGGCGTGGGCCGTCGGTCCACCATGGCCCATGACCACCAGCGGCGGTAGCTGATCGGCCGGGCCCGACAGACCGGGCCCCGTCGGCAGGTAGACGAAGGCCTGGGCCCGACGGTCACCCGACTCGTAGACGACGGACGTGCCGGTGCTGAACCAGGCCGGATCGACGCCGAGATCGTCGGGTGGGCGGTGGACGGCGACGACGGAACCGTCGACGTCGAGCTCGCACACCGCGCCCAGCTCGAGTGGGCTCGACCCCTGGGCGACGAGGGTGCCCCGATCGGTGGCGGCCAGGGCGTCGACCATGACGAAGGCACTGTCGAGGGGGTGGAGCGCTCCGTCGTGGTCGACGACGGCGATGGCGTCGGTGGCGGCCGTCGTGGTGACCACGGCCAGTTGCCCATCGCTCAGCTCGGTCCACCGTTGGGTGCCGAAGACCCACGGCGGCGATCCGATCTCGGCCCCCCGGAGGGTGGTGAGGGGTTCGTCGCCGTTCGAGCCCGGCCGCCACGCATGGAGGTTCCAGAACCCGGAGCGGTCGGTGGAGTAGACGAGTCGGCCAGCGCTGGTCCAGTCGGCGCCGTGGATGGCCTCGCCCTCGTTGCCGGCCACGACCTGTATGTTGCCCAGCCGGAGACCGCCGAACACCGGGGCCACGCACAGCTCCGTGCCGTCCCACGGCATCTGGGGATGGTTCCAGCGGATCCAGCTCAGCCAGCGGCCGTCGGGGGAGAACCGGGGGGCGGCCACGAAATCGGACATAGGTATGTCGTCGGCCAGCTCGGTCGGCCCGAGACCGATGATGCGGGGTTCCCCGCCGCCGACGGGGACCGCCACCAGTTCGTTGATGGCCTCCTCGTCGCCCCGGTGGCGCTCCCGAACACACACCACCCAGTCGCCGTCGGGGTGTTCCCGCCCGTCGGCGAATCGCCAGGCGGCCGGGGCGGGCGGCTCGGGGGTGAGGGCGACGGGCTCGCCCACCATGCCGTCGTCGTCGATGGCCATGGTGTAGAGCCGCTGATCGGACCAGTTGGCGACATAGACGCTGGTCGAGCCGAGCCACCAAGCACCCCCGCCGTACTCGTGGACCCGGGTCCGGGCCGAGAACGGGGCGGGGAGCACGTCGACCGGCTCGCCGTCACCCCGACGACGGACGAGGACGGCCCTTCCCCCCTCGGCCGGGCGCAGCTCCGCCCACCACACCGAGTCGCCCCGGCAGGCGACGCCGTCGACCCTGACCCCACCGGCGGCGAGGTGCTCCGCCGACAGCGGCGACGGCCAGGTGCCGTAGGGGCGGGTCGAGCTCATGTGGCCGAGGCGAAGAGATCCGACAACCGGTTCAGGCCGTCGCCGAGGTCGTCGTCACCGAGGGCGAACGAGAACCGGGCGTAGCCCGGGCTACCGAAGGCCTCACCGGGAACGAACGCCACCTTGGCCTGCTCGAGGGCGATCTCGGCCAGATCGAGGGTGCTGTCGACCACCCGACCCCCGATGGTCGTGCCGAGCAGTCCCTCGCACGACGGGAAGGCGTAGAACGCCCCCTCGGGAGGCAGGCACGCCACGCCCTTCATGCCCGACAGGAGCTCGTACATGACCTTACGGCGGCGGTCGAATGCCTCCCGCATCACGGCCACGGCGGAGAGGTCGCCGCTCACGGCGGCGAGCGCCGCCCGCTGGGCGATGTTGTCGACGTTGGATGTCTGGTGCGACTGGAGGCTGGTGAGCGCCTCGGCCAGATCGAGGGGGGCGATGAGCCAGCCGACGCGCCACCCGGTCATGGCGTAGGTCTTGGCCACGCCGTTGAGCACGACGCAGGTGTCGGCCAGCTCGGGTACGACGGTCGGCATCGAGTGGAACTCCGCCCCGTCGTACACGAGGTGCTCGTAGATCTCGTCGGTGAGGACCCAGATGCCGTGCTCGAGCGCCCAGCGGCCGATGGCCTCGATCTCCTTTCTGGAGTACACGGCGCCCGACGGGTTGGAGGGGCTGACGAAGATCAGGGCCTTGGTCCGGTCGGTGCGGGCCGCTTCGAGCTGGTCGACCGTGGCCTTGAAACCGGACTCGATCGTGGTCTCGACCGTGACCGGGACTCCGCCGGCGAGGCGCACCGGCTCGGGATAGGTGGTCCAGAACGGGGTCGGGAGGAGAACCTCGTCGCCGGCGTCGACCACTCCGGCGATGGCGTTGTACACGGCGTGCTTGCCGCCGTTGGTGACCACGATCTGTTGCGGCGTCACCTCGTAGCCGGAATCGCGGCGGGTCTTGGCCGCGATGGCCGCCTTCAGCTCGGGCAGGCCTCCGGCGGGCGTGTAGCGGTGGTTCTTCGGATCTCGGCAGGCCGCCACGGCCGCCTCCACGATGTAGTCGGGCGTCGGGAAGTCGGGCTCACCGGCTCCGAAGCCGATGACGGGCTCGCCCGCCGCCTTGAGCTGGTTGGCCTTGTTGGTGACGGCGAGGGTGGCCGAGGGGGCGATGGACGCGACGCGGGCCGAGATCCGGCCCCGGGGGTGAGCGCTTGTCATGGTGCGGTCTCCGATTGGGTTCGAGGGAAAACGCGATCCGCCACGTGCACCTGTCGATCGCGTTCGTTGCCGGGGATCAATCCTGGCAGACAAACCACCGGCTGCAGCACCATTTCGCCTCGAACATTCGCCTCGATTCCCCCTGAGGGCGGGATCTCCGACGAACCGCCGCCGCTACCCGGCGATGGGAGGGGGCGCGGTGGAACCCCGCACCACCAGCGTCGTCGGCAACTCGATGTGAGCGACCGGTCGGGCGGGGTCCTCGATGCACTCGCGCAGCAGACCTACGGCCCTGCGACCCATCTCGACCAATGGCTGGCCGACCGTGGTCAGACCGGGGGAGGCCCGCTCGGCCTCGCCAACGTTGTCGAACCCCACGACGGAGAGGTCTCGGGGCACGCTCAGCCCTCGCCGGTGGGCCGCCTTGATGACCGCCAGCGCCATCTCGTCGTTGCCGACGAAGATCGCCGTGGGTCGATCGGGCCCGTCCAGGAGCTGGGTCGTGACCTCATGGGCCAGCCGTGGCTCGGAATCGGCGGCCCTGACGAGGTCGGGATCGGCGTCGAGACCGTGCTCGGCCACCGCCCGGTTGAATCCGGCCAGCCGTTCCCGGCCGGCGTCGGAGTCGAGGGGGCCGGCGATATGGGCGACGCGGCGATGGCCGAGGGCGACGAGGTGGTCGACGGCCTGACGGGCACCGGTGGCGTTGGCCGCGATCACGCTGTTGGCGTTGGCCGACCCGCGGTCGTCGAGGAGCACGAAGGGGAATCGGCGCGACGCCAGATCGTTGCTGTACGTCGCCGAGTTGTGGGGCATGAGAACGATCAGCCCGTCGACGAGCCCGACGGACAACCGCCGGACGTAGGACGCCTCCCGGCGCTCCCGGCCGTTGGTGGTGCAGAGCATCAGATCGAGCCCGGCCTCGGCCAGGGCGTCGTCGACACCCTTGATCATCTCGTTCTGGTAGGCACTGGTCAGATCACGCATCACCAGGCCGACCACCCCGAGTCGCCCCCGGCGAGGCTGCGGGCCTTGTGGTTGACGACGTACCCGAGTCGTTCGGCCGTTTCGAGCACCCGGGCCCGCGTCTCCGACTTGATGTACGGTCGGCCGTTGAGCGCCCGCGACACCGTCGAATGAGAGACACCGGCCTGCCGGGCGACGTCGACGATCGTCACCGCTCCCTTGCTCGGTTCTGGCTTGTTCATCGACCGAAGCAACCTTTCCGCGGCCATCGTGCCAGGGAAGTCGGCCCGAGTGACCCGGATGCGCTACTTAGTCGTGCACGCCTGTGCTCGGGCGGAACGCCCGCTCCGGGACACAACCGTAGAGCATCTTGACAGCCGTCCGCACCCATGGCGGTGGCTGTCGATGGCCGAGGTGACCAGCGGGTAGCGCACCCGCACTGGCCAATGAGGCCGACGGGCAAGTGCGAACACGTGTGCCAACCGCGTGCCATGGGGTCGGGAAAAACCCTCGAACGGGGCATCGCCGGCCCCGGACGGGTGGATCAGTCGTCGTCGGCGACCGGGTCGAGGTTGAGGGAGGCCGAGTTCATGCAGAACCGGTCACCGGTGGGTCGCGGCCCGTCGGGGAAGACGTGACCGAGATGGGCCCCGCAGGTGGCGCAGGTGACCTCGGTGCGAACCATGCCGTAGGTGCGGTCCTCGTGGAGCTCGACCTTCGACGGGTCGATCGGCTGGTAGAAGCTCGGCCACCCCGACCCGGACTCGTATTTCGTCTCGGAGTCGAACAGGGCCTCGTCGCAGACGATGCACCGATAGATGCCCTCCTCCTTGGTGTCGTTGTAGACCCCGGTGAACGCCCGCTCGGTTCCGGCGTTCTGGGTCACCTCGAACTGCTCGGGGGTGAGGCGCTCCTTCAGCTCCTCGACCGTGAAACTCTTCTTCGTCATCTTGGCTCCTTCCACGGATGGGTCTGCGCCCACCTCTGCGACAACGTCAGAGGCGGCGGGCGTCTTCCACCAGATTGATCTCGAACAGGACCTGGTCGAGCAGATCGCCGGCCTCGATCGGGGCGAAACGCTGGGGCTGCTCGGGGCCGACGCACGAGGCCACGGGGGCCAGGATCGTCCACGGCGTGGGATGACAGAACTGGACGACCGAGTAGCGTTCGCCGGGCTGGGCCGGATCGGCAACGACCCGGTGGATACCCTGCGGGATGGCCCCGTTCGTCAGGTGCTCCAACATGATGCCGGTGTTGATTATCACCCGGTCGTCGGGAGGGATGGCGTCGATCCAGCGGCAGCCGTCGCCGTCACCGTCGCCGACCCGTACCTGCAGACCACGGGCGGTGGCCCGGGGCAGGGCCGTGATCAGGTTGATATCGCCGTGCTCGGCCGCCCACACGTGCCGGTCGCCAGGAGCCAGCTCCATCGCCGGGTAGTGGATGGCCCGGCACAGGGTCGTCCCGTTCGTGGTCATCCGGTCGAAGAACGACTCGTGGCACCCGATGCCGACGGCGATGATCCGGAGGAACCGGCGTTGCAGCTCGAGCACCCGGTCATAGAACCGCAGCAGCACCTCGGTGATCCCCGGGACGAGGTCGTCGGGGAGCCGGGGCCCGTGGTAGCGGTAGGGGTACTTGCGCTGCAGCGGATGCCCGTCGGGGATCCGGGCCCCCCAGTTCAGCATCTCCTTCCAGTCGGGTGTTTCGCTCGACGCCGCCGTCTCCACCATCAGCCCGGTGTAGCCGACCTGACCGTTGGTTCCGGGCACGGCCGCCGTCTGCTTGCGTTCGAGAGGCAGCGAGAAGAACTGCTCGAGCATGCCGTAGGCCGTGTCGAGCAGGTCCTCGCTCAGGTCGTGGCTGGTGTAGACGAATCCGGTGGCCAGGCTGCGCATGACCCCGTCGACCACCGCCCCCCGGCGGTGGTCGTCGCCGCCCTCGAAGGCCAGCAGGTCGACGTCGAGTATGTCGTCCACCCGGCCAGTGTAGGACGGGACCCCGCGTCGGGTCGGGGTCAGGCCGGATCGGACTCGGTGACGGTGACCGATTCGATCCTCATGGGGTCGACCGGCTTGTCGCCGGGCCCCGTCGGGACCTTCTCCATCACGTCGACGTGCTCCAGGCCCTTGACCACCTTGCCGAACAGCGAGTACTGGGGCGGCAGGCCGACCCCGCTGGGGCCGCTGATGACGAAGAACTGGCTGCCGTTGGTGTTGGGGCCGGCGTTGGCCATGGCCAGCGACCCCAGCTCGTAGCGGCCCGGCTTGGGCAGCTCGTCCTCGAAGCGGTAGCCGGGGCCGCCCCGGCCGCTTCCCTCGGGGCAGCCGCCCTGGAGCACGAACCCCTGGATGACCCGATGGAAGGTCAGGCCGTCGTAGTAGTGGTAGCGGGCCAGCGACACGAAGTTGTTGACCGTCTTCGGGGCGGCGATCGGGTCGAGGGCGATCGTCAGGGTGCCGTAGTTCGTCACCATCTCGGCCGTGTACGACTTCGCCGGATCGATGCACATGTCGAACGGCCCGTCGAACGACGTCTGGCGGGGGCTCGAACCATCGGGGGCGGGGCAATCGGGCACGGGTCACTCCTCGGTTGTCGGACCGGTCGCCTCCCGGGGCGACCGGTCGTTCACCCTATAAGCGTCAGGCCGATTTGGCCGCCCGGAAACCCGTCTCGAGGTCGGCCAGGATGTCATCGATCGACTCCAGCCCGACCGAGAGCCGGACCAGGCCCGGCTCCACCCCGGTGGTCAGCTGCTCCTCCTCGGTGAGCTGGCTGTGGGTGGTCGACGCCGGGTGGATCACCAGTGAGCGGACGTCACCGATGTTGGCGACGTGGCTGTGGAGCTCGAGGGCGTCGACGAAGCGGCGCCCGGCCTCGCGGCCACCCTTGATGATGAAGGCCGGCACCGACCCGGCTCCCCGACCCTGGGTGTACTTCTGGGCCGCCTCGTACCACGGCGACGAGGCAAGGCCGGCGTAGAACACGCGCTCCACCTCGTCGCGGGCCGCCAGCCACTCGGCCACGACCTGGGCGTTCTGGACGTGGCGCTCCATCCGCAACGACAGCGTCTCGAGGCCCTGCAGCACGAGGAACGAGTTGAACGGGCTGATGGAGGCACCCATGTCACGCAGCAGCTGGATCCGGGCCTTGGCGATGTAGGAGCCGGCCCCCAGTGCCGGCCAGTAGTTCAGGCCGTGGTAGCTGGGATCGGGCTCGTTGAAGTTGGGGTAGCGCTCGGCGTCGCTGAACTCGAACGAGCCACCGTCGATGATGGCGCCGGCGATGGCGGTGCCGTGGCCGCTGAGGAACTTGGTGGCGGAATGGACGACGATGTCGGCCCCCCACTCGAGCGGACGGATCAGGTAGGGGGTGGCGACGGTGTTGTCGATGATGAGCGGCACCCCGGCGTCGTGGGCCACCCCGGCCACGCCCTCGAGATCGAGGATGTTGTTCATGGGGTTGCCGATGGTCTCGCCGTAGAACGCCTTGGTGTTGGGACGAACCGCCGCCCGCCAGGCGTCGAGGTCGTCGACGTCGTTGACGAACGTCGTCTCGATGCCGAGCTTCGGCAGGGTGTAGTGGAGCAGGTTGTACGTACCCCCGTAGAGGGCGGCGCCGGCCACGATGTGCGACCCGGACTCGGCCAGGTTGAGGATCGCCATGGTCTCGGCCGCCTGACCCGACGCCACGAACAACCCGCCGGGAACCCCGGCCGCCGTCTCCGACAGCCCATTCTCCAGGGCGGCGATGCGGACCTCGGCGACCGACTGGGTGGGGTTCATGATCCGGGTGTAGATGTTGCCCGGCTCGGCCAGGGCGAACAGGTTGGCGGCGTGCTCGGAGTCGCGGAACTGGTACGCCGTGGTCTGGTAGATCGGCACGGCCCGGGCCCCGGTGGCCGAATCGGGCTCCTGTCCGGCGTGGATCTGACGGGTCTCGAATCCCCAAGCATCGGTGGCCATGTGGTGATGTCCCTCCTGAGTGAACGTGAGCGGTCAGCCTAACGACCGCCCGACCGGACAACGCTGCGAGGTTGTACGGCGGTGCCCGCTCGGGCCAACCACGGCGCCCCGTGCCCCTCCAGCGACCGGGACAACGCGACGCGGGCGGCGACGCGATGGCGCGACATCGGCCGATCTCCGTTGCGCTGTCAACTCCTGGAGTCGATAACGCAACCGAGAACACCGTGGGGGCGCGCTATCGCGCTTCCCCCGTGGGCGCGACGCTGCGCCCTCGCGTCGCCGTTCAGGGACCGGTGTAGTTGGCGATGTAGGGGAGGTTGCGGTAGCGCTGGTCGACGTCGAGCCCGTAGCCGACGACGAAGGCCGGGGGCAGGCGGAAGCCGACGTAGTCGATCGCCAGATCACTGGTGTGGTCGCCCTCCCGCCGCAACAGGGTACACGTCCGGAGGCTGGCGGGACCCTGGCGGCCGAGGTGGTCGAGCAGGTACCGCATCGTCAGCCCGGAGTCGACGATGTCCTCGACCAGGACGACGTCGCGGCCCGCCAGATCGCGATCGAGGTCCTTGACGATGCGGACCACCCCACTGCTCTTGGTCGCCGCCCCGTAGGAGGAGACGGCGAGGAAGTCGACCTCGGCCGGGCCGGGGATGGCCCGCAACAGGTCGGCCACGAACATGAGGCTGCCCTTCAGCACCGCCACCAGCAGGGGGGCGCGTCCCAGGTGGTCGGCGGCGATGGCGGCCCCCAGCTCGGCCACCCGGCCGGCGATCTGCTCCGCCGTGAGCAAGATCTCGCCGATCTCACCCGGTGGCGGGTAGTGGCCCGCCTCGTCGGCGGAGGCGGCGTTGGTAGGGCCGGGGCCGATGAGGTCCCACCGGTTGCCGCACAGGTCCTCCCACACCGCCACGGTTCCACAGGGCTCGTCGCGGGGTCCGTCGACGAACCGGACACCGGCCTCCGCCATCCGCCGGTGCTGGGCGTCGAAGTCGTCGGTGTGGAGGAACAGCCCCACCCGGCCCCCGGCGTGGTGACCGATGGCGGCCCGCTGTACGTCGTCGGCCGCCCGGGCCAGGAGCAGGCCGGTTCCGCCGCCGGGCGGGCGGACCACCACCCACCGCTTCGGCCCGCCGCTCACCGTCGACGTGGCGGGGCTGTCCTCGACCAGCTCGAAGCCGACGGCGTCGACGAAGAACGAGATCGCCTCGTCGTGGTCGTCGACGACGAGGGTGACCAGATCCAGGCGGAGCACCATGGCCGGCCCGGGTCAGCGCCCGGTGAACGTCGCCTTGCCCGGCCCGTTCTCGAGGAAGCTGGTGATGCCGGTGACGGCGTCGTCGGTCTGGAAGGCGGCGATGAACTCCCGCCGCTCGATGGCGACCGCCTCGGCCAGCGAGACGTGGAGGCCGTCCATGATGGCCCGCTTCACGTTGACCAGGGCGGCCGGGCCCCGGGTGTACGGCTCGACGAAGTCGATGGCGGCGTCGAGCACCTCGTCGTCGGCGTGCACCGCCGACACCAGGCCGATCTCCAACGCCTCGGCCGCCGGGACCATCCGCCCGGAGTAACTGATCTCCTTCGACTTCGTCACCCCGACGAGACGGGTCAGACGCTGGGTGCCGCCTCCGCCGGGGATGATGCCGAGCAGGATCTCGGGCTGGCCGAACTGGGCGCTCTCACCGCAGATCCGGAAGTCGGTGCTCATCGAAAGCTCGCACCCACCCCCGAGGGCGAAACCGTTGACGGCCGCCACCGTGATCTGGGGCAGGTTCTCGATGGTGAAGATGGCCTCGTTGAGCACGTCGACCATGGCCGACGGGTCACGGTGGCCCTCGTTGACGGGGAAGGCGGCGATGTCGGCCCCGGCGGCGAACATCCGGGGCCCGCCCCACAGCACGACGGCTCGGACGTCATCGCGACCCTTCAGCTCGTTGGCCGTCTCCAGTAGCTCCTCGCTGACCTGCTGGTTGAGGGCGTTCACCTTCGGCCGGTCGAGGCGCATGATGGCGACGCCGTCCGCCCGCGAGGCCTCCAGGTGTACGAACTCACCCATGGTGTTGCTCCTTGGTCCGGTCGATCGGGGCGCGGTCCCAGCCCAGGACCGACGAGCGGACCGTAGCCCACCGGCCACCGCCCGGTCACCCCCATCCTGTCACCCTCGCCGCACCGTCACCCCGATCGGTCAGGTACCCGACACCGCGACGGACATTGCTACCGTTGCGGCGGTGGTTCTCCGCGCCGACAACCTCCGCGCCCTCGATGGCGCCGATGTCGACGTGTTCGTCGTCGGGGGCGGCATCAACGGGGCCGTGTCGGCGGCGGCCCTCGCCGGCCGCGGGGTGCCGGTGGCGCTCGTCGACCGTGGTGACTTCGCCGCCGTCACCAGTCAGGAGTCGTCGAACCTAGTGTGGGGCGGCTTCAAGTACCTCGAGAACTACGAACTCGGCCTGGTGTGGAAGCTCGCCGCCTCCCGCAACCGCCTGCTCCGGGCCTACCCGTCGGCCATCGGGCAGCTCCGGTTCCTCGCCACCCTCGACGAGTCGGCACCGTTCCCTCCGCTGCTGGCGGCGGCCGGAGCGTGGGCGTACTGGGGTCTCGGGCGGTTCGCCACCGGCCGCCCCCGCTACCTCCGGCCCTCCTCGATCGAGCGGCTCGAGCCGGTGGTCGACACCTCGACCGCCTCGGCCGGCCTCGAGTACGGCGACGCCTACCTAAAGGACAACGACGCCCGCTTCGTGTGGGGCTTCGTCCGCTCCGCCCTCGATCACGGCGCCATCGCAGCCAACTACGTCGCCCTCGAGGGGGCATCCCGACACCACGGGCGGTGGCAGCTCGAACTCCACGACCTCGTCGGCGGGGCCCGTTTCCGGGCCACGGCGAGGGTCGTCGTGAACGCCGCCGGGCCCCTGGTCGATCCGCTCAACCGCTCGCTGGGGGTCGCCACCACCCACCGCATCGTCTACTCCAAGGGCATCCATCTCGTCGTGCCCTCGCTCACCCCGTCCGAGCGGGTCCTCGCCTTCTTCGATGACACCGGCCGGTTGTTCTACGTGATCCCCATGGCCGACCGCTCGGTCATCGGCACCACCGACACCAGGACCGACATCCCCGACGAGCCGGTGACGGACGCCGACCGCACCTTCCTCCTCGACCAGATCAACGCCCGGCTCGACCTGGCCGCCCCCCTCGGGTTCGACGACATCATCGCCGAGCGATGCGGGGTGCGGCCCCTCGTCGTGCTCGACGACGGCGACGACCGGACCACGACCGACTGGACGTCGCTCTCCCGGAAGCACGAGATCGAGAGCGACCGACCCCGCTCGGTGGTCACGATCTTCGGTGGCAAGCTCACCGACTGTCTCAACGTGGGGGAGGAGGTGGTGGAGGCGGTGGCCGACCTCGGGGTAGCCGTCGGACCAGCCCACGACGGCTGGTACGGCGAGGCACCGGCCACGGACCGGGAGGCGTTCCTCGCCGCCGCCGGCACCGTCGGTCTCGACCGCCCCCCCCTCGCCGAGCGGGAGCCGTCGGTGGCGGCCGGGCTGTGGCGTCGCCACGGCCCGGCGGCCCACCGCGTGATCGACGCGGTGGCCGTCGACCCCCGGGCGGGGGAGCCGATCCTGACCGGGAGCGACGTGCTCCGAGGCGAACTCCCCCTGTTCGCCGACCGGGAGATGATCGTGCACCTCGACGACTTCCTCCGCCGACGCACGACGCTGGCCATGGTCCGGCGGGCCGACGACCTGGCCGACGATCCCGGGATGGCCGAGGTGTGTGCCACCCTCGGCGTCGAGCGACCGGGACGAACGGTCGACCGTTGACGCCGCGCCGCCCCAGTTCGGCGGCCCCGTCACAGTCGCTCGTAGGACCAGGCGAGGGGGCGGTCCCCGTCGTAGGGCATGGTGCCGTGGAAGGGACGGGGATCGTCGTCGAAAACCAGGGGTACGAAGTGTCGGTCGCCGGCCCACATCGGTAGGTCGGCGGCGGCCCGTTCGGCCTCGTCGTCGCTGCAGGCGGCCAGGAGTCGGGCCCGCTCGATCCACTCAAGGGTCCCTTCGTCGTTGGCCTCGGGCGGCTCACCCAGCCAGCCGGTGACGAGGAACACGAAACCGAGCCAGGCCTCCCGGTTGGGCCCGAAGTCGGTCCAGGTGATCGTGCCCCTCAACCGCAGGTCGGTGAGCGGGAGGCCGGTCTCCTCGGCGATCTCGCGCCGGACCCCGGCCACGACGCTCTCGTCGGGCTCCAGCTTGCCTCCCAAACCGTTGACCTTGCCGAAGTGGTCGTCGTCGACCCGGGCGTTGCGTCGCACCAGCAGCACCCGGTCGCGCTCGGTGTCCCACAGGTAGGCCAGGGTGCCGACGATCGGGGTGAAAGCCATCGGATCACCGTAGCGACGGCAACCGCTCAGCCCTGGCCGCCCGAGGTCTCGCGGACGCTGGCCTTGCCCTGGGAGATCCATGGCATCATGGCCCGCAGCTCCTTGCCCACCGTCTCGATCGGGTGCTCGTGGCCCTCGGCCTCGAGGCGGAGGAAGTTGGGCCGCCCGGCCTTCGACTCGGCCACCCATTCGTCGGCGAACTTACCGGTCTGGATCTCGTCGAGCATGACCTTCATCTCGGCCTTCACCGCGTCGTTGATGACGCGCGGGCCGCGGGAAAGGTCGCCGTACTCGGCGGTGTCGCTGACCGAGTAGCGCATCCCGGCGATGCCCTCCTCGTACATGAGGTCGACGATCAGCTTGAGCTCGTGGAGGCACTCGAAGTAGGCGACCTCGGGCTGGTAGCCGGCGTCGACCAGGGTCTCGAAGCCGGCCTGCACGAGGGCGGTGGTGCCGCCACACAGCACGGCCTGCTCACCGAAGAGGTCGGTCTCGGTCTCCTCGGTGAACGTGGTCTCGATCACTCCGGCCCGGGCCCCGCCGATGGCGTCGGCGTAGGCGAGGGCGAGACCCTTGGCCGAGCCGCTGGCGTCCTGCTCGACGGCGATCAGGCACGGCACGCCGCCACCCTCCACATAGGTGCGGCGCACTAGATGGCCCGGACCCTTGGGCGCCACCATGCACACGTCGACCGAGGCCGGCGGCTCGATGAGCCCGAAGCGAATGTTGAATCCGTGGGCGAAGAACAGGGCATCGCCCTCGGCCAGGTTGGGGGCGACGTGGTCGGTGTAGATGGTGCCCATCTCGGTGTCGGGCATCAGCATCATGATCAGGTCGGCCTCGGCCACGGCGTCGGCGATCGGGAGCACTTTCAGCCCGGCCTCGGTGGCCTTGGCCGTCGACGACGAACCTTCCCGCAGGCCGATGCGGACGTCGATGCCCGACTCCTTCAGGTTGAGGGCGTGGGCGTGGCCCTGCGAGCCGTAGCCGAGCACCGCCACCTTGCGGTCGGCGATGAGGGACCGGTCGGCGTCGGCTTCGTAGTAGATGTTGGCCATGGGGTGTACTCCTCGGTGATGGGTGCGAGCGGCCGGGTGGCGACCCGGTGTGCGAACGGTGGTGAACGGTAGCGGGCGGGCCTCTACACGGCTCGCAGCCGGGGGGTGTCGCGACCGATCTTGGGCAGGGCGATGCGGCCGGAGCGCTGGAGCTCGACGATCTCGTAGTCCTCGAGGAGGGCCTCGAAGTCGTCGATCTTGCTCGGTCGGCCGTCGAGGCTCACCGTCAGCTGGTCACTCGACACGGCGAGGATCTTGCCCTCGAAGATGTCGACCAGCTCCACGATCTGGCCCCGGGTCGCCTTGGGGGTGCGGACGGTGGCCATGAGCAGCTCCCGCTCCACCGCCCGATCGGGTTGCAGCACGGCGATCTCGACCACGTGGATCAGCTTGAAGAGCTGCTTCACGATCTGTTCCAGCGGCGACGACTCAACGTCGACGACGATGGTGATCCGGCTGAAGGCCTCGTCGTGGGTGGGGGCGACGGCCAGGGACACGATGTTGTAGCCCCGGCGGGCGAACAGGTCGGCGACCCGGGCCAGGAGCCCGGCCTTGTTCTCCACCAGCACCACGATGGTTCGTTCCGGCGAGGGTTCGGCCGGCTCGGGGTCGAGGGCAGTGGGGGCGGCGGGGGCGACGTCGGTCATCTCGGGTCTCCTCGTCAGTCGGTGGCGCCGGCGGCACCGGGGGCGTCGAGCAGGTGGCTCTGGGACGGGTCGACCATGATGTCGTCGTTGGAGCCACCGGCGGCGACCATCGGATAGACCTTCTCCCAGCTGATGCAGCGGAACTCGATCACCACGGGCCGGTCGTTGATCTCGTTGGCCTTGGCGATCGTCAGCTCGACCTCGTCGGGGTCCTCGACCCGGAAGGCGACGCACCCCATGGCCTCGGCCCACTTCACGTAGTCGGGCATGTCGTGGGTGAGGTGGACCTCGGAGTAGCGCTCGTCGTAGAAGAGCTCCTGCCACTGGCGGACCATGCCCAGGTAGGCGTTGTTGAGGAGGGCGACCTTGATCGGGATGCGCTCCACGCTGGCGGTCACGAGCTCCTGGCCAGTCATCTGGAAGCAGCCGTCGCCGTCGACGGCCCACACGGTGCGGTCGGGCATGCCGGCCTTGGCCCCGATTGCGGCCGGGATGGAGAACCCCATCGTTCCGAGCCCCCCGGAGTTGATCCAGGTGTAGGGGTGGTCGAACTGCCAGTACTGGCTGGCCCACATCTGGTGCTGACCGACGCCGGAGGTGACGATCGTGTCGTCCGGGCAGCCGTCGCGCAGCTTCTCCAGCACGAACTGGGGCTTGAGGTACTCGCCGAGCCCGCTCTGCTCGTAGGTCAGCGGGAACTTCTCCTGCCACCCCGACAGCTGCTGACGCCACGGCGTGTGGTCGGCGAAGGCGCCGCCTCCCCCCCGGGTGGCCAGCGCCTCGAGCATCATCTCCATGGCCAGGCGGCAGTCGCCGACCACCGACACGTCGGGAGTCCTGACCTTGCCGTGCTCGGCCGGGTCGATGTCGACGTGGATCACCTTGGCCTCGGGGGCGAACGACCCGACCCGTCCGGTGACCCGGTCGTCGAACCGGCTGCCCATGGCGATGAGGAGGTCGGCCCGCTGGATGGCGGTGACGGCGGTGTAGTTGCCGTGCATGCCCGGCATGCCGAGGCAGAGCTCGTGGCTGTCGGGGAAAGCCCCCCGAGCCATGAGGGTGGTGACGACGGGGATGTTGCCCAACTCGGCCAGCCGGCGCAACGCCTCGGCCCCCCGCGCTTTGAGCACGCCGCCCCCGACGTAGAGGACGGGTCGCTCGGCCGCCACCATCAGCTCGACCGACCGCTCGATCGACGCCCGGTCAGGGGTCGTGTCGGGCTTGTAGCCGGGAAGGTCGACACCGTCCGGGTACGACCACTCGAAGTAGGCGTCGGGATTGCCGGCGTCGACGATGTTCTTGGGGATGTCGACGAGGACGGGCCCGGGACGACCAGTGGTGGCGATGTGGAACGCCTCCTTGACGGCCCGGGGGATGTCCTCGGCTCGGGTGACGAGCATGTTGTGCTTGGTAACCGACCGCGTGATGCCGGTGGTGTCGACCTCCTGGAAGGCGTCGGTGCCGATGGCCGCCATCGCCACCTGACCGGTGATGCAGACCATCGGGACCGAGTCGAGGTAGGCGTCGGCCAGCGGGGTCACGATGTTGGTGGCGGCCGGCCCGCTGGTCACCATGCACACCCCGGGGCGGCCGGTGGCGTGGGCGTAGCCCTCGGCGGCGTGACCCGCGCCCTGTTCGTGGCGGACGAGCACATGGCGGATCGGCGAGTCGATGATCGGGTCGTAGACCGGGAGGATGGCGCCGCCCGGGTACCCGAAGATCACCTCCACGCCCTCCATCTCCAAACTCTTGATGAGGGCCTGGCCCCCGTTCAGTCGGGTCCCGTCGAGCGTCATGGGTCTCGCTCCTGTCAGAGGTGTGGTGGTCGGGTGGGGGTGGGTGCGATGGTCGGCGAAAAGCAACAAAGCCTCCCGGGTGGGAGGCTCTGCGCACGCGTCTGTCGAAGGCGTGCGCTACGCAAGTACTACGATGACGATGAGCGTGCGGCTGGTGGTGGGGGCGTTACGACTCATCGCCATCTAGTGAACCAGGGTGACGATCGTCTCACAACCCGATTCTTCCACGACCATCGGGCGAGGTCAGCCCTCGGCCTCCGGATCGGGCCCCTTCGACACGAACACCACGGCCGACGGCGTCTCGGTGTCGAACTCGCACCGCAGCCCCGCTCCCGCCTCGACCGACTCGTTGAACTCCTCGGCCACGAGGGCCACGGCGATGCCGCGCAGGTCGAGCTGGCGGCGGATCTCCTCACGGCTCGAGCCGGTGCACGACGGCTCGGCACCGAGGGACACAACGAGCTCGACCGACGAGCCCACCTCGGCCGTCGACCCGGACGATGGGGTCGCCGACAGGATGCTGCCCTGGGGCGAGGCCGGATCGAATCGGTGGGTGATGACGGCGGTGAAGCCGGCGTTCTGGATTCGGGCGACCGCGTTCTCCTCGTCGACGTTGGCCACGAGCGGCACGACCGCCGTCGGCGGTGCCGGGGTGGTCGTGGCGTCGGCGAGGGTCGTGTCACCGCGGTCGTCACGCTGCTGCCACAGGTAGATCACGGCGCCGGCCAGGGCGACGGCGGCGACGCCACCGACGATCAGCCGGCGCAGGGCGCTGGCCGGGAGCTCGTGGTGATGGACGGAGAGCGACCGTCGGTCGGTGACGGGGGCGGTGTCGTAGGGTCGGGCGACCGGTTCCTGCGGCGGGAGGGGAGGTGGGCCCCCGACGGGGCGGCCGACCGCCGACGGTGATGCGGCGGCGGTCACCGTGCCGGTGACGGCCGGCGGCGGTCGTCCGGGCTCGGGCTGCTGGCGGTGATGAGCGGCGAGGATGTCGGACAGGTCGGCGGTGCGAGCGGCATCCGCCGACACCTCGGCACCGGCTCCCGGGATCGGGGCGGGGCGCCCCACGGCATCGGGGGCGTCGAAACCGAGCTGGCGGAGGACGTCGTCGCCGAGGACGGTCCCCGGAGGGGGAGGGAGGGGCGGCTCGTCGTGCTCCGGGACGGCGGGGCCGGAGGCGGCGGCCGACGCCGTCTCGGCCGGGGGCATCGGCGGTGGGGGTTCGAGCAGGCTGGGGGTGGGGGTCAGCCCGTGGTCGCTCTGCAGGCTGCGAAGGGCTCCGATCACGTCGCGAGCCGAGGCCGGTCGTCGCCCCGGATCGGGATCGACGAGCGCCAACAGCAGCCGCCGCAACGGATCGGGCACCGCGGTCAGGGCGACGTCGGTCTCGAGCCGGCGGGCCAGGTGGCCGGGATCCCCAGCGACGGTGGCACCCGCCAGTCGGGCCAGCGTGGCCCCGAGACCGAAAAGGTCGCCGGCAACGGTCGGCGGTCCGTCGCCCACCAGCTCGGGGGCGGTCCACACCTCGGCCACGGTGCCGGCGGCCCGATCGGGCTCGGGTCCGGCGACGGCGTACTCACCCAGCACCGCTTCGCCGTCGACGTCGACGAGCACCGCCGTCGGTCGGACGTTTCCGTGGACCAGGTGATGACGGGCCAACACCTCGAGCCCGGCCGCCAGACGGACGCCGATCGCCGCCACCTCCATCCATGGCAGCGGAGCCGCTGCCGCCCGGTCGCCCACCCGCTGGCCTTCGTGGTGGACCAGGGCGATGAAGGGTCGACCGTCGGCGGTGAACCCGTAGCCGTCGATCGGGGCCAGCCGGGGATGGTCGGCGGCGCCCGCCAATGCCTTCCACCGGGTGCGGAGCTGACGGCGTCGGTCGAGGTCGGACTGGCGGCGGTCGGCGACGCGGAGGGCGACCACCAGTGCCCCCTCGGGCGGTGCGGATTCCGGCTGGGCCAGGAAGACGGAGAGCTCCCGCTCCCGTTCGAGGAATGTCACCGCCCGATAGCCGGGCACGGACGGGGGCGAGACGAGCGACCCCGGGGTCGGCAGCGACGACGCACGCTGGTCGCCAGGGGGCGACGCCGCCTCGGACCGCACCCGACCGTCGTCGGCGTTTTCGTCGGCGTGTTCGCCGGCGCTCCCGTCACTGCGGGGGCCGCCGGCCACGGCCAGCAGCCGGTGGCGGAGCTCGTCCGCCGTCGGGCGGACGTCCGGGTCCTTGGCCATCGCCGCCTCCACCACCCGGCACACCTCGTCCGGCACCCCGGCGGGACGGAGGTCGGCGACGGGGTCAGTGGCGATGCGGTTGGCCAGGGCGAAGAGGTTCGACTCGCCGGAGGGATCGACGAAGGGGGCCCGCCCCGACAGCATGTGGAACAGGGTCGCTCCCAGGGCGTAGATGTCGGCTGGCGGGCCAGGGGAGTCGCCGGTGAGGGTCTCGGGAGCCACGTAGCCGGCGGTGAAACCGATGCCGGTGCCGCCAGTGGTGGTCGCCCCCATGAAGGTCCCGATGCCGAAGTCGGCGACGAGGTGGTCACCGGCCTCGGAGACCAGCACGTTGCCCGGTTTCAGATCGCGGTGAACGATGTCGATCTGGTGGGCGTCGGCCACCGCCTCGGTGATCTCGGCCAGGATGTCGCACGCCTCCGCCGGCTCGATCCGGCCGTCGCGCTCGATCCGCTCCAGCAGCGTCGACCGGCACAGGTCGAGCACGAGGTAGGGGCGGCCCCGCTCGGTGGTCCCGGCCTCGTGAACCGTCACGATCCGGGGGCTGCGACTGAGCGTGGTCAGCATCGCCACCTCCCGCTCGAAGCGGGCGACGAACGTCGGGTCGGCCATGTTTAGGACCTTGACCGCAACGTCGCGGCCGTCGGAGAGCCGTTTCGCGCGGTACACAACGGAGGAGGCACCGCTCCCTATCTCCGTGGCCTCGCCCAACCCGCCGATCCGAAGATCCACTCGACCGTTCCTACGTACTCATCACCCATCGCCTGACGTCCGGAGGCCGGCGCCACCAGGCACGGTAGCGGCGCCGGCGGCGTCGCGCCCGATCGGACGACCGGCAACCCACGGCTGACGGCTCGGCTGGCGGGACCCGATCAGTCGGTGACGATCTCGTCGTGGCGGTTGTCGACGATCACGGGGGTGTGGAGCCAGGTGATGACGGGGTCGGCGCCGTAGGCCTCGGTGGCCCGGACCCGCCACTCCTCGTCGTAACAGCGGTCGGCGTCGGCCCGCGTCGACCACAGATAGATGCCGCCGACCTCGGTGCCATCCTCGGAGCGGACGTAGTACTTGCGTACGAGCCCGTCGCGATCGATGTAACTCGGGGCGTTGGCTTCCGATAGCGCCGCCATCTTCTCGGCCGACATCGGCTCCGAAAGGCTGAATTGCACGAGTGCGGTGATCACGTTGTTCGGACCTCTCCGGTGTGGCGGGGGCTACCTGGTTGGTGCCGAACATAGCGTCATCGACGCAACGGTCAACCATGCGGGAAGGGGGAGGGTCACCCGGGGGCGAACGGGTTCAGACGACGGTCGCACCCAGGGCGGAGCCGATGAGCCAGGTCAGAAGGCAGGCGGCAGCGGCGAGGCCCACCTGGCGCCCCATCGTGCGGGCCTTCGAGCGCTCCGTGAACACGGCGAGGGTGAACCCGACGGCGGCGGCGGCGGCCAGCCCGATCGCCACCGAGGCGACCGTGGCGGCGGCACCGGCGGCCACGAACCAGGGCAGCAGCGGCAGGGAGGCGCCCACGGCGAAGGCCACGAAGGAGCTGACCGCCGCCCCCCGGGGATCGCCGACCGAGCCCGGGTCGACCCCGAGCTCCTCCCGGGCGTGGACCTCGAGCGCCACCGTCGGATCGGCCATGACGGCCTCGGCCATGGCCTCCGCCTGCTCGGACTCGATGCCTCGCGACCGGTAGATCGCGGCCAGCTCCTCGGTCTCGAGCCGTGGTCGTTGAGCGATGGACACCCGTTCGATGTCGAGCTCCCGCTCGACCAGCTCGGCCTGGGCCTTGACCGAGACGTACTCCCCCGCCGCCATCGATGCCGCTCCCGCCAGCAGCCCGGAGACCCCGGCCACCAGGACGGCGTCGGCCGAGTCCGAGGCGGCGGCGACACCGAGGATGAGGGCCACGTTGGACACGAGGCCGTCACTGATGCCGAACACGGCGGCCCGGGCCGTTCCGCCCTGGACGTCGCGGTGATCGTGGATCATCGCGTCGCGTTCACGTTCGCGTTCGGCGCCGGGATCGTGGTCACCGGGCGGCTTCCGGTGACCGGCGTTGGGAGAGGTCTCGCCCGTGGTCATCCTTCCACCATAGGGGCGTGCCGGTGGCCCCTGTCGGGACGGGCGGCGGCACCGTTGGCGGGGCGATGGTCAGGCCGGGCGGTGGAGCACGGCGTCGAGGGCCGTCACGACGACACCACCTGCGCCGTCGGCCGTGGCCTCACCGTCGACGATCAGGCTGTAGCCGTCGCCGTCGGGCGACCACAACAGCGTGACCGCCGGCTGGGCGCCGATGTTGGCGGTGGCCGTCCGGCCGAGTCCCTCGGCCCGCAGTTCGCCGCCGTCGACGGCGAACTGGAGATGCATCACGTGGGGCCGGCCGTCGGGCACCGTGGTCAGCAGGTAGGCGGGGCCCCGCTCGGCCACGGCCGTCGCCAGCTCCTCGATCGCCACCTTGATGCTCATCGGGGGCCAGCGTACCCGGGGGGGCACGGCGACCGGCCGGCCCTGACCCCGCTGGCGATCACGACGTGAGCGACCACGCCTCCCGCCATCCCGGGCGGCAGCGGCTCGACGATCGTGGCCCCCTTCTCCTGCATGATGCCCATCATGATGTAGGCACCGCTGAGCTGGACAGCGATGAACAGCACGAGCACCGTGACGAATCCAGCCCCCTGGCGCCCGTCCTGATCACCGTCGGGATGGATCTCGGTCACCGTCATGGGTGGCACGGCCTGATCGACCATCCGTGACCGGCCCCGTCACTCGGCGAAGAAGTCGAGGATCGAGCGGGCGGTCGCCACCGGATCCTCCATGGGCCCGAAGTGGGTGAGCTCGGGGTGGCGTTCCAGCCTCCCGGCCCCGAGGGCGTCGGCCAGGACCGGGGCGACCTGGGCCGGCACGGCGTGGTCGTCGTCGTCGACCCCGCCGCAGACCACGAGGGTGGGGAGGCGGAGACCGTTCAGCCGGTCGAGGTCGATCGCCTCCCCCGTGCCGAACACGCGGGCCTCGTCCTCCCCCCGGCACGACAACCGGACCCCGGCCGACGGGTCGTCGGGATCGACCGGCGCCGTCCCCACCTCCGCGTAGGCCCGCACGCTGGTCGGGTCGCAGCCGGCGAACGGGGGCTTGGAGGAGAACCGGGCGATGGCGTCGTCGACCGAGTCGAACACCATCCGGCGCCGGCGGGCCATCTCGATGAGGGCTGAGGGGGCGCCCCCGTCGGGGCGGGCGAAACCGGCGGGGATGACCACGGGCTCGAACAGCCACAGGGCGGCGAACGCCTCGGGCCGCTGGAGGGCGGCGAAGATGACGGCGGCCCCACCGAGGGAGTGGCCCACGTAGCGGGTCGGCGCCGCCCCCAGGTGGTCGACGCAGGCGAGGACATCGTCGGCGAACCGCTCGCGGGCCACGTCGTAGTGGGGGTCGACGGGGCGGCAGGCCCCGTGGCCCCGGAGGTCGATGCCGTAGCAGTGGAACCGGTGGCGGAGATGGGGGATCACGGCCGCCCACATGCCGGCGTTGAGCCCGTTGCCGTGGCCCATCAGCAGGGGCGGCCCGACACCGCCGGCGTCGTGGAGAGCGACGGGCTCCCCGTCGCTGCTGGTCAGGATCTCGACTGGCTCGTCGCTGAAGGCCATGGCGGGCCGACCGTAGCGTCGCCGACGACGAGACGACAAAGCAGGCTCCCCGTCGCCGATCGAGTGGGCCGTGGCGGGGGGGGACGGGCGCCGTCAGCCCGACGCGATGATGTCGAGCACGGGGAGGAGGTAGCGGAGGAAGGCCTCGGGGTGCTCGGACATGGGGAAGTGCCCGAGGTCGGTCATCTCGGTGAACGTGGAACCGGCGATCGCCTCGTGGGCTGCCCGGCCGTGCTCGACGGTGGCGCTGTAGTCGTAGTGGCCGTTGAGGATGTGGACCCCGACCCGACCCGTGTCGACGGTCGATGCCAGGTCCGTCAGGTCGTAGTCGACCAGGTAGTAGTAGAGGTCACCCCAGAAGGCGGGCGGCCAGCCGGCGGCGTAGGCCTGCACCGTCTCCTTCCGCAACGCCAGCGGCGACGTGGGGGCGGTCAGGCCCTCCATCATCCGGGCCTTGGACTCGTTGGACACCTGGGGGTGCCAGAAGCCGAGGAGGTCGTGCCAGTCGCCCTCGACCCGGAGTGCTCCCTCCACCGCGATCACGGCCCGGACGGCGTCGGGGTGACGGGCGGCCAGGTCGAGGGCGAGGAGGCCGCCGACCGAGCACCCCATGAACGCCGGGCGGTCGAGACCGAGCGCCGCCGCCAGGGCCAGGGGCACCGAGCGGAGCGTCGCACCGTCGAGCCGGTACGGCTCGGCCCACCACGGCGGACCGACCGGCGGCAACGACTTGCCGTGGAAGGGCAGGTCGTAGGCGATGAGGCGGAACCGCTCGGTGACGGCCGGCTCGGCGAGGAGGTGACGCCACTGGACCGAGTGCGACCCCGCGGTGTGCTGGAGGAGGAGGGGAATGCCGGATCCCGCCTCCTCGAAGTAGACCCGGTGCATCGTGCCCCCGAGATCCAGGTGGACATAGTGGCCGGTCGTCGTCTCGACGGTGCCGGCCGGCGGGCTGTCGGGCGGCGCCGCAGCGGGGGGCGCCGGTTCCCGCAGCAGCTCGACGGCCCGCTGGATGGCGGGTGCGTACTGCCAGTAGAGGAGCTCGTCGCCGTGGCGCCGGAGCCCGAGGGAGCGGGCCGGGGCGATGTCGTTGGCGAACCGCGGCGGTACCGGGGCCAGCATCATGGCCCACGTCCCGGGGGGAGCGGTCAGGGTGATGACCCCGTCGCCGTCGCCCGGATCGGCGGCGGTGACCTCACCGTCGGCCAGGCTGATGGCGGCGATCGCATCCCCGAAATCGAACCGCAGCCCGCCGTTCCAGTGACGGGCGGCGAGCCCGAACTCGCCATCGGCCCGGCATCTCGCCGCCAGTTCCTCCGAGGTGCGCATGGACCGAGCGTAGATCGTTCGCGGCCGGGCCGCTTTTTCGCCATCGGACCGGAACCAGACCGACGTCTCGAGCGTCTCATCCGGTGTCACGATGTCGGCACCGACGACCGTGCTCTCCGGCGCCGTCGTTTCCCGGCGTTCGCCGCCCGGCACCGCCGGCGCCCCGGGCGCCGCCGCCACCCACGCCACGAACACCGTCCACAACAGCAACGACTCCTCGGGCCCGGCCCAGGCGCCGTCGCCTCGCCCCCGGTCGCTCCGCCGCCTACGGTCCGGGCATGGAGATCGCCTGGCTCGAGGTCACCGACAGCCCGACGTCGTGGAGCGACGTCGGCTTCACCGTCGACGGCGCGGGGAGCTGCATCGTCAACGGTGTGGAGCACCGTCTGGTGGGGGCGCCGGCGGACGAGGGACCCCGGGGGATCGTGCGGTGGGGGGTGCGCGACATCCCCGGCGACGTGGCCGACATCGACGGGATCCCCACCGTGTCCGTGGCCGAGCCCGGGCCGGCCACCCCGGCCCCCGAGGCCCATCCCAACGGGGTGTTCCGGATCGACCATCTCGTGATCCGCACGTCGAGCACCCCCCGTACCGTGGCCGCCATCGAGGCCCTGGGTGCCGGTCGGCGGGGCGGTCGCAACACCAACAGCGCCGGCGAGGCGGTCGACATGACGTTCTTCTGGGCTGGTGACACGCTGTTGGAGCTGGCCGGACCACCGGTACCCGTCCCCGACGGGCCACCGGCCCGCCTGGCCGGCCTCGCCTTCGCCACCGAGGATCTCGACGGGGTGGCGGCCCGGCTCGGTGGCCGCCTCACCACCCCGGTCGACGCCGTCCAGCCCGGTCGGCGCATCGCCGCACTGACGCCGGCCGCCGGTTCCACCGTTCCGGTGGCCTTCATGACGCCGCACGTCAGGGACTGACCTCCGGCCTGCACGGGCCACCGCCACCGCTCCCGAGGCGGTGGCGGGGGTCGGGCATGGGCGAGGCGGGAGGCCGGCCGCTCAAGATCGCGGGCGAAACCGCCGTTCACCGATCGAGGAGAGGCACGCGGCGGGCTGGCCGGACAGCGCGGTCGGGTCGGCCACCGCGGCCTCCCCAGGTGCGCGGGTGGTCTCATCGTCGGTGAGCCGGGGCTACGCCCGCCGGCTAGTCTTCGCCACCAGACAGCGAGCCGCCGTCGACGTCACGGTCGGCGCCGAGGTGGGAGCGAGGAAGCGCCAACCATGCCACAGGAAGTTCGAGGAGTCATCGCCAGGGCCAAGGGCGAGCCGGTCACGGTGGAGACGATCATCGTCCCCGACCCCGGTCCCGGTGAGGCCGTGGTGGCGGTCCAGGCCTGTGGGGTGTGCCACACCGACCTCCACTACCGGGAGGGCGGCATCAACGACGACTTCCCCTTCCTCCTCGGTCACGAGGCGGCCGGTGTCGTCGAGTCGGTGGGCGAGGGGGTGACCGAGGTCGCCCCGGGCGACTACGTGATCCTGAACTGGCGGGCCGTGTGCGGCCAGTGCCGGGCCTGCCGCCGGGGCAGGCCGTGGTACTGCTTCGCCACCCACAACGCCACCCAGAGGATGACCCTCACCGACGGCACCGAGCTGTCGCCCGCCCTCGGCATCGGCGCCTTCTGCGACAAGACCCTGGTGGCGGCGGGCCAGTGCACGAAGATCGACGAGGCGGCCAAGCCCGAGGTGGCGGGGCTGCTGGGCTGTGGGGTGATGGCCGGACTGGGCGCCGCCATCAACACCGGCGGCGTCACCCGGGGAGACTCCGTGGCCGTGTTCGGCTGCGGGGGCGTGGGCAACGCCGCCGTCGAGGGCTCCCGCCTGGCCGGCGCCCACACGATCATCGCCGTCGACATCGACGACAACAAGCTCCAGCTGGCCTCCACGTTCGGGGCCACCCACACCATCAACTCCACCCGGCACGACCCGGTCGAGCGGATCCGGGCACTGACCGACGGCAACGGGGTCGACGTGGCCATCGAGGCCATCGGCCTGCCCCAGACCTACGAGCAGGCGTTCTATGCCCGCGACCTGGCCGGCACCGTCGTGCTCGTCGGCGTGCCCAACCCGACGATGAAGATCGAGCTCCCCCTGATCGACGTGTTCGGTCGGGGCGGGTCGCTCAAGTCGAGCTGGTACGGCGACTGCCTGCCCAGCCGCGACTTCCCCATGCTGATCGACCTCTACCTCCAGGGCCGGCTCAACCTCGACGGGTTCGTGTCGGAGACGATCGGCCTCGACGCCGTCGACGAGGCGTTCCACAAGATGGAACGGGGCGAGGTCCTGCGCTCGGTCGTGGTCCTCAGATGATTGGCTCCACGGGGTCAGTGGTCGTAGACGGTGGGTGATCGCGTCGCCCGCATGGCGGTCAGTGTGCCAGGAGGGACCGCCGGCTAGGCCCCGGGCCGGTTGTGTTCCGCCGGTTGTCAGGATTGGTGGCGGTGCCGGGTCCGGTGGCAGGGGGCGCATCGGACGGTGAGCTCGTCGGTGGTGGTGCGGCCGGTGATGGCGTAGGCGGGGGTGTGGTCGTACTCCAGGAGGCGCCGGCCGCCGCAGTCGACGCAGGCGCCCCGATGACGTTCGTGGACGACCCGCTTCTGGCGGTTGGTGGGATGCCGACGGCGGGTCGAGGCGTTGACGGGGCGGCCCGCGGCGTCATGGATGAGGGCTCGGAGGAAGCTGGTGGGGGCGATCCGTTCGACCACGCTGCTGGGGATCGGGGTGCCGTCGTCGAGGGTGCAGCCGTCGCCCCGGACGTGGAGGATGACCTCGGTCAGGGTGCCAGCCCCGCCCGCGGTGAGGAGCGCGGTGATGGCGTCGGCACCCTGGTGGGCAAGCGTGGGCCAACCCCCGTCGGGTTCCCGCCCGGGCCGGTGGCGCATGATCCAGGCATCCACGGCGGCACTCAGCGTGCCCGCATCCAACGGAGCGAGGCGCAGGGTGGCGACGACGGTGCCGTCACCGTCGACCCGGGTCGTGAGACCACGGCGGGCGTGTTGCTCGGCGGCCAGCCGGTCGGGGTCGACACGGCCGGTGCGCCAGGCGGCGATGGCCCGGCCGAGATCGCTGGCCGGGGTGGTTCGGGCCAGGGCCAGGAGCTCGGCTTCATTGTCGAGGGTGGCGTAACGGGTCAGGGTGCGGGCCTTGGCATAGGAGATCTCGCCGGTCCGCAGCGCCTCCGCGGACGCGTCGAGGAGCTGAAGACAGGTGCCGACCCGAATCCACTCTCGGGCCGTGCACGTCTCGACCTGGGCCGCCGCCGCCAGCCAATGGGCCGCCGTCGGTGAGCCGTCGGCGATCAAGATCCCCTCGAAAGCGAAACGGGCGGCGGCCATGACCAGCTCGTACTGGCTGGTGGCCCACCGGCCCACCACCCCCCACATCTCCGACGTCGTCACCGGGTCCGTCACCGCCTTCGTCGCAGCGTTCGATCGCGGCGCAGTTACCGGGGCCCGGTTTGGTGCTGTCGCTCTTGGTGCTGTCATTCCTGGTGCTGTCATTCCTGGTGCTGTCATTCCTGGTGCTGTCATTCCTGGTGCTGTCATTCCTGGTGCTGTTATTCCTGGTGCTGTTATTCCTGGTGCTGTCATCGTGCCCCCGCCGCATGTGGAGTGATCGCTACGCGATCACCGTACATAGATGGTGTGACAGTCAAGGAGTGACCACGAGGAGAGAATGACAGAAACTGCCGATTTTCTTGGAACTTCTCCTGAACCAACGCGCCAGCGGACGCGTTGATCCGCCACGCAGTCAACGCAGTGCCGCCGCAAAGTCACCGTGGTGGCTCGACCACCACCGGCACCGTCGGTCGTACTTCTCCATGCCCCCGGGTCGTGGCCAGGACCTCGATGGCCCGAGCGTCGCCCGCCCCCAGGCTGCGCCGGAGGCCGGCCGGTTGCCAACCCATCTACCCCCGGGCAACGGCCGGTAGATCGCGTCCATGCGAGCAGTCACCTTCACCGAATCGTGGGATGTGTGGGAAGTCCACCCGGTGGGGGCCGAGGTCGTGGTGTGCACCAGCGGGTCGATCACCCTCATCCAGCGCCGGGGCGGGCCGGAGGGGCGCGAGGAGCGGGTCACGCTCTCGGCCGGTCAGTTCGTCATCAACCAACCGAACGATTGGCACACCGCCGACGTCGACGAACCGTGCACCGTCCTGTTCATCACCGCGGGGCAGGGAACAGAGAACCATCCCCGGTAGGTTCGCCGCCATGGCCCGTATCGACCATGTGACCACGTCCGGCGTCTTCACCCTCGACGGCGAGAACTTCGGCGTCGAGAACAATGTGTGGATCGTGGGCGACGACGACGAGGCCATCGTCATCGACGCCGCCCTGGCCGACGAGACCGGGGCCCCGATCCTGCTCCACCCCGACGACTCGATGCTGTGGGAGGTCGTCTACCCGGACCGGCGGGTCGATGACACGCTGGCCGACCCGAAGCGGATCGAGGTGGGCGGGGCCGAGCTGACCGTGATCCACACCCCCGGTCACTCCCCCGGCGGTTGCTGCCTCCACCTGCCGACCGAGCGCACCCTGTTCTCCGGCGACACGCTGTTCAACGGCGGGCCGGGGGCCACCGGCCGCTCGTTCAGCAGCTACGACATCATCCTCGACTCGATCGAGCATCGGCTCCTGACCCTGCCCGACGCCACCACCGTCCACACCGGGCACGGCGACTCGACCACGATCGGCTCGGAGGCCGAGCACCTCGACGAGTGGAAGGCCCGCCGGGACGGGTAGTCGTCGGCTGGTCGGGGCTCAACACACCGGGAATTCCCCGATCGGGGTCTCGTCGAGCCGCTCGTCGTCGTGCCAGGTCTCGGCCATGGCGGGCCCTTCCCCGCACGGCCCGGCCACGGCGGCCGGCACCCGCAACTCGACCACGGACGTCCGGTCGTCGGACACGGTGCCATTGACCGTCACCGCCTCGACGTCGGCCAGCGGATCGAACTCGGCGACCAAGCCACAGCTGGATCCGGCCCCACCACGCATGGCGACCTCGGTGCAGCGCACGAGGCCACCGAGATCGACCTCGTTGCGCACGGTGACGAACAGGTCGACCGGACCTCCCGGGGCCGGGGCCCGCAGGATGTGCCGGCTCTCGACCGGCGTTCCCTGGAACTCGGGCGGCCGAGCGAACCCGCCGGGTCGCATCACCACCAGCGGCACCCCGAGGTCGTCGGCCAGGGCCTGGGCCGAGGCCGGTGCCTCCACCGGGTCACCACCGCTCCCGTCGACATCGGCTCCGGCACCACCGTCGTCGTCACCACCGTCGTCGAGGCGACCCAACGAATACCCGGACATCCCGAGCACCCACTGCGACGGCGGCAGCGACCCCCCACGTCCGACGGTTGCCAGGCCGAGATGGCGGTGGCAGTCACGGTGCGAGACCGTCCGCCATCGCCCGAAGCGAGTGACCAGCCGGAGTCGATCGGCACCTGTTAGCTGACGGCATAGGTCAGCTGGGGGATCCGGTAGGGGTGCGAGGCGGGGCACCCGTCGGCCCGGTCGGTCCCGCCTGACGAGTAGGCGAGGTGGGAACGATGGTCGGCGCTCGCCAGCATCGGTCGGCCCTCGGCGTCGACCCGGACGCAGCTCGGGAACCCGACCGAGAGCGTCAGCGACGTGGCGTCGCCGTTGGCCGTCCCGGGTTCGTCGGCGCCGGCCACCGAGAAGTCGGCGACGAGCTGCAGACCCGCCGGGATGGGCCGGATGAGGGAGCGGTCGAACCCGGGGCCACCGAAGGCCTTGTACTCGATGGCGATTCGCTCGGGGAGCACGAAGCGGCCATCGCCGTCGGCCAGGGCGGGCATCGAGTAGGCCGACCGGTCGTTGATCCCCCCCCTCGCAGGTGCCGTCGCCCACCGCCGTGAGGTCGACGCGGCCGGCGTCGGCGCCGGCCGCCGTGTTGCCCCAGTGGAGGCGCGCCGGAGCCGCTCCCGGGGCGCCAGGGTGCAGGATCGCATCGTCGCCCGAGACGTGGGAGACGGTGCAGTAGTTGCGCATCCCGTGGTACGAGACCGGTCCTGGCGCACCCCAGCGGAGCGAGCTCGATCGTCCCGACCCGACGGTGACGACGTAGCGGTCGGCTCCCGCCGCCGCCGTACCGTCGGCGGGTGGGCCCTCGATCAGCGCGCCCCCACCCTCGTCACCCGTAGGGGCGGGAAGGCCGACGTCGGCGTCGATGCCGGGCTCCTCGCCAGGAGCCCCCCCGGGTAGCCCGACGACCGGGGCCGGGGTGGAAGGCGACGAGTCGACCTCGCCCTGTCCGGCCGGGCCGAGGTCGGACTCCGGGTGGGCGTTGTTGGTCGACCGGCCGGACACGGCGCCTTCGAGGACCATCGGGTCGCCGACCAGCTCGACCTGCTTGGCCGACCGGTGCTCGTCGATGATGCGGGACCGGGCGGTCAGGCACAGATAGGCCCACAGTTGGGCCGGCACGTCGAAGTGGAGCCGGTCGAGTCGGCCCAACAACGACTGGAGGACGACGTCGGCCACCCCGTCGGGGTCGGCGGCCGGCCGTGGCGGGCCGCGGCGAGCCGCTCGGCGAAGCTCGCCGAGCGGCTGCGGATCCGGGTCGGGGCCCAGCTCAACCGATCTCCGTCGGACCGGGGAGGTCGATCATGGTCTGGCAACCCTAGTGGCGGGTCGCCCGCGGCGTCTCCGGCTGCTCCGCCCGGTCCGAGCCGTCATTCGACCATCCCCGCCACCATCGGGGTCAACGACGTGCCGAAGGGGGTCCGGTCGGCGCCGCCGACCAACTCCACGCTGTTGCGGTACACGGCGACGCCTTCCGTGCCCACGAACCGCTCGGGCAGCTGGCCCCTGCCCCCGGCGAAGCCACAATCGCCACGGGCCTGGACGTTGCAGTCGACCAGTTGCCGCATGGCGCCGTCGTCCCAGGCGGCGACGTAGTCGGCGTGGAGGCTCGACCCCTTGGGCTGTCCCATGTCGGAGGCCAACGACCAGCCGCTGGCGAACGGCACGTCGAACCGCACGATGAGGCTGAGCTGGGGGATCCGATAGGGGTGCGAGGCCGGGCACCGGCTGGGGCTCGTGCCCGACGAATACGACAGGTGGGAGACGTTGTCGGCGCTGGACAGCACGGGCCTGCCGGAGGTGTCGACCTGGACACAGGTGGGGAACCGCACGTCGATGTCGACCCCACCGTTGGCGCCGACCCGGAAGTCGCCGTCGCCGGCGTGGGCCACGCTGCGGGAGGCCAGCATCTCCAACCCGTTCGGGATGGGCCGGATCGTCGACCGGTCGGTCACCCCGAACGACTTGTAGTACACGAAGATCGTCTCGGGCAGGACGGCCTGACCGGCGGCATCGAACAGGGCCGGCATCCAGTACGACGACCGGTTGGTGATGCCCCCCTCGCAACTGGAGTTGCCGCTGGTGAGGAGGCTGGTCCCGGTCGAGACGTGGTCGGTGCCGGTGTTGCCCCAGAACATGTGGGCGTGGCCCCGGCCCTGCTGCCCGGGGAACACGATCGGGTCGTCGTGGGAGAAGTGGAGACGACGCAGTAGATCCTGGTGCCGTGGGTCTCCACCGGCCCGGGCGAGGCCGAACTGTCGAACGACGTCGAGCCCCCGCTGCCCATGGTCACCCGGAGCGGTCCGGCGGCCGGCGCCGAACCAGGCCGTGGCGGGGCCGGTCGGCGCTGAGGTCGTCGTCGGGGCTGCCGTCGATGGAATGGCGGTCGTCGTCGCCGTCCTCGACACTCACCCGGGTCCCACCGCTGGCCTGGGTCGGGCTCCCTGACGCCGCCGCCTGCTCGGCGCTCCGACCGCCGCCCCGGTCGGCCCCGGAGCTCGTGGCGGCCAGGGCGACCACACCCAGCCCGACGACGAGGGCAGCCACGAGCGGGTGGATCCTGGGCCGGCGAGGCTCGGTGGAATCCCGGTACGAACGGAGGGTCGATCTCGAAGTCAAGGCGGTAGGAATGAGTCGGAGGGCCCGCCAGGTCACGGGCAGACCGGAGAAATCTGCGGGACTCCGTGCTAGAACCGGCCCATGTCGACCCCTGCCCCTGTCCCGTCGGCCCGGCGGCGCTTCGCCGACGACCTGGCCGGCGACCATCCCGTCTACGCCCCCCTCTGCCTCGAACCGCTCGCCGCCCGGCAACTGGAGCGGCTCGGCTTCGGCGCCGGCTACCTCAGCGGGGGCGCCCTCGGCTTCTCCTACGCCGTGGGCGAGGCCCTGCTGACCACGACCGAAATCGCCGACGTGGCCCGCCGCATCACCGCCCGCAGCGACCTGCCCCTGATCGTCGACGGGGGCGTCGGTTTCGGCGACGCCGTCCACATGGCCCGGGCCACCGCCCTGTTCGAGGCGACCGGGGCGGTGGCGGTCGAGTTCGAGGACCAGGTCGCCCCCAAGCGGCTCCACCACCACATCGGCGTCGAGCATCTCGTGCCCGTCGAGGAGATGGCGGCCAAGATCACCGCCGCGGCCGAGGCCCGGAGCGACGACGGGTTCGCCATCATCGCCCGCACCGGTGGGATCCGCCACGAGGGCCTGGAGGCCGGCCTGGCCCGGCTCGAGGCCTACCGGGAGGCCGGGGCCGACATCCTGATGGCGTTCTGCCGCCGCCCCGACCTGGCCACCGTCGGGAGCCGGTTTCCCGACGTGCCGCTGGCCACGATCACCGCCCTCGACCAGCACTCGACCGAAGAGTGGCGTTCGTTCGGATGGAACCTGATCATCGACGCCTTCACCGCCCAGGCCCTGGCCATCACCACCGCCGAGGAGGCGTACCGTCGCTTCCTCGACACCGGCTCCACCGGGGTGGAGATCGACGGCCTGGGCCTGCACCGCGACCTGGTCGAGCTGTGCGGCCTGGAACCCCTCCTCGACATCGAGCGGGCCACGACCGAACGCCCCGACGCCTGAACGAGCCGGTGCCCGACGCCCGAGGCCGTTGGGCGCGCTGACTCAGCGCCGACACACGTCTCGAACCAGTGGTGGGCGTGGGTCGACGGCCCAATAGTGCTGTCGGACCTCGGGAGAACGAGAGAAGATAGACATCTCACCGTGAGGTCGTTCGTGGAGATCGGGGTCCTTGGTCCGCTGCTGGTAGTCGGGAACGACGGGAAGCCCGTCGTCCAGCGCAGTGCGCTGCAGCGGGTGCTGCTCGCGAGCCTGCTGGCTGGGCGAGGGCGGATCCTTGAACCCGACGAGCTGATGGAATGCCTCTGGTCCGATGCGCTCCCCGCGGACCCCACTGCGGCGCTGCAGTCCCAGATGTCCCGGCTCCGCCGGCAGCTCGGATCCGCCTCGCTGTGGATCGAGACGGTGCGCCCCGGATACCGGATGGTGTGCCCGCACAACCGGCTGGATGCCCAACGGGCCGAGCGCCTCTTCGCTGAGGCTCGCCGAGTCGATGGCCATCCGGCGGTGGCCCTCGAACGACTGGACCGGGCACTGGCGCTGTGGCGGGGCCGCTCGTTCCAAGGCTTGGCCGACCTGCCCGCCATCGCAGCAGAGGCCGTGCGACTCGAAGAGCTGCGCGGAGAGGTTGGCGAGCTTCGAGCCGAGGTGTTGCTGGAGCTGGGCCGTCCGGCGGACGCCGCGTCGTCGATGCAGGTGGCCATCGTCGAGTACCCGTATCCGAGCGATGCCCTTCTTCGACCAGGCCATCGAACTCGCCCGCCTGGCTGGGGATGACCACCAGTTGGCGATCAACCGACTGAGCAGCGCGCTGTGTCCGTCCTACGGCGGACGGGTCGAGGAGGCCATCGCCATGTGCAACTTCGGCCTGGCAGGGGTCTCCGCCATCTCCTGTGAGGCTCGGGCCGGCGATCCTGAGAAGGCGCTCGGCCAGTACGCCGACCTCATCGATCATTGGCACCGGGCGGGAGCCTGGAACATGCAGTGGATCACCCTACGTACCCTCATCGAGCTGTTGGCCCGCCTCGGCCGCGACGTCGAGGCGGCCCGATTGTACGGCGCCATGACCGCCAGCGCCACGGCGCCACCCGTCGCCGGCTCTGATGCCACACGGATCGCCGAGGCGGTCGCCACGATGCGTTCCCGCCTGGGCGACGAGCAGTTCGAGGTAGTACGCGCCGAAGGGAGCGCGCTGTCCGACGGGGAGGCCGTCCGCTACGCCCTCGGGTGCGTCGGCCGAGGTCGGGCCGGGTGACGGCACCCTGAATCCCCCGAACCGCCAACTGACAGCGCCGTGACAGCGGCGTGCGACAAGCTCGTGGTCGGCAGCCGTTCGACCGGAGCGAGGAACGACGCCGACACCGACGAAGCTCGACCACGGCATTCAGGGGGTTGCGCCATGCCGGAATCCCGCAAGCCCATTCAACAGCCACCCGACCGCACGGAGACGCTGGCGGACTACTTCGACCGGCTTTTCGGGCCGGTGCTGAGCGATCCCTGGGCCGCCCGTCTCGTCGAGGCCGCGGACCTCGTAGCGGGCCAGCACGTCCTCGACGTGGCGTGCGGTTCGGGCGCGGTTGCGATCGCCGCTTCCGAGCGCGTTGGGCCAGCAGGGACGGTCACCGGCCTCGACAGAAACCCCGACATGCTGGCCGTAGCGCGGCGCAAACGACCCGAGCTCGAGTGGCGGAACGGGAGCGCCGAGGAGCTGCCGTTCGACGACGGGATGTTCGACGTCACCCTGTGCCAGTTCGGCCTCATGTTCTTCGAGGACCCCTCACGAGCAGTGGCCGAGATGCTCCGGGTGCTGCGCCCGGGCGGTCGGACAGCGGTCGCGGTCTGGGACGGGCTGGAGCGGTCGCCCGGCTATTCCGCCCTCGTGGAGGTTCTCGAGCTACATCTCGGGGCGGAGGTCGCGGCGCCAGTGCGCGATTCGTTCGCGCTCGGCGACCCGGCGCTGGTCGAGTCGCTGCTCGGAACAGCGGGCTTCACCGCCGTGACAGTCGGATCGCAGGAGGCCCGGGCCCGGTTTCCGTCGCTTCGCCACTGGGTCGACGCCGAACTCAAGGGGTGGGTCGGCGCGGACCTCGACCAGCGCACCTATACCGAGTTGATGGCGGATGCGAGCCGGACGCTGGCGCCCTTCATACAGGCCGACGGCCACACGGACTTCGCCCTGCCCGCCGTGATCGGGGTCGGCACGAAAGGCTGACCCAACGGCCGTGGCTCCGAGGAGCCCGCAGGAACCTGACCGCGGGGCCGGCGGACCGGCCGGCGTGCGGTAGAAGCGCAGGTCCGGGTTGCGTTCCAGGACCCCCTCGGAGCCGGCGACGTTCGGGCGAAGCCGGAGCTCGGGGAGACGCCGCGCCGCGTCGTCGGCTAGGAATGGCGAAGGAGGTCGGAACCATGAACGTGTCGGGCAAGAAGGCAGTCGTCCTCGGTGGGACGTCGGGGATCGGGTTGGCGGCGGCCCGGCGGCTGGCGGCCGCCGGGGCCGAGGTGGTGGCGGTCAGCCGCAACCCCGACCGGGCCGGTGACGCCGCCGACGGGATCACCCTGCGGTCCTGCGACGTGCTCGACCGCGACGGCCTGGCCGCCCTGTTCGCCGACGCGGGGCCAATCGACGTGCTCGTCAGCGCCGCCACTGGTGGCGACCGGGCCCTCGGCCCGTTCGCCACGATGGACCTCGACGGGTTCGTCGGCTCGTTCGACAAGCTGTGGGGCTACGCCAACGCCGTGCGCCTCGGGCTGGAGCACCTCGCCGACGACGGCACGATCGTGCTCGTCAGCGGCTCACCGGCCCGGCGGGCCAAGCGGGGCCAGGCGGCCCTGGGGGCGGTCGGGGCCGCGGTCGAGCAGCTCGTGCGGGCCGTCGCCCCCGAGATCGCCCCCCGGCGGATCAACGTCGTCTCCCCCGGGATCATCGACACCCCGATGGTGGCCCTCCAGGGGGCGGAGCGGGAGGCGGCCTACGGGAAGATGACGGCCGACCACGCCATCCCCCGGGCCGGCACCGCCGACGAGGTGGCCGACGCCATCGTGTTCTGCGTGGAGAACGACTTCGTCACCGGGACCACGGTCGACGTCGACGGGGGATGGCTGCTGGCGTAGCGGCCGGCGCCGGCTCGTCGTACCACCCCGGCGGCAGTCGGTCGGCGCCCATGGGCCGGCCGGGCGCCGGCTCCCAACGCTCGGCCGCCTCGTCCCAACGGCGCACCACCCGGGCCGGGGCGCCGGCGACGACGGTCCGGGGCGGGACGTCACCCCGCACCACGGCGCCGGCGGCCACCACCACGTTCTCCCCCAGCGTCGTTCCGGGCAGGATGACCGACCCGACCCCGAGCCACGAACCGGCCCCGATCACGACGGGGTCCTCCACGATCCACTGCCGCATCACCGGCACCCGGGGGTCGCCGTAGTCGTGGTTGTGGTCGGTGATGAACACGCCGGGCCCGATCGTGACGTGGTGCCCGATGTCGATCCCCGTCCGGCCGGCGATCGACGAAAGCCGGCCCACGTTGCAGCCGCCGCCGATGCGCACGACCCAGGAGCCGCTGGCGGGGCGGAGATCCTCGCCCTCCCACAGCCCGGCCGAGAGGGCGACCCCGGGACCGATCAGCGTCCCCGAGCCGATCTCGATCCAGCGCTCACCGAAGCTGGCCCCGGGCGGGAAGGCGAAGCACGACCCCTCCCCCACCCGCCCGAACCGACGGCCATGACGGCTGCTGGGGCCGACGGCCCCCGCCCGGCCCAGGTACCGCCACGACTCGGCGGCCAGGTCGGCGATGGCGGCGGCGCCGAGCGCCCGCGGGGATCGGCGACCCCTCAGGCGTCGGTGACGCACCCGTGGCTGGCGTCGGTCACGCACTTGATGTACTTCCACAGGGTGCCGCTGGTGGCCTTGAACGGGGGCGCCGTCCACGCCTGGCGGCGGGCCGCCAGCTCCTCGTCGCTCACCGCCACCTCGATCACGTGCGACTCGTCGTCGATGGTGATCCGGTCGCCGTCGTGCACCAGGGCGATCGGGCCCCCGTCCTGGGCCTCCGGCACGACGTGGCCGATGATGAAGCCGTGGCTGCCACCGGAGAACCGGCCATCGGTGATCAGGGCCACGTCGTCGAGGAAGCCCGCACCGGCCAGGGCGCTGGTGGGGGTCAGCATCTCCGGCATCCCCGGCCCCCCCTTGGGTCCCTCGTAGCGGATCACGATCACGTCGCCCGAGGCGATCGCCCCCTGCTCCAGACCGGCCAGCATGTCCTCCTCGGAGTCGAAGACCCGGGCCGGGCCGCTGAAGCGCAGACCCTGCTTGCCGGTGATCTTGCCCACCGCCCCCTCCGGGGCCAGGTTGCCCCGCAGGATGCTGATGTGGCCCTTGGCCTTCACCGACCCCTCGAGCCCCGACACGATCTCCTGGTCGGGGGCCAGATCGGGCAGCGGGGCCAGGTTCTCGGCGATCGTCGATCCGGTGACGGTCATCTGATCGCCGTCGAGGAGGCCCTCGGCCACCAGGTAGCGCATCACGCCGGGGACCCCGCCCACCTCGTGGAGCTCCTGCATGACGTACTGGCCCGACGGCTTGAGGTCGGCCAGGAGGGGCACCCGGTCGGCCACGGCCAGCCAGTCGTCGATGGTCAGGTCGAGCTCGAAGGCCCGGGCGATGGCGATCAGATGGAGCACGGCGTTGGTCGAGCCGCCGAGGGCCATCGTCGCCACCATGGCGTTCTCCAGCGACGCCCGGGTGACGATCTGGCGGGGTGTGAGGTTGTGCTCGAGGAGCTGGCGCACGGCGTGGCCGGCCCGGACGCACTCGTCGACCTTGGCCTGGTCCATGGCCGGGGTGCACGACGAGTAGGGCAGCGTCAGTCCCATCACCTCGATGGCCGTGGCCATCGTGTTGGCCGTGTACATGCCGCCACAGGCCCCCGGCCCGGGGCAGGCGTGGTCGACGATGGCCTGCCGGTCGGCCTCGGTGATCGTGCCGGCCAGGGCCTGGCCGTAGCTCTGGAAGGCGGAGACGATGTCGACCTTGGTCTCCTCGCCGCCGACGACGGCGCACCCGGGGGCGATCGTACCGCCGTAGACCATGATGGCCGGCCGGTCGAGGCGGCCCATGGCCATGGCCACCCCGGGCATGTTCTTGTCGCAGCCGGGGAGGGCGATCAGGCCGTCGTACCACTGGGCCCCCATCACCGTCTCGATCGAGTCGGCGATCAAATCACGGCTCTGGAGGGAGTACGACATGCCGTCGGTACCCATCGAGATCCCGTCCGACACCCCGATCGTGTTGAACCGCATGCCGATCAGGTCGGCCTCGGTCACCCCCCGCTTGACGTGGTCGGCCAGGTCGCCCAGGTGCATGTTGCACGGGTTGCCGTCGTACCAGCAGGCGGCGATGCCGACCTGGGCCTTGCGGAGATCGTCGTGGGTGAGGCCAGTGGCGAACAGCATGGCCTGTGACGCCCCCTGACTCGGGGGCTGGGTGATGCGCGACGAGATGCGGTTCAACTCGGCGCCGTTGGCCGAGGGAGCGGACGTGGAGTGCTCGGACATGCGACGAACCTACCGGTCGGGCCGACGGGTTGCTGTCCGACGCTCACCGCGCCACGAACAGGGCCCGGGCGTCGACGAGCGATCGGCCGTCGGGCCCCAGCACCGCCCCCGCCACCCGCACCGCCCGGCCCCGGGCCCGACCGGCCCGTACCTCGACCCGGTAGGGGCCACCGTCGAGGGCGACCGGGTGACGGTAGCGGAGGTCGAGGGTGCCGGTCACCACCGGTCCCCCGAGGGCGGCGCCGGCGGCCCGGGCGCAGACGTGGTCGAGCACCGTGGCGGCCATACCGCCGTGGAGCAGCCCCCGGATGCCGCGGTGCTCCGGTTGGGGCTCGAAGCGGGCCGTGGCCACGACGCCGCCACCGTCGGGTGCGATCGTGACCTCCGGGTGGAGGGCGCCGAAGACCCGACCCAGCTCGGCCTCGGCGTCGGACGTCACCGTCGCGAGCCCCGGTGGAGCTTGAGGGCCGAGCGGCACAGCCCCAACAGGAACAGCACGAGAGTCACCCCGATGGCCTGGTCGAGCCACCCCACCTCGAGCAGGGCCGTGCCGAGCGCGGCCAGCGCCAGGTAGCGGCCGCCCCGGCCGATCAGCGTGGCCAGGACGTACTTCGACATCGAGTAGCGCGTGAGGGTGGCGATCAGGCGAAACGGCTCGAACGGGATGAACGTGGCGGCCCCCACGAGCAGCGACACGAACATGTTGCGCTCGGTCCACGCCACGAAGCGGTTGGTCTCGAAGAACCGTCGGAAGCGGTCGAACCAGGGATGCTCGACGAGGACGAGGATCCACGCCCGCTCGATCAGGATCATGACGGCGTTGATCACCCCGCCCACGACCCCGATCAGCAGGGCCGGCTCGTGGGGGGCGGCGGCGAGGACGAACGTGTCGGCGGGGAGGGGAACGAAGGTCGTCGCCCCCACCATGAGCCCGGCGAAGGCCACGATCGGGGCGTCGAGGGCCCGACCGACGAGCCAGGTGCCGATGGTCACGGCCGCCACGACGGCGGCTATCGCCACCAGCAAAAGGGTCCGGCGGTCGGTGCCACGGGCCGGGAACGGGGTGACGGCGGAGTCGGTCACGGGCGGGCCAGCGGTGCGACCCGGGGCACGATGAGATGGGAATAGAGCCGCAGGAGCAGGTCCATGCCGGCGCTGGCGCCCCAGCCGAAGGCCTGCAGCGGCAGCGTGCCCTCGGTGTCGACCTCGACCAGACCGGCCAGGAGGAGGGTCTCGGCCTCGGCGATGAAGGCCCGGTCGCGGATGACGAGGCCGATCTCCTCGTTGCACCAGAAGCTGTGGCGACCGTAGTTGGACGAGCCGATGAGCAGGCGGTCATCGTCGACGAGCACGAACTTGCAGTGGGAGAACCGGTGGTAGCGGCGTAGGGCCACCCCGGCCGTGCGGAGGCGCCCGGCCAGGTAGGGGGTGATGGCCTGGAGGACCCGGAAGTTGTTGTGGTCGGCCACGACGACCAGCCGTTCCGGGGCCGGGGAGGCGGTGAGGGCCCGAACCAGGTGGCGGTCGAGGGCGTAGGGGGAGGCGACGATGACCCGGTGGCGGGCCGTCGAGAGCATCTCGTCGAAGGTGGCCTCCAGCGCCCGGTCGGTGATGATGGGGCCGCCCACGGGGGGTCCACCACCGGCGAACGTGCGGTCGAAGTCGGCCACCACGGCCGTCACCATCGACGCCTCGTCGATACGGACCATGAAGTCGTGCCAGGCGAAGTTGTGATCGCTGACGTTGACCCCACCCAGATAGGCGGTGTCGTCGATCACGTACATCTTCTTGTGGTTGCGGGCCATGGCGAAGACGTTGAGCGGCCCGTTGGGCCGGGTGAAGCGGAGCTCGACCCCGCCCGCCCTCAGCTCGTCGAACATGGCCACGGTCCGCCGGTACTCCGGTCGTACGTCGGCCCGGCGGACCGGGCGGTCGCTGACGAAGCGGTGGGCGAACGAGTCGACGAGGAGGCGGACCCGCACCCCCCGGCGGGCCGCGTCGATCAGGGCGCCGGCGACGGCGAGACCGGAACGGTCACCGTCGAAGGTCATCAGCTGGACTTCGACGTGGGACCGGGCGGCCGGGAGCCGATGGTGCAGTTCGTCGACGAAGCCATCCGTGTCGAGCAGGGCGAACGTCCGTGGCGTCCGAGCGGTGTCGAGGAGATGGCCAGCCATGAAGCCCCAAGGCTACGAGACTGCGGGCCCGCCCCCGACCCGCCCTCCGCCTCCGACGACGGCCTCGCCGTCGACCCACCCGATGCTGGCATGCTGGGACGATGGCGAGGATCGGTGTGTACCCGGGATCGTTCAACCCTCCGACGACGGCCCATGTGGCGATCGCCGCCGCCGCCCGCCGCCAGCGCCGCCTCGACGAGGTGGTGCTCGTCCACAGCCGCCGGGCCCTGGGCAAGGGCGAGGTGGAGCGACCCCTGTTCGAGCACCGGATCGACGTGCTGGCGGCGGTGGCGGCCGACCACCACTGGCTGCGGGCCGCCGTCACCGAGGCGACCCTCCTGGTCGACATCGCCGACGGCTTCGACGTGGTGATCATGGGGGCCGACAAGTGGCACCAGATCCAGGAGATCGCCTGGTACGCCGACGAGGCCGAGCGGGACCGGGCCATGGCCCGGCTGCCCGAAGTGGCGGTGGCCCCCCGACCCCCGCTGGCCGTGCCCGGTCACGTCCGCCTCGACGTGCCGGTCGAGGCCGTCCACGCCGTGTCGTCGACCGAGGCCCGGACCGGCCGGCTGGAGCTGATGGCGCCGGCCGCCCGCCGCTTCGCCGAGCGCACCGGAGCCTGGATCGACCTCGAACGCTACGAGCGGTTCCTCAGCACCTGAGCCGCCCGCCGGAGCCGCTCCGTCGTGGCCGTGGTGCGCTCAGCACCGCTCAGGCTCCCTCGGGGCCCTCGGCCCGGATCCGCTCGACCTCGGTCATCGCCTGGCGGAGGCGGCCGATCCACTCGCCCTGGTGCTCGCCGACCTGAGCCACGCACCAGGCGAGCGCCTCCGACCGGCTGCCGGCGACGCCGGCGTCGATGAGGGTGTCGAGGGTGGTGCGGTGCTCGAACGTGAGGCGCGTCATGACCGGGACCGCAGCGTGGGTGAACATGGCCTCGACGTCGCCGCAGCTGGCCCCCCACGACACGATCCGCTGCCACCGGGCCTGCGCCTCGTCGGCGATGCGGATGCGGTGCTGGCGGGTGTCCTCCCGGAAGCCGGCGATGCGGGCGGCGAGGGCCACGCCCACGTCACCTTCGCTCTCGGGCAGGTTGGCGGGCGGGGTCAGGCGGCCGATGACCACGATCTCGTCCTTGTCGTGGCGGACGGTGACGGGACCCTCGAACCAGTCGGACGGGAGACGACCGGCGAACCAGGCGGCGGCGTCGTCGGCGGGGGGAAGGGGCGGCTTGGGCATAGCGTTACTTGTAATCTCGTAATCGCTGAAAAGCAAGTAAGCTGAGTAGGCGCCACCGCTGCGGCGGCGCCCGATCCTCCAGGAGCAGCAGCACCGATGACCTCCACCGCGGTCGAAACCCTCCCCATTCTCCCCCTGCCCGACGGCGTCGTCCTGCCCGACATGGTCGTGACCATCGCCCTCCAGTCGCCCGAGGCGGCCACCGTGGTCGAGGCCGCCAGCGACGGACGGCTCCTCCTCGTACCCCGCATCGACGGCCGCTTCGCCACCATCGGCGTCACCGCCACCATCGTCGACGCCGACCACGAGCGCCCGGCCGGCGAACGGGCCGGCCGCCTCCCCACCGTCACCATCAAGGCCGAGCGCCGGGCCCTGGTGGGAGCGGGCGTCGTCGGCCCCTCCCCCGTGCTGCGGGTCGAGGCCCGGCCGATCGTCGACCCCGAGCCCACCCCCGAGATCGACGCCCTGGCCGCCGGCTACCGGGCCGCCGCCTCCACCCTGCTCGACCGCCTCGGTGGCCGGCCGCTGGCCGGCGCCCTGCGGGAGCTGACCACGCCGGGCGCCCTGGCCGACTCGATCGCCTACTGGCCCGAGCTGTCCCTGGAGCGCCGGGTCCAGCTACTGGAGACCGTCGACCTGGCGGCCCGGCTGCGGCTGGCGACCAGCTGGGTCAAGGAGGCGCTGGCCGAGTACGAGGTGAGCGAACACATCCGCCAGGAGGTCAGCGACGACCTCGACAAGGGCCAGCGCCAGGCCATCCTCCGCCGCCAGCTGGCCGCCATCCGGGCCGAACTGGGCGACGGTGACGACGACGTGGTCGAACGCTACCGGGCCCGGCTGGCCGAGCTCGTCGACGGCGACGGCGACGGGGCCGGGGAGCCGGCCATCGGCGAGGCCACCGCCACCGCCATCGGTCGCGAGATCGACCGGCTCGAGCGCACCGGCAACGAGTCGATGGAAGCCAACTGGATCCGCACCTGGCTCGACACCGTGTTCGAGCTGCCGTGGGCCGAACGTCGGCCCGAACGGCTCGACCTCGACGAGGCCCGGGGTATCCTCGACGCCGATCACACCGGGCTCCAGGAGGTCAAGGACCGGCTGGTCGAGCACCTGGCGGTGCGCAAGCTCCGGGCCGAGCGGGCGGTGGCCGACGACGGCCGACGACGGGGCGTGATCCTCGCCCTCGTCGGTCCTCCCGGCGTCGGCAAGACCTCCCTCGGCGAGTCGGTGGCCCGAGCCCTGGGCCGCTCGTTCGTCCGCCTCGCCCTCGGCGGCATCCGCGACGAGGCGGAGATCAGGGGCCACCGCCGGACCTACGTCGGGGCCCGACCCGGCCGCCTGGTCCGGGCGTTGACCGAGGCCGGCTCGATGAACCCGGTCGTCCTCCTCGACGAGATCGACAAGGTCGGTGCCGGCTGGCAGGGCGACCCGTCGGCCGCCCTGCTCGAGGTGCTCGACCCGGCCCAGAACCACTCGTTCCGCGACCACTACCTCGAGTTCGAGCTCGACCTGTCCGACGTGGTGTTCATCGCCACCGCCAATGTGATCGACACCATCCCCGGGCCGCTGCTCGACCGGCTGGAGATCATCACCGTCGACGGCTACACGGAGTCGGAGAAGGCCACCATCGCCACCGACCACCTCCTGCCCCGGCTCCTCGGGCGCAACGGGCTCCGACCGGGCGAGGTCGTGCTGACCGAGGCCGCGGTGGCCGCCATCGCCGCCGACTACACGAGGGAGGCGGGCGTCCGCCGGCTCGAGCGCCAGCTCGACAAGGTGCTGCGCCGCTCGGCCCTACGGATCGCCGGCGGCGAGCGGGACGACCGCGTCGCCACCGGGACCACCGGAGACCCCGGCGGCGGCGAGCCCATCGTGATCGACGTCGGCGACCTCCGGGCTCTGCTGGGGCGCCCCGTCCCCCGTGAGGAGACGGCCGACCGCATCGACCGACCCGGCATCGCCACGGGGCTGGCCGTCACCGGAGCCGGGGGCGATATCCTATTCGTCGAGACCGCCCTCGTCGACGGCGACGGCGACACCGTGCTGACCGGCCAACTGGGCGAGGTCATGAAGGAGTCGGCGTCGATCGTCCGCTCCGTCGTCGTCTCCCAGGCCGATCGCTTCGGAGTGACGTTCCCGGCCGGCAAGCGCCTCCACGTCCACTTCCCGGCCGGTGCCGTGCCCAAGGACGGGCCCTCGGCCGGCGTGACCATGACGACGGCCCTCGTCAGCCTCCTGTCGGGTCGGGCGGTGCGGCCCGACGTGGCCATGACCGGCGAGGTCACCCTCGGCGGGCGAGTCCTGCCCATCGGCGGGGTCAAGCAGAAGGTGCTGGCGGCCCATCGGGCCGGGATCACCACCGTCCTGCTGCCCGAGGCCAACGGGGCCGACCTCGATGACGTACCGGCCGAAATCCTCCACGACCTGACCGTCCATCTGGTGAGCGACGTCGACGAGGTGGTGGCCCACGCCCTCACCGACGCATGAGTCAGGCGGCGTGAGAGCGACCGTCAGCCGGCGAAGAGCTGGACCCGGCGGCAGCGGTCAAACTCGGTGCTCTCGATCAGAGCCAACGAGGCCAGGCCCGGCACCTCGGGGGTGAGGCACTCCCACAGGCGGCGGCTGATCTCCTCGACCGTGGGCTCCCGATCCCACACGATCGGGTCGTAGCCCTTCCACCGCCCGACGTCGGTGTCGGTCAGGTAGTGGTGCTCCCAGGGCCGGACGGTCTCGGACAGGATCCGCTCCAGGTCGTCGGCCGGGAACACCATCGGGGCGTCGCACGGTCCTTCCACCGTCGCCTCGACCGTCCAGGCATGGGTATGGATCAGCCCGCCGACCCGGTGACCCCATCGGGCGGTGACCGCAGCGGTCATCGTCAGTCGCATCGAACCTCCAGGCCGGGTCCACGACCGGGCCCGACCATCGTCATCCCTTCGTTCGGCAGTACCTTGGCTGGGTCAGTCCGACACGATCAGACTACCGGGAACAACCGGGCGGGTCGAGGGGTTGCGAGCCATGTCCCCGGCGCCGCCGTTTCCGGCGCCGCCGTTTCCGGCCGGCGCAGGACCGATTCCGCAGGACCGATTCGCCGCAAGAGGTGACGGACGAACAGAATCCGGGGCACAATCACTCCTACTCCGTACGACCATACTCGCCCTCGGGTGGGGTCGATCGGCGGCACATCACCGGTTTCTCTAAGGAGCGTTCATGGCAGTTCAGGGCTCGATACTCGGCAACGCGGTCCAGCGACTCGAGGACCCGACGTTGCTCAGGGGTGCCGACAAGTACTACGACGACATGGACGTCCCCGGAGTCACCCACCTCCACTTCGTCCGCTCCCCGTACGCCCACGCCACCATCGACTCGATCGACACCTCCGACGCCGCCGGCATGGACGGGGTGCTCGGCGTCTACACGGCCGAGAACCTGGAGATCGCCGACTTCCAGGGCTTTCCCGCCTTCGACCCCGGCTTCAACCGGCCGGTCCTGGCCAAGGGCAAGGTCCGCTTCGTCGGCGACATCGTCGCCGCCGTCGTGGCCGAGAGCCGGGAGGCGGCGGCCGACGCCGCCGAGGCCGTCGTCGTCGACTACACCCCGTTGCCGGCCATCGTCGACATCGAGGCCGCCATCGCCCCCGACGCCCCCCTCCTGTTCGAGGGCGTCGGCACCAACATGTGCTTCGAGACGGCCATGCCGCCCGACGACGACAGCGACCCCAACGAGGGCGCAGCCACCGTGGTCGAGACGAAGATGGTGAGTCAGCGCCTAGCCGGCGTGCCGATGGAGCCCAACGGCTGCATCGCCATCCCCGACGGCGACCACCTCGAGGTGTGGATCCCGAGCCAGAACCCGATCGCCGTCCGTGACGCCCTCGTTGGCCAGCTCGGTCTCGACGCCGCCAACGTCAGGGTCGCCGCCCCCACCGTCGGCGGCGGCTTCGGCCCCAAGGCCGGCGTCTACGTCGAGCACTTCATCACGATCAAGGCGGCCCAGACCCTGGGCCGACCGGTCAAGTGGACCGAGGAGCGCAGCGAGGACATGGTGTCGCTGGCCCACGGTCGGGCCATGGTCATGACGGCCAAGATGGGACTCGATGGCGACGGCAAGATCGTCGGCCTCGACGTCGACGTCCTGGCCGAGGCCGGCGCCTACCCGGCGATCGGCGGCTTCCTGCCGATCTTGACCCAGATGATGATCCAGGGCGTCTACCAGATCCCCAAGATCCGCTTCCACGCCCGCAGCGCCGCCACCAACACCACGACCACCGCCGCCTACCGGGGGGCCGGCCGCCCCGAGGCCACCCAGCTCCTCGAGCGGTCGATCGACGTGGCCGCCGACGAGCTCGGTATCGACCCGGCGGAGATCCGCCGCAAGAACTACCTCCAGCCCGACCAGTTCCCCCTGACCACCCTGGGGGGCGCCAACTACGACTCGGGCGAGTACGAAAAGGCCCTCGACGCCGTCCTCCAGGCTGCCGACTACCAGTCGCTGCTGGCCGAGCAGGCCAAGCGCCGGGAGTCGGGCGACGTGAAGCAGCTCGGGATCGGTCTCTCGTCGTACGTCGAGGTCACGGCCCCCATCGGCCTCCACGTCGAGTACGGAGCGGTCGAGATCAACCCCGACGGCACGGCGACGGCCAGGGTCGGCACCAGCGCCCACGGTCAGGGCCACCTCACCGCCTTCGCCATGATCGTCTCCGACATGCTCGGCATCCCGATGAGCGACATCACGCTCGTCCAGTCCGACACCGACCAGATCCCCCGCGGCGCCGGCACGATGGGCTCCCGCTCCCTGCAGACCGCAGGGTCGGCCGTGCACGTGGCCAGCGAGACCGTCCTGGCCAAGGCCAAGAAACTGGCCGCCCACCTGCTGGAGGCCAGCGAGGACGACATAGTCACCGGCGAGGGCGGCCTCCAGGTGGCCGGCGTGCCCACGTCGGCCGTGACCTGGGCCGATCTGGCCGCCGCCGCCAACGACGACGGCAAGCGGCCCGAGGGGATGGAGCCCGGCCTCAGCCACGAGCTCGACTTCGACGGCACCGACTCGACGTTCCCGTTCGGCTCCCACGTGTCGGTGGTCGAGGTCGACACCGAGACCGGGGCGGTCACCATGGTGCGCCACGTCGCCGTCGACGACTGCGGCACGATCCTCAACCCGTTGCTGGTCACCGGCCAGCAGCACGGCGGCATCGCCCAGGGGGCGGCCCAGGCTCTGTACGAGATCGTCCGCTACGACGACGACGGAAACCCCGTCACCAGCAACCTGATGGACTACGCCATCCCGTCGGCGGCCGAGCTGTGCTCGTTCGAGACGAGCAACACCGAGACGGCCAGCCCCCGCAACCCGCTCGGGGCCAAGGGCATCGGCGAGTCGGGCACGATCGGTTCCACCCCGGCCATCCACAACGCCGTGGTCGACGCCGTCTCCCACCTCGGGGTGCGTCACATCGACATGCCGCTGACCGCCCAGACGGTGTGGCAGGCCATCCAGGGTGCCAAGGTGGGCAGCTGAGCGACACGGCGATCGGTTCCGGCCGAGAACGCCCCGAGCGACCCGGGTCATCACCGATGACCCGGGTCGCTCTCGTTCTGGGTGGGGGCGGGGTGGCCGGCTACGCCTTCCACACCGGGGTCCTCGCCGCCCTGGCCCTGGCGGGCTGGGATCCCCGCACCGCCGATGTGGTGGTCGGCACGTCGGCCGGCTCGATCGTGGCGGCCGCCGTGCGATCCGGGCTCGACACCGCCGAGTTGACCGCCCGGGTGCTCGATCAACGGCCCGGCGGCGACGTCCCGCCGGTCGACGCCATCGCCGGGCCCTTTCGCCTGCCGCGCCTGTGGCGGGGGCCTGCCGCTCCGGGCCTCCTCGTCCGCGAGCTGGGGCGGGGTACCCGGCTCCGGCCCTCCAACCTGGTGGCCGCCGCCCTCCCCGAGGGCCGCCAGACCACGGCGGCGCTGCGGGCCGCCATCGAACCCCTCCACGGCGACCGCTGGCCCGAGCGGGCCCTGTGGATCCCGGTGACCGAGCTGGACACCGGGAGGCGGGTGGTGATCGGGCGTGACCGCACCGACGTCGACGTGGCCACCGCGGTCGAGGCCAGCTGCGCCATCCCCGGCTACTTCGCCCCGGTGACGATCGGCGAGCGGCGCTTCGTCGACGGCGGGATGCGGTGTCCCGACAACGCCGACGTCCTCCTCGACGCCTCACCCGCCGCACCGCCGCTCGACTTGGTCATCGTGTCGGCCCCTCTCTCGATCACCTCCCCGGAGCTGGCCCGGTCACCCCTGCTGTCCGCCCTGCGGGCGTATCCCCGCCGTCGCCTCCAGGTGAACGTCGAGCGGCTGCGCCGGGCCGGGATGGCGGTGCTGGCCATCGAGCCCGACCTGACGTTGTCCCGGACGATGGGGATCAACGCCATGAACCCGGGCCGGCTGGCACCCATCGTCGAGGCCTCGGCCCGCTACACGGCCGAGGCCATCGAGGCCGGAACGGGCTTCGGAGCCGACACCGCGACGGTGCGGCTCCTCACCCGCTGATCTCGCCCGAGCCCACCGACCCGGACGCCGGGGTGCCGACGCCGGGGTGCGGTTGCCGGGGTGCGGTTCAGCCCCGCTCGACGGTGATGGCGCCGAAGCGGATGTCGAGGTCGAGCTCGACATCGGGGTCGGTGGCATCGTCGATGATCCGGTTGCCGAAACCGTCGTCGTGCTCGCCGTAGACATCGACGGCGCCCACATCGGTAGCGGCATCGATCGAGACCTCGAGGTCGCGGGGAACGATCACCGTGATCTCGCCGGCGTCGAGGCGGGCGTCGATCGTCCGGACGTCGAGACCGTCGAAGTCGTCGGCTTCGAGACCGGTCAGATCGATCGTCAGGTCGGCGGTGTCCCGTTCGATGGCGTAGGGAAGGGCCGCAGCCGACGTGGGCTCGAACGTCACCGTGTCGGCGCCAGCGAAGTCGAGGTCGACGTCGCCGAAGCTGAAGGCCGCCACCAGGGCCAGAACGGCAAGGGCGGGGATGGCCACCACGATCAGGCCGACGGCGACGAGGACGCCGATGAGGCCCCGCCGCCGCCGCCGTGGCGGCACCGGTGCGCCGTGCACGGCGGGGGCGGCTGGCGTGGGCGGTACGGGGCCACCGGCACCGAAACCGCCGCCGGCAGAGCCGTCACCGACCCTGGCCAGCGAGCCGGGCCCGGCGGTCGCCGCCGGTGATGCCGGCGGAGGGGCGATGCCCCCACCGCCGGCGGCGGCCGTGGGTTCGTTTGCCGGCTGCACGAGGAGCCAGACGCCGCCACCGACGAGGACGAGGGGGATGACGACGCCGCCGGCGCCACCGGCGCCGATGGCGATCACCAGGAGGATCCCGGCACCAGCGAGGGCCAGTCCCAGCTCCCGACCGCCCAACGAGCGGAAGGCGTTGTCACGGGGAGCCGGCGGCCAGTAATCGGCCCGGGGGATGATCAGCCACGCCAGCAGGTAGGCGAGGAAGCCGAACCCGCTGGCGAAGCCCAGCAGCAGGAACACGATCCGCACGAGCGACACGTCGAGCCCGTAGTAGTGGGCGATGCCGGAGGCCACGCCACCGAGCCGGGTGTACGGGTCGCGCACCAGGCGGGGCGGCAGGGCGGGCCGGGGCGGTACCGGAAGCAGGGGCGGCAGCGGAGGTTGGATCGTGGCGTCGGGCTCCTCGACCGGATCGACCGGATCGACCGGATCGCCGGCCATCGGTCGGTGCCCCTCCTCGGGGTCGGGGTTGAACGGTTCGTTGGTCATGGTTCCATCATCGAACCGGTCGACCCCGGCCGGTATCGGGCTTGGCCCGGAGTGATCCCTGATGGCCCACCCGAGGGTCAGGGTCGAACCCGGGTCGGGCCCTGATGTGATCATGGCACGCAGGATGAGAGTATGGGCACAGTGACACCACCCTCGCCAACGGTGCCCCCGCCGCCAGCGACGCCGACGAGACGCTGGCAGATGCCCCGCATCGACCCCGACGACCGCTGGATCGGTGGGGTGGCGGCGGCCGTGGCCACCGAGCTCGGGGTCGAGGCCATCGTCATCCGAGCGATCTTCGCCGTCCTGGCGCTGGCCAGCGGCTGGTTCCTGCTCGTCTACCTGGCGCTGTGGATCGGCCTGGCGGTGGCCGAACCCCGCCGTATCGCCCCCTACCGGCCCCAGCCCAAGGCGGCGACCGGGGCGCACCGCTACCTGGCGGTCACGATGATCGCCGCCGGGCTCCTGCTCGTGTTCGGGCGTCTCCCGTCGGGCCTCAGCGATCGCATCGTTTTCCCCACCGCCTTCGTGGCCACCGGGTTCCTGATCGCCTGGACCCGCCATCGCGACGAGGACGGCACCGCGGCCGTCATCCGGATCGTGGCCGGCGTCTTCGTAGGGGTGGGGGGCATGATCGCCTTCATCGCCCTGTCGGCCCGCCTGGTCGATGCCCTTCTCATCCTGCTGGTGGCCATCGCCGTCGTGGCCGGTATGGCCCTGGTGGCGGCGCCGTCACTGGCCCGGATCGGCCGCGATCTCGACGACGAGCGCCAGAACCGGGTCCGGGCCGACGAACGGGCCAGGGTTGCCGCCCACCTCCACGACTCGGTCCTCCAGACCCTGGCTCTGATCCAGCGCCACGCCGACGACCCGACCCGCACCTCGCAGCTGGCCCGCCGCCAGGAGCGTGAGCTGCGGGCGTGGCTCTACAGCCCGTCCGTCCCCACCCCGCTCGGCGACCTCGGCCCGACCAACCGGCTGGGCCCGGCCCTGGAGCGGATGGCGGCCGACGTCGACGAGGCCCACGGGGTGGCGGTCGACGTGATCGTGGTGGGAGACGCCGACCTCGCCCCGGAGGTGGTCGAGACCTTGACGGCTGCGGCCCGGGAGGCGACCGTCAACGCCGCCAAGCACTCCGGTGCCGCTCGGGTCGATGTGTTCGCCGAACGGCTGCGCGACCGGGTCGAGATCTTCGTCCGCGACACCGGCCGGGGCTTCGAGCCCGAGGCCACCGCCGCCGACCGGCGGGGCATCGCCGAGTCGATCGTGGGGCGGATGCGCCGGGTCGGCGGATCGGCCACCATCCATTCACTACCAGGCGACGGCACGGAGGTGGAGCTGGTGCTCCCCCTCCCCGGGGACGCCACGACACAGGGAGCGAAGCGATGATCCGAGTGGCACTGGTCGACGATCACGGGCTGGTTCGGGCCGGGGTCCGGGCCGAGCTCGAGGGCCACGTGGAGATCGTGGCCGAAGCCGAGGACGTGGGCTCGGCCATCGACGCCATCGTGCGGACCAAGCCCGACGTGGTGGTGTGCGACGTCCATCTCCCCGGGGGCAACGCTCCCGCCGTCATCCGCGGCGTCGTCGATCGGGGGGTTACGACGAAGTTCCTCGCCCTGTCGGTCTCCGACGCCGCGGAGGACGTCATCGAGGTCATCCGCACCGGGGCCCGGGGCTACGTGACGAAGACGATCGACGGGGCCGAGCTGCTCGACGCCGTCCGGCGCATCAACGACGGCGACGCCGTGTTCTCCCCCCGCCTGGCCGGCTTCGTGCTCGACGCCTTCTCCGCCGACCTCGACGCTCCCGCCGACCCCGAGCTGGACCAGCTGACCGGGAGGGAGCAGGAGGTCATGCGACTCCTGGCCCGGGGCTACGCCTACAAGGAGATCGCCCGCCGGCTGACCATCTCGATCAAGACGGTCGAGACCCACGCATCGTCGGTGCTGCGCAAGCTCCAGCTGTCCAATCGCAACGAGCTGGCCCGTTGGGCCGCCAATCGACGCATCGTGTGACGGCCCTCGAGGGCCGCGAGCGCGAGGCCCCCCTGCGACGAGGCGTCCGACGGGGGTGACGATCCCGACGACGGAGGGTGGGTCGAGCGACCACGCCACGAGATCGACGAGTCGGAACTGGACGACCTGGCGCGCCGTCGACCGGACAGCCCCGGCACCGGGGTCCTGACGGGCCGCGACCCGGTCGAGCCGAACGAGCCGGGCTGAGCGCGGCGGCTCAGCGGCCTCTGATCGGGCGCCCGAGCCGCCCACCCAGGGTCGGGCGACGCAAGAGGCCGCCCCGGGGCGCCGAGCGAGGTCGGCGGCCCCGTGCCAGGCGGCGCAGGCTGCGGCGCCGGCGGCACGCTCCCGGGCTCATCCTCACGACCCACGACCGGACCTGGCGACGGGCAGGGTCGACCGCCAGGACGGCACCGATGAGCAGGCCGACGACGCCGATCAGGCCAAGGGTGAGCCATGCGACCATTGGAGGAGATCTCGGCTGGCTTCGATGGCCCGTTGGCCGACGCCGCCGAGTTGGCGCTGTCGTGCTACCGGCCGGAGGAAGTGGCGGCGTTCGTGGCCGACCTCCACCGGATCCGGGGCCGCCTCGACGCCATCGTGATCGCCGCGTCGACTGCAGCCGACGAGGCCGGGGTGGCCAAGGCCCTCGGGCAGCGGTCGCTGCCGGCGGCCATAGCCGGTGCTGGCAACATCAACCCCCGCATCGTGGGTCGTGACCTGGCGATGGGGCGGTGGCTGCAGGCGTTCCCGATCGTCGCTGCGGCATTCGCCGAGGGCCGCATCGGGCGGGGTCATCTCGAGGTGCTGCGCGACGCTGACAACCCCCGGTCCCGGGCCTACCTGCTGGATGGTCAGGAGCATCTGGTGGCAGCCGGTGAGACCTGCTCGTACCTGGACTTCACCCAGGTCGTCGCCGAGTGGGTGATGCGGGCCGATCCCGACGGGGAGGAGCCCAAGGAGAACGAACAGCGGCGGCGGTGCTCGATCAACAAGCAGTCCGATGGCACCGTGGCCGGTTCGTTCCGGTTCGATCCGATCACCGGCGAGGGCGTGTTCAACGCCATCGAACGGGAGTATCAGCGGCTCCTGGCCGACGACCGGGCCTCCAACGACCCGGCCCGGGTGATGCGGACCGAGACCCAACGCCGGGCCGACGCCGTGGCCAACCTGATCCTGCGGGGCGTCGGCCGCACCGACCGGGTGATCCCCGCCCCGCTGATCCACCTGGTGGTCGGGTTGCCGGTGGCCGAAGACCTCCTCCGTCGCCAACCGGGCGAGACCATCCCCACCGACCGCGACGATCCCAACCGCCGCTGCGAACTGGCCGACGGCACGCCCGTCCACCCGACCGTCGCCGCCGGGCTCCTGGGGGCCGCGGTACTGCGCCGCCTGGTCCCCGATGCCGAGAGCGACAACATCGACCTCGGCCGAGCCGTCCGGAACTTCCCTGCCAAGCTCAAACAGGCGCTGATCGCCGCCACCCGGGGCCGCTGTCAGCATCCCGGCTGCGACGCCAAGATCGCCTGGCTCGAGACCGACCACATCCACCCGCGGGCCCGCAACGGCACCACCGACCTCCGCAACGCCCAGCTCCTGTGCAGCTATCACAACAAGCGCAAACGAGATCAGCTCCCCGCCGCCGCGCCGGAGCCCGGACCCGACCGGGGTGACGACTCGGGACCACCGGCCGATCCCAACCCCGACTCGGGACCCGACCCGGATGCCGGGTCCGACCCGGGACCACCTCCCGCCCCGGACCCGGACCCCTACCCCGACCCCAACCCGGACCCGGATCGCGACCTCGGATGAGCCACCGGTTCGACGGGCAGGGGCGAGGCTGGAATGATCGGTCAGCGTACGCAGGCTGCCGATCGCGGGTCGACGAGACCTGAACCACGACGGCGGCCATCGGTCAGACGAAGGGGATGGGAAACATGGGACGACTCGACGGCAAGGTGGCGATCATCACCGGCGGGGCCAGCGGAATCGGGGCGGGCACGGTCCGGCGGTTCGTGGAGGAGGGAGCCAAGATCCTCGTCACCGACCTCGACGAGGACAAGGGATCCGCCCTCACCGCCGAGCTGGGCGAGGCGACGGCCTTCCTCCGCACCGACGTGAGCCGCGAGGAGGACGTGGCGGCCATGGTGGCCGAAGCCACCGACCGCTGGGGTCGTCTCGACTGCCTCTTCAACAACGCCGGTTTCGGCGGGGCGCTCGGCCCCATCTCGGCCACCACCGTCGACGACTACGACCTGACGATGGACGTCCTGTTGAAGAGCGTGTTCCTCGGCATGAAGCACGCCGCCCCGGTCATGACCGAGCAAGGCTCCGGGTCGATCATCTCCACCGCCAGCGTGGCCGGCATCCGCCCCGGGTTCGCCCCCCACCTCTACAGCGTGGCCAAGTGCGCCGTCATCCACCTCACGAAGTCGGTCGCCCTCGAGCTCGGTGAGCACAACATCCGGGTCAACACCATCTGCCCCGGCTTCATCGCCACCCCCCTGGCCGCCGGCCGGCCCGACGCCGACGACACCCAGATCCAGCAGCTGCGGGAGACCGGGGCGTCGAGCCAGGTCATGGGCCGGGTGGGCGAACCACGCGACATCGCCAACATGGCGCTGTTCCTGGCCAGCGATGACTCGGAGTGGATCACGGGCCGGGAGTTCGTGGTCGACGGCGGTTTCGAGGCCGGGCCGCCGTGGTCACGCTGGCCCAAGTTCGCCCGCATGGAGCGACCCATCCGCCATCACCGCCCCCCGGGTCGATGAGCACGGTGACCGACCGGCGGGTGGCGACCGCCGATCCGCCCCCCACCGGGATCGCCAACCCCATCCACGACGACGAGGGAGCCGACGGGGCGGGCTACGCCGGGGCCCTGGTGGCCGGGGTCAGGACGTACGGCTGGGCGGCCCAGACGATCGCCCGGGCCCTGGGCTCGGTGTGGCTCGACACCGGGTGGGTCGACGTCTCCCTCCGCCGGCCCCTGTTCGTTGGCGACGATCTGAGCATCGTCGTGGCGGCGGCCTCTGATGGCGACGGAGCCACGTGGCGGATCGAGGCCACGGCCCGTACCGGCGACGGCGAGCCCCGGGTGGTCCTCGACGGCACGGCCGGCCTCGGCGACGCCCCGTGGCTCGGCGAGCTCGACCCCCCGCCGGTCCGCCCCGGCCAGGATCCCCCCACCGTGCGTCCCACCTACGATCTGGCCTCGGTGCCCCTCGGGGAACCCCTCCGCCCCCTACGGGCCTACGTGAAGGCCGACGCCGCCCGGCGCATCGCCACCGACGATCTCGGGATCGACGACCCCCGCTATCTCGACCCGGATCAGCCCGCCGTCCACCCCTACTTCCTCGCCGGCCGGATGGCCCCGCTCACCCGCCACAACTTCACCTACGGACCGACGATCCACGTCCGCAGCCAGATCCAGCACCGGGGGCCGGCCCTCGCCGACCAGGCCATCACGGTGGGGGCCCGCATCGTCGACGCCTACGACCGCAACGGCCACTGGTACCAGGTCCTCGACGGCATCGTGACCGGCGACGGCGGCGCCGGCGCCGGCGGACAGCGCTCGACCGAGCTGGCCCGCATCCGCCATCACACCATCTTCCGACCCCGGGGCACGGTCATGCCCGAACCGATCCGGCTGGCGGTCTGAGCGAGCCGGATCCGGTCGGCTGGCCCGTCAGCTGCGGGGTACGTCGATCCAGTTGACGTCCTTGTCGATGCGGGGCTCGCCGGGCAGGCCGAGCACCTGCTCGCCCAGGATGTTGCGCATGATCTCGCTGGTGCCGCCCTCGATCGAGTTGGCCCGGACCCGCAGGAAGCCGTGCCCGATGCCGTTCTCGGCCCCGGTGACCGACAGGTCCTCGGGCCGACGGAACGTGTAGTCGAAACCGACCTGACCGGCCGGACCCTGGAAGTCGACCGCCTTCTCCAGGATCGACTGGTTGAGCTCGGCGAAGGCCAGCTTGGCCACCGAGCCCTCCGGACCAGGGTTGCCGGCCCGGCGGTTGGCCCCGGCCCGCATGCTCGTGAGGCGCAGCACCTCGGCGTCGACCCACAGCTTCATCAGCTCGTCACGGCGGACCGCCGTCCGCTGGTCGTCCGCCAGCTCGTTCCACACCCGGACCAGGTTGGCTATGGCGCCCGATCCTCGTTTGGGAGCGCCGCCGGTGCCGATGGCCGTCCGCTCGTTCATCAGGGTGGTCAGCGACACCCGCCAACCCTCTCCGACGTCGCCTATCCGGTTGGCGTCGGGGATCCGGGCGTCGGTCAGGTAGACCTCGTTGAACTCGGCCTCACCGGTGATCTGACGAAGCGGCCGCACCTCCACCCCCGGACTGTGCATGTCGACGACGAAGTAGGTCATCCCCTTGTGCTTGGGCACGTCGGGATTGGAGCGGGTGACGAGCATGCCCCAGTGGGCGATGTGGGCGATCGTGTTCCACACCTTCTGGCCGTTGACGATCCACTCCTCACCGTCGCGCACCGCCTTGGTGGCCAGGCCAGCGAAGTCGCTGCCCGCTCCCGGCTCGCTGAACAGCTGGCACCACCGCTCCTCGCCGCTGAACATCGGCCGCAGGAACCGGCGCTTCTGGTCGTCGTCGCCGTGGGTGTGGATGGTGGGCCCGGCCAGATGGAGGAAGAACAGCGACGGGTCCTGGGGGGCGGCCCCTGCCGCTCGCAGCTGCTCCTCGACGGGTCGTTGCAGCTGGGGCCGGACCCCGAGGCCGCCGAAGCCCTCGTCGAAGTAGACCCAGGCCAGGCCGGCGTCGTACTGGTGGCCCCGGAAATCCTTGGCCGACATCGTCGTGGGGTCGTGGTCACGAAGCAACGCGTCGATGGCGTCGGCCACCTTCTGGGCCTCGGCGTCGGCTCGGGAGTCGGTCGCGGTCTCGGTCATAGGTCCATTGTCCCCGACCCGTCACCCGTTCGCTACTCCTCGGTAGCTTCGCACCGGTCGGGGAACTCAGGGGTCGGTCGCGCCGCGGTGGGCCTCCCGGCGACCTACTCCAGCCATGAGAGGAGCAGCGAGCGGAGCCGGTCGAGGCCGGTGCCCTTCTCGGAGCTGACCCAGACGATGTCGCCCGGTTCGAGCGAGCAGCCGGCGGCGAGGTCGCGCACCCGACGGTGCCGCTTCGACGACTTCACCTTGTCGTGCTTGGTCGCCACCACGGTGTGGGGGATGCCGTTGGTCCGCAACCAGTCGAGCATGTCGGTGTCGAGCGGGGTGGGGCCGATGGCCCCGTCGACCAGGACGACCACCATCGTCAACCCCTCCCGCTCCAGCAGGTAGCGCTCGATCATGGCCTGCCAGCTGGCCCGGAGCTGCTTGGAGGCGGCGGCGTAGCCGTAGCCGGGGAGGTCGACGATGCTGCCGCCGCCCTCGACCTCGAACAGGTTCAACAGGCGGGTCCGACCCGGGGTGTTGCTGACGTGGGCCAGCTTCCTCCGGTTGGCCAAAGCGTTCACGAGCGACGACTTGCCGACGTTCGACCGGCCCACGATCGCCACCTCGGCCTCCGACTCGGGCAGGTTCTCGACCCGGTCGGCGGAGGTGACGAAGCTGAGCTGGAGGGGTCGGGCCACCCTCAGGTCCGCCAGGTCACGAGGCTGCGGTCGATCTCGGCCACCGTGGCCCGGCCCGACAGCGCCATCGTGCGGTGGACCCCGTCGGCCAGGAAGCGGAGCACATGGTCGACGCCCCGTTCTCCGGCGGCGCCGAGGGCGTAGAGGTAGGCCCGCCCGATCATGCAGGCGTCGGCCCCCAGGGCGAGGGCCTTCACGATGTCGGAACCCCGCCGGACGCCGCCGTCACAGTAGATCTCGACCCGGCCGCCGACGGCCTGGGCCACCGGCTCGACCAGCTCGATCGGGGTGGGAGCACCGTCGAGCTGGCGGCCGCCGTGGTTGGACAGGGCGATGGCGGCGACCCCGGCGTCGACCGCCAGCTCGGCGTCGGCCACCGTCTGGATCCCCTTCAACACGATCGGTCCCGACCACACCGACCGGAGCCATTCGACGTCGCCCCACGACAGGGCGGCGTCGAACTGCGAGTTCATGTAGGCGCTCAGCGACACCGCCGACGAACCGTCATCGGCCGGGTTGTTGGAGGCGACGCTGGCGAACGTGATCGGCTCGTTGCGGAGGAAGTCGAGGGTCCAACCGGGGTGGAGGATCCCGTCGACGATCGTGTCGAGCCCGACCTTGGGGGGCAGCGTGTACCCCCGCCGGACGTCGCGCTCCCGCCGACCCAGCACTGCGGCGTCGATCGTCAGCAGGATGGCCTCGTAGCCGGCGGCGGCAGCCCGATCGAGCAGGTCCTTCACCAGGGCCCGGTCCTTCCAGGTGTAGACCTGGAACCACAGGGCACCATCGGAGACGCCGGCCACCTCCTCGATCGAGCGAGTCCCCATGGTCGACAGGCTGTACGGCAACCCCGCCCTGGCTGCGGCCCGGGCCACGGCCAGCTCACCCTGGGGATCGGCGATCCTGGTGAACCCGGTCGGCGACAGGATCAGGGGGAGGGCGCGCCGCCGCCCGAGGATCTCGGTGCCGGTGTCGACGGCGCTCACGTCCCGCAGGACGGACGGCTCGAAGCCGATCCGACCGAAGGCATCGACGTTGGCGGCCAGGGTCCGCTCATCCTCGGCTCCGCCGTCGATGTAGTCGAACACCCCGGCCGGCAGGCGGCGCTTGGCCAACCGTCGGAGGTCGGCGACGTCGGCGGCCCGCCCGAGACGACGTTCCACCGGGTCGAGCTCGATCGACTTGAACCGCACGACCGACCGGACGGTCTCCACCATTCCCATGGCCCTCAGCGTAGAGGTCGGGCGACGACGACCGGGAACGTCGGTGGCTGGGGATGGAGGCGACGGGCCGGTGGCGTGGCCGCCGCGCGGGACCGCTACCGTGATGCGGTCGTGGCAAGGGAGGAGGCGCCGTGAGCGATGGTCCGAGGGGCGAGGGTTGGTGGCTGGCCTCGGACGGACGCTGGTATCCGCCGGAGGCCACCCCGGGACAGGACGACGGCGAGGATCGACCCGTCGAGGACATGCCGGCCGGGGCGACCCAGGCCTGGGGACCCGGCAGCCTCCCCCCGGTTCCCGGGGCCCCGGTGGACCCACCCGGCGGCCCGGCCGGGGGGCTGTTCACTCCACCTGGCGCACGGCCCTCCACCGCTCCCCCACCCGCACCCTCCTACGGGCCACCGGGCCAACCCCCCGGCCCACCCCCCTCCTACGGGCCCCCCGGACCATCCGGCCCACAACCGGCTGGGTGGGGCCCCCAGCCGGTGCGGACCGGTAGCTCGGGCTCCAGAGCCTGGGTCATCGTTTTGGTCGTCATCGGGGTGCTGATCCTGGGGATCGGCGGCTGCAGCGTGCTCGTCCTCCGGGCCGCCGGCGACCAGGCCCAGGTGATCATCGACCAGCTGTCCCTCGACTTCTCCCGGGGCGAGGTCACGTCCGATCCGGCGTCGTGTGCCGTGATCGGTATCCAGAACGACGGTAGCGGCGACTACGATGTCACCGCCACCGTCACCAACCAGAGCGGGGTGACCTCGGCCTACGAGGTCAACTACGAGTTGTTCGGCCCCGACGGGGAAAGCCTCGGTCGTGACTTCGGCATAATCAACCGGGTCGAGCCGGGCGAGACCGTCACCGAGAACACGATCAACATCCTCGACGCCGCCCCCGCCTTCGAGGACGTGACCTGCCAGGTCTACCTCACCCGTCGAATCACCGTGACCTGAGCCACCGTCGCCCTCAACCGCCCGGACGAGTTGGCGGCCGTGCTCCTCGCCCTCGACCACTGAGCCTCGGGCTCGCTCACGACACCGTCCCCCGGGGACCGTCGCCGGGGCGGTCGGGGTCGTCACCGACGAGGATCGTCTCCTCATCGACCGTCGGCGGCCCCGAGCGGGCGGGGGGGCCGGTCGACCGGGGCCGGGGCGACGACCGGCGATCGACTCCCGAGCGGCGGTCGGGGTCCTGGCGGCGGTCGCCGTTGCGGGTCCGGTCGGGGACGACGATGCGGCGGATCTCGCCGGTGATCCGGTCGTTGAGGTTCCAGGTCCGCCGCTCCCGTAGGATCGAGCGCCGGTGGCCGTACAGGACGTTGATGGTGCCCCCGATCAGGAGCACCTGAGCGGCCAACCAGATCCAGGTCAGGGCGAGCAGACCGGCCCCGATGGCGGCGGTGACATCGTTGGCCCCCGAGGTGACCGACACGTAGAACCCGAACCCGACCGACAGCAGCCACCACATCACGGCGGCGGCGACCGCCCCCGGCAGGTCGTGATGCCACCGGCTGCGGCGGGACGGGCCGTAGTGGTAGATCGTCGACGCCCACAGGGCGAGGATGGTCACGACCACGACGCTGCGTAGCACCCGCTCGGCCGGACCGGCGGGGATGGAGGGCCACACGAGCCGCTCGAGCGCCAGCAGCGGCAGCGACACGAGGAGGGACCCGAGGCCGAGCAGCAGCGCCACCACCCTCGTGTGGTACCAGGCCCGTCCGTCGTCGACCTCGTAGATGTCGTCGAGGGCGCGGATGAGGCCGGCGAAGCCCCGGCTGATCGACCACAGCGCCACGGCCAGCGACACGGTCAACAGGCTGGGGTTGGACTGAAGGAACAGCGCCTGCACCGTCGCCTGGATGTCGCGTCGTTCATCGGTGAAGGTCCGGGCGACGAACTCGACCGCCGTCTCCTCGATCTGGGCCTTCAGGCTCAGGCCCACCAGGGCATCGAGGGGGGCGAGGGCTGCCACCAGGGCCAGGACGGCGGCCGGGAGCGACACCACGATCCAGAACGTCACCCCGGCGGCCAGGTCGCCGACGCGGCCGTAGTACCAGCGAAGGGCAACGTCGACGACGAATCGCCAGGCCGCGATCAGCAGCTTCATCGGGTGTCCCTTCACCGAACCAGGGTAGGAAACGCCGGACCAGAACTCCGGTGTTTCTTCCTCAACGATTCCGTGACGCCAATCCCATTCCAACCTGCGGCCCGGAACGGCTGCGGGATCAGCCGGTCGGCCGGGGGGCTTGTAGGGTCGGAAGATGGCCCGCGAGCAGTCGCCGTTCACCAACCGCCGCGCCGGGGAGGCGTTCCTCGTCGACCCTCCGGGGGGTCGGCGGGGCCCCGGCGTCCTCGTCCTCCATTCGTGGTGGGGCCTCAACGACTGGGTCCGCGACTTCTGCCGTCGGCTGGCCGCTGAGGGCTTCACCGTTCTCGCCCCCGACCTGTTCGACGGGGTGCAGCCGGTCACCGAGGCCGAGGGGGAGGCCGTGCTCGGCGGCGTCGATCCCGACGAGCTGTCGGGCCTGGTGATGTCGTCTGCCCACACCCTGCGGGCCATGTCCGGAGATCCGGAGCGGCCGATCGCCGTCGTCGGCTTCTCGATGGGGGCCTCCCTGGCCCTTTGGTTGGCGGCCCGCCTCAGCACCTCCGTCAACGCCGCCGTCGCCTTCTACGGGGCCCAGTCGATCGACTTCGCCGACGCCAACGCCAACTTCCAGGGCCATTTCGCCGAGCACGACCACATCGTCAGCGAGGAGGACCGGGTGGTCACCGAGTCGTTCCTCCGCCTCGGGGGCCAGGAGACCGAGTTCCACCTGTACCCCGGCACCCGGCACTGGTTCTTCGAGGAGGGAGCGAGCCACGATCCGGAGGCGGCGGAGCTGGCATGGCAGCGCACCATCGCCTTCCTCTCCCACCGGGCGGAGGTCGCCGCCGCCGGCTGACGACCGCCGGCTGACGGCTGACGACTGACGGCTGACGGCTGACGGCTGCCGGGCGGTGGCCGAGGGGCGGTGGCCGGCTTGTCGATTCGCCGGGGGACGGTGGCCGGGCCCGCCGACCGTACGCCCTGTGATGCCCCCGGTGGACCACAATGGAGCCATGACGCTGGCGGTTCGACCCTCGTCGCTGACGGCCAGGGCGGCAGCCCTGCTGCTCCGTCCGCTGCTCATCTTCTTCGGCACGACCCAGATGGCCCACCTCCTGCTGTCGGCCGGCGAGGCGACCGGTCTCGCCTCCTATCCCCGCTGGCTGGCCTCGGCCTGGGTGCTGCGTCCGGTGGTGCTCGACGGGATCGCCCCCTCGGCGCTCCTCGCCGGCCAGGGCCTTGCGGCCGGTCTGGTGCTGGCCGTGGGACCGGGGCTGTTCCTCCGGCGAGCGGCCCGCCGCCAGCGGGCCGGCGGCTGGGTGTGGCTGGTGGTGTTGGCCACGGCCACGCCGGCGGTCGCCGTCACCGTCCGGTGGTGGGCCGGCCAACGCTGGGGCCTCGACGTCACGGGTGCCCCCTCGCTCGTCGACCGTCCGGGACGGGCGGTGGCCACGGCCCTCGTCCCCTCCCTCGTCGTCGGTGGGGCGGTGGCTGCTCCACTGGCGGCGCTGATCACCGGACCGGGCATCGGACGGGAGCCGTTCGGCTTCGCCGCGCTCGGCACCGGCCTGGCCGAGCGGGCCGAGAGCCGGGAGGGATGGTGGTTCGGTCTGCCGGTGACGAGCCTGATCACCGCCGTGCTCGTCGTCGAGGCGGCCTTCGACCGCCCCGGGCTCGGATCGGCCCTGCTCGACTCCCTGCGCCGCAACGACGCCACCGCCGTGCTCGACGTCGTGGCCGTGGTGGCCGTGACGGCGGCCGCTGCCGCCATCGTCGTCGATATGGTCGGCCTCCGACCCGACGGCCGGTTGCGGCCGACCGGGCCCGGGCGCCAGCTGCTCGGAGCGACCGCGCCGGCCTGGTCGAGGGCCGGCCTCGCCACCGGGGTGGTCGCATCGATCGCCGTCGTCGCCGGGGCCGGGCTGGGGGTGGCGTCTGATCGTGCGGAAGCCGGCCTTCCAGCGGCGGACGCCGGGGCCCGCGCCCTCGCCTTCGACGAGGCCGTGCACCAGGCCGCCGCCGACCTCCTCCCCGCCCTCACCGCCGCCCTCGCCCCGGCGTCGCTGGCCGTGGTGGCGGCACTGGGCCTGGTGGCGATCCAGCGGGCCGTGGGTTCGGTGGGCGAGGTGGTGCCGGGGGCACTGGTCGACGCCGCCTGGTGGACGCCGGCGGTGATGGTGCTGGTGGCAACGGCGGCCAGCGGCACCGGGACCCGACCCCTCGACGATCCCCTCCTCCTGCTCGTGGTGGCGGCCGCCTCGGTCGCCCCGGCAATGCGGGCCCTCCGACGGGAGCGGGCCGACCTCGCCGTCGGCGGCCTCCACCGCGTCGCCGGGGTGTGGCTCATCGTGGCCGGGTTCGCCTTCGCCGCCCATCTCGCCGCCACCTTCGCCGCCACCATGCCGTCGCCGACCGGCGCCGCCACCGCGCTCGACGCGGTGGGGCCGGGCGGCGCCGGTGCCCGCCCCCTGCCGCTCGGGGCCCAGCTGGCCCGAGGGGCGGGTGTCCTCGGCGACGGGGTGTGGGGGGTAGTGGCGCCCGGCGCCGCCGCCTGTCTGGTGCTGTTCGCCCTCCACACCAGCGGCGCCGCTCTGGTCCAGCTGGGGTGGCGCCGCACACTGGTGGCGGCGCTCGACGAGGCGGCGTCGGGCGAGGCGATCACGATCGGACGGGCCGACGGTGGGGCGCGGCCGGAGCGACCGCCGATCAGCCTCGCTCCCGATGACGACAACCCCGAGGCCGCCGCCCTCATCTTCGGAGCGCCCCCGGTGCCCCTGGTCGACGAGCCGGCGCCGGTCGTGTTCGGGGCCCCGACGGGTGAGGTGCCGGTGATCGCCGGCCGACCGGCGAAGATCGGACGCGAGGCCACCGCTACACCACGAACCACCGCTACACCACAGGCCCCCGACCCACACGGGGACGACGCCGACCGGCGATCGATCCTCCTCGACGACGAGGCTCCGACCCCCTCCGACGGCCGCCTGACTCCCAACTACGCCCTCCAGCCCGGGCTTCCCGTGCCGGGCCCCGGCGAGGACCGGTCGGTCACCCCCCTAACCGACGTCGCCGGCGACCGCCGCAGGCCCTGAGGCGACCACCGGCCCCCACCGCACCGTGCCATAGTGAGCGGGTGCCGGCCGACCTCATCAAGCAGCGATGACCGCCGGCCGCCAGACGCTCATCACCGCCCGGGGCGTGCGCAAGGCCTACGGCGACGTCCCCGTGCTCGAGCACGTCGACTTCGACATCGCCGAGGGGATCACCGGGCTGCTCGGGGCCAACGGGACGGGCAAGACCACGCTGCTGGGCATGATCCTCGGCCTCCATCCGATCGACGGCGGCACCCTGACCGTGTACGGCCGCGATCCCTGGTCGGCGGGGTCGTCGGTCAGGGCCCACATCGGCTACGCCCCGGAGCACCACACCCTGCCCCCCGACCTGCGGGCCGACGACTTCGTGCGCCACGTGGCCGAGCTTCACGGACTCCCGCCCGACGAGGCGACCACGAGGGCCAGCGACGCCCTGTGGCTGGTGGGTCTGGGCGAGGAGCGGTTCCGCCCACTGGGCACGATGAGCACCGGGCAGCGGCAACGGGTCAAGCTGGCCCAGGCCATCGCCCACGACCCCCGGCTCATCATGCTCGACGAGCCGACCGACGGCCTCGACCCGGTCCAGCGCGACGCCATGCTGGCCCTCATCGGCGACGTGTCGCACCGGTTCGGGATCAGTGTCGTCCTCTCGTCGCATCTCCTGGCCGAGGTGGAGCAGATCTGCGACGACGTCGTGATCATCGGCAACGGCCGGACCCTGGTGTCGGGCCCCATCGCCGAGCTGCGGGGCGAGGGCGAGCACGGCATCCGTCTCGAGCTCGACGCCGTCGACTCGACGGTGGCGGCGGTGGCCGACGACCTGCGCCGACGGGGCCTGGAGGCCAGGGCCGAGGGACGCCATCTCAGCGTCGACGGCGACGACTCCGTGTTCGACGCCGCCCGCGACGCCTGCGTCGACGCCGGCGTCGGGATCGTCCGACTCGACCGGCGCCGGCTCTCGTTGGAGGACGTGTTCGTGGAGCGGTTGGGATGACCGATCCGATGGTCGACGAGGCCCGGATCTACGACCGCGGCTACCGCCGCTACGAGGGCGAGCGGACCGAGGTCCGGGGTGCCATCCGCTCCCTCGTCAAGTACAGCATCCGCCACGCACTCGGCTTCGGGCGTTCGGCCCGCCACAAGGTGGTCCCGTTCGCCATCATCGTGATGGCCTACCTCCCGGCCACCGTCTTCACCGGCATCGCCGCCATCGTCCCCGTCGGTACCGAGGAGTTCCTCCCGACCTACGCCGGCTACTACGGCTTCGTGGCCGCCACCATCTACCTCCTGGCCGGGTTCGTCAGCCCCGAGCTGTTGTGCGCCGATCGGCGGACCGGGCTGCTCGGCGTGTACCTCGCCTCCCCCCTGAGCCGGCCCACCTACCTGATGGGCAAGGCCCTCAGCGTGTTCGCCATGCTGCTCCTCGTCACCCTCGGCCCTCCGCTGCTGATGCTGATCGCCTTCAGCCTCCAGAACCTCGGCCCCGACGGTTTCGGCGAGTGGTTGCGGGTGTTCGGCCGGATCCTGATCTCGTCGGCGGTGATCGGCTCGCTGTACACCGCGGTGTCGCTGGCCGTGGGGGCCACCACCGACCGCACGAGCGTCGCCACCGCCACCATCCTCGCCCTCATCCCCGGGTCGGCGACGATCACCGACATCGTGGTCGATCTGGGTGAGGTCACCCCCCACCTCCGGCTCCTCAACCTCCTCTTCCTCCCCCGGGCCCTCATCTTCCGCATCCACGGCGAGATCGAGGGCGGGTGGCCGGCGAGCGAGAACCCGACCTGGACGTTGTGGCTGGCCTGCGCCGCCTGGGTCGGCCTGTCGGTCGGGTGGATCTGGTACCGGTACAGGACGCTGCTGGTGCGGCGATGACCGACCACCCGACCGCCGTGGCCCCCGCCGCCGCCCCCGGTCCCGGCCTGCCGCCGCCCCCGCCGCCCTCGGCCTGGCCGCCGCCCGACGCCACCATCGTGGCCCGGGGCCTGTCGAAGTCGTTCGGCTCACTGGTGGCGGTGTCCGACGTGACGTTCGCCGTCCGCCCCGGGGTCACCGCCCTGCTCGGGCCGAACGGGGCCGGCAAGTCCACCCTGATCCGCCTCCTGTGCGGCCTGACCCCACCGTCGACCGGGGCCATCATGGTCGCCGGCGGCGATCCCCGCACCGACGCCGCAGCCCGATCCCGGATCGGTCTCGTACCCCAGCAGGACGGGGTGTTCGAGCGGGAGCAGGCCCTCGACGTGGTGACGCTGGCGGCCAAGCTCAGCCGGCTCGACGCCCCGGAGGAGCGGGCCCGGGCGGCGCTGGGGGCAGTCGAGCTCGACCCTGACATGGCCCGACCCGTCGGCGCCTTCTCCAAGGGCATGCGGCAGCGGGTGAAGATCGCCCAGGCCATCGTCCACCAGCCGACGGTCCTGGTTCTCGACGAGCCGCTGAACGGGTTGGACCCCCGGCAGCGGCGCCACATGATCACCCTGTTCCACGCACTCGGCGAGCAGGGGATCACGGTGCTGGTGTCGAGCCACGTGCTCGACGAGGTGGAGCGGTTCGGGTCGCACGTGCTGGTGGTGGCCAAGGGACGGCTGGCGGCCCAGGGTAACTTCCACGCCATCCGGGCCCTCATGGACGACCAGCCCCTCCGCCTCCGGGTCCGGTGCCAGCAGGCCCGGCTCGTGGCCGCCACCCTCCTCCAGACCCCGGCGGTGACGGGGTGCCGGGTCGACGGTGACGAGGAGGTCGAAATCACCACCCACGACGTCCGGGCCTTCCGGCGGATGCTGCCGGCGGCGTGTCGCCAGGTGGGGGCCCGGCTCTACGAGCTGACCCCGCTCGACGACGATCTCGAGAGCGTGTTCCGCTACCTGGTTGGAGGGCCATGACCACCGCGACGTCACCCCCCACGGCCACCGGCGGCGCCGGGACGGCCCTCGTCGGCCTCTACCGGCTCCTCCTGCGCCAACAGGTCACCGCGGGCCGGATCGGGCTGGCCGGCGTCATGATCGGCATCCTCGTGCTGACGGCGGCGCTGATCAACGGCAACGTCGACGAGGTCGACCGAATCGAGGCGGTCGTCGGGCTGCTGTGGGTGTTCGGACTGGGGCTCCTCGTCCCCATCCTGTCGCTCGTGCTGGCCAGCTCGTCGTTGGGCCAGCTCGTCGAGGACGAGACCCTCGTTTACCTGTGGCTGCGACCCAACCCCCGGTGGATGCTGGCCCTTGCGGCGTGGCTGGCCTCCCTCACGGTGGCGGTGCCGGCTGTTGTGCCCGGCGTGGTGCTGGCCACCCTCATCGGCACCGGCGACGGGTCGACGGCTCTGGCCGCAGCCGTGGCCAGCATGCTCGCCACCGCGGCCTACACCGGCCTGTTCACCCTGTTCGGGTTGCTGCTCCGCCGATCGCTCATCTGGGGCCTGCTCTACGTCTTCATCTGGGAGTTCTTCGTGGCCCGGGTCGGGCAGGGGGCGGCCCGGCTGTCGATCAACACCTACCCGTCGTCGGTGCTGGCCAAGATGACCGACCTCGAGCTCCCGTTGGCCGAGCGGGCCCTGACCACCGGCGTGATCGTGTCCATCGTGGTGCCGCTGGTGGCGGTGGCCCTGACGTCGTGGCGGCTCGATCGGGCCAACGTGGCCTGAGTCGACCGTCCGCAGGCCGGTTTCGGCCGCCCTGCCGGGGGGCATCGAGTTGCGGCGGGTGGTCGCCGGGCACTCGGTCGCCATACTCGGCCGGTGAGGCTCCGCTCCCCCCACGATCGCGACATCGCCCGATTGGCCGTCCCCGCGCTGGGAACCCTGGTGGCGGCGCCGCTCTATGTGCTGGCCGACACCGCCATCGTCGGCCATCTGGGCACGACGGAGCTGGCCGGACTGGCCCTGGCCACCACCGTGCTGCTCACCGTGCACGGGTTGATGATCTTCCTCGCCTACGGCACCACGGCGACGGTGGCCCGGCTCCTCGGGGCCGAACGGGAGGACGAGGCGGTACGGGTCTCGGTCCAGGGACTGTGGCTGGCCATCGCCCTCGGCGTGGTGTTCGCCGTCGTGGTGGCGGCGGCAGCCGAGCCCCTCCTGCGCCTCCTCGGCGGCTCGGGTCGGGCCCTCGACGCCGGCCTCCTCTACCTGCGCATCAGCACCGTCGGTTTGCCGTTCCTCCTCCTGACCCTGGCCGGTGGCGGGGCCTTCCACGGCCGCCAGAACACCCGGACACCGCTCCTCATCGCCGTCGCCACGGCGACGGCCAACCTCGTGATCGAGTCGGTCCTGATATTTGGGGTGGGCTACGGGATCGGGGCCTCCGCCCTCGCCACCGTGGTGGCCGAGATCGGTGGCGGCGTGGTCTACGCCCACCGGGTCCTCGGATGGGCCCGCCGGCGCCGGGTCGGACTGGCCGTCGACGTGGCCATCATGCGGCGGCTCCTCGCCGCCGGCCAGCCACTGATCCTCCGCACGCTGGCCCTGCGGGGGTCGTTCACGTTCGGCACCGCCATCGCCGCCCGGATCGGGGTGGCCGAGGTGGGCGCCCACCAGGTCGGCCTGCAGGTGTGGTCGACCCTGGCCCTCGCCCTCGACGCCGTGGCCATCGCCGGGCAGGCCCTCACCGGGCGGTGGCTCGGCGCCGGGGCGGTCGAGCGGGCCCGAGGCGCCGCCCGACGCATGATCGAGCTCGACGTGGCGGTGGGGGTGGTGGCGGCGGTGGCCATCGTCGCCTTCCGCGGGCCCATCGCCTCCGTCTTCAGCAACGATCCCGAGGTGCTGGCGGCCACCGCCTCCGTGCTGGTGTGGGTGGCGCTGGCCGAACCGGTCAACGGGTACGTGTTCGCCCTCGACGGGATCCTCATCGGGGCCGGCGACTTCCGCTACCTCGGGCGGTCGATGCTGGCGGTGTCGGTCGTGTTCGCCGCCATGGGGGCGGCCGTGCTCGTCACCGGGGCCGGCCTGGGCTGGTTGTGGGCCACCCTCAACGCCTACATGGTGCTGCGGGCGGTGGCCGTGTGGTGGCGGTGGCGGAGCGACGACTGGCTCGTCACCGGCGCCCCCGGCCGCTGACCGCCCCTGCGGCCGCCATCCCCTTCGGGAATCAGCCCTGGCGGCGCCGCTCGAGGAGCTCGTTGACGACCTTGCCGTCGGCCTGGCCCCGGGTCGCCTTCATGACCTGCCCGGTGAACCAGCCACCGAGCTTGCCCCGGTCCTTGTCGTCGCCGTCGACGTAGCGGCTCCACTCGTCACCGTTGGCGGCGATGATCCGGTCGAGCACCGCCTCCAGCTCGCCGGTGTCCATGGCCTCGAACCCCTTCTCGGCGGCGATCGTGACCGGGTCGCGGCCGGTGACGACCATGTCGGCCAGGACCTGCTTGGCCTGGGTGGCGGTCAGGGACCCGTCGGTCTCCATGGTCACGAGCCGGGCGAAATCACCGGGATCGAGGGCATCGGCCCCGTCGACGGCCAGGTTGTTGGCCACATGGGTCAGCACCCGATCGACGTTGGCCCCGGCGTCGATGGCGGCCACCGCCAGGCCGTCGAGATCGCGCCCGACGGCGATGGCCGCCCCGTCGTGGTCGGCGCCCCGGTCGAGCAGGGCGTGGCGCCGCTCCCGGGGCAGGGCCGGGAGGGAGGCCCGGATCTCGTCGATCCACTGGGGCGAGGGGTCGATGGGCAGCAGGTCGGGATCGGGGAAGTAGCGGTAGTCCTCGGCCTCCTCCTTCGATCGCCCGGGCCGGGTCCGCCCGCCCTCCTCGTCCCAGTGACGGGTCTCCTGGATCGGCCGCTCACCGGCCTCGTAGAGCTCGACGTGGCGGCGGGCCTCGTACTCGATGGCCCGACCGAGCGACCGCAGGGAGTTGACGTTCTTGATCTCGCACCGGGTCCGCAGCTCGTCGACCCCGGTGGGGCGGACCGACACGTTGGCGTCGACCCGCAGCGAGCCCTCCTCCATCTTGCCGTCGCTGGCCCCGACGGCGACGAGGATGGCGCGCAGCTCGGCGACGTACTGGCGGGCCTGCTCGGGTCCCCGGATGTCGGGGCGGGACACGATCTCGATGAGGGGCACCCCGGCCCGGTTGTAGTCGACGAGGGAGTAGCCGGCGTCGTGGATCCGGCCCGACGTGCCGACGTGGGTCGACTTGCCGGTGTCCTCCTCCAGGTGGGCCCGTTCGATGCCGACGGTCGTCCCCGACGGCAGCTCCAGCCAGCCGTCGAGGTTGAGCGGCTCCTCGTACTGGCTGATCTGGTAGTCCTTCGGCATGTCGGGGTAGAAGTAGTTCTTCCTGGCGAACACGCAGCGCTGGACGGTGCAGTTGAGGGCGAGGCCGATCCTGATCGCCAGCTCCACCGCCCGCCCGTTGACCACGGGCAGGGTGCCCGGGAGCCCGAGGCACACCGGGTGGACGTTGGTGTTGGGGGCGGCCCCGAAGCGGTTGGGGGCCGGGGAGAACATCTTGGTCTCGGTGGCCAGCTCGGCGTGGACCTCGAGACCGATGATCATCTCCCACCCGTCGGGGAGCAGGCCCTGGTCGGCGTCGAGGGTCGGCAGATCGGTGCCGGTGGAGTAGACCTCGGTCATGGTGCGACCTCCTCGAGGGCCCGGGCGGCGCGGAACATGGTGGCCTCACCGAGGAGGGGGGCCATGAGCTGCACACCGACCGGCAGACCGTCGGCCCCGGTACCGAACGGGACCGAGATGGCGGGCTGACCCGTCAGGTTGGACGGGATCGTGCAGACGTCGTTGAGGTACATGGTCAGGGGGTCGGCCTTGGCCCCGAAGGGGAAGGCCACGCAGGGCGACGTCGGGGTCAGCAGCAGGTCGTGGTCGGCGTAGACCCGCTCGAACTCCTGGATCATCAACGTCCGCACCCGTTGGGCCCGGCCGTAGAAGGCGTCCCAGTAGCCGGCCGACAGGGCGTAGGTGCCGAGCATGATCCGGCGCTTGACCTCCGGCCCGAAGCCGGCGGTGCGCGACGCCGTCATCATGGCCGCCGTGTTGGGCCCGTCGAGGCGCAGGCCGTAGCGCACACCGTCGTAGCGGGCCAGGTTCGACGAGGCCTCGGCCGGTGCGATCATGTAGTAGGCCGAGAGGCCGGCCACGGTCGAAGGGACCGACACCGTCTCGACCTTGGCGCCGGCGGCGGCGAGGGCGTCGGCCGCCTCCGTGGTCCGGGCCAGCACCTCGGGCTCGAAGCCATCGAGGCCGCCGCCGGCCAGCTCGGCGATGACCCCGATGCGGAGCCCGTCGACGCCCCGCTCGAGCTCGTCGGTCAGCGACGGGAAGGGCTCCGGGATCGACGTGGAGTCGCGCTCGTCGTGCCCGGCGATGACCATCAGGGCCAGTGCGGCGGCGGTGACGTCGGTGGCGAACGGCCCGATCTGGTCGAGTGAGCTGGCGAAGGCCACCAGTCCGTAGCGGCTGACCGCACCGTAGGTCGGCTTGGCCCCGACCACCCCGCACAGGGCGGCCGGTTGGCGGATCGAGCCACCGGTGTCGGACCCGAAGGCCAGCGGGGCGAATCCGGCGGCCACCGCCGCCGCCGACCCCCCCGACGATCCCCCGGGGACCCGGTCGTGATCGTGGGGGTTGCGGGTGGGCCCGAAGGCGGAGTTCTCGGTCGACGAGCCCATGGCGAACTCGTCGAGGTTGGTCTTGCCGACGATGACCGCTCCCGCCGCCCGCAGCCGCTCGACCACCGTGGCGTCGTAGGGGGGCCGCCACCCCTCCAGGATCCGGGACGAGCACGTGGTGGGGATGCCCCGGGTGCACAGGTTGTCCTTGAGGGCCACCGGCACCCCGGCCAGCGGGCCCGGGTCGCGGCCGGCGGCCACCGCGGCGTCGACGGCGGCGGCCGCCGCCCGGGCCTCGTCGACCATGACGTGATTGAAGGCGTGGAGCTCGTCGTCGCCGGCCCCGATCCGGGCCAGATGCTCGTCGACGATGTCGACCGCGCGGCGCTCACCGGCCCGAACCTGGGCGGCGATGGAGACGGCGGAGGCGTTCCGGGGGCCCGGGCTCACGGCTCCTCCCCCAGGGCCGGCGGGACCTTGAACTGGCGGTCCTCGACGGCGGGGGCGGCGGCCAGGGCCTCGTCGGCCACCCCGGCGGCCGCCACCGGGACGTCGGCCCGGAACACGTTGACCAGCGGGTAGGGGTGGGCGGTGGGCGGCACGCCGTCGAGGTCGAAGGCGGCCAGCTCCCGGGCCCGGTCGAGCACGGCGTCGAGCTGGCCCGTGAACCGCTCGAGCTCGGCGTCGGACAGCTCGAGTAGGGCCAGCGACGCCACCTTGGCCACGTCGTCGGTCGTGAGATGGCCCGGTTCGTTCGGGTCTGGTTCGGTCACCGATCCCAGGGTACGGGGGTCGGGGCGCCGCACGACGGTCGTTCGACCGAGCGGCCCCCGGGGCGAGTTCTACACTCTGGAGATGACCCTCGGGATCGCCGATCGCTGGTTCGACCGCCGATCGTTGGACGACGGGATCACCCTGTTGTGGGAGCCGTACGTGGTGCCGCTGATGCGGTGCAACATCTGGCACGTCCGCGGCTCGGTGCGTGACATGATCGTCGACACCGGCATGGGCGTGGGCAGCCTGCTCGACGAGGCTCAGGACTTGTTGGACCGCTCGGTGACCGCCGTGGCGACCCACGGCCATGCCGACCACGTCGGCTCCCACCACGAGTTCGACGACGTGCTGATCCATCCGGCGGAGGCCCACGCCATCGAGCGGCCGACGCTCCACTCGCTGGACATCTTCGAAGCCTGGGGTGACGAGGGCGTCAGGTCGCTGCAGGCGGCCGGGTACGAGGTCGACTTCCGCTACTTCGTTTCGGCGCTTCCGGCCGGCATGGTGCTCGAGGGCTTCCATCAGGAGCCGGCCCGGGTGACACGGCTGATCGACGAGGGCGACATCATCGACCTCGGGGACAGGCGGTTCGAGGTTCTGCACCTCCCCGGGCACTCCCCCGGTTCGGTCGGCCTGTGGGAAGTGGCCACCGGCGTGTTGTTCTCCGGCGACGCCGTCTACGACGGACCGCTCCTCGACCAGCTGCCCGGTTCCGACATCGACCGGTACTGCACCACCATGGAACGCCTGCTCGACCTCCCGGTGACCGTCGTCCACGGTGGCCACGACCCCAGTTTCGGTCGTGAACGGCTCCGGGAACTGGCTCGGGCCTACCTCACCCGGCGCCGCCCCTGAGGCCGGGTCGTGACACCCCGGCGTCGGTGGCCCGGCTCAGGCGTAGGGATCGTTGGTCGCCGGCTCGGCCCACCAGGTGGCGGGCGACGGGGTCCAGTCGGGGTCCGGGTGTATGCAGTCGACGGGGCACGGATCGAGGCACTTGTCGCACCCGGAGCACAGCTCGGGGATGATGATCACGTCGATGTCGTGGTTGAAGATGGCGCCGAAGGGGCGGGGACAGGCCCGGAAGCAGGCATCGCAGTTGATGCAGATGTCCATGTCGATCTTGAGCGGCGGGTTCTTCCACTGGGGGTTTCGCTGCTGCGTCTCCAGCCTCAGCTGGCGAGCCGTGCGTGTGTCGGTGCCGTCGGCCATCGTCGTCCACGGTAGTCGGGTGGCGGATACCGTGGTCGAGGTGAGCGCCCCCCATCCCTTCCTGTCAGACGAGTGGATCGAGGAGGCCCGAGCCCTCCGGGCCCGCTACGAGGACGACGTCCCCCCGCCCCCGATGCCGGTCAAGCTCAACGTGGTCGTAACCGACATCCCCCACCGGGCAGGCAGCATGGAGGGCCACATCGACTCCTCCACCGGCCAGACCATCATCGAGGCCGGCCTCCTCCCCGACGCCGAGGCCACGATCACCGTCGACTACGACACGGCCAAGGCGGCGTTCGTCACCCGCGACCCGCAGGCCGTGATGCAGGCCTTCTTCGGGGGGAAGATCCTGGTCGAGGGCGACGCATCGAAGCTGCTCGTCCTCCAGGCCGGGGGCCCTCCCGAGAACGATCCCGTGGCGGCCGAGATCTACCGCGAGATGCGCGCCTTCACCGCCGACGACCAGTAGCGACTCAGGTCTCGGTGAGCAGCACGACCGAGGTTCCCTCGGGGTGCGACTCGCCGGCCGGCGGGGCCGTCGCCGTAACGCCCTGATCGGGCGGCCCGACCGTGTCGACGACGACGAAACCGGCGGCGGTGAGACGGTCGGCCGCCTCGATCGGGTCGAGGCCGACGACGTCGGGGATGATGGCGAACGACGGCCCCGACGACAGCACGAGGGTCAGGCCATCGCCGGGGACGACCGCCGCACCAGTCGGGGGTTCGGTGTGGATCACCTGCCCCTCGGGATAGGTCGTCGAATGGTCCTCCTCCTCGACGACGACCAGGCCGAGGCTGGCGGCCTGGGCCAGCGCCCGCTCCCGGCTGAGGCCCACGAACGACGGCATCGGAGCGGTGGCGGGGCCGGCGCTGACCACCAGGTCGACGCCCGTACCGGTCTCCAACTGCGACGACGCGGTCACGCCCCCGACCCGGAGCGCCAGGATCCGACCCTCGGCCGTGTGCCCGTCGTGACGATGGGTGATCACACCGATGGCCAGGCTCGAGTCGGTGAGCACGGCCGATGCCTCGTCGACGGTGCGACCGACGATCGAGGGCACGGTCCGGAGCTCCGGACCGAGGGACACGGCGACGGTCAGCTGGCCACCGGGCCCCAGCAGACGCCCCGGCTGGGGTTGCTGGGCCACGATCTCGCCAGCCGTCGTGCCGTCCTGGCGGAGCTCGGTCGCCGTCAGATCCCAACCATTGGCCTCGGCCATGGCGGTGACGTCGGCCACGGTCCGCCCGACGAGAGACTCGACCACCGGGGTGGTCGTCGGCGGGGCCGCTTCTTCGGCCGCGGGGCGGAGCATGGCCACCAGGCCGACGATCAGCGCCGCCACGGCTGCCGTGCCGAGGAGGACGGCGACGATGCCCCGGGCCCGGTCGGACGGGTGGAGGGGCCACGGGCCCGGTCCCGGTTCGACGGGGTCGGGTAGGGCCGGCAGGTCGTAGCCTCGCGGCGCCAGCTCCAGGGGCGTCGGGTGCTGTGGGGACTGCGGGGACTGCGGAGGCGACAGCGCCGGGGTCGTCGGCGACGCCGTCGTCGGGATCGGCGAGCTCGGGGTCGGGGTCTCGGGGTCGGTGACGACGACGGCGACCGCCCCGGTGGGACGGGGTTCGGCCGGCGCGCTGGGACGGGACTCGAACGGCATCGGCACGAGCTCGGGTTCGATGGGATCGAGGTCGAACAGGCGGGTGGGGCGCACCGGGCCGGCAGGGGCGTCGCCCTCATCGAGGAACGGTGACGGGTTGAGCACCCGGTCGGCGATGCCGACCTCGGCTAGGACCTCGTCGACGTTCGATCGACGCGGCGTGTGGTCGGCGCGAGGCCGGGCGGCGGCGGGCACCGGCGGCGATTCGAGCTCTCCGAGGACGAGACCCGAGAAGAGCGACAGCCCGGCGGCCAGGAAGTCACCGTCGCCCGCGCCGCCGTCGCCCGCGCTTCGGGCGATCGCGCTGCCGTCGGCTTCGCTCCGGTCGGCTTCGCTGCGGTCGTACGGCTCGAGGGGAACGGTGAGGTCGATCAGGGCGCCGGTTGCGACGAAGCCCCTGGTGTCATCGTCGAGCGGCGGGGCCGTGGGTCCAGCGGCCGGCTCGGGACGCGTCGACCCATCGATCAGGATGCCGGCCAGGACGTCGTCGACGTCCGGCGGGAGGGGGATGGGTCGGGACTTGATCCGATCGCCGGGACGGAGCCGGTGACCGTCGCCACTCGGGTCGCCGTCGTCGTCCGCCTCGGAGGCGGCGGCGACCGCGGGAAGCGCCATCGAGCCCTCGTCCGGGAGCCGCTCGACCACGAGATCGATCTCGATGTCGACCACGATCGCGCCGTCATCGTCCTGCTCCACCGCGGCCCCGTCGGCCCCGAGGACCAACAGTGGCTCCTCCGACCGGAAGGCGACGATCCGGTCCGTCTCCTGCGACGGCGTCGGATCGGGGCCGGCCAGCGGCAGTCGGTGGGGCCGGGGCAGGGAACGGGCGGCCCGGGTCAACGACTCGATGAGCACCCCGGCGCTGGGTCGGGCGTTCGGATCGGCCCGACCGGCCGGCTCGAGGGCCGCACCGAGCGGGCCCAGACGATCGAGGCCACCCAGGTCCTGCTCTCGGCGGAGCATCATCGTGGCCAGCGCCGAGTCGCCGAGCAACGGCACCTCGCCCGTGACCGCTTCCACCACGGTGAGCGCCAACGAGTAGACGTCGGCCCGGTTGCCGATGCGGCCCCCGTCGGCCTGCTCCGGAGCGGCGTAGCGGGCGGTGCCGACCAGGATCCCCTCCGGCTCGGTCCATGCCGCCTCCGCCACCGCCCTGGCGATGCCGAAATCGGCGATCCGCAGCCGCCCCTCCACCCCGAACAGGAGGTTGGCGGGCTTGATGTCTCGATGCACCCATCCCAGCTCGTGGGCGAAGTGGAGGCCCTGTGCCACCTGGAGCGCCACCAGCAGACCCTGCGACGGGGTCAACAGATCGTCCCGCTCGAGGAGGTCGAGCAGGCTGCCACCCAGGAGGACCTCGGTGACGAGATACGCCGCCGCCTCGTCCTCGCCCCAGTCGTAGACGGCCACGAGGTTGGGATGGCTGAGTTGCGCCGTAGCCCTGGCCTCGGCACGGAAGCGGCGGAGGAAGCGGCTGTCGTCGGTCAACCCCGGCCGGAGGCATTTGACGGCCACCTGCCGGTCGAGGAGGAGGTCGTCGGCCAGGTAGACGCGGGCGGAGGCCCCGGCGCCGATGGGCGCCACCAGGCGGTAGCGGCCCCCGAGCACGACGCCGATGACGTCGTCGGCGTCGAAGGGGGAACGGGGCTGGTTGTCCTGCGGCGGGAGATCAGACATGCCATCCAGTTGGGTTGTCGCTGGCTGGTCCCGCCGAAACCGTCGATCATGCTACGCCCTCGTGGCGATGGAGTGGCGTTCCCATGGCGAATCGCCCCCCACGGGCCCGATGTTCTGACCGGCACCGGGGATTGGCACAATGGCACCGTGAGGACACCGTGATCTCGAAGACGAACCAGCGGCTGGTCACCGGGGGCCTCGTGGGCGCCGCCTTCGCCGCCCTCGTCTTCGGCGCCCTGTACCAGGACGACCGGCCCATCGATGAGACCCAGGTGATCGGCAACGATCAGGCCCCGCCCGGGGCCAACGGTGGGGCGGCGGCCACGGGCGGGGCGGCCACCACCGCCGCACCGTCGAGCCCCATCGAGGGGTTCTTCCCCGCCTCGGGCCAGGCCAGCGCCTGCCGGGAACCCGTCGGGGTCGACCTGATCCCTGGCTATGCCGCCACCCTCACGATCAACGGGGTCGCCATCCCGCCGGAACGGATGAACGTGGTACTCGACGCCGACGGGGAGATCACCGACCAGATCAGCGCCTCCCGCTCCCTGTCGCAGTACACCTACGGGCCCGAGGAGAACTGTCCCAATGGGGAGATCATCCGGGCGACCGACAACGTGCTCCAGGTCTGCGTCTACCGACTGGAGGACGGTCCGGCGGGCTGCGCCATCAGCGAGATCCGGTTCGACGTGCTCTAGCCGGCTCTAGTCGGCGCCCTCGGTGGTGTGATCGATGGTGGAATCGGCGGTGAGATCTGGCGTCGTGCCGGTCTCGGTCTTGGTACCGGTGCCGGTCTCGGTCTTGGTGTCGGCGGCCGGCAGACCGGGAGCCGTGCCCGTCTCCAGGAGGGCCACGAAGCCGGACTCATCGATCACGGGAACACCCAGCTCCTCGGCCTTCGACACCTTCGACACCCCCGGCTCGGCCCCCACGACCACGGCCGTCGTCTTCTTCGACACCGAGCCCGGGCTCTTGCCGCCCCGGCTCTTGATCGCCCCCGCCGCCTCGTCCCGGCTGAAACCGTCGAGCGTGCCCGTGACCACGATCGACATTCCGGCCAACACCTGGGGCACGTCGTCGGCCGGAGCGGATCCCTCCAGGTTGACCCCGGCGGCCCGGAACTTGTCGACCAGATCCTGGGCGCCGTCGGAACCGAAGTACTCGACCACGCTGCGGGCGATGGTTGGCCCCACCCCGTCGATGGCGCCGACCGTCTCGACGTCGGCCGCCACGAGGGCATCGAGGTCGGCGAAGGCGCGCGACAGCAGCTCGGCTCCGGCCGGGCCGAGGTGGCGGATGCCGAGCCCCACCAGGAGGTTGGCCAACGGCCGCTGCTTCGAGGCGTCGATGGCGGCCCGGAGGTTGTCGATCGAGACCTGGCCGAACCCCTCGAGCTGGGCCACCCGGTCCCAGTCGATCGAGTAGAGGTCGCCGGCGTCGCCGATCAGACCCTGCTCGATGAAGAGCTGGACGCGGCTCTCCCCCATACCCTCGATGTCCATCGCCCCCCGGGAGGCGAAGTGCTCGATCCGGGCCTGGCGCTGGGCGGGGCAGACCGGGTTGACGCAGAACGTGTGGGCCTCGCCCTCGGGCCTCACCAGGGCCTCGCCACACGCCGGGCAGACGGTGGGGAACTTCCACCGCCGAAGTCGGGTCGGCCGCTCCGACCGGACGGGCCCCAGCACCTCGGGTATCACGTCGCCCGCCTTGCGCACGATGACCGTGTCGCCGGGGCGGACGTCTTTGAGGGCCACCTGATCCTGGTTGTGGAGGGTGGCCATCTGGACCGTCGACCCCCCCACGAACACCGGATCGAGCACGGCGAACGGCGTCGCCTTGCCGGTTCGCCCTATCGACACCTCGATCCCACGCAGCTTGGTGGTTCGCTCCTCCGGTGGGAACTTGAAGGCGATGGCCCACCGGGGGGCCTTCGATGTCGACCCGAGCGCCCGCTGGCGGACGAGACGGTCGACCTTCACCACCGCCCCGTCGATCTCGTAGTCGAGGTCGTGGCGATGCTCGAGCCAGTGGTCGGCGAAGGCGACCACGTCGTCGATGGTGTCGACCCGGCGCCACTCGGGATTGACCGGGAGGCCCAACGACGCCATCCAGTCGAGGGCGTCGCCATGACTCTGGAGACCGGGCCCACCCTCGACGACCCCCAACTGGTAGGACCAGAAGGCCAGGCCCCGACCCGCCGTGATCGAGGGATCCTTCTGGCGGAGGCTGCCGGCCGCCGTGTTGCGGGGATTGGCGTAGCGGGGGAGCCCGGCGGCCTCCTGCGCCTCGTTGAGGGCCTCGAACGTAGCCACCGGAAGGTAGATCTCGCCCCTGACCTCCATCACCGGCGGGGCATCGGGCCCGAGGTCGTTCGGGATGGCACCGATGCCGCGGACGTTGGCGGTGATGTCCTCCCCCACCCGGCCGTTGCCCCTGGTGGCGGCCAGCATCAGCTCGCCGCCCTCGTAGCGGAGGGAGCAGGCCACACCGTCGATCTTGAGCTCGCACACGTAGCCGACGGCGGCGGCGGCATCGCCCAGATCGAGTCCCCTGGCCACCCGATCGGCCCACGCCTGCAGCTCCTGGCGGTCGAAGGCGTTGTCGAGGCTCATCATCGGGACGGTGTGAGTGACCGGGGCGAAGGTGGCCGAGGGAGCGCTGCCCACCGTCAGCGTGGGGGAGTCCGGGGTCACGAGCGCGGGATGGGCCTCTTCCAGGGCCCGCAGCTCCCGCACCATCAGGTCGAACTCGGCGTCGGGGATCTCCGGTGCGTCGTCGGTGTGGTAGCGCCGGTTGTGGTACTCGATCAGGGCCCGCAACTCGTCGACGCGGACGATGAGCTCTCGATCGCCTCGATCGCCTCGATCGGCTGGATCACCGGGCCCAGGGGTCATGGCGCCGAGGCTAGCCACGACCCCTGACAACGGGGCGCACACCGCGGCTCGGCAGCGGGCACACTGAGAGCCATGGCCAAGCTGCTGCGAGGACGGGCCCCCGGCGTACGGGGCCGTGGCGGGACGGCCGCCGGTCTCGTGGGCCTCTGGGGGTTGCGCGTCGTCTGGGTCGTCCTCCCCCTGGGGCTCGGCCCCGGCGTCGGACCGGCCATCGACCGGGTCGGCGGGGGTGGGGCCCTTCTGCTCGAGGGTTGCCTGTGGGCCGCCTGGTTCGCCGGCCTCGTCGCCGCCGCCGTGCCGTCCCCGGCCGGTCTCACCGCCGTCCGCATCCTGGCTCCCCTCACCGTGCCGGTGGCGGGCGTCGCCGCCATCGGCCCCACCGGCTCGGTCAACACCGCGGCCCTGGCCCTGGCCCACGGACTCCTCGCCACCGGCGTCGCCTTCTCCCCCGTCGTCGGCGACCGGATGGTCAACGGCTCGGCCTACGGCTCCGAGCGCCGCATGGCCCTACGGCCCCCCGCCTTCGTGCTCGCCGGCCCCGTCCAGCTCCTGTGGGGGGCGATGGCCGCCACCGCCATCGGCGGTCCCCTCCTCCTCGCCACGGACCACGTCATCGCCGGGACGGTCGTCTCCGTCGCCGCCGTGGGCCTGTGGTGGCTGGGCTGGCGGGTCCTCCACCAGCTGTCCCGGCGGTGGTTGGTGTTCGTCCCCGCCGGGTTCGTGATCCACGATCACCTGCTCACGGTCGAGGCCATCCTCCTGCGCCGCACCACGGTGGCCGCCCTGGGCCCCGCCCCCGCCGCCGTACCCGAACCCGTCGACGGGCCGGTGCAGCCCGTCGTCGACCTCAGCGGTGGGGCCTACGGCCTGTCGCTCGAGGCCGTGCTGGAGACCACGGTGCGGTTCGGGCGACGTCGTGGCCGCAACATCAACGAGATAGAGACCTCCCGCATCATCTTCACCCCCACCCTCCCGGGGGCGGTGCTCGCCGAGGCCCGGACCCGGGCCATCGCCATCGGCACCCTCACCGCCTGAGGGGTCGGGGCGCCGCCGCCTTGGTCAGGCGATCGAGGACGGCGTCGAGGAGATCACCGCCCGCCGGGGGCACCACCAGGAGGCGGTGGAGGCCGAGCCGGTCGGCTTCCCGCAGGGCGCCGTAGAGGCGGGCGGCGTAGCCGTCGGCGGTGGCCGGCAACCACCACGACGGGTGATGGTCGACGGCGACGGGGGCGATGATCCCGGTGGTGGCGTCGACATCGCCGGCGGCGAGCCGCGACGCCACCTCACCGGCGGTGACCAGCTCGACCGCGGCCTCGGGGGCGTAGTGCGAGCGAAGCATGCCCGGAGCCCGGGACACGCCGCCGGTACCGTCAACCACCCGCAGTCCGAGCACCGCCGACAGCTCGTCGGCCGTCACCGCCCCGGGGCGCAGCAATGTCACCTCGTCGGCCACCTCCACGATGGTGGACTCGATCCCGACGCGGGTGGGGCCCCCGTCGAGGACGATGTCGACCATGCCGTCGAGGTCGTCGACCACGTGGGCCGCTGTCGTGGGGCTGACCTTGCCGAACCGGTTGGCCGACGGGGCGGCCACACCACCACCGAACCGGCGTAGCAGCTCGGTTGCCACCGGGTGATCGGGGACCCGGAGGCCCACGGTCGGTCGCCCACCTACCGTCTCGGCCGCCACCAGATCGGAGCGGGCCACCACCACGGTCAGCGGACCGGGCCAGAAGGCCTCGGCCAGGCGCCGTAGGTGGGCGGTCGCCGGCGGGGCGGCGTCGACCCAGCGGTCGAGCCCGGCGGTCGACGCCAGGTGCACGATCAGGGGATGGCCCCGCGGTCGGCCCTTGGTCTCGAAGATCCGGCCCACGGCGGCGGGGTCGGTGGCGTCGGCCCCGAGGCCGTACACGGTCTCGGTGGGGAAGGCGACGAGCCGGCCCTCGGCCAGGGCCCGGGCCGCCACATCCACGTCGGTGGTGACGACGGTGGCGGCGGCGGCGCTCACCGCCGGGCCGAGGCGGTACCGCCCCCGACGACGAGGTCACCCCGGTAGGCCACGATCGACTGGCCGGGCGCCACCCGGGGCTGGGGCTCGTCCCACACCACGGTCGCCCCCTCGATACGGCCCGGTCGTGGTCGACCGTGGGCCGAGCACTGCAACTCGAGCGGCCCCTCGAGCGGTTGGGCCGACCAGGCCAGGTCGTCGATCTCCTGGCGGTCCGAGAGCAGATCGTGCCGGTGGCCCACCGTGACGAGGCCCTCATGCCGGTCGATGTCGACCACGTACCGTCGGCCCGTGTCGCCCCCGAGGTCGAGGCCTCGGCGCTGCCCGATCGTGACGAGCTCCACCGATGCCACGTGACCGACGGGACGGCCCCCGGTGTCGACCACGGTGGCGGGGGCCAGCGGGATCCGGTCGCCGAGGAACTCCCGGCGGCCGCCGTCGGAGTGGATGAAGCACACGTCCTGACTGTCGGGCTTGGCCGCCGTGACCAGGCCACGCTCGGCGGCCAGGCGCCGCACCTCGTCCTTCGACCGGTCACCGACCGGGAACCGGACCCGGGCCAGCTGCGACTGGTTGAGCATGTGGAGCACGTAGGACTGGTCCTTGGCCCGGTCGGCGCCCCTCGCCACCCTGAGCCGGCCGTCGCCGTCGGTGACGATCCGGGCGTGATGGCCGGTGGCCACCGTCTCGAACCCGAGGGCGTCGGCCCGCCGGAACAGCTTGTCGAACTTGATGTGGCGGTTGCACTCGATGCACGGGTTGGGGGTGCGGCCCCGGCGGTGGGCGTCGACGTACGGTTCGACGACGTGGCGCTCGAACTCGTCGCCGAAGTTGAACACGTGATGGTCGACGCCGAGGCGGCGGGCCACCGAACGGGCGTCGTCGACGTCGGAGACCGAGCAGCACCCCGAGTCGCTCTCGCCGCCCCACAACTTCAGGGTGACGCCCACCACCCGGTGCCCGGCGTCGGCCAGGAGGGCGGCGGCCACCGATGAGTCGACCCCGCCGGACATGGCGACCAGCACGTCGTCCGGCGCGCCCACCGCCGCGCTCGAGGATGGCGTCGGTGGTTCCGTCATCGGGGGTTGCTCATCGGGGGTTGCTCATCGGTGATCGCATCATCGGTGATTTCGCAGCCGGGCCACGGCGGCGGGAACGGCGTCGAGGGCGGCGTCGATGTCGGCATCGGTGGTGTCGTAGCCGAGGGAGAGGCGGAGCGAGCCGAAGGCCAGCTGGCGCGACAGGCCCATGGCGGCCAGCACATGGCTCGGGTCCATGGCCCCGCTGGCACACGACGAGGCGGCGGAGGCCATGATGTCGCTCTTCTCCAGCAGCAGCAACAGGGCCTCGCTCTCCACCCCGTCGAAGCACAGGTGGCAGATGTTGGCGGTCTTGGCCGACCGGTCGGCCTCGGGCACCCCCGACTCGACGACCCCGTCGACGGCGGCCCGGATCCCGTCGGCCAGACGGTCCCGCAGAGCCGCCACCCGGGGCACGGCGGTCGAGCGCTCGGCCACGGTCTCGGCGGCGGCGACGGCCATGGCGGCGATGCCGGCCACGTTCTGGGTGCCGCCCCGCCGTCCCCGCTCCTGGCCGCCCCCCAGGAACAGGGGCTGGAGGCGGACCCGGTCGCCCACGACGAGAGCCCCCACCCCCTTCGGCCCACCGAACTTGTGGGCGCTCACCGACACGAGGTCGGCGCCGGCGGTCAGCTCGGCCACGTCGAGCCAGCACAGAGCCTGGACGGCGTCGGTGTGGACGACGGCGTCGGGGGCCAGCTCCCGCACCAGGCGGACGACCTCGGCCAACGGCTGGACGATTCCGGTCTCGTTGTTGGCCACCATGACCGAGACGAGGGCGACCGTGGGGTCGAGGGCGGCGGCCAGGCGGTCGAGGTCGATGCGGCCATCGGTGCCGACCCCGACGACGCGACCGCCGAGGTGTTCGACCGGGTCGAGCACGGCGTGGTGCTCGACGGCGGAACAGACCGCGACCCCACCGGTGGCGTCGACGACACCCCGTACGGCCAGGTTGTCGGCCTCGGTACCGCCGCCGGTGAACACGATCCGGCCCGGCTCGATCCCGAGCACCCCGGCCAGGGTGTCACGGGCCTCGTCGAGGACCCGGTTGGCCTCACGGGCCATGCGATGGGCCCCCGAGGGATTGCCGTAGCCCTCGGTGGTGAGGGGCACGAACACGTCGAGGGCGGCGGCCCGCAGCGGGGTGGTGGCGGCGTTGTCGAGGTAGTGGACCACCCCTCCAGGCTACTGCTGACCTACCGGGGCCCGGGCCGGTACCCCGGTGGGATGCCGTGGGGTGGCCCGGTCGGTGGCGGCAGGTGGCGGAGATCGACCGGCGTCGCCGGGGGCGGCGCCGGCGTGGATCCCGGCCACGACGGCGGGGATGCCTGCCAGGATGGCGGCGGCGAGGGTGGCTGAGACGGCCGGGTCGTCGGGGGCGGCGGGATGACCCCGGCCGGACCGAGCGACCGTGACTGGTGGGCATGGACCACCGACAGCAGGTAGCGCTCGGGGTCGAGCCACGGTGGGCGGGGGGCCGAGACCGCCTCCGCCACCCGGTCGGCCAGGAGGAGGCCCACCTCCTGGCGGGCCGGCGGGGCCAGCTCACCGCAGCGCAGCAGGAACTCCCGGACGAGGGTGTACTGGCGGGCGTCGAGCCGGCTGGTGTCGAGGGTGCGGGCGAAGGTCTCGGCCCCGACCGCAGGGGGAAAGTACACGGGTCCGGCGCCGCCCCCGCCATCGCGGACGACGATCGTTCCCGCCGCCAGGTCGCCCAGTCGCTGGCTCCGCTTCGACAGGAGGGCGACGGTGAGGGCGATGAGGCCGCCGGGCGTCGGGACCCAGAAGTCGAGGGTGGCCAGCATCGAGCGGATGGCGGCGTGGCGGAGTCCGACCGGCGCCCCCTCGGTGGTGATGACCCGGATCCCGAAGACCCGCTTGCCCACGGTGCGTCCGTCCCAGTAGGCCTCGAGCAGGGCCGGGTAGCCGTAGAAGACACCGAAGATCGAGACCACGACGACCACGATGCCCACCGCTGGTGACCCGGCGGCCGCCATGCCCGCCACGATCAGGGTGACGACGAGGGCGACGAACTGGATGACGAGATCGAGGCCCTTGGCCAGGATGCGCGAACCGAGTCCGGCGACCCGGAACTCGAGCACCACCCCCTCCGGCGTGACCACGGTCGTGTGGTGGAGCGACCGGGCCGACGAGGGATCGCCGGCCGTCGGGCCGCGGGGCCGCGCCGCGCTCGGCTCGACGACGCCGGGGGATGTGGCCGGGCCCACCGTCGAGGTCATGGTGGCTAGCGTAAGCGAGCGATGGACCTCGATCGCTACCTGCTCGCCAATCGGGGTGACTGGAACCGCCTGGCGGCGCTGACGGCCCAGGTCAGGGGCCGCCCGACGTCGCTGCGTCCCGAGGAGGTCGACGAGTTCGTCGACCTCTACCAGCGGGCCTCGTCGCAGTTGAGCTTCGCCCGCAACCACTACGACGACCCGGCCCTCACCGCCGAGCTGACGGCGCTCGTGGCCGGGGCCAACTCGGCGCTCTACCGCCGAACGGCCAGTCCCGCCGCCATCATCCGTCGCTTCTTCGCCGTATCGTTCCCGGCGGCGGTGTGGCACATCCGCCGGGCGGTGGCGGTGGCCGCCCTGGCCACCCTCGTGCCGGTGGCCGTGGTCGGCCTGTGGCTGGCCGGCAACGAGGAGGCCCTGGCCTACGCCGGGCCCGAGGCCCAGCGGGCGGCCTACGTCGACGAGGACTTCGAGGCCTACTACTCGAGCGCTCCGGCCGGGCAGTTCGCCACCGAGGTGCTGGTCAACAACATCCAGGTGTCGTTCCTGGCCTATGCCGCCGGGATCCTGCTCGGTGTCGGGTCGGTGTTCATCCTGGCCTACAACGGTGCCAACCTCGGGGTGGCGCTCGCCCTGTTCATCGTGGCCGGTGAGCAGCCGAAGTTCTGGGGCCTCATCCTGCCCCACGGGCTGCTGGAGTTGAGCGCCGTCATCCTGGCCGGGGCGGCGGGGATGGCGATGGGATGGTCGCTGGTCTCGCCCGGCGACCAGGGTCGGGGTGAGGCGTTCACCGACGCCGCCCGACGCTCGGTCGTCGTCGTGCTCGGGCTCGTCCTGGCCTTCGTCACCGCCGGGCTGATCGAGGGGTTCGTCACCCCCAGCGGGCTGCCCACGGCGGCCAGGGTCGGGGTGGGGGTGGCGGTCGAGCTGGCCTTCGTCGCTTACCTGGTGGCCTTCGGCCGGCGGGCCGCCGAGCGGGGCCTGACCGGGCTGGCCGGGGAGGACCTGGAGGGCGACACGGCCCGGGCCGTGTTGTCGCTGTAGGCGCCTCTCCGGGCGTTCACCGACCCCTGCTCGGGTTCGCGCCCTGGCTCGGCCCGGTCCACGGTGACCGGAGCGCCTCGATCGGCGCATTCGTTGCGCTGAGCGTCACTTCCGACGCCCAGCGCAACGGAAGTGAGCTCGGGTCGCCCCCCGGGAGGTCCTGCCGTTCGGTGGGTGGACGCCGGCCCCGACGGAGATGGTGCAGCCGTCGATCACCGTCGACCATCCGGGCGCGATCTCGTGAACCTCGACGCTTGCCAACCACCGGGGCCTGGCCCCCTCGATGGCCCATCGAGGGGGCCAGGACCGCGCCGGCTCGCAGCAACTGGGCCACCACGCCGTCGCCGACGGGACCAGCATCGACCCCCCCTCACCCCACTCGACCAGCACGGCCGGATGGCAGCGGTCGAGGCTGGGCGATGGCGAGCCCGTGCCGAGGAGGGTCCAATGGAGACCGGTCATGGTGTCCATGGTGGCACCGCTCCGGGCCTCCTGCCCTGGGAGGCCGGGGCTGGTTGCGGTCGTTGCGTTCCGCGCCGGATTCGACGCTCTGCGCAACGGGTGCACCCACGGCGACGCCCGGTCCAGGAGCACCCGGCCCATGACCCAGGTCAGTGGTGGTGGTCGGTGGCAGGGTGGTAGGTGGGAGGGTGGCCGGCAGCGGGATGGGGGATGGCCGGCAGCGGGATGGTCAGTGGTGGTCGTCGGTGGCGTAGTGGTCGGCCAGGGCGTCGCGGCCGAAGTCGCCGTCGAGGCGGCGCCAAACCGTGTGCACGTGGTTGACGTCGCGTTGGGTGTTGTCGTACTCGATCAACAGGCCCGGGCCCTGGAGCCGGTAGTAGTGGGGTTGGCCGGGCTCGGTGCCCCCGGCCCACAGGAAGGCGGTGCGGTCGAGGCCGTCGACGGTGCGCCGGCGTTCCTCGTCGGCCAGGGCCGGCGGCAGGCGATCGAGGTAGACGGCGAGGAGGGCGTCGAGGATCTGGCGCTGGTCGCCGTCGAGCCCGCCGACCGGCAGCCCCTTGGGCACGGGGGAGAACGACAGCAACTCGTCGTGGGCCTCGGTGACCCCGAGCACCGCCTCGGCCCGGGCCTGGGTCTGGGCCATCAGCTCGTCGAGCGAGGCCTCCAGTCGACCCCGCCAGATGCGCGGCAGTGGCAGGCTCCGGTCGCCCTCGGACACCGTCGACCGGTTGGCCGTCACCAGATCGACAGGAGCGATGGGTGACACCACCGCCGTGGCCCGCTGATCGTCGCCCAGTGACCGCACCAGCTCGCGCCCGAGGTCCTCGGCTCCGGCCAGCGGGCGGTGGGGATCAGGGCCGAGGAGGGGAGCGGCGGCCGGGTCGGCCCCGAGGAACAGCGGTGTGGTGCCGACGACCTCGCCGTCGACGATGGTGAAGTTCAACGAGACGTGGTGGCCCCCGAACCGCCAGCCCCAGGTGCCGTCGGGGTCGGGCCGGCCGAACACGGCCACCCAGTACAGCATCGGGTCGCGGCCCCGCTCCCGCCCGAAACCGACGCTCCACCCCTCGACATGGTCGAGGATGTTCTCCAGCCCGATGATGGCGGCGGCGGTGACGTAGCCGGCGGTCGACAGCCCGCTGGCTACCAGACGGTGGGTCCGCCGGTGCTGCTCGGGTCGCATGGCGGCCAGAGGCAGGCCGCCGTGGTCGGTCGGGGTGTAGAACCAGCGGGTGCGCTCGTCGGCGTCGGGGAACGGCCTGACGGCCCGGGCCCGCTGGTCGTCGTCGAGCGAGTCGAGCAGCGCTGCGGCCTCGGACGCCATGTGCGCCGCCACCTCCCGTCGTCCGCTCATGCCGTCACTCCCCTCCCCCGCCCTGCCCTCCCCTGCCGCCGGCCGGGATCAGTGACCGGGTCGGTACAGGCCGAACACCAGCTCAGGATCGCCCATGGGCCAGTCGTTGTCGACCTGCGACCGGCGGCCGATGGCCCGGGTCCGGGCCAGCAGCGACCGACCCAGATCGAGCTGGCGTCGCTCCCAGGCGGCGAGGGCGGTTCCGAGGTCGTCGTGTTCGGCCAGGCACCCGGCCAGCACCCACCCGTCGTCGCACGCCTTGGCGGTCCCGGCGGCGGCGTGGGGGCGGACGGCGAAGGCGGCGTCGCCCACCAGGCACACCCGACCGAGGGCCGCCCGGTCGACCTCGACGTCGTTGATGACCTGCACGAACAGCTCCTCGGCCCGCTCCACCACCTCGGCCACGGGGGCTGGCAGGCGGGCCGCCGCCGTGGCCAGGACCTCGGTCCGGTGGTGGGGGGCCACCATGCCCGGCGGCACCGACAGCGTCCGCCGCTCGCCGTGACCGTCGGTGAGCAGATCGTCGAGGTCGCCCCCCGGGGCGTAGTTGCGGTACCACACCGCGTTGATCAACCGATCGCCGGCGCCGACCGACCCGTCCCGACCGGGTATGGGGTACACGAGCACGTGACTGTTGGCGTACACGTAGTAGGTGATGGCGTCGCCGAGGCGGGCGGCGGTGACCGGACGGAGCCGATCCTCGGCCACGACGGCCCGCCACGCCACATAGCCGGCGTAGGCGGCCCGGGCCTCCGGTTGGAGCCGGGCCCGTCCGAGGGAGCCGACCCCGTCGGCGCACACGAGCAGGTCGGCCTCGATCGTGCCACCGCCGGCGAAGGTCACGGTGACCCGCTCGGCGTCCTGGGCGAAGTCGACCATCTCGTGGTCGAGGATGTAGCGGTCGGCCCCCGCCAGCCCGTACCAGCGGGCCAGCAGGTGGCGGTAGACGATGTTCCACGAGCTGAAGCGGTAGGGCTGGGTCCGCTCGTCGGCCACCGCGCCGTCTCGGTGGAGGTGGCGCACGACGCCGGTGTCGACGCTGAGGGCGCCGAACCCGACGCCGGCCCGCTCCACCAGGTAGCGGGCCGTGGCCTCCAGCAGGGCGATCCCGGCCCCCCGCTCCGCCAGCTCCTCACCGGAGCGCTCGAACACGGTGACCCGATGGCCGGCCTCGTGGAGGAGGCAGGCCGCGGTCAGGCCCCCCAGGGAGCCACCGACGACGGCGATGTCGAGTGGTGGCACCATCGACGGCTCACGGCCGCCCGAAGGTGGCGATCTTGTCGACGGTGCACTCGAACAGGACCCGACGCTCCTCGCCGCCGGGGTCGCGCAGACCGTACTCGTCGCCCTCCCCCACGTACTTCCGCCAGATCCGGTCGAGCTGCTCGGTCACCCGGGCCCCGTCGGTCGGGTCGTCTTCGCTGATCTCGCGGTCGACCGTGACCTTGACGCTCATCCAGTGGTACATGTTCTCCGGATTCATGATGAGGATCGTGATCCGGGGTTGGCGGCGGATCCACTCGGTCTTCCGGCGGTGGGCGGCCACGTTGACCAGCACCTTGTCGCCCTCGTAGTCGAACCACATGGGGGTCAGGTTGGGGCGCCCGTCGCTGCCCATGACGGCCATCACACAGGCGATGGGCTTGTCCATCAGCTGCTTGTAGGTCTCGTCGAGGTCGCTGATGCTGGAGATCTCGTCCTTGGAACCGACGGCGAACTGATTGGGCTGGAGCCCCTCGGCCACATCGAGGAATCGGGCTACGGGCACGGGCATGGTGACCTCCTGGGCTGGTTGCCGGAGTGGATCGGGCGCCCACCCCGCCCGACCGGCGACGCCGGGTCGAAAAGACGCTAGCCGAGATCCCGGGGCCGTGGATCAGCCCCGGGTGGCGGCGATCAGGCGCCGGTAGGGCGCCGGCTCGATGCGGGCGTCGACCAGACGGGGCCGGTGCCAGCGGCCGCCGTCACCGAGGACGGCGGCGAGCTCGTCGGCCGAGCGCACCACCATCCCCTCGAGCCCGGACGCCTCGGCCACCGCCCCGAAATCGACCGGCCGATAGCGGACGGCCTCGGTGCCCCCGTCGCCGGGACCCTGCTTGATCTCGATGAGGCTGAGGGCGCTGTCGTTGAACACCACGACCGTCACGGGAAGGCCGAGTCGGGCCACGGTCTCCAGCTCGGCCAGCGCCATCGACAGCCCACCGTCGCCGGTGAGAGCCACAACCGGGTGAGCGGGGCGGGCCAGGGCGGCCCCGATGGCGGCCGGGAGGGCGAACCCCATGGTGGCCAGCCCGTTCGAGATGAGCAGCCCCAGGGGACGGGTCACCGGCCACAGGGGCATGATGGCGAGGAAGTGGGCGCCGGCGTCGACCGTCACCGTCGCCTCCGGGGGCACGAGCGGGGCCAGGGTGGTCACCAGCTCGAGGGGGCCCAACCCGGCCGCCGGCTCGACCGCCGCCCCCGCCACCAGGTCGGCCCGGGCCCGGTGCCGGAACCCGGCGGCGGCATCGCCCGGCCACGTGTGGGGGGCGACAGGGCGGCGGCTCAGGACCTCGGCCGTCACCGCCACCAGGTCGCCGACGACCTCGACGGTGGGCGGGAGGTAGCGGTCGGGGTCGGGGACGGCCGACAGCCGCACCACCGGCATCGTCCGCTCCCACCGGTTGGGGATCGGCTCGAGGGCGTCGAGCCCGACGGTGATCAGCAGGTCGGCGGCGTCGAGGACGGGCCGCTCGAGGGCGCCGTTGGTGAAGAGACCGGCCGAGACCGGGCCCTCGGTGTCGACGACGCCGATGGCCTGGTAGGTGCACAGCACCGGAGCACCGAAGTCGGTGAGGAGCGGGGCCAGGGCCCCGGCCCCGCTCGCCGCCGCCTCCATGCCCACCACCACGACCGGGCGGCGGGCCGCCGTCACCAACTCCCGGGCCCGGGCCACGTCGTCGCCCGGCACCGTGACCGCCGGCTCGGGACCGGCCAGCCCGGTGGGCGCCGTGGGGCTGGGGGCCGACGGGTCGAGATCGAGGTGGACGGCGCCGAAGGGCCACGTCCGGGCCGAGGCCACCAGGGCGGCCAGGGTCGCTTCATCGGTGTGGTCGGTGACGGTGGCCGAGCCCTTGGCCACCGAACCCAGCAGGCCCCGCTGGTCGAGCCGCTGGTGGGCCACCCGGGCCGCACTGCGACCGGGCACGGTGTCGGCCACCACGACCAGGGGGTAGCGATCGAGGGTGGCCTGGGCCACGCCGTTGGCCACCGACGCCACCCCCGGCCCCCTCGTCACCACCACGGGCGCGGCGGCGCCGGCCAGCAGCCCGTGGGCTGCGGCCATGATGGCGGCCGCCGTCTCCCCGTGGGCCAGCACGAAGCGGAGACCAGCCTCGGCCGCCGCTCCCACCACCTCGAGGTTGGCGCCGCCGCCGGGCATCCCGAACACCGTGGTGGCGCCGGCGTCGGCCAGCGCCGCCATAACCCGCCGGCCCACGGAATCGCCCGCGGAATCGCTGGGGGAACCGCCCGCGGAATCGCCCGGGGAACCGCGGAGGGAACCGCCCGGGGAATCGCCGGGGAAACCTGGAGACTCGTCCATCGCGCCGACGGTACTGCGGCCCGGTGACAACGATGCCGGATGCCGGCGCGGTCCGGTGACAGCGATGCCGGCGCTGCCGGATGCCGGCGTGGTCCGGTGACAGCGATGCCGGCGCTGCCGGGTGCCGGAGCGCTACAGCCGGCCCACGGCCTTGGCGTCGAGGTAGGCATCGCCGAGTGCCGAGGCGAACCGGTCGGGCTCGACGTCGACCACGACGACGCCCCGGCCCCGGAGTTGGGCCGCCACCGCCTCCCGCCGATCGAGAGCGGCGAGGGCCGACGCCCGGAGGAAGCCGCCGTCCTCGTCGACCGTGGTCGAGGTCGTCCACTCGACGAGGGCGGGGTCGCGCACCGCGGCCACCACCACCAGGTGGGTGCGCACGAGCAGGGGCAGGGCGGGCAGGAGGAACTCCTCGACCGGTTCGGCCCCCAGCTCCGTCATCAGCACCAGGAAGCTGCGGCGCCGGTAGCGGGACAGGACGTGGGTGACGGCCCGCTCGAAGCTCGTCTCGGCCAGGGCCGGCTCGAGATCGAAGAGCTGCTCGCCGATGACGGCCCGCTGCGATCGCCGGTTGGAGGGCTCGATCGTGGCGGTGACGTCCTGGTCGAACGCCACGAGGCCCATACGGTCGCCCAGTCCGGTGGCCAGCTCGGCCAGCAGCATGGCTCCGTCGACGGCGAATTCGAGCCGCGGCACCCCGTCGACCCGGCCGGCCATCGTCCGTCCGGCGTCGATCAGGCAGAGCACGGTCTGGTTGCGCTCGGCCCGGAAGGTCCGCACGATCGGCCGCTGGCTGCGGGCGGTGGCGGCCCAGTCGATGCGCCGGGTCTCGTCGTCGGGCGTCAGCTCGCGGAGGCTGTCGAACTCGGTGCCGCCACCCCGACCCCGGGCCGAACGCAACCCGACCTCGAGGATCCGGGCCCGACGCAGGCTGAGCTCCGCCTCCCGGGCCGAGCGGAACGGGGGCAGCACCTTCAGCGTCGACGGCAGATGACGACGCCGCTGCTTGTACACGAGACCCGCCGGGCCGATGGTGCGGAGCACGAGCTCGGTCGGCTCGAACCGACCCCGCCGGCGGGGGCGGAGATCGACGGTGGCACTCGCGGTGCCGCGGCGGGGCAGGTCGAGCCCGACCCGCCGGGCTGGGGCCCGCAGGGAAGGGGCGAGCTCGTCGGCCAGCCACACCCGCCGCGACGATCCCCACCGGCGGCGTCCCGCCGATCCTTCGACCACCCACGTGAGAGGAGCGACCTGGCCGAGGGTGATCGAGCGGGGGTGGCGGCGCTCGACCCCGATCGATCCGGGCGGCGGCGCCAGCGCCCCGTCGACGGCGGCGACGAGGAGGAGCAGGGCGTTCACGGCCAGGAACCGGTTGTCGATCCCGAGCCCGGCGATCGAGCTCCGCCCCTGGTCCGGCGCGACGAACACCGCAAGGGCGGCGGCCACCGCCACCAACGCCAGCCGCGGTGTCGGCACCGGCCACGTCACGGGGCGGGGACCTGGGCCAGGATGCCGTCGAGGACGCGGTCGGCGTCGACCCCCTCGATCTCCAGTTCGGGACGGACCATGACCCGGTGGCGCAGCGTCGGCTTGGCCATCGTCTTGACCTCGTCGGGGGTCACGAAACCCCGCCCGCTCAACCAGGCCCACGCCTTGGCCGTGTGGAGCAGGGCGGCCGCCCCCCGGGGCGACACCCCCAGGCTCAGCGACGGGGACGAGCGGGTAGCCCTGACCACGTCGACCACGTAACGCAGCACGGGCTCCTCCACGGTGATGGCCTCCACCTCCCGCCGGGCCGATGCCAGGGTGGCGGCGTCGGCCACCGCCCCCACGCCGGCGCCCCGGGGGTCGTGGGGATCGAGGCCCTGGTGATGGCGGCGCACCACCTCGACCTCCTCCTCCAGGCCCGGATAGTCGACGTGGAGCTTCAGCAGGAAGCGGTCGAGCTGGGCCTCGGGCAGCGGGTAGGTGCCCTCGTACTCCACCGGGTTCTGGGTGGCGATGACCACGAAGGGCCGGGGCAGGGGGCGGGTTACGCCGTCGATCGAGACCTGCCCCTCCTCCATCGCTTCGAGGAGGGCGGCCTGGGTCTTGGGTGGCGTGCGGTTGATCTCGTCGGCCAGGAGCATGTTGGTGAAGACCGGACCCGGTCGGAACCGGAACGACCCCTGGTCGAACACCATCTGGCCGATCACGTCCGACGGCATCAGGTCGGGGGTGAACTGCACCCGGGTGGCCTGGAGGTCGAGGGCGGCCGCCACCGACTTCACGAGCAGCGTCTTGGCCACCCCCGGCACACCCTCCAGCAGGACGTGGCCCCCGGCCAGCAGGGCGCACAGGATCCCCGACATGACCCCGGACTGGCCGACCACCACCTTGCCCACCTCGTCCCGGATGGCGACGAAACGGCCGTGGTTGTCGTCCGGCGGGGCGGAGTCGTCGCCGGGAGCGAGACCCGGGTCGTGGGTGGGCGGCGGGTACTGCTCGGTCACGTCGATCCTCCGACGGGTCGGGGTTGGGATGGGATGGCGGCGAGGGCGAGGTTGACGGCGTCGACGTCGGCCACGACGGCGGCCAGGGTCTTACCGTCGGGGATCGGTCGCGCCCCGACGGCACGCCCGACAACGACCGGGTCGACGGCGAGCTCGTCCCCGGCGGCGGCCACGACCTGGTCGAGGGGGAGCTCGGGGGCGACGCCGAGATGACGACGGAGACGACGCTCGAGGTCGACCCGGAGCCGGTCACCGGCCCGCTGATGGCCCCGGCTGCGGCGCTGGAGCTCTGCCGCCGCCCGCACCAGCAAGGAGCCGGGAAGGGCGACCGGTTGGGGTTCGGGAACGGGCCGACCGAAGCGACGGGCCCGGTAGGCCACGAACAGCGCCAGGGCCACCAGCAGCTGCCCACCGGCCCACGTCGCCGCCGAGGGGATGAGCTGGTCCAGCGAACGCGACCCCGGGGTGACGATCGGCTCGTAGAGGACGGCCACTGGTCGGGTCCCGTCGCCGAGCAACAGCTCGGAGGCCAGCACCGCGTTCTCGGCCGCGTCGAGCCGGTCGTTGGTGAACGGCAGGGCGCCACCGAGGGCCACGACCCGACCCGAACCCCGCCCCTCGACCGTGACATAGGCCCGGTCGCCGACGGTGAAGCAGGAGGCGTCGACCCCGGCGGTGTCGAGAAGAAGGAAGCTGCCGGCCTCGAGGGTGAGTCCATCCAGGCCCTCGACGTCGCAGCGACCCGAGGCCAACGCTCCGGAGTCGTCGATGATGCCGGGGTCGAACCCGGGATCGCCGGTGGGCGCCAGGCCGGACGCCGGGTCGGCGACCACCACGGTGCCACCACCGTCGATCCACGCCTCCAGTCGGCGCCGCTGCTCGGGTTGGAGGCGGTCGGCCAGGACGAGGGTGGTGGCGTGGCGATCGTCGGGCAGGCCCCGGTCGACGCCGCCGCCCAGCTCGGCGATGAAGGCCATGAGGGCGTGGGTCCCCAACGGTTCGGTCGAGTCCGGATCGAGGGGATCCCCCGACCCGGTGCGGCCCCCGGTGAGGGCGCCGACGAGGAGCAGGACCCCAGCCAGGGCGACCCAGAACAGCACCGCCCGCCGGTTCATGGGGACGCCCTCATCCCAACAACTCGTCGTCGGTCCTGCGCAGGGCGTCGCTGTCGGGCCGTTCGGCGTCGACACCGCCGAACCACACGTGCTCGAAGCGGTCGACGGCGTCGTCGAACCGGGCGACCCGTTCCCGGTCGGCCACGGTGACGGCGTAGGCCCGCCGGTGCTCACCGCTGGTGGTCGACGATGCGGCGGGGACGAGGTCTCCGGCGGCCAGACCGGTGGTGAGGGCGTGGTAGCGGGCGTGGACGGCGGCGTCCCAGTCACCCCGGCGCTCGGCCTCGGCGGCCCGTTCGAGCCACTGGCGGCGGGACGGCACCTCGTCGACCATGTGCCGGACGCCGGCACCGTCGACGGTGGCCGCGGGGCGCCGCCGGGGTAGCACCCGGATCAGGAACCACGCCGCCGCCCCGAGTGCCACCGCCAGCACGGCGTAGCCGATCACGAAGCCCCCGCCGACGCCGAGGACGGCCCCGAAGAGATCGGCGAACCGGTCGAGCAGCCAATCCAGGGCCCGGTCGACCAGCGTCGGCGGTCGCTCGACGTACTCGGGGCGGGACAGGATGTCGTCGGCGGTGTCGAGCGCCTCCCCCGGCTCGACCGACTTCATGGCCCGTTCCCGGGGCGGTCGAATGTCCTGTCGATCCGGCGGCGGAGATCGAGGCCCTCGGTCCGGAACCGGATGTCGTAGTAGACGAGGCACATGGCGGCCCCGTTCACCGGGACGAGGATGATCGAGGTCAGGAGGTTGGAGGCGGCGACGAGGGGCCACGCCCGATCGGGCCCGATGAACAGGGCGACGAGGCCGGGCAGGGTGCCGACGGCCTGGGAGACGGCGTACTGCACGATGCCGACGAGGACGATCACGCCGACCACGGCGGCGGCCCGGCGGCGGACCAGCTCGGCCGAACGGCGGACGGCGGCCACGGGTCCCAGCTGCTCCACCGCCAGCACGGGCGAGGTCAGCGAGAACAGCACGATGGCGGCCAGGCCGGGCAGGACGAGGAGGAGGATGCCGATCAGCTCCGCCACGTGGACGACGACGAACGCCCCGAGGATCGGGCCGGCCCGCCGGCCCACGAAGGCGATCGCCTCCCCCGCGGTGACCTCCCGACCGTCGAACCAACCGGCCATGACGCGGGCCACACCCACCCCGGCCACCGCCGTCACAAGCAGGCCGACCCCTTGCGCCACGAAGAAGCCGACGTCGTACACCGATCCCGCCCGCGACACCTCTTCTGCCACCGTCGGGTCGTTGAGGAGGTCGGTGAAGGTGGCCCCGCCGAGGTCGTCGCGGGCGACCCAGGCCTGGAGGAGGCTGAGGGGCACGACGAGGCCGGCCACCAGCGTCACCATGGTCCGGGCCCGCTGGCGGAGCGCGGCGAAGGAACCGTCGAGCAGGTCGATCATGCCCACCGGTTGTTCGGCTATCGGTTCGACGCTCCGTTCGTGCACCGCCCGCCATTCTCGCTCGGAGCCGAGCCGTCCGCAGGTCATGGTTGGCGGCGGGCCCTGGCCGCGGTTTGATGATGCGGTGCAGCGACCGTCGGAACGGGACCGGGCCAGCGGGGCCGGGGCCAGCGGGGCCGGGGCCGGCGGGCTCGGCGGCGAGGGTGGGTGGAGGCCGGACGACTACGGCGCGGCGTTCGCCGACGTGTACGACGAGTGGTACGGCCGGGTCAGTGACGCCGACGCCATCGCCGCCGTGGTGGCCGAGCGGTGCGGGACAGGGCCGGTGCTGGAGCTGGGCGTGGGGACGGGGCGGGTGGCCCGACCGCTGCGATCCTTCGGCCTCGAGGTCGTCGGGCTCGACGCCTCCGGGCCCATGCTCGACCGGTGCCGGGCCAACGGCGTCGACCCGGCGCTCCATCTCGTCAGAGCCGACATGTCGCATCTGCCGTTCCGGACCCGGTTCGGCGCGGTGCTGATCGCCTTCAACACGTTGTTCAACCTGCCGTCGGCATCCCGTCAGCGGGCCCTGTTCGCCGAGGTGGCGGCCGTCCTCGCCCCCGACGGGGTGCTGGTGGTGGAGACGATGGACACCGCAGGCCTGGCCACCGCGCCGGCCCGTTCGATCGGGGTGCGATCGGTCGGTGCCGAGGGCCTGACCGTCGTGGCCTGCGCCGTGGTCGCCGACGACCAGACCGTTGCCGGCCAGCATGTCGAGATCGGACCCGACGGGGTGCGGCTCCGCCCGTGGGTGCTGCGGTGGTCGACGGCGGACGAGATCGACCGCTTCGCCGCCGACGCCGGCCTGGTCGGTGAGGCCGGGCGTGAGGCGGAGGGAGAGGCCGGCGGTGACGCCGATGGCATCGTACTCACCGTCTTCCGTCACCGGTGAGGCCCGGCGGTTCGGCCCCAGCGCCGGCCCGTGCCCTACTGTCGCCTCGTGCCCCGAGTCGTCGTCAGTACCGTGATCGAGCGTTCCCCGTCCGAGGTCTGGGCCGACGTGCGCGACATCGCCTCCCACGTCACGTGGATGGCCGATGCCACCGAGATCCGCTTCACCTCGGAGCAGACCGAGGGGGTGGGCACGACCTTCGAGTGCGACACGAGGGTCGGCCCCCTGGCAACCACCGACGTGATGGAGATCACGGTCTGGGACGAGGAGCAGCGCATGGGGGTCCGCCACGTGGGTCTGGTGACCGGGGAGGGGGCCTTCACACTGACCCCGATCGGCGACGACCGCACCGAATTCCGGTGGGAGGAGGATCTGCGGTTCCCGTGGTGGCTCGGGTCGCGGCTCGGTGAGATCGCCGGGCGGCCCGTCCTGGCGTTCATCTGGCGGCGGAACCTCGAACGGTTGCGGCGACGCCTCGAGTCGGCGTGACCGAGTGAGGGGCGCTCAGGGGATGGTCAGGGCGGCGAGGAACAGCGCGGCGCACAACGCCACCGTGGCCGCCGACGCCAGGTTGGTCGGACGACCGAACCGCTCCGGCAGCCACGACAGCAACCAGCCGGCGGCGAACCCGGCGGCGATACCGCCCAGGTGACCCCAGAACGAGATCCGGGGGACGAGCAGGGGCAGGGCCAGGTTGATGATGAACAGCCCGAACAGCGACGTCTGGGTGAGCTTCACCCCCCGGGCCCACAGCACGGCGGCCAGGGCGCCAGCCAGACCGAGCACGGCACCAGAGGCGCCCAGGGTGGGGACGTCGTAGTTGAACACGAGGACGGCCAGGCCACCGCCGAACAGACCGGCGACGTAGGCCAGGGCGAAGCGGGCCGTCCCGAGGGTCCGCTCCAGCGGTTGCCCGAAGATCCACAGGGCGTACATGTTGAACCCCAGGTGCATGAGGCTGCCGTGGAGGAAGCCGGAGGTGGCGATCCGCCACCAGTCGCCGGCGGCCACCGCCGGGCCGAGCAGGAAACCCCAGTCGACGACACGGCGCCCGCCGATCAGGGCGTCCTGGGCGAAGAAGATGACGACGTTGACGACGATCAGGGCGATCGTGACCCGGGGTCGCCAGCTGGTCAGCTGGCGGGCGTCGATCACCCGTTGGGCGCCGGCCCTGGCGCACTCCGGGCAGTGGAAACCGACCGAGGCCTGGTTCATGCACTGGGTGCAGATCGGCCGTTCGCATCGCTGACACGACACCGCAGCGGAGCGGTCGGGGTGCCGGTAGCACACGGTCGTGTCGTCGAGCACCCGGCCGAGGCTAGCCCTGCCAGGGGAAAGTTTGCGTAAGGCGGCCCGGACCGTCCAACCGGACCGCCAGGGCCGGTGACCACGGCACATGTCGCTCGTTGCGCCGAACCTGTGCTCAACTGTGGCCCGACCGTCGGGCGACCGGTCCGGCGCTGCCATACCCGAGGAGCATCCCGTGCTGCAGGAATTCAAGGACTTCATCAACAAGGGCAACGTGTTCGATGCCGCCATCGGCCTGATCATGGCCTTGGCCTTCACCCCGATCGTCACGTCGCTGGTCGAGGACGTGATCATGCCGATCGTGGGCCGGATCTTCGGCGCCCCCGACTTCAGCGAGCTCCAGATCGGCCTGGGCAACATGGAGGAGGTGACCCTCGACGACGGCACCGTGGTGATGCGGGAGGCGGCGATCCGCTACGGCCAGTTCGTCAACGAGGTCATCACGTTCGTGCTGATCGCCCTCGTCGTGTTCTTCCTGGTCAAGGCCTATAACCGGGCCACCAGGAAGCAGGAGGAGGCCGGCCCGACCGAGATCGAGCTGCTGACCGAGATCCGCGACAACCTCCGGGTCGGCTGACCGGTACGACCCCTCGTCAGGGGCCCGGGCTCACAGCGAGACCCGGGTCCCCTCGTCGGCGCCGAACAGGGCTTCGCCGATGTGCTCGACCGCCGTGACCCCCTCAACCCGCTGCTTGAGGATGCGCTCCAGGCCCTCCTTCCACAGCATCAGGCAACACGCACCTCCTGGTACACCACCGTAGCGAGTGCCCGACGCTCCCTGCGCCTGGAGCGCCCAGCGCTCCGTCGGCGTCCTAGCCTGGAGACCATGGAATCCTGGCCGGCCCCCGGTGTGATCCCCATCGTGGCCCATCAGGGCGGATGGGACGAGATCCTGCTCGTCGTCGGGCCCCTGGCCTTGATCGCAGCCGCCCTGTGGGTGGCCAACCGCCGGGTGTCGGCCCAGGTCGAGGCCGCCGACGGCACCGGGGGCGACGGCATTGACGAGGAGCACGCCGAGCGCTGATGCCCACCGCGTCGACCACCCGGACCGTCGACGACGACGGTCTGGACCAACTGCGCCGACCCCGCACCGACCTCCTCACCGAACGGTCCGCCGGGCCCGACGCTTGGACCATGGACGAGGGCCCGTTCCGTCACTATCGGCGGACGCTCCAGGTCTCGCCCACGGCCGCCGGCCGTCACCGGGTGACGGAGCGGATCGAGTTCTCCCTTGCCGTCCCCCTGTGGAAGGTGCTGATAAACCCGCTCATGAAGCGGGCCCTCCGCTCGGCCGACCGGCGGACCCGACGGCGCTGGTGGTGGCCGGCCCAGCTCGTCGACCAGCGGACGGCCACCATGGTCGGTGTCCTGTCCACCATCGGGGTCGTCACCGGCTACCTCGGGGTCATGATCGGGCAGACGATCACGTTCGCCGCCGCCGACTTCGGCCGGGGCGACGCCGCCCAGGCCAACACCCTGGCCGCGGTCCGGATCGGGGTGCTCCTCCCCGTGCTGCTCCTCCCCCGGGCCGATCGGCTCGGTCGGCGGCCCCTGATCCTCGCCTTCGCCACGACGGCCATCGCCTTCACGGTTGTCGGTGCTGCCGCTCCCGACCTGGAGATCCTCGGCCTGACCCAGACGGTGGCCCGGGGCCTCACCACGGGCCTGATCACCCTGCTCGTCGTCGCCTCGACCGAGGAGGTCCCGTCGGGGGCCCGGGCCTTCACCATCAGCATCCTGACCATGGCGACCGCCCTCGGTGCCGGCATGGTGTTGTGGGTGCTCCCGGTGGCCGATGTCGTCGACGGGGGGTGGCGCATCGTCTACGCCGCCGCCGCCGTGTTCCTCCCCCTCGTGTGGTGGGTCGGCCGCCAGCTCCCCGAAACCCGACGCTTCGCCGCCGCCACGACCCACGAGGCCCCGGGCCGCATCGAGTGGGGCCGGTTCGTCCTCCTCGGCACCACGGCGTTCGTCAGCGCCATGTTCTTCTCCCCCGCCTCCCAGCTGCGCAACGAGTTCCTGCGGGACGACCTCGGCTACACCGCGGCCAGCGTCAGCCTGTTCCAACTGATCATCTCGGCCCCGGCGGGCACCGCCATCCTGGTGTCCGGGATCCTGGCCGACCGGATCGGGCGTCGCCGGATCGCCTCGATCAGCCTGGCCGTCGGCGGGACGATGCTGGCCCTCTCCTACCAGTTGACGGGGCCCGGGCTGTGGTTGACGGCATCGGTCGGGGTGGTGTTGACCGGCGCCGCCATCCCCGCCACGAGGGGCTACTCGTCGGAGCTGTTCCCCACCAGATCCCGGGCCCGGGTCGGGGGCCTGCTCGACGGCGTCGGGGTCGCCGGCAGCGCCGCCGGTCTGGTGCTGGTGGGTCAGCTGTCGGAGCGGTGGGACGATCTCGGCCGGGCCATCGGGCTGATGGTGGTGGCCCCGCTGGTGGTGGCGGCCATCATCGCCATCCGGTTCCCCGAGACCGCATCCACCGAGCTGGAGGCGTTCAACCCCGACGATCCGGTCATGCCCGGCCCCGGCGGCGGGAGGTCGGAGCCGGTCACCGGGCCAGGGAGCGGAGCCAGTCGGCCACGGCGGCCGTGATCTCGGAGTCGCGGCCCTCCTTCGGGTCGTGGTTGGCGTCGATCCAGCGTTCGGTCAGGGGTCCGGCCAGGGCCGGGAGGTGGGCCGCGAACTCGTCCGGTGTGCCGAACGGGTCGCGACGGCCCTGGACGAGCAGGACGGGGACGTCGACCGCCCCGAAGTGCTCGACCCGGAGCCTGTCGGGTCGGCCCGGCGGGTGGAGCGGGTAGCTCAGCAGGAGCAGCCCGGCAACCGGGAGGCCCTCGGCCACCGCCATCGAGGCGGCCCGCCCGCCGAGCGAGCGCCCGCCGATGGCCAGCTCGGCGGGGTCGACGGACCAGGCCTCGGCCTGCTCGGCCACGGCCTCGGCGACGGCCGCGACCAGCGTCGGCATGCGGTCCGGGGGGCGTCGGCCCGGTCCCTTGCGCCGGTACGGGAAGTCGATCCGCTCGACCGGGACGTCGAGGGCGTCCTCGAGGGCGAGGAACGTGTGGTGGTGGCGGTCGCCGCCGGCCCCGTGGAACAGCACCAGACCGGCCGGTGGGGCGGCCATCACGAGGCGAGGAGGATTCGGCGGGCCTCGGTCAGCTCGGCGATCCGACCCGCCGCCTCCACGGTCCCGCCACCGTGGTCGGGATGGGCCTGGCGCAGCAGGGTCCGGAACCGGCGTTGGACCGCGCGCTTGTTGGCCCCGTCGGCCGGGTCGCCCTCGATCCCCAGGATCTCCATGGCCCACGACACCGGGTCGTTCCAGGCCCGCAGATCGGCCAGGTCGGCGGTGCGACCGCCCATCACGAACGAGATGAAGCCGGCGTCGACGTCGCGTCCCCACACCAGCGCCGAGGTGAGGGCGTCGAACACGGCGACCCGGGCCGTGGCCGGGAGCGACGCCGCGGCGTACACCGCCCCGAGGGCGAGCTGGACGGGACGGCCGAGGCCGAGCTCGAAATCGAAGGCCAGGGTCCCTCCCTCGGCGGCCACCAGCCGTTGGCGGCTCAGGGTCAGGCCGACCCGATCGCGCTGGAACCGGTGACGGACCCGGGGCTGCACGATCCGCCCCCCGGCGGCCAGGGTGTCGATGACCGACACGAAATCCTCTCGGAGCTCGGGCTCGATCCTCGACGCAGTCTGGGCCACGATCCCGGCCAGGAGCACTCCCCCGGCTCCCGGGGCGGGGTCGACGGGGAGGTTGCGCGACCCGAGGGCGACCCGCCTGGTGGGGGCGATGGGGCGGGAGTGGAAGATGTCCAGTTCGGCCACGATCACAGAGCCACTAACCTAGCGCTGGCCCTCCGGCGGCCGACCATCGGACGGCGTGACCGAACCCTGGGCAGGACCCGCAATGGCTGAACACCGCTTCGACATCGACCACTTCCGCGTGAAGGCGGGATCCGACCTCGACCTGTCGGCCATCGACACCCGGGGTACGCCGTTCTGGGATCCCGACGACAAGACCGGGGCCGCCGCCCTCCTGCTGGAGCTCAACGACCGGCTCACCACCCTCCAGGAGCTGCTGTGGGCGCAGGGCACCGAACGGGTGCTGGTGGTCCTGCAGGCGATGGACGCCGGCGGCAAGGACGGCACCATCCGGCGGGTCTTCGAGGGCGTCAACCCGTCGGGGGTGCGGGTGGTCTCGTTCAGGCGGCCGACCGAACGGGAGCTGGCCCACGACTACCTGTGGCGGGTCCACCGGCAGGTCCCGACCGATGGGGAGCTCGTCATCTTCAACCGCAGCCACTACGAGGACGTGCTGGTGGTGCGCGTCATGGAGCTGGCGCCGAAGAAGGTGTGGAAGAGGCGCTTCGGTCACATCGTCGACTTCGAGCGGCTCCTCGTCGACGAGGGCACGACGATCGTGAAGCTCTTCCTCCACATCTCGCGCCACGAGCAACGGGAACGGCTCCAGGCCCGCCTCGATGATCCGACCAAGAACTGGAAGTTCGAGATCGGCGATCTGGCGCCACGGGAGCGGTGGGACGACTACCAGCAGGCCTTCCAGGAGGCGATCTCCGCCACCACCACCGACGATGCCCCGTGGTACGTCATCCCCGCCGACCTCAAGTGGTACCGCAACATCATCGTGTCGGAGATCCTGATCCAGACCCTCGACGGCCTCGGGATGACCTATCCCCCCTCGCCGCCCGAGATCGTCGACGTGGTGATTCCCGAGTGATCGGGGCTCAGCCCGTCATCGCCTCCGCCTTGTCGTGCCGGTGGGTCGCCTCGACGAGGCGGACGGTGCCGGAGCGGCTGCGCATCACCAACGACTGCGTCGTGATCCCCCGCCCGCCGAACTGGACCCCGCGCAGGAGATCACCGGTGGTTATCCCGGTGGCGGCGAAGAAACAGTCGTTGCCCGACACCAGGTCGTCGAGGGTGAGGATCTTGTCGACGTCGAATCCCTCGCCGATCAGGACCTGACGCTCGTCGTCGGTCCGGGGCCACAACCGTCCCTGGAGGTCGCCTCCCATGGCCTTGAGGGCGGCGGCGGTGATGACCCCCTCGGGGGTGCCGCCGATGCCGAACAGGATGTCGACCCCCGACTCGGGCCAGGCGGTGGCGATGGCGCCGGCCACGTCGCCGTCGGGGATGAGGCGGATCCGGGCCCCGGCCCGCCGGATCTCGGCGATCAGCTCCTCGTGGCGGGGCCGGTCGAGGACGACGGCGGTGATCTCGGACACCGACTGGCCCTTGGCCTTGGCCAGGGCCGTGATGTTGCGATCCACGGGAAGGCGTATGTCGACGATGCCGGCACCCTCCGGCCCGACGGCGAGCTTCTCCATGTACACCGCCGATCCGGGGTTGAACATGGCCCCCCGGTCGGCCACGGCGATGACGGCGATGGCACCGCCCCGACCCAGTGAGGTGAGGGTGGTGCCGTCGATCGGGTCGACGGCGATGTCGACGTGGGGCGGTTCCCCGTTGCCGATCGCCTCGCCGTTGTAGAGCATGGGGGCCTCGTCCTTCTCCCCCTCGCCGATGACGACGACCCCGTCCATCTCGACGCCCGAGAGCACCGACCGCATGGCGTCGACGGCGGCCTGGTCGGCCCCGAGCTTGTCGCCCCGACCCATCCAGCCGGCGGCGGCGACCGCCGCCGCCTCGGTGGTCCGGACCAGCTCGAGAGCCAGGTTCCGACCGGGCTTCAGGTTCTCCACTGCCATGAGGACTCCCTCGGTTCTCGCCTCGTCCCCCGGGCCCGGGGTTCGCTCAGACCGTCGACCCGCCGAGCGTGGCCAACCGTACCTCGGCCCATCGCACATCGTCGCGGGCGTACGGGTCGTCGGCATCGGCCTGGAGGGCCTGCTCGGCGGCGGCCAACTCGGCCTCCAGCACGTCACGATCCAGTTCCTCGGCCGCTTGGGCCGCGTCGGACAACACGGTGAGCTTCGTGTCGCTCATCGTGCCAGAAACCGACACGAACCCGCCACGTACGGCGAAACGGCGGGCCGTCCCCCCGACCTCGGTGACCCGCACCTCGCAGGTCAGGAGGCTGCCGATGAACGGCTCGTGGCCCGACAGGAAGGCGATCTCACCCCCGCCCCGGGTCCGCGCCACCACCTGGGTGGCCTCCCCGGAGTAGAGGGTACTCTCGGGGGAGACGAACTCGACCTGGATCGCCATCAGGACCCGGCCGAACGGCGGAGCTGTTCGGCCTTCTCCCGGGCCTGGTCGGCGCCACCCACGTTCAGGAAGGCCTGTTCGGGTAGGTCGTCGAGCTCGCCGGTGACGAGCGCCTCGAAGCTGTCGATCGTCTCCTCCACGGGGGTGAACACGCCGGGGAGGCCGGTGAACACCTGGGCCACGAACATGGGCTGCGACAGGAACCGCTGGACCTTGCGGGCCCGGTCGACGGTGATGCGGTCCTGTTCCGACAGCTCGTCGAGACCGAGGATGGCGATGATGTCCTGCAGCTCCCGGAACCGCTGGAGGATCTCCTGGACCTGGCGGGCCACGTTGTAGTGGCGGCTTCCCACCACCTCGGGGGCGAGGATGCTGGAGGTCGACGCCAGCGGATCGACCGCGGGGTAGATCCCGAGGGCGGCGATGTCACGGCTCAGCTCGGTGGTGGCGTCGAGGTGGGTGAAGGTAGTGAACGGTGCCGGGTCGGTGTAGTCGTCGGCCGGCACGTACACCGCCTGCAGGGAGGTGATCGAGCGGCCGCCGGTCGAGGTGATCCGCTCCTGCAGCTCGCCCATCTCGTCGGCCAGGGTGGGCTGGTAGCCCACGGCCGAGGGCATCCGTCCCAGCAGGGTCGACACCTCCGATCCGGCCTGGACGAAGCGGAAGATGTTGTCGACGAACAGCAGCACGTCCTGGCCCTGGACGTCACGGAAGTACTCGGCCATGGTCAGGGCCGACAGGGCGACCCGCAGCCGCACGCCCGGCGGTTCGTCCATCTGGCCGAACACGAGGGCGGCCTTGGCCAGCACGGGGGTGACCCCGTCGCCCATCATCGTCTCGCCCATCTCCAGGAACAGGTCGGTGCCCTCACGGGTGCGCTCGCCGACCCCGGCGAACACCGACACACCGCCGTGGTTGGAGGCGACGCGGGTGATCATCTCCTGGATGAGCACCGTCTTGCCCACGCCGGCCCCACCGAAGAGGCCGATTTTGCCGCCCTGGAGGTAGGGGGTGAGGAGGTCGATGACCTTGATGCCGGTCTCGAGGACCTGCTTGGTCGGCTCGAGGGAGTCGAACGAGGGGGCGGGGCGGTGGATCTCCCACCGGGTGGTGATGTCGAGCTCGTCGATCGGCACGTCCAGGGGCTCGCCGATCACGTTCCAGATGTGACCGAGGGTGACGTCACCGACCGGGACCTGGATGCCGTGACCCAGGTTGCGCACGGACTGGCCCCGCCGCAGACCATCGGTCGGCTTCAGGGCGACCGCTCGGACCCGGCTGCCGCCGAGGTGCTGGGCCACCTCGGCCATGACGGTCGTCGAGACGCCGTCGACGACCACATCGAACTCCACCGCCTGATTGATCTCCGGGAGCGCCCCGGACGGGAACTCGGCGTCGATCACCGGGCCGGCGATGGCGACGATCCGGCCCTCCTTGAGTTGGGGTTCAGTGGCTGTCATCGGTGATTGCTCCTGGGCTTCTGGCGAACGTGGCGCTCATGGGTCGGGTGGGGTGGGTCCGGCCTCAGGCCGGCGGCAGGGGCTGGGGTGGCTCGGCGGCGTCGTCGGCACGGCCGCCGAGGGCCTCGGCGCCACCGACGATCTCCATGATCTCAGTGGTGATCGACTCCTGGCGAGCCCGGTTCATGGCCCGGGACAGCTTCACGATCAGCTCCTCGGCGTTGTCGGTCGCCGCCTTCATGGCCCGCTGACGGTTGGCGTGCTCGGACGCCGCAGCATCGAGCAGGGCAGCCAGGAGACGGGCTTCGACGTAGCGGGGCAGGAGATCCTCCAACACTCCTTCGGGCGACGGTTCGAACGAGTAGCCGGCGAGGGCCTCCTGTTGGCCCCGGCCGGCGGTGGCCAGCACCGACGTGGGCTCCAGCGGCAGGAACCGGCGGACGACGGGCCGCTGGGTGCCGATGCTCACGAACTCGGTGTAGATCAGCTCGACCTGGTCGACCTCGCCGTTGTCGAACAGATGGCGGACCCGGCGGGCGATCTCGCGGGCGTCATCGTAGGACGGGTTGTCGGTGAACCCCGAGTACGACGTGTCGATGGCGTACCCCCGGAACCGGAAGTAGTCGGTGACCTTCCGTCCGATGGCGAGGATCCGGTAGTCGCCGCCCTCGGCCCGCAGGGCCTGGATCTCACGTTCGGCGGTGCGGGTCACCGAGGCGTTGTACGGCCCGGCCAGACCCCGATCGGCGGCGCAGATCACGAACGCCACCCGCTCGACGTTGTCCACCTGACGAAGCAGGGGATGGTCGACCTCGGCTCCGCCGGCCGCCAGATCCTCGATCACGCCGGTGAGAAGCTCGGCGTAGGGCCGGGCCGAACGGGCCCGATCCTGGGCGCGCGACACCCGGGTGGCGGAGATCAGCTCCATGGCGCGGGTGATCTTCTTGGTGTTGCTCACCGTCCCGATTCGACGGCGCAGGATGCGTTCGGCTCCACCCGGCATGGGGGATCAGTCCTTCACTCGGCTGATGTCTTCTTCCGGCAGGGTGTTCGAGGCGTCGACCACGGCCGACGTCGCCGTACCCTGGGCCTTCGGGTCGGGTTCGTGGACACCGTCCCCCGAGCCGACGAACTGGTCGGTGAAGGCCCCGATGGCCGCCTCCAACGCCTCCTCGTCCGGCACGGTGCCGTTGGCGCGGATGCTGTCCAACACGTCGCCGTGACGGGCGTGGAACCACTCGAGCAGCTCGATCTCGTAGCGCTGCACGTCGCCGACCGCCACCTTGTCGAGGTAGCCGCGGGTGCCGGCGTAGAGGACGATCACCTGCTCCTCGACCGGCACCGGGGCGTTGATGCCCTGCTTCAGCAGCTCGGTGAGGCGGTAGCCCCGGTCGAGCTGGGCCTGGGACACGGCGTCGAGATCGGAACCGAAGGCGGCGAAGGCGGCCAGGTCGCGAAACTGCTGGAGGTCGGACTTGAGCGTGCCGACGGCGTTCTTCATCGCCTTGATCTGGGCCGCCGAACCGACCCGGGACACCGAGATGCCAACGTCGACGGCGGGACGGATGCCCGACTTGAACATGTCGTCCTGGAGGAAGATCTGCCCGTCGGTGATCGAGATCACGTTGGTGGGGATGTAGGCCGAGACGTCACCGGCCTTGGTCTCGATGACCGGGAGGGCGGTCAGGGAACCGGCGCCGTTGGCGTCGGAGAGCTTGGCCGCCCGCTCCAGCAGGCGGCTGTGGAGGTAGAACACGTCGCCGGGGTACGCCTCGCGGCCCGGGGGCCGCCGGAGCAGCAGCGACACCTGGCGGTAGGCCTCGGCCTGCTTGGAGAGGTCGTCGTAGATGGCGAGGGCGTGCTGACCGTTCTCCATCCAGTGCTGGCCCATGGCACACCCGGCGTAGGGGGCGAGGAACTTGAACGGCGCCGGGTCGGAGGCGGGAGCGACCACGACCACCGTATAGTCCATGGCCCCGTGCTCGTCGAGCAGGGCCACTGTCTGGGCCACCGTCGATCCCTTCTGGCCGATGGCGACGTAGATGCACTTCACGCCCAGGCCCTTCTGGGCCAGGATCGTGTCGATGGCGACGGTGGTCTTGCCGGTCTTGCGGTCGCCGATGATGAGCTCCCGCTGGCCCCGCCCGATCGGGATCAGCGAATCGACGGCCTTGATGCCGGTCTGGAGTGGCTCGTGTACCGGCTGCCGGCCGGTGATGCCCGGAGCCTGGATCTCCATGCGGCGGGTCTGGACGTCGGTGAGCGGGCCCTTGCCGTCGATCGGCACGCCGAGCATGTTGACGACCCGACCGATCACGCCGTCGCCGACGGGCACCGACAGGATGTCGCCCGTGGCCTCGACCGACTGGCCCTCCTCGATGTGGTCGACGCTGCCGAGCACCACCGCCCCGATCGTGTCCTCGTCGAGGTTGAGGGCGAGGCCGATCGTGCCGTCCTGGAAACGGAGCATCTCGTTGACCGACGCATCGGGCAGTCCGCTGACGCGGGCGATGCCGTCACCGACCTCGGCCACCCGGCCCACGGTCTTGCTCTTCACATCGGCTTGGAAGCTGTCGAGGTTCTTGCGCAGTGCGTCGGCGATCTGGGCCGGATCGAAGGACAGTGCCATCTGGTTCTCTCTTCTCGGGACGTGTCTCGGGTGGTGGCTGAACGGGTCGCGAGGGCGGTGTTAGACGGCGTCGCGCATCTGGTTGAGACGGTTGCGGAGCGAGCCGTCGATGACGGTGTCGCCCATCGTCGTGACGGCCCCACCGACCACGGTGGGATCGATGATGGTCTGCAGCTCGACCGGGCCGCCGGCCCGGGCGCTCAGGGCGGACGTCAGGCGCCGCCTCTGGTCGTCGGTGAGCGGCACGGCGCTGCGAACGACAGCGGATCGGCTGCCACCCTGGGCCGACTGGTTGGCGAACGACTCGACGATGGCGCCGAGCTCACCACCCCGCCCGGCGCTGACGATCATCCCCACAAGAGCCCGGGTGGTGTTGGAGGTCTTGTTGGCCAGGATGTCGTCGACGATCTGGCCCCGCACCGCCGCCGGCAGGAGGTTGTTGCTCAGCGACGAGCGCAGCTCGTCGTTGGCGGCGACGGCGCGGGCGACGTCGATCAGCTCCGCACGGGTGCCGTCGACGCTGCCCTCGGCCCTGGCCACGGCGAGCAGGGCGTTGGCGTAGCCGTCGATCCGGTCAGACATGTCGGTTCTCTCCTGGCTCCGGGGTGATGCAGGACCGGTTCACGAGGTCTGCTCCACCCGGCTGATGTAGGACTCGAGCAGGTCGGCGTGGACCTGGTCGTCGAGGCTGTTGACGACCACGGCCTCGGCCGAATCCCTGGTCATCCGGGCCACCTCGGCCGTCAGGTCGGCGATGGCCTGGCGGCGGTAGTTCTCGACCTCACCGGCGCCGCGTGTCCGGACGGCGTCGGCCTCGGCCTGGGCCCGGTTGATCATGTCGGCCTTGACGCGGGCCGCGGCCTCGACCGCTTCGTCGCGGATCCGGGCCTCCTCCTCGCTCACATCGGGCAGCTCGGCCGAGGTGGCGGTCAACGCCGCCTCGCCGGCGTTGCGCTCGGCCCGGGCGTCGGCCAGCTGGGCCTCGATGCGCTCGGTGCGAGCGCGGAACGCCTTGGTCGCCGGGGCGCCGGCGAAGCGAACGAGGACAGCGACGATCACGACGAAGGCCAGGCTCCCCCAGTACACCTCGTTGACGTCGCCGGGAATGTGGCGACCGTTCGGTCCCTCCGCTGCGAAAAGGTACAGCATCACGTCCTCAGTTCGGGTTGTTCAGGAAGCGGTCGATGATGGGAGAGGCACTGGCCCGGTCGACCTGCCGCTCCATGACCTTGGATGCAGCGGACACCGCGAGCAGAGCTACCTCGGGCCGGATCGAAGCCAGGGCGGCGGCCCGTTCACGCTCGACCTCGGACTCGGCCAGCTCACGCATGGCCTGGACCTCGCGTTCGGCCCGACCGACCAAGCGCTCGCGCTCGGCCTCGGCCTCGGCTCGGGCGGCCTCGATGATCGCCGCTGCTTCGGCCCGTACGCCGGCCAGCTGGTCCTGGGCCTCGGCCGACACCGTCACCGCCCGGGCTCGGGCGGCCTCGGCGGCGTCGAGATCGGCGCGGATCGTCGCCTCCCGGTCGTTCATGACACGCGTGGCCGACGGCAGGAACACGTACCTCACGAGCAGGTAGAGCGCGGTGAAGGCCAGAGCGCCCCACACCATCTCCGACCACTCGGGCAGGATCGGATTGGTGACGGACTCGGCGCCGTTGACCTCGTCGTCGGTTGCGGTGAGCAGGGCGTACAGCACGATCGTCTCCTCAGGCGAACTTGAGGAGGATGAACACGACGAAGCCGATGAGGGCGAGAGCCTCGGTGAAGGCGATGCCGAGGAACATCGTGGTCTGGACCTGGCCGGCGGCTTCCGGCTGGCGGGCCATGGCCTGAACGGCCTGACCGACAAGGTAACCGATGCCGATGCCGGGGCCGATGGCGGCCAGGCCGTAGGCCAGACCGGCGCCGGAGGCGGCCGATGCCGCCTTCTGATCGTCAGCAGTAATGTCCTGGGCAAGCTCGAGGACATCGGTTGCCATAGCGAGGACGCTCATTGGTTGCTGTTCTCCTGTGTTGGTTCCCCGCTACTGCGGAGATCTTGCTGTTGGCTGCCCGAGGGCAAGAACGGAACGGGATGGGTCGGCGGCACCATCGGTGGCGGGTGATCAGTGGTGCGGGTGCAGCGACGAGTTGATGTAGACCGCGGTCAGCAGGGCGAACACGAAGGCCTGGAGGAACGAGACCATGATCTCGAAGCCGGTGAGGGCGACGAGCATGCCGAAACTCAACGGGAGCACGACGATCAGGGCCGAGGCCTGCCACAGGGTGATGCACAGCACGCCGAAGGTGACCAGCAGGATGTGGCCGGCGAGCAGGTTGGCGAAGAGACGGACGGCGAGACCGAAGGGCCGGAGGACAAAGGTCGAGAGGAACTCGATCGGGGTGACGAGGATGTAGAGCGGCTTGGGTACCCCCGGTGGGAACAGGGCTCCCTTGAAGTAGTCGAGGCCGTGATGCCTGACACCCACCCCGACGAACGTCACCCAGGTCACGAGGGCCAGGAACATGGGGTTGGCCATGCGGGCGTTGGCCGGCATGTGGAAGGTGGGGATGACCTCGAAGATGTTGCCGAAGAAGACGAACAGGAACATGGTGAGCAGCAGGGGCAGGTACCTCATCCCGTCGGGGCCGATGGCGGCCATCACCACCTGCTTCTCGACGAACCCGATCGTCGACTCGACCAGGTTCTGGATCCCGCGGGGCACCATGTCCTTCTTGGCCAGAAGGAAGAACACCGAGGGGATGAGCAGCGCCAGGATGCTGATCAGCCCGATCTTGTTGAAGGCGAAGAGCGTGTCCTCGCCGAAGTAGGCGGGCCATTCGACGAGATTCTCGATCGGGGGGAACTCGAGGGCGAACACCGGAGCGGGCTCCTTGCGGTTATCGGGATCCGGCGGCTGACCGCGAGCCGTCGGAGGATGGTTTCAGACCGGGATGGGCGAACGAGGCGGCGACGAATCGCAGCTCCCAGAACAACAGCCCCAGGTGGGTGACGATGATCGTAATGCCGAGCGGCACGATCCTGACCCACGAGGCGTCCTTCACCACCCAGACGGCGGCGAAGATGAGGCCGAGCCGGAGCACGTAGCCGCCGAGGGCGACGGAGGCCACCAGGGCGAAGGAGATGCGGGCGGCCCACGCCAGCAGGTAGGCGGCCAGCAGGAAGTTCGCCAGCACGAGCACGATGGCGTAGCAGACGGAGACGGCGCCGGCGAAGCCGTCGATGACGGCGCCGACGGTCACGCCGACCGGAAACAGCCATAGGCCGCGCAGCACCATGTCGCGGGCGACCTCCGACGCCGGCGACGGCCCGGCCAGTCGCTGGCCGGCCGGGTCGTTGCCGGCCGTCACTCGGCCGCCCTGCGCAAGGTCTCGGTCTCGGCCGCCAGCCGCGCCATCTCGGCCCGGTAGCGGTAGTACACCGACACCGCCGAGCCGACGAAGCCGAGGAGGGTGAACGTGATCATCAGCACCGGCGTGATGCCGAGCCGACCGTCGAGCCACCACCCGAGAAGGCCGAAGACAACGGCGGAGAGAGCGAGCTCGTAGCTACCGACGGACTGATTGGCATGCTCGATGAGGCGACTTCGGTGTCTGTTCACGTTGGCTCTCGCGTGGACGTCCGGGGTCCACTCGCCCCGTCACGCTCCGGAACCATAGGGAGCGGGAGCAGTGGTTCGCAACCTTCGACAGCGACGGTTCACCCCAGGACCGGGCCGTTCGGGCCAGACGAACCGAACGGGCCGGCGCCGGCCACCGCTCAGCCCGGCGAGCGCACCGCACCCGCCCCCCGGCGGGGGGACGGCGGCGACCGCCGGCCAACGTCGTGGTCGGCCCCGTTGGGGGCCGGCCCGACGCCACCGTCGGGGGGCGACCGTCGTGCGTCGATGACCTCGGCTGCCGGGGCGCCCGGACCGGCTACCGGCTCGGGCGGTGGCGGGCGAGTTTGCCCACCGCCGGTGGGCTCGGTTGCCGCCGCCGGCCCGGGTGCCGGTCGGCGCGGCACAGCAGCCCGCTCGGGTCCGACGTCGGAGACCACCGTCGCATCAGCGGGCTCGGGAGCGACGTCGGAGACCACCGCCCCGTCGGGGGAGTGACGCCCGGACGGGTCGGCGACCCGGCGCCGGGGCGTGCCCGGCTGGAACAGCGTCACCAGCACGAGGGCGGCGGCCCCGACGCCCAGGGGTACGATGGCGTCGCCCTGGCCCTCGTTGTAGGTCGGGTAGAGGACGAAGGCCGACAGCAACGCCGTCCACGCCCACAGGATCCACACGCTCCGGCGGTGACCGTGGCCGAGGCGGACCAGGCGGTGGTGGAGGTGATCCTTGTCGGCGGTGGCCAGCCCCCGCCCGCCACGGGCCCGGCGGAGTATGGCGAAGGCGGTGTCGAGCACCGGGACCCCGAGGATGACGAGAGGGATGGCGAGGGGGGCGTAGAAGAAGAAGGTCTGACCGCTGAAGGGGTCCGGGGTGCGGCCGCCGACGGCCATGGTGGATGCCGCCATCAGGGTCCCGAGCAGCAGGCTGCCGCCGTCACCCATGAAGATCCGGGCGGGGTACACGTTCCACGGCAGGAACCCGAGGCACACCCCGAGGACCATGGCCGCCACCAGGGGTCCGGGGTTGCCCTCCAGGAGGAGGTCGACCTCACCCAGGCGGAGCCCGTAGAGCAGGAAGGCGGTGGCCCCGATGCCGACGATGCCGGCGGCCAGACCGTCGAGGCCGTCGATGAAGTTCACGGCGTTGGCCATGCCGAGGACCCACACCACGGTGGCGACGAAGGCGAGGTCGTACGGCAACACGAACACCTCGAGGAAGGGGATCCGGAACCAGATGATGCTGACGCCACCGACGGCCAACACGGCCGCCGTCAGCCACATCCCGGCGATCTTGGCCGGCGCCGACAGATCCCGGATGTCGTCGAGGACGCCGACCCCGTAGGCCACGGTGGCCGCCACCAGCACGGCCCACGGCTCGGTCGAGCCCCGGAACGACGCATCGAAGGCGCCGCCGAGCCAGGCCACGACGAAGGCCGCCACGAAGCCCACGTACATGGCCCCACCCCCCAGGGTGGCGGTGGGGCGGTCGTGCATTCGACGGGCGTCGGGCTCGACCATGAAGCCGAAGCGACGCGACAGCGCGGTGAAGAGCGGGACCGTCGCCACCGTGACCAGGCCGGCCACCAGAGCGACGAGGAGGTGTGAGCCGAGCCCGGCCCTCATCCGGCCCTCATCCGGGCCCGGACCCACGGCTCAGCGGCGATGCTGAGGGCGCCAACACGGTCACCCTTGGACGCTACACCGTGGTGGCGGTCACGAGACCGCGCTCACGAGGCGTAGGGGGCGAACGGGGTGCACAGCCGGCGCACCTCCTCCCGGATGGCGGCCACCGCGGCCGGGTCGTCGCGGTGGCGCAGGGTGTCGGCGATGAGACGGCCGACCTCGGCCATGTCGCTCTCGGTCATCCCCTGGGTGGTGACTGCCGGGGTACCGAGGCGCAGACCCGATGTGACGAACGGCGAACGGGGATCGTCGGGGATGGCGTTGCGGTTGCAGGTGATCCCGGCCTCGTCGAGGACGCTCTGGGCCTCCTTGCCGGTGAGGTCGGCGTCGAACGGGCGCAGATCGACGAGAAGGAGGTGATTCTCGGTGCCGCCCGACACGAGCCGGAACCCGTGGGAGGCCAGCGAGGCCGCCAGCGCTCCGGCGTTGGCCACGATCTGGCGGGCATAGGCGGCGAAATCGTCGGTGGCGGCCTCGGCGAAGGCCACGGCCTTGGCTGCGATCGAGTGCTCCTGGGGGCCGCCCTGCTGGCCCGGGAAGACCGCCTTGTCGATGGCGGCGGCCAGCTCGGCGGTGCTCAGGATGCAGCCGCCGCGGGGGCCCCGCAAGGTCTTGTGGGTGGTGAAGGTGACGATGTCGGACACCTCGACCGGGTTGGGATGGACGCCACCGACGATGAGGCCGGCGATGTGGGCGGCGTCGAACATCAGGAGGGCACCCACGGCGTCGGCCACGGCCCGGAACGGGGCGGGGTCGATGATGCGGGGGTAGGCCGTGGCCCCCGTCACGATCAGCTTCGGCTCGTGTTCCCGGGCCAGCTTCTCGACCTGGTCGATGTCGATCCGCTCGTCGCTCTCCGTCAATCCGTAGCTCACGAAGTTGTAGGTCAATCCGGAGGCGTTGACGGGCGATCCGTGGGTGAGGTGGCCCCCGTGATCGAGACGGAGGCCGAGCACCGTGTCGCCCGGCTCCAGAACCGCCTGGTACACTGCCATGTTGGCGTTCGCTCCCGAGTGGGGCTGCACGTTGGCGTGCTCGGCTCCGAACAGGCGGCACGCCCGCTGGCGGGCCAGCTCCTCGACCTCGTCGACGACCTCGTTGCCGCCGTAGTAGCGGCGACCGGGGTAGCCCTCGGAGTACTTGTTGGTGAACACCGACCCGGTGGCGGCCATCACCGCCGGCGAGGCGAAGTTCTCCGACGCGATGAGCTGCAGCGCGCTGTTCTGCCGCTCGGTCTCGGCGATGATCAGGCGATCGATGTCGGCATCGACGATGGATGGCCAGGGCACGGGGGTCTCCTTGGGGTTGTAGCGGGATCAGCAGGTCGGCTGGTCGAGGGCGGTGATCTTGTCGACCCGGCGGCTGTGGCGGCCGCCGGCGAAGGTGGCACCGAGAAAGGCGTCGAGGGCGTCGAGGGCGACCTGGACGCCGGTGAAGCGCGCGCCGAAGCAGACGACGTTGGCGTCGTTGTGCTCCCGGCTCATCCGGGCCGACGTGACGTCGTGGACGGTGGCCGCCCGCACCCCCGGCACCTTGTTGGCGGAGATGGCGATCCCGATGCCGCTGCCACACACCGCCACCCCCAGCTCCCCGTCGCCGGCGACCACGGCCCGCCCGACAGCGGCTCCAAAGTCGGGGTAATCGACGGAGGCGGTGTCGGCGGTGCCGACGTCGGTGATGTCGTGACCCGCAGTCCGCAGGTGCCGGGCCAGCTCCTCCTTGAGGTGGAAGCCGGCGTGGTCAGATCCCACCACGAGACGCATGGGTGCTCCGATCAGATGGGGGACGCGGTCGGGCGCAGAGCGAATCTCAAGGCTAGCGGCCCTGGCGTGCGCCCCCGTCGCCGGCGTCGTGGCGCGACTCGTTCTGCGCCAGCCGCTGCCGGAGCATGGCCATCACCCGGTCGTGGACCTTGGGGCTCCTGGCCAGGAGCTTGCCGAAGGCCTTGGTGTCGTAGGACACGAGGGTCATCGGGGTCTCGGCGACGACGGTGGCGTTGCGGGGCCGGTGTTCCACGAGGGCCATCTCCCCCACCATGGTTCCCGGGCCGACGGTGGTGACGAACTCGTCCCGGATGCGGACGGCGGCGGTGCCGGTCACGATGATGTAGCAGTGGTCGCCCACCCGTCCCTGGTCGATCAGCTCCACCCCGGCGTCGACGTCGACCCGCTCCCCCAGCGAGGCTACAGCGGCCAGCTCATCCGGGCCGAAGCCCTCGAAGAAGCCGACCGTGGCCAGCCACTCCGGGTCGAGCTTGTCGTTGAATCCGAACACGGTGTCCCTCCGATCCCCGGTGACAGCACCCTAGTACCGGCGATTACCATCCGGCTGTGGTTTGATCGCCCGCCACTTTGGCCGGCGGGCCACGACGGCGCGCGCCCGACCGGTCAGGTCGCGCTCGACGACCACCTCGGCGAAGCGGGCGGCGGCCCGCTCGGCCACCGGGCCCGTCTGGTCGGGGGCCATCTCCAGCACCAGGGCCCCACGAGGGGCGAGCCATCCGGGGGCGGTCTCGACCAGGTGGTCGACGTGCTCGGTGCCGGCCGGACCGGCGAACAGGGCTTCGGGGGGCTCCCAGTCGGCGACGACGGGGGGGAGGACGTCGTCGTCGGCGACGTAGGGCGGGTTGGCGACGACAACGGCCAGGCCGCCGGCCAGCCCGGCCGGGAGGGCGTCGAACCACCATCCCTCGGCCACCCGGCACCGGCCTCCCGCCAGGCCCGTGCCGGCCAGATTGGCCCTGGCCACCGCGAGGGCGGCGGCCGACACGTCGGTGAGCCACACCTCGACCCGAGGATGCTCGGTCACGAGCGACAGGCCGATGGCACCGGAGCCCGTGCCCAGATCGGCGGCCACCACCGGTCCTCCCTCGGCCTCGACCCGGCGCAGCTCGTCGAGGGCCAGGCCGGCCACCACCTCGGTCTCCGGGCGGGGGATGAGCACCCGATGGTCGACGTAGAGGTCGAGATGACGGAAGCTCCACTCCGCCAGCACGTACTGGAGGGGCTCGCCCCGCAGGCGGCGGGCGATCATGGCGTCGACGGCGGCGACGCCCCGGACGGTCGCCGGCTGCCGTGACACCGTCAGCCACTCACCGCCGTCGGCCCCGCACGCCCGCATGACGATGAGGTGGGCATGACGGTCGGCCTCGTCGACACCGCCGAGGCGGAGCCGCCCGGCGACCTCGTCGGCCAGGTCGCCCCACGGCACCGTCCCCGCCAGATCGTCGTCGGCCTCCTGGTCGCCGGCAGCGGGATCGGCGGCTGCGGTCCCCTTGTCGTCGCTCACCGATCGTGGCTCATCTGTCGTCGCTCACCGGTCGTGGCTCACCGGTCGTCGCCGTCGCCCTCGCGCTGGAGCTGGCGGCTGCGCTCGTCCTGGACCAGGGCGTCGCTGATGTCGTCGAGCTCACCAGCCAGGATCCGGTCGAGACGGTGGAGGGTCAGCCCGAGGCGGTGGTCGGTGACACGGTTCTCCTTGAAGTTGTAGGTGCGGATCTTCTCCGACCGTCCCCCCGAGCCGGTCTGGCCCCGGCGGGCGGCCGAGGCGTCGGCCGCCTGGCGCTCCTCCTCGAGCCGCAGCAGCCGCGACCGGAGCACCTTGAGGGCCCGTTCCCGATTCTGGAGTTGGCTCTTCTCGTCCTGCATGCTGACGACGAGCCCGGTCGGCAGGTGGGTCATACGGACCGCCGAGTCGGTGGTGTTGACGTGCTGGCCGCCCGCCCCCGATGAGCGGTACGTGTCGACCTGGAGGTCGTTGGGATCGATCTCGATGTCGACCTCGTCGGCCTCGGGCAGGACGGTGACGGTGGCCGACGACGTGTGGATCCGGCCCTGCGACTCGGTCACCGGTACCCGCTGGACCCGGTGGGGACCGGCCTCGAACTTCATCCTCGTCCACGCCCCGTCGCCCCGCAGGACGAACGTGATCTCGTCGAAGCCGCCGAGGTCGGAGGCCGACGAGCCGAGGACCTCGAGCTTCCAGCCCTGCTCGGTGGCGAAGGCGCGATACATCTCGTAGAGGTCGCGGGCGAAGAGGTTGGCCTCCTCCCCCCCTTCGGCCCCCCGGATCTCGACGATGACGTTCCGGCCCTCGTTGGGATCCTTGGGCAGCAGCAGGAACTTGAGCTCGTCCTCCAGGCGAGCGATGTCGGCCTCGGCCTCGACGGCCTCGCCCCGCAGTTCCTCCCGTTCCGCCGGGTCGGCCTCGTCGAGCAGGAGCTTCACCGTCTCCACGTCGTCGACGCGCCGGCGGAGCCTGGCGCCGACGGCCACGATCTCCGACAGGGCGGCGTAGCGGCGGGTCAGCTCGATGTAGCGGGCGTTGTCCTCGGCGATCCGGGGGTCGGCCAGGCGGGCCTCCAGCTCGCGGTGCTCCCGGACCAGCGTGTCGAGCCGGTCGAGCATGGGCGTCGCCATCAGCGTCGTGGGCCGCCGGGGGCGGCCCACGGCTCGGCCACGGCCTCGGCCCGGCACCGGGGCACCCGATCGACGAGCCCGCTCGAAAGGGTGACGTCACGCTCGGGCATGACGAGGAGGAGCTCGGCCTCCGGGTTCCAACGCTGGCGGTAGTCGGCGGCCTCGGGCACGAGGTCGAGATCGATACCGGCGGCGGCCACCACGACCAGCGGGGTGCCGTCGGCCCGGTGACCGGCGGCGGCCGAGGGCTGCCGGGGATCGAGGTGGCGGCGGGGTCGCAGCGGAACGAGGGGGTCGAGGCGCTCGGCCCCCACGAGGGACGGATCGTCGACCACGACGGAACGGAGCCACCGCTGGCGGGCGAGCCGGGTCAGGGGGTGGTGGCTGCCGGAGCGGCGGTGCGCGGCGACGGCACCGATGACGCGACGCAGCCCCTGGCCCGGGTCGTCGTCGTGGTGGATCAACTGGCTGAGCTCGCGATCGGCCTGACCGACGCCGACGTCGATCGTGGGGCCGTGATCGCCCTCCACCACCCGGCCCACCTCCAGGCCGGCGACCTCGGCCACCAGGAGCCCGTGGTCGTCGACCGGTCGGGCCCCGGCCTCGGTCATGACCCCGGCCAGGGCCCAGTGGGCAGCGGGCAGCACCGGCGGGGTAGCCACCGGTGCCGGCCGGGCCGGCGAGACCTCGGCTCCCTCGACGCGCCACACGGTGACGATGGGCCCGGGCCCGGAGGCGAGCAGGGCCGCCCGGCGAGCGAGGTCGCCGGCGGCGGCGAGAGCCAGGAGCTCGAGGCGCGGGGCGCCCCGCGACGCGGCCCAGCGCAGGGCCGGGCCGAGGGCCCGCCCGTCACCGGCGAGGTAGACGGCGGGGCCACCGGGGCCGGCCTGGCCGGCGCCGACGACGCGGTCGAACTCGAGCGACGCATCGATGCCGCAGGCGCGGGCGAGGGCCCGGAGGCGGATCTCGTTGAGCGCGGTGTTGTCGTCCGGCACCGTGGAGTGGTCAGCGGAAGGTCCGACGGTCGAGCGGGCCGACCGAGAGGATCGACGCCGGTTCTACTTGGTGCGCCGGCGGCCGCCATAGCGACGCTCGAAGCGCTCGACCCGGCCGGCGGTGTCGACGATCTTCATCTGACCGGTGAAGAACGGGTGGCTGGCCGAGGAGATCTCGACCTTGGCCAACGGATAGGTGTTGCCGTCCTCCCACTCGATCGTATCGTTGGTCTCGATCGTCGATTTCGTGAGGAACGAGAACTCGGCGGCCGCGTCCATGAACACGACCGGGCGATACTCGGGGTGGATCTCAGCCTTCATAACCTCTCCAGTCTGCCTGTTCGCCCCGTCAAACCGACGGGGCCTTGGCGATTTCGGCCAGGAAATCGTCGTTGGTCTTGAACGCCTTCAACCGGTCGACCAGCATCTCGATGCCGGCCGCGGCGCTGCCCTCCTCGGCCATGCCGGACACGACACGCCGCAGCTTCCACGCCTGCTGGAGCTGCTTGGCGTCGAACAGCAGCTCCTCGTGGCGGGTGGAAGAGGCATCGATGTCGATGGCGGGGAAGATCCGCTTCTCGGCCAGGCGGCGGTCGAGGCGGAGTTCCATGTTGCCGGTGCCCTTGAACTCCTCGAAGATGACCTCGTCCATGCGGGAACCGGTCTCGACCAGGGCGGTGGCCAGGATGGTGAGCGAGCCACCTTCCTCCAGGTTGCGGGCTGCGCCGAAGAACCGCTTGGGTGGGTAGAGGGCGCCGGCGTCGAGGCCGCCCGACATGGCCCGCCCGGTCTGGGGTGCCGTCAGGTTGTAGGCGCGAGCCAGGCGGGTGATGCCGTCGACGATGAGGACGACGTCCTCGCCGGCCTCGACCAGTCGCTTGGCCCGCTCGATCGTCAGCTCGGCGACGGCGCAGTGCTCCTCTGGAGGGCGGTCGAACGTGGAGGCCGCAACCTCGCCGTTGCGGAGGTGGCGACGCATGTCGGTCACCTCCTCGGGCCGCTCGTCGACGAGGAGGACGATCAGCACGACCTCGGGGTTGTTGGTCTCGATGGCCCGGGCGATGTCCTTCATGATCGTCGTCTTGCCCGCCTTGGGCGGTGACACGATCAGACCCCGTTGGCCCTTGCCGATGGGGGCGACGAGATCGATGATCCTCGTCGTCATGTTGAGGGGTTCTTCCCGCATCTCGAGCTTGAGCCGCTCGTCGGGGAACAGGGGGGTGAGGTCATCGAAGCGGGGACGGTCCCTGGCCTCGTCCGGCGACTTCCCGTTGACCGTGTCGATCTGATGGAAGCCGGGGTTCTTCTCGTTGCGGCTGGCCGGCCGACTGAGGCCGGTGAGGTGGTCGCCCTTGCGCAGGCCGAACTGGCGGACCTGCTTCACCGAGACGTAGACATCGTCCTTGCTGGGGAGGAAACCCTCGACCCGGAGAAAGCCGTAACCCTCGTCGCGCAGGTCGAGCGACCCCTCGACCTGCACCGGGTCGGAGGAGATGGGCTCGTTGCCCACCTCGTCGCGCTCCCGGCCCCGGCCTCGGCCCCGGCGCCGGCTGCGCCGGCTGTTGGGATCGTCGTCGCCGACGCCGTTGGCGTCGCCCCCCCGGATCTCGTTCGGGCGGTCGGGCCGGTCGTTCCTGTCGTTTCCGGCGCTCCCACCACTGCCACCACTGCCACCACTGCCACCACCGCCGGCGTCGCTGCGCCCCTCGCTCCGGTTGCCGGCCCGCTCATTGCCGCGCTCGTTGCCCCGTTCGCTGTCGCGCTCGTTGCCCCGTTCGTTGCCCCGTTCGCTGTCGCGCTCGTTGCCCCGCCGGTTGTCGACCCTGGCGTTCTGGCGGTCGCCGGTGGCGCTGCCGTCGGCCAGCATCTCGACCTCCCAGTCGGCCAGGGGCTCACCGTCTGGCCCGACGGGGTGGGCGGATGTGGCCGAGGAGACTCCCCGACCCCGGCCGCGGCCCCGGTCGTTGCCGCCACCGGCCGCGTTGCCGCCACCGTGGCGTCGGCTCTGGCCGCGCTCGTCTCTCGTCGCCTGGCGGGCTCGTCCCGCTGGTTCGTCGTCCCTGCTGTCGTCACCCTGATCGGAGTCGGCGACGTCGGCGGTCGTGGCGCCGCTCGACGTGGTGGCGGCTGCCTCGACACCCAAACCGTCGTCCCCGCTCGACATGTCAGCGTGGCCCGACGCCTCGCCCGAGGTGTCATCATCGCCCGACGTATCGCCGTCGGGGTCGGCCCCGCCCGAGTCGGCCTGGCTGGCCCCGGGGGACCGGTCACCCGAAGGGGCGTCGTCGGTGGTGCCGGCGACATCGTCGGCCTCGTCGGCGCCCGGCAGGGCGGCGCCGGACAGCTCCATGATCTGGTCGATCAGGTCGGCTTTGCGGGCCCGGCTCGACACGCTGCCGCCAAGAGCGGACACGATGGCCTGCAGCTCGCTCTTGTCCTTCTTCTCCAGACCACCGCGCTCAACGATCAGTTGGTCGCTCATGGGTGCACTTCTCCCGTGCTTCGCAGTGGCGCTCAGCCGCCTGCCAGTTGGTGACGCTTGACTCCAGAACCGGCCGTCTCAAACTCGGACGACCCGATGCTGGACCTAGGGTTGCGCTCAGAGGCGCATGGGAACCCGGGCTGTCGTCGTGGTACGCCGATGCGTTGGCGGAGACTGCCATGCGACAGCACCGCCTCACCGACCGAATAGAACCACCCCGACCTGTCGGGGACACCCTAGCAGCGCCGGTTCCCGGTCCAACGCCTCGGTGCGGTGGTCAGGGCGTCGGGGCGCCCAGCCCATCGAGGTACTCGGCGACGGCGGCGGGGTCGTTGGCCACCACGGTGTAGCGCTCCGGCCGCTGGAACAGCTCGGCCAGGAACGGGGGCAGCTCGGGCCGGCGGCCGACCGCCCGCTCCACGGCCTCGCCGAACTTCGCTGGCGCCGCCGTGGCCAGGGCGACCACGGGCACCGCCGGGTCGCCCCGGAGGGTGCGGGCGGCGTGGATGCCGATGGCGGTGTGGGGATCGACGAGGAGGCCGTTGTCGTCGTGGACACGGCGCATCTCGGCGATCGTCCCCTCGTCGTCGAGCCGACCACCGGTGAACTCGGCCCCGATGACGGCCCGCCACGGGGCCGGGACCTCGACCCGGCCCTCCGATCGGAAGGTGGCGATGAGCCGGGCGACGGCGGGCCCGTCACGGTCGGAGGCCTCCCACAGGAGGCGCTCGAAATTGGACGAGATCTGGATGTCCATGCTCGGGCTGGGGGTGGGGACCACGTCACGGGCCTCGAGCCAGCCGGTCTCGAAGAACCGGGTCAGGACGTCGTTGCGGTTGCTGGCCACGATCAGGCGGTCGACATCGAGGCCCATCCGTTTGGCGTACCAGCCGGCCAGGACGTTGCCGAAGTTGCCGGTGGGGACGGCGAAGGAGACCGGGCCGCCGTCGGGGGCCACGGTGCGGGCCGCGGTCACGTAGTAGACGATCTGGGCCATGACCCGGGCCCAGTTGATCGAGTTGACGGCGGCCAGGCCATGGCGGTGGCGGAGCCCCTCGTCGCCGAACGCGGCCTTGACCAGGTCCTGGCAGTCGTCGAAGGTCCCCTCGACGGCGAGGTTGTGGATGTTGTCGGCCGCCACCGTGGTCATCTGGCGACGCTGCACCTCCGACACCCGCCCCTCGGGGTGGAGGACGATGGCCTCCACGTTGGTCAGGCCGGCCAGGGCCTCGATGGCGGCGGAGCCGGTGTCGCCCGACGTGGCCATGATCACCACGACACTGCCGCCCCGGTGGGCCAGCTCGCGTCCGAGGAGGCGGCCCACGAGCTGGAGGGCAACGTCCTTGAAGGCGAGGGTCGGCCCCTGGGTGAGGTCGAGGAGGTGGACGCCGTCGCCGAGCCCGACCACGGGGCACACCGCGGGGTGGCGGAAGGGTCGGTAGGCGGCGGCCACCAGTGCTGCGAACTCGTCGGCCGGGATCGTGCCCTCGACGTAGGGCCACATGACGGCCGTCGCCACTTCGGCGTAGGCGGTGACGGGGTCGAGGCCGGTGAGGTCGGGCAGGGGGGGCACGACCTCCGGGCAGTACAGGCCACCGTCGACGGCCAGCCCGGTGAGCAGGACGTCGGGGAACTCGAGGGCGGGGGCGGCGCCCCGGGTGGAGACGTAGCGGACGCTCACCGGTCGGGCGTCACTCGCCGACGACCCGCAGCACGCTGCGGATCCCCGCCACCACGTCGAGCTGGCGGAGGTCGTTGAGGGTGGCCCGCAGGTTGCGTTCCCGGGCGCCATGGGTCACGAAGGCGATGCGGGCCTCGGCTCCGAGGTCTTCCTGTTCCATCGACCGGATCGACACACCGTGCTGGCCGAACACACCGGCCACGGCGGCGAGGACCCCCGGGGAGTCGACGACGTCGATGTTGACGTAGTAGGCGCTCCACAGGTCGTCGATGGGGCGGATCCGGGCCCGCCGCCCGGTGGGCACCGGCTGGTGGATACCCCGGGCCTTGTTGGTGGCGGCGTCGATCAGATCGCCGAGGACGGCGCTGGCGGTGGGGCGGCCGCCGGCCCCCCGGCCGTAGAACATGAGCTCGCCGGCCGAGGACCCCTCGACGAAGACGGCGTTGAAGCTGTCGCGCACGGCGGCCAGGGGGTGGGACACGGGGACCATGGCCGGATGGACCCGGACCCCGATCTCTCGCTCGTCGCCGTCGCCGAAGGCCTCGGCGATGCCCAGCAGCTTGATCTCGTAGCCGAGACGGCGGGCGAAGGCGATGTCGGCCTGGGTGATCTCGGAGATACCCTCGTGGTACACGTCGCCCGCCACCACGTTGGCTCCGAAGGCGAGGGAGGCGATGATGGCGGCCTTGGCTCCGGCGTCGAACCCTTCGACGTCGGCCGTCGGGTCACGCTCGGCGTAGCCGAGTCGCTGGGCCTCGCCGAGGGCCTCGGCGTAGTCGGCGCCGTCCTCGGACATGCGGGTCAGGATGTAGTTGGTGGTGCCGTTGAGGATCCCGGTGATGGCGGTCACGTCCTCGCCCAGGAGCGACTCGCGCAGGGGGCGCACGATGGGGATCGCCCCCGCCGCCGCCGCCTCGAACAGGAGGTCGACGCCGGCGGCGTCGGCGGTGGCGTAGAGCTCGGCCCCCACGTTGGCCAGCAGCTCCTTGTTGGCGGTCACCACCGGCTTGCCCGACTTGAGGGCGTGTTTGATGAGGGTGCGGGCCGGTTCGATCCCGCCGATGACCTCGACGACGACGTCGATGGTGGGATCGTCGACCAGCCCCTCGGTGTCGGTGGTCAGCAGGCTGGTGTCGACCGAGTCGTTGCGGTTCTTGCTGATGCTGCGGACCGCGACCCGAGCCAGCTCGAGGTCGACGCCGGTGGCGGCGGCGATGGCCGCCCGCCGTTCGCCCAACAGCTCGACCAGCGCGCCGCCGACGATGCCACATCCGAGGAGTCCGATTCTCACGAAGGTCGAGCCTATTGGCTCCCGCCGCGGGCCCGAGCGGGATTCTCGGGCGGGCGGCGGCGAGCGGCCCCCCGGCAGGCGATACTCGGGCCATGACGACGATCGAGCACATCAGCCCGCCCGGACTGGCCGCCAACCCCGCCTACACCCACGTCGTGGCGGCGCGGGCCAACCGCACCGTCTACATCTCGGGCCAGGTCGCCATGGACGCCGCCGGGGAGTCGGTCGGCGTCGGCGACCTGGCGGCCCAGACCGAGCAGGTGATGCGCAACCTCGGGGCGGCCCTCGCCGCCGCCGGGGCCGGGTTCGACGACGTGGTGAAGATCACCACCTACGTCGTCGGCTACGAGCCCGAGCAGCGTGCGGTCATCGGCGAGGTCCGGGGCCGCCACCTGCCGGCGGGCAACCCGCCGGCCTCGACCCTCGTCGGTGTGTCGGCGTTGGCCCACCCCGACTGGCTCATCGAGATCGAAGCGGTCGCCGTAACCGACTGACACCCTCCCCCGGCCGGGGTCCGGAGGCGTTCTGGCACGGCCCCGCTCCCGTTTCCCGGAACCCACCCGGCCAGAACCCGCAGCGGCCGGCCCCGGCCGGCACCGGCCACGATCGGCCGACGTTCTGGCACGGCCCCGCTCCCGTTTCCGGGAACCACCCGACCAGAACGGGCGTGGGCCGGGAGCGACCCGACCGGGCCCGAGCCGCGGGCCCACGGCGGGCGGCCGATGACCCGAGCCGCAGCGACTGGCCCGGCCGCGGGTCAGCCCAGGTCGGTGACAAGCAGGTCGTCGTAGGTTTCGCGGCGGACGACGAGGCGGGCGTCGCCGTGCCGGCAGAACACGACGGCGGGGCGCAGCACCTTGTTGTAGTTCGAGCCCATCGAGTGGCCGTAGGCCCCGGTGACCGGGGTGGCGACGATGTCGCCGACGGTGAGATCTTGGGGGACCCGCCCGTTGCGGACGAGGAGGTCGCCCGACTCGCAGTGCTTACCGACGAGGCGGACCTCCAGGGGGCGGGGGGCGGTCACGGCCCGGGGCAGGAACATCTCGTAGCCCGACCCGTAGAGCACGGGTCGGGGGTTGTCGCTCATGCCCCCGTCGACGGCGACGTAGGTGCGGATGCCGGGCAGGGCCTTGACCGTACCGACGGTGTAGAGGGTGGTGGCGGCGGCGGCGGTGATGGCCCGCCCCGGCTCGACGCCGAGCTCGGCGGTGATGCCGGCCTCGGCCGCCGCCTTGGCGATCACGTTGGCCCACTGGGAGATCGAGGCCGACTCCTCCCCCTCGACGTAGGCCACGCCGAGGCCCCCTCCCACCACGAGCTCGGGCAGGCCGAGGGGGTTGGCGAAGGCGCCGACGGTCTCGACGGCGGCGGCGAACGAGTCGACCCGGAAGACCTGGGAGCCGATGTGGGCGTGGATGCCGACCAGGTCGACCGAGGGTGAAGCCCGGGCCCGTTCGACGGCGGCGGCGGCGGCCCCGGTGGAGACGGTGAAGCCGAACTTCGAGTCGTCCTGGCCGGTGGCGATGTAGTCGTGGGTCTCGGCCTTGATGCCGGGCGTGATGCGCAGCAGGACCTTCGGCGGGGGACGCTTACCGACGAGGGCGTCGAGACGGTCGAGCTCGTCGAAGCTGTCGACGACGATCCGACCCACGCCCACGTCGAGGGCGTAGCTCAGCTCGGTGACCGACTTGTTGTTGCCGTGGAGGACGAGGTCGGCGGCGGGGACCCCGGCGGCCAGGCACACGTGGAGCTCGCCCCCGGTGGCCACGTCGAGCCCGAGACCCTCCTCGTGGGCGAGGCGGGCCATGGCCCGGCACAGGAAGGCTTTGGTGGCGTAGACGGCGCGGCCACCGAACGCCTCGGCCGCCTCCCGGCACCGGCTGCGGAGATGGTCCTCGTCGTAGACGAACAGGGGCGTGCCGAACTCGGCCGCCAGGGCCAGGGTGTCGCACCCGCCGATGAGGAGCTGGCCCTCGTCGCCGATGGTGGCGTTGTCGGACAGGAGCGACCAGGGAAGTGGGGAGGTGGGGCTCACATCTGCTCCGGGGCTTCGACACCGAGCAGGTCGAGGCCGATGGCCAGGCCGATGCGGGTGCCCTCGGCCAGCCACAGCCGGGCCTGTTGGACGGCGGGGTCGACGTCGGTGCGCAGGATGGGACAGTCGCGGTAGAAGCCGTGGAAGGCGGCGGCCAGCTCCCGGACCCACGACGTCACGCGATGCGGTGCCCGTTCCCGGTGGGCCAGCTCGAGGGTCTCGGGGAAGGCCGACAGGACCCGCAGGAGCTCGAGCTCCCGCTCGTGCACCAGGACCGACAGGTCGGCGTCGGCCACGGGGCGCCGCTCGATCGAGCGCTCCGTCGCCTGCTGGCCGAGGGAGTGGATGCGGGCGTTGGCGTACTGCACGTAGAAGACGGGGTTCTCGGCCGCCTGGGCGGTGAGCACGTCGAGGTCGAGCGTCTGGGGGGAGTCGACCGACTGGAGCAGGTAGGCGAAGCGGGCCACGTCGGGGCCGACGGCGTCGATCAGGTCGCGGATCTCGATCATCGTCCCCGCCCGCTTCGACAGCTTGACCTCCTCGCCGTGGCGGAGGAGCTTCACGTTCTGGCCGATGATCGCCTCATAGGCGTCGGGGGCGTAGCCGAGAGCCTGGAGGGCGGCCCTCATGCGAGCCACGTAGCCGTGGTGGTCGGCGCCGAGGATGTCGATCACCAGGTCGCCGCGGTTGAACTTGTCGCGGTGGTAGGCGATGTCGGGCATGAAGTAGGTGACCTCACCGTCGCTGCGGATCAGGACCCGGTCCTTGTCGTCGCCGAAGTCGGTCGTGCGCAACCACAGCGCACCGTCCGCCTCGTACAGCCGGTCCGAGCCGCGCAGCCGCTCGATCGCCTGGGTCACCCGGCCCGACGCGTGCAGCGACGTCTCGCTGAAGTACACGTCGAAGTCGACGCCGAAGTCGTGCAGCTGCCGCTTGATCTCGTCGAACATCAACTCCACGCCGTGGGCACCGAAGTACTTCTGCGCCTCCTCGTCGGGCAGCGTCCGCGGGTCCGGATCGCCCGAGGCGGCCGCCCCGTCGATGACCCGCTGGGCGATCTCGTCGATGTACTGGCCGCCGTAGCCGTCCTCGGGCGCAGGGCGGCCGTGCGCCCGCGCGAGCAGCGACCGGGCGAACCGGTCGACCTGCGCGCCGTGGTCGTTGAAGTAGTACTCCCGGGTCACCTCGGCGCCCATCGCCTCGAGGATCCGCCCGAGGGAGTCGCCCACGGCCGCCCAGCGCGTCCCACCGAGGTGGATGGGTCCCGTGGGGTTGGCCGAGACGAACTCGAGGTTGGTCCGCACCCCGGCGAGGTCGCTGCTGCGGCCGTACGCCTCGCCCGCCTCGACGATCACCCGGGCGAGGTCACCGGCCGCGGCGGCGTCGAGGGTGACATTGAGGAACCCCGGGCCCGCGACGTCGACCCGGGCGATGCCG